>NZ_JBWJZE010000007.1:0-356397 GCF_056429085.1 Bradyrhizobium sp. CFUWI
CCCGACTCTTTGCGAGATTTAGGCGGAAATCACGGGCACCGACAGATCCTGATCTTCTGAAGATTGCCAAAGACCGAAAAAGGCATGTTTCACGAAGAGCCGTGAGAGATGAATATAATCGGCTGCTCTTGGAGAAGTACGCGCACGACAAGTCCTGAGTTTTAATTGCATCAGGTGGTCCCCCTCCGTGCCAGCGAAGCTCTTCATCTCCGGCCACTTCTTTCTTGCCTCGCTTATCGGCCGTCAGCGGGACAGGCTGACTGCCGCCATCGAGGCCGGCCGTTGCCACAGGGCCAAGGAAACCTCATACGAAATCTCCCTCCCGCTGGTTAACTTGAAAACATAATCTTGCCGGCCGATTTCGTCATTGCCGCTTAGGTTCTGGCCCATGAAGCGATGGCACTACGTCAGCATCAGCAGCATGGTTATCGCCGTGGCTCTGGCCTGTGCCGGCGCCCTGGTGGTCGGTCAATCGCACGTGCCATCAGACGCCATAGCGTCATCGGTAACACGTGCTCCGGAGCTTATGGAGCGTGCGTGGCACCTGCCCGTGGCAGCCACATTCCAAAGACATGTTGACTGGCAGTCAAATGGCTCTCGCTGCGGACCTGCAGCTGTTGCGAATGCCTACCGGTCGCTTGGCGAGGCGGCAAGCACGGAGGGCAAGGTGTTGGCCGGTACATGGAGCTGCTGGACAGGCGTATGCATCATGGGTCTCACGCTCGACGAGCTGGCCAAAGTCGCCCAGACCAACATGAGCCGGAAAGTTACGGTCTTACGCGATCTCAGCGAGAACCAGTTTCTGGAGCATCTCCGTCGCACCAACGATCCGGGCCGACGCTACATCGTGAATTTCGATCGCGCTCAAATTTTTGGTGTTGGTAGCGGACATCACTCCCCAATTGGGGGCTACTTCGAAGCCGAGGATCTCGTTTTCGTGCTCGATGTCAATTTCAACTTCCAGCCATGGCTAGTCGAGCGGAAGCGGCTGTTCGACGCTGTAAATACGTTCGACGGCGATAAGAAGCGGGGGCTGCTGTTCATAGAGTGATATCCCACTGCATGTCGCCTGTTGACCCGAAGCGGGCGTTCCGTCGCGTTGCTACCAAGTTTAGACCACTGATGATGCATTAGAGCGTCCAGGCGCGACGGCAACTTGCAAAGTCGCGGAGCTAAATCGTTCAACAAGGAAATCGAGAAACACCCGAACCTTAGGCAAACGGTGACGTCCAGCTAGGTAAAGAGCCGACAGCGGTACCGCTTCGACGTGATGAGCTTCCGTAAGTAACGGTACGAGCAAGCCACCGCGGATCGATTCACCGACGACCATATCGCTAAGCCGAACGATCCCGGCACCATTAAGCGCCAATCTGAGCGCAGCCTCGGCGTTATCGGTCACGACCCGTGGTTTAATTTCGATCTCCTCTATCTTTCCATGGTTCCGGAATGCCCATCGGTAGGGAGTCTGAAACGCCATCACGATGCAACTATGTCTGGCGAGATCGGCTGGAGTTCGCGGCACGCCGTAGCGGGTGAGGTATGCTGGCGATGCGCACAGTAGTCGCGTAACATCCGCGAGCTTTCGCGCCGTCAAAGCCGTCTCGGCGACCGGACCAGCGCGGATCGTCATGTCCGCGTGCTCTGAGACCAGATCGACGACGCGATCAGTCAATGCAAGCTCGACGTCGATCTCCGGGTAGCGCGTCAGGAAGTCGGGCATTGCCGGTGCCAACTGATGAATTCCGAACCCAATGCTGGTGTTGATACGCAGATGCCCCCGCGGCGCGGCGCGCAACTTCGCGACTTGCGCTTCGGCTTCTTCGATGTCGGCAAGAATCTGACGCGCGCGAGCGAAATAAATGTCACCTTCAGGCGTGAGCGCCAGCCGCCGGGTCGTTCGATGAAGGAGGCGCACGCCAAGCCGATCCTCTAACCGCGTGACAAGCTTAGAAACGGCTGAAGGGGTCAGCCCGAGCACTGTAGAAGCGCTTCCAAAGCTTTGGCGCTCGACAACTTGGACAAACGCCCGCATCTCGTCGGGGCTACTCATATTCGTTCCAAAAATTCATCAATCTATTTCCTGATATCAAGATTATCATTATTTGAGCATGAAATACAGTCCCCTCATGACGAAGAACGGAGGGCACGGCGGCCGGTCAATGAAGGTTCGCCATCGCAGAATGGAGCGATCGATTTCGACTACATTGCGATGCGTGTCGCCCGTTGGGGATAGTGGTTCTCAATCATTCGGCCCGTCTTGGGTATGTTTCCTGCCGACAGAAGACAAAGCGATGCGCTCAAGAACCGCGACGCGCACTTGCATCTTGAAACAGCAGGATCAACAAAAAGGGAGCGCTTCATGAAAGTCAGCGGCGCGTGTCATTGTGGCTACATAGCTTTTGAAGCGGAGGTTGATCCCACCAAGGTGCTGATCTGTCACTGTACCGATTGCCAGACGTTGTCTGGCACGGCCTTCCGTACGGTCGTGCCGACGAAAGAAGGAAGTTTCAAATTGCTGTCGGGCGCGTTGAAAACTTACGTCAAGACCGGGGAGAGCGGAAACAAGCGAGAGCAGACGTTCTGTCCTGATTGCGGTACACCAATCTATTCGGCGCCCATCGGCCAAGGCGCAAAAGTCCTAAGCTTGCGCGTCGGCGCCATCAAACAGCGCGACCAATTGATTCCGGCCGATCAGTTTTGGTTTCGCTCCGCGCAAAAATGGCTGAGTACCTTGCCAACAATAAAGAAGATGGAAACGCAACCTGTGTTTGGCCCGCGAGGCGGCTTTAATCGTTAGCGCACGACACGGCGCCACTCAATCGGCGCTGTTGACCCACAGCAGACATCTACGACTTGTCCCCAGGGTTCCTTCGGCTTAATTAGGTGCGCCGCTGGAGCGGCCCCGGACCGTGGAGGTCAAGTCATGAATCGACCGTCGGCTATCCAGTAATAGCGCCCATGTAACCGAAGTTTCCGGCATGACGCTTGTGCAGGTCTCGCAGTAGATACTCCGCAGTTGCGTGTCGAAGCGAGTTGCGATTGAAGTTTCTACTCAGTGCATCTCACCAGTTCGCGGCGACCAGAACGCGATCGACAAGGAAGGCGAGCCCAGCGACCAGCACGAGCCCGGAGAGCGCCTTCACCGCCCGCCGCTCCCACGCGGCGCGCCGAAACCAGAGGAGGACCGGCAGGAAAGCGGTGATCACCGCTGCCTGGCCGGCTTCAACGCCGAGGTTGAACGACACGAGCGCGCCGGCGAGGGCGGCCGGGGGCAGATCGAGATCGAGCAACGCGCCAGCAAAGCCGAAGCCATGCACGAGGCCAAACGCGAAGCCCACGGCCCAGCGCCACGACGCCGTGCGTCTGAGGAAAATGTTTTCGGCCGTGACGTAGACGATCGACAGCGCGATCACCGGCTCGACGATCCAACTAGGCGGCGACGCCCCGCCCAGTACCGCCACGGCCAAGGTGATGCTGTGCGCCACCGTGAAGGCGGTGATGACGGCGAACAAGGATCCGATTCCTCCGCCGCCCAGGACGAGGGCCAGCACGAACAGGAGGTGATCAACTCCCGTCAGGATGTGCTCGATGCCGAGCCGAAAGAAGGCGAAGACGCCGCTCCCGGCGGTAACCTCGGGCGCAGGGCTCCCGCTCGGTGCTGCGACAGCGAGGCGAGCCTCGCGCCGGTCGCCTTCGAGGGTGTATTGCCGCACGCTCCCCAGGGCTTCGACGCGGACAAACGTGTGGTAGTCGTTGCCGAGGACGTCGGACAGGTCGTCGCGCAGCACAAGTTCGCGGGGCGTACCAGGGCAGGCGTAATCGATGATCACTACGGCATTGGCGCGGTCGGGCGTGGGCGGCGTGACCGTTCCGGGCACCGGCTCGCATCGCACCCCATTCGCGGAAATGCCGACTTTGCGCGCGACCAAATCGGCCAGCGTGTTGTAGTCTCCACGGGGCGCCAGCCGCACCCCGGCTTCGCCGCCGGCCGCCGCGAGCGCATCGGGGCCGAGGGTTAGGCTGTATCGGACAGTTCCGCCGTGCAGGCTCACGGTGGCATAGCCCATCGAGCCGGCGATGTGCCCTTGCGCTGGTCCGAGCAGTAGCAGGAGCGCGAGAGCAGCCCACGGCGCCGCGCGGCGGAGAGAGGCAGGAGGCGTCATCGCGCGGCCGCTTCAGTCATGACCTCGGCCCATTCGCCGCCGACGAAGCGGGACATGAGGTAGAGCCGCGGATTGCCATCGATGCGCATGTACTGGAGGTACCCCTCCGGGTTGAGCTCGCCGAAGCGGGCGCTGAGAACCGGCTCGCCGTCCCCTCCGTAGAGCTTCACGGAGAGCTGCGGTGGGTCGAGGCCGAACGGCGCCGGGTCGCTCCCCGCCAGCTCCGCCGCCTCGATCTCACGGACAGGCCCGGAATTGTGCATGATCTGGACGGCCTTGCTGACCCGGAGCCCGGCAGTGCCGATGTTGACGCCGTCAGGCGTTGCCCACGCCGTCTCGCCCGCGCGGAGCAGGGTAACGCGCCGCGTGCCGCGGCTCAACTCCACCCGCGTGACCTCTTCCGGCGCGCGCTTGAGCACGCCCTTGGCCTCGAACCGCACAAGCTGGCGCTGCACCGGCATGGCGCCGCTCACCACCATCGCCGCGAGGTAGAGGAGCGCAAGCGCTGCGAGAACGGGGTGCAGCACGTGCCGCCTCATCGGCGCCGCCACCAAACGACGCAGCCGAGCGCGATCACCAGGAGCGGCATGGCGACGACGACCAGGAAGAACACCGCATTCGACTGCCGCCCGGTCAACGCGATGAGGGGCGGCACGGGAACGCGCGCGGCAACCGCGGTCGTGCGCTCTTCACGTGCCAGCCAGCGGGCCGCCGAGAGCAAAAGGTCACTGTTTGCCATGTAAGGAAAGAACGAGTTGCTGGCGAAGTCGCTGTCGCCGACGACGATGGCGCGCATGGGTTCGGAGTTGCCGTCGAGGCGCCCTTCCACAGCGACGCCCAACACGCGCGGGCCGGCGACCGGGGGCACTGCCGCGTCCTTATCACCCGCCGCGTCAGGCTCGACCGCGTGTGACCCCACCGGTTTGACCGTGCGCGTGTAGCTGTCCCGGCTGCTGAGCAGCAGCGGGGTGGCGCGGAGGTCGCCCGCCGTCGACAGCATCGTGATGGGGCGGATGCCGGGGTAGAAGGTGAGCGAGACCGAGCGCGTAACCGGGTGAGGGTCGTAGCCCGTGACCGCAACGATCTCGGGGTTGGTCGAGTAGTGGCTCAAGGGATCGACGACGACTTCCTGCTCCGGGCGGACGCCGAGCTCGGCAACGAGCCGGGCGAGTCCGGGTTCGAGCACGAAACCCAGGTCCAGCAGGAGAAGGGCCGACCCGCCGCGCCGCAGATAGGCGCGCAAGGCCGCGCTTTCAGCCGGCAGGAACGTGGTCCGCGGATTGGTCGCGACGAGGAGGGTGCACCCGGTCGGCACCTCACCCTCGGTGGCGAGGATGAGCTTTCGCGCCTCATAACCCTGCGCTTCGAGCGCGCGACGCAGCCGCCCCGCGCCGTGGCCCGGCATCTCCACCACCTGCGAGCTGGCGTCGTCGTGGCTGTGGCCAGCGCCGCTTTCCAGGTGCGTGTGGTACTCGAGGTTGTCCATCGGCAGCTCGCCGTGGCCCTCGAGGAAGCAGGCCGTAATCACGCGACCGCGCAATACGCGCTGGATACCTATCGCGATTTCCGTCTCGTCCGTGCCTTGCACCAGCACCCGACGTCCCTCCGCCTCCACGACCGCAGCATTGTAGATCTGGATTGCCTTCTCGCGCGCGAGTCTCGGGTCCCGGTCCGGATCAACCGCGACGACTTTGAGCAGCGGGTTGCGCCGGGCCATGATCGCAAGGAGGTCGCGCGCGCGCCGTCCCGCGGCATCCTGCGACCGATAAAAGTAGGTGACGGTTACCTCTCGGGAGACCTCGTCGATCGCCCGCATGGCCGCCCCCGAGGGCGTATAGACCTTCTCGCGAGTGAGGTCGAAATGCACGTCATGCAGATGCAGCGCGACATTGGCCAGCACCGCGGCGCCGAGCGCGATCAGGATGACTCCGGCCGAATAGACCCGCCCCCGCCAGCCCGCGAGCCCGGTCTGCAGCGGCAGTCTCAGCCCGGTCGCGAACAGCACCAGGACGGCGGCGAGCCAGCCACCAGCCCAGAGCAACGCGTTCCAGTCGAGCTCGGGGTGCTCCATGGCGTCAGCGCCGGGCCAGCCCGCGCACGGCGAGGAACAGTCCGAGCAGGGTTACCGCGAGGAAGAAGCCGAAATCCGAAGCGTACATGGCGCCGAGGGCAAAAGGCTGGAAGCGCGCCAGCAGCGACAACCCGAGCACCCAATTGTCGATCGGCGAGGGCAGCAACGCGGCCCAGGCGTCAATCGCCCACAGCATCCCGAACACGCCGAGCGAAACGACCGCAGCCACGATCTGGTTGGCGGTGAGCGCGGAAACGGCAAGACCGATCGAGACCAGGGCGGCGGCGAGCAGAGCGAGGCCGAGGTAGCCGCTGTAGATCGGCCCCCAATCGGGGGTGCTGAAACGCGCCAGTATCCCCGCATAGACCAACGTGAGCGCGATCATCGCGAGCAGCATGCCCATCGAGGCTGCGAACTTGGCGAGCACGATGTCCCCCTCGCGCACCGGCGCCGTCAGCAGCAGCTCGAGGGTGCCGCCCCGGCGTTCCTCGGCGAACTGCCGCATGGTAACGAGCGGCACGAACAGGACGAGTTGCACGGCCGCCTGAAAGAAGACGTTCACCAGCGTCGCCTGCTTGGTGGCGATGAGCGTGACGGCGAAGCCGTAGCCGTTGAGCACAAGGAAGACGGCGATGACGGCGTAAGCGATCGGCGAGACGAACAGCGCGCGCAACTCCTTGGAAACTAGGGCGAGGAATGCCGTCACTGGAGTGCTCGGCTCGCCGTAAGCCGGAGGAACAGCTCCTCCAGGTCTGAAGCCGTCTCGACCGTCTCGACGCTGGCGATGCCGGCGAGGCAAAGGGTCGCGGCGACCTGCGGCGCTGCGCCGGCCTCCGACACCTCCACCCGCCAGCCGGCCAAGTCCCCATCCGGCTGCTCCCGGGTCACGCTGTCGATCCCCGCCAGGCCCGACAAGGCCGCCGCGACCTCGTCCGCTTGATTCGCTCGGGCGCGGACCCGGAGCGAGGCGCCGCGCTTGGCGCCGGCTAGGTGGTGGACGGTGAGCAGCCGCCCGTCGAGCAGGATCGCGACCCGATCGGCGACGCGTTCCATCTCGGCAAGGACGTGCGAAGTGACTAGGACCGCGCTGTCGCGGGCCAGGGTCCGTAGCAGGCCGCGCAGCTCGATGACCTGACGCGGGTCAAGGCCGTTGGTCGGCTCGTCGAGCACCAACAGCTTGGGTTCGTTCAGCACGGCTTGGGCGATTGAGACGCGCTGCCGATAGCCTCGCGACAGCCGGCCAATCACGGCGTCGCCGACCGGCTCGAGCGCGAGTCGCGCGCGGGCGGACTCCATGCCTCGGCGCAACGCGCCTCCCCGCAAGCCCCGCAACCGGCCCATGAAGTGGAGAAATTCGTCCACCCTCATATGGCCGTAGAGCGGGGCGTTCTCCGGCACGTAGCCGATCCGCGCACGCGCCTGGTGTCCGTCGCGGACCACGTCGAAGCCGTCGATGCGGACAGTTCCTTGGCTCGGCCGCAGATAGCCGGTGATGACGCGCAAGATGGTGGTCTTACCCGAGCCGTTGGGACCAAGCAGGCCCACCACTTCCTGCTCGTTCACCTCGAACGAGACGCCGTCCACTGCCTGGCGGCGGCCATAGCGTTTGCCCAGCCGTTCGACGGATGCGACGGCGGTGCCGTGCCGCGAGCTTTCAGCCGGCGCAATGCCAAGCCCCGCCGGGGCTCGGGGCGGTCGATCGGTCAGGTGCCGGTCCACTGTCGGCGTCGAGCCGGTCAATCGTAGAATTCCGGCGCCTTCTTCATCGCCTTGAACGCGTCTGGGTCGTGGGCAGTGAAGAAATTTGCCTTCTGCGTCGCCATCTCCCGCCTGATCCACTCGAAGGCCGAGTAGAATCCGGATGTCGAATAGACCAACGGGGTGCTCGGCGGTATATTCTGCTCGACGTTCTCCCGGAAGTAGACGTTGTCCCCGGTGAGGATGGTGAGGCCGGTGTTCTTCAGCCGCACCGTCATCATCTGGCTGCCCGGTGTGTGGGCAACCCAGCGCTTCACGACGAGCGTGCCATCTCCAAACAGGTCCTGATCGCCTTCGAGCTGCAACATCTTCACCGCGTTTGCACTTGGTGTCATGTTTCCGCGCAGCGGCAGGACGTCGCCGAGTACGTAATTGGAGCCGGTGCCGGGCTCCGGCCAGAAGAAGTTCTGAAGCTCGCTCTTTTGCACGACGAGCGTCGACTTCGGGAACTTGGCCACGTTGCCGCCGTGATCGAGGTGGAGGTGGCTCACCACGACATAGGTGATATCATCGGGCGTAAGATCGATTTTCTTCAGCTGCGTATCGATCGCGACATCTGGCGTGTTGACCGGCTTCAACGCGGTGAAAGCGGCACCCCAGTAGCCTGGGTCGGTGATAATCTTGTCGTTGTTACCCGTATCGAAAAGAACATTCCCTTTCGGATGTTTGATCACGTAAAAACCGACCGGAACCTGGATTGCCGGCTCCATGGGTGCGCCGTTCACCAAAAATCCTTTGCCGAGAGTCAACGCGCCGGAACTGAACACGTAGAGCTTAAGGTCTTGGGCGCTTAGTGCCGTACTCGACAATACGCTCCCGAGAAGAGCGACCATTGCCGTCAAATACTTGCGGGTCATTCTTTGCCTCCCTCGTCGCGAATTTTGTTAAGTTTCGCGTCTGTGCAAAGCCGCAGAGGCGCCGGCAGGATGCACTTAAGTTCAACACGCCGCAGTAGACCTGTCAATAATTCTGGACGGTGTCTCGGCTCACCCGACGGTACTGCGGCGCCGGTGGTCAGGATGGGCTGAGGCTCGTTGCGTGAGTGGATGGGAGGGGCATTCCTGCTGAAACGAGTCTTCAACCGCAGCAAGCCAAATGTGGAATTTCAGTAGACGTATAGCTCTCCTGGGGCGCTCAATTTCCAAATGTCACGTGTCGTAATTCCAATGCCCGCTGTGGTCCAATACCCAATCCTCCAGGCAGTCCGGTAAGAGCGTCAGCTGGGATCTGTCCGCGCCTTCAACGAAGCGTCCCATCCCAAAGTCAATCCACAGGGAACGTCACTTCGCACGCGCAAAACCTAGTGCTCGTTTGGACCAGCGCCCAAGTCGCGGACGAGCGCACCGCCATCGCCGAAACCAAGGCCACGAGGCGCGTCTTGCGCTCGCGGACGACCTCGGCGAGCGCGACCGCCAGCTTGCGGACCTGCAGCAAATGCTCGAATCCAACAATGCGAAGCTTGCCGAAGCGCAGAAGGTCCAGGCGGAGATGATGCGCAGGGAACGCGAGCCGGCGCCGACGGCATCCGGGTCCCTCGTCCGGCCCTGTTGGGGCTGTCGTTTACGCCCGAAACCTTCCAGTACGTCATTCTTTACGTGAGCCTCTTCATCGCGGTCGTCGCGTTCTACGGCGTGCAGCGCTATCTCGATAGCCCGCTTGGACACATGCTGCGTCGCGCGCGAATTCGGAGGTCCCGCGCCGAAGCTCGCCGGCGCAGAACATATCGACCAGTGACACCGCCAGGGTCGCGTAGCCGATCCGGCCACGCCGTGATATCCGCTCAGGCGAATTGAGAATATCGGGAAAGCTGAAAGAAGGACTCTGCTTCGTAGGACGGATCGGTGGCCAGTCGGGCAAGCCTTTGCCCGATGGCAGGCGCGAACTTCGCACCATGGCCTGAACACGCGGAGCAGACGATTAGGCGGGAATCCGGCCAGCGATCGATGATGAATTCCTCGCCCGCATCGGGCAGACGGTCGGCGGGCGCGGTGTTGGTGTAGAGGCAGACGTCGCGATCGATGATGGGCCCGGCCGCGCCCGGGACGAGGGCGGCCAAGGCTTCGCCGATCGGGCGGAGCTCGGCATCGGTGGCGTTCGGACCCCAGTCGTCGGGGTCGACCACGCGCCCGTGGTTGTGAGGCGCAGCTTTGACGCCGTGCTGTTCGAAGTCCGGAAAGCCGTAGACCATGTCGTTCGGACCTCGGTCCAGAATGAAGATCGGGAAACGACCGAGCGCCACAGTGTCGGGGCGGGCCGGATCGAACCAGCCGACCGCCTGTCGGGTGACGTTCAGCAGCGCGCCTAGTCGCGGGAGTGCGCGACCGAGCCATGGGCCAAGCGCCAGAATCGCGCGCTCGGCGAAGAACTCTTGGGTCGCCGTGCGGATCGACACGCCGTTGTGGTGCGGCGTGAAGCTCGCGCGCTCCGCAATCACGCGGTTCCCGGCGCGTGCGCGCATCAGTTTCATGACAACACCGGTCCGCAGGATCGCACCACCGTCCTGCACCACCACGTCCCAGTCGTCGGGCAGGGTGAAAGCCGGAAATTCCTTGTTCGCTTGAGCCGCGGTCAACATCGGATCCGCCCGCCCTTTCGCGATCGCGGCCGCGCGCGAGGACGCCACCATGGCGGAGCCGGAACGGCCGGCCTCCAGAACAGGGGTTTCCGTCAGAACCGTTTGACCGCTTTCGCTCTGCAGCCGGATCCAGCCGGCATGAGCCTCGTCGCTCAGGCTGGTGTAGTTGGGGTTTTCGAAATTGAAGCGACGGAAAATTCGACATGAACCATGTGACGAGCCTCGATCCGAACCGGGTCCGACAGGGTCGAAGCCGAGCGCATCGACGCCGGCATCCAGCAATGCGTTAAGCGCTGCTCCGCCCATGAGCCCCAGACCCAGCACGGCGACTTCGCATTTTCGCATGAAGGTCTCGCGAGCGATGCTACGACACGCCGATCATCCTGATGATTTCGCGGGTTTACAAGGTCTACGGGAGGGCGATTACGTAGCGAAAGGGACCGCGGGGCGACAGCGGGCCAGATCCGAAAGTCTGAATAGGAGTCGCAGTCAACGGCGCCCGTCTCCATAGCGTTAGTTTCGGCCGCAGGAGCAGGTCGGTCGCGGCTTAGCGCGACCATGGCCACGATAACGACGGTTGGGGTTTTATAGCTTTCGGTCCGGCAATTGGCGCCGGCTTTGGCGCCTGGGCAACATTGGCCGACTGCCGTGGACGCGGCAATGGTACTTCCTGCATGACCTGTGGCTTTTCTGGGATCGCGTTCGTAACTTCAGGCATCATCTCCTTTGGTGCTGAGGCGTTCGCCGTGGCGCGGGCGAGTTGCTCCTGGTTTGCGTTGAGGCGATGGGTGAGCGTTTGACTTTCGCGCGCCATCTGGATCTGGATCCCTTTGACATCGTCGATGACACGGCTGTTACGTGCGAGTTCTTCCTGGCCTGTCTTGAGTTGGCGCGCGACATTTTCATTGTCGTGGACCAATTTCTCTTGCGCCACGTTAAGCTGTTCGACTGCTTGCCTCAAGGCAGCGAGATCGCGCGTCATCGACTGCAGCTGCTGCGTCAAGTCGGAAAATAGGGCGATTGCAGACGGCGCCGCGTCTTTCGGCGCCGCAGCATCTCGGGGGCCCCGCGTCAGGGGTGAAGGGTCCGAAGGGGCCCTCATCGCCGGTTGAGCGGAGGACGACCACCACCACCAAGCAGCAAAGGTCACAGCCAACAGAGAGCAGATGAAGGCCACGTGGAGCTGTTTCGGCGGTTGATGGTTCGTTGCCGGTGCGCGAGACGTGTCCATGGTCGGCTGGACCGAGGGACCGTCTTCCGCCTTGCGCGTCAGCTGCGAAAGCTCCTCCGCGATCTGCCGTTCCGCGACGCTGTCGTCCCGCGTGGAAGCCATTTGGTGCTCCATATGAACCCTTGACGACGGTGCTGAGTTTCGTTGTTTAGCACAGTTTTAGCCCGTGCGCTCGGGCCCGGGGCTGCGCGCGAAGGCGCCATCGGCAAATGAGTCCGATCGCTGGAAGTTCGAGGCTCATGGAGGCAGGAAAAAGCGCCTAAACTCCAGAGCGGCGTGTGGTTATGCTGATGTATGACGTCGAGTGGCAGGCTCGCGTGTCTTGCGGCGGGCGCACTCAACCTCCAGCCACGCGAGTCCGCCACCTAAGCATTGATCGATCGTCGGGCAGGGCTGCGCACGGCCCCCGTAGCATTCCATGCGGACCGACCAGGCTTCCGCCTCCGCCCGGTCGGCTTCTCGAACGGCCTCCTGGGCGCGCTCGCGGCTCCTTGCGCATGGATCATCGCGCCCATAATCCGGCCGCTCCAGACTACCTCTCCACACTTTTCGCGGAGAATTCCGCCGGTGGCTTGTGAGGCTAGCCGCAGCCGGGAGCCCCACACCTCACTTCGGTCAAGCGCGACTGAGCCTAGCGGCTCCCGCAATCTAATGTCGTAACTCGGCGCGAACCGTAGAAGTGGCAAGCTCCGCGCGGAAAAACACCGCGCACTCTCGCGGAAGAGGGGCGAGCTACTGGTCCCTGGTTCTCGCCGCGCCGAGGATATCCAATCCTCCACACCAGGAGCGGCAAGATCCTGCAAGCGCTTCATTTTTTGTCGGGTCGCTAGGAAGACGGCGCAAGAACCCACGACGATAAGCTACGATTTGATGAGCCGGGCCGTATTCCAAGTTGCATCCCGTTCAACCGGGTAGGGCCGAGGAACAACTGCTTGAGCCGGCATTCCGTTGAGCACTGGCCTGCGGAAAAAATTGATCCGGTCCAGCGAAGCGTTCGAGTGGTTCGCGACCGGGCAGGGGGGCTCGGTTCATCGAACGTGCGGGACCAGCTCATCCAAGGTTCGACGACCGAGCATGCAGCATGGTGCGATCGCCGGTGATCCGCTCGACGTAGTCGTCGATCGCCTCGATCAAGGGCCGTGTGTGGCCGGGCGTTCGTTCTCGAATAGCTCAGGCGCCCAACCTCGTCCTGTGGATCGTGATCGTAGCGGGCCTTCTGCCCTGGATCTCGCCCTCCGGCGGGAACGGCGATCGTTGCCTTGACGGTTGCCTTCAAAGGAGGGCTGCTCGTTTGGGCCGTCGATGAGGTCTTCCGCGGCACGGGGCAGGGATTCAGAAACGCCAGGGCTCGGACTTGTCCACGTGTTCCGCGGCGGCGGATGTGCCACAGAGGCCAGCGTCGCTGGTCGGCTGTTCCCCCGAAGGCCGAACATGTCGGAGCACTTGCAAACGTCTCCGATGGGCCAGAACCGGACCTTGGCGGGAATGCCGAGAGAACCGGCTTTCCAACACATTTGTATGCGGTTTGCGCATGCACTTTAATGCAGCCTTGCTTTGACTTCGCATAGGGGAAAGAAGGCCGCCGACCCAGGTCGAATTTCCAAAGGTGATTTATGGGCCACGACGAACTTGTAATAATCGTCAGAGTAGCGGGTGCCCTGCTCATTGGCGCTATGATTGGATTTGAGCGTTCGTTTCACGGCAGGCCAGCGGGCTTTAGAACCCATTCGCTAGTTTGCATTGCCTCGGCCATTCTGATGATCGTCACGGTTTATCAGCACCAGTGGATGACGTTGCTTGAACATGACGCCATCCGGACGGACCCGACCCGCATGGCGCAGGGCATTATGACTGGCATCGGATTTTTGGGCGCGGGCGTCATCTTCAAAGAGGGGCTGACTGTCCGGGGACTAACAACGGCCGCGTCCATTTGGGTCACAGCAGCTATCGGTATTTTGGTTGGAATCGGCTTCTGGTTTGCTGCGGCTGTAGGTGCCCTTGCGACCCTAGTGGTGCTCGCGCTCTTCCGAGTCATCGAGGCTCGGCTGCCGAGTGAATTCTATGCCCATCACATGTTGCGCTTTGCCCGGGATCAAGTAATGGGCGAAAGCGAAGTCCACGAGATGATCGGGGCTCACGGTTTTACGATCGCCAACCTGTCATCCCGCTTAAGCGAAGGCGGGCAGCAGTTCGAATACCGGATGACCATTAAGAGCCGCGACAGGGCTAATGCCGAAAGACTTGCTAAGCATTTGCGCGGTTTGCCAGAGGTAGTTGAGTTTCGCATCACGCCAACGGGGGACTAGCTTCGGAGTGGCCTGTTGCGAGGTAGGCTGCTATCCTCCGGGTTGAGGGTACCGCGACGGTATCCTCCCGATAACTCAGTCCCGCTCCCGCCTTCGTTTCCCCCTTGGGAGCGGGCTTCTTTTCAATGGTCCTAGTCGATCTCGCGCGTGGAAGTGCGGCGCGACGCTATCCCAAAAACAATGGTGCGAGCAGACCTGATCTGTGCAGAGCCAACTCTCGCCGGATCAGATCGCGATAGGCCAGATGGGTCGCGCGCATCTTTTGGCAACTGTGCAGCAAGTCGACGGCCGACCGTGTTGAACGGCCGCGACAAGACGGTGTGGTGCAAGCCACGAGGTATTGGGCTGACGCCAACTTCGCGTTACCTTCGGGATAAGCTGTTTCCGAAGTGAATTGTGGCGCCGCAGTCGGTAAGCTCAACCGGCGACCCGCCTTGTATCTCAAGGGTTAGTGGTCCGGCTTTTCGCGCACGACGACGCCGGTCTTGGGATCGGCATGAAATTCCATCTTCTGTCCGTTCTTGATGCCTTCGCCCTCCCATTGTCCATCGTCGGCTTCAAGCTTAGTGACCTGGGAATAGCCGAACTCGATGACCTTAGCCTTCACTTGTTCCATCGGCATCCAGTCAGGTCCGGGTTGATCGGCTCTTGCTGCTGATGCCACAGCGAGGGTACCGAGAACGAGAATTGCGGCAGCTTTCATTATGCCTCCTCTAGTTGCAGGCGTTAACGAGAGCGCTGAGATGGCGTTCCTCTGCAACTCTTGAAAAACTCTCGCTAAAACGATCAGTGAGTTGCCAAGTTCAGTGAGTTGCCAAGTTAAGGCGGGCGAGGCCAGGGCCTAGAGCGCGGTGGCCTTCGCGGACTCCCAGGGCACTTTCGAAAAATCCCGCCTCTACGAGAAAAGCAAGTGGAGGCGGGAATTTAAGGCTAAGTTAGAGGGAGCACTCACTAGGCCAGCGCGCACCCCCGCTGAAGCTAGCATAAAACGGGCACGCAACATAGGCAGTTTGACAGCGAAAGTGGTGCTCGGGCCCAGCCACTAATGATGTCCGCCTGCACTGAACCGTTAGGCGCGGCGTACTTCGAAGTATGTCTTGCCCCACGATGAAAGCCCGCTCCTTCATAGAAGCGCAGGGTGGCCTCCCGCTTCGAACCCGTCGCCAAGTGGACTTTGTAGCAATCCGCCTGCCGAGCAACATCGAGCGCATGAGCAAGAACCCTTCGACCAAGCCCCAGTCGACGGTAGTCAACGTGAGTGACTACATTCTCAATCACCCCATATGGTCTTCCTCCTCGAGACATCGCACCAGTTTGAATTTCGAGAACACAAGCGACAGCGGAACGACCATATAGGCACAGAATAATGATCATGGCTGGCCCTCACTATTAGGTTGTGCTATCGTAATGCCATGGAGGTAGCCGAAGCCGCACTTCGAAGTGCCCTTCAACGACAAGCTTTATCGCCCAGCAATCCTGTTTCGATTATGCAGACGCCATGCGGCGTTCAATGCAGTCGACGTCGCACGTTCATTTGCACGCTCCCTCGCGCACCCAAGCGAGAACGCTTCAAGTCGTTCCGTCGTTTTTTGTACAAGGAATGATGTATGCGTATCACAACACTGAATCAGATATCGGAACGCTCAGCGTGACCGCGACGTTGTGCGGGACCGAAACAGCGCTTGCCCAGCACACGGCAGCCTTGTCATCCATGAAAACAATCGGCATGCCCGCGGCACCCGCCGAGCGCGCAACGCCGAATTCCGAACGAACCGAAGATGGAGACCGTATTACATCACCGAAGAGGAGGACCCGATATGTTTCGAGGATTTCTGCCCCTGACGTTGTCTCTCTGCCTCGGCGCGGCAGCCGCGCCCGTGGCGCTGGCCCAGACGACCATCACCGAACAGGAGGCGCACGCCATCGCGGTCGACGCCTACGTCTACTTCTACCCGCTGCTGTCGATGGACGTATCCCGCAAGCAGTTCACCAACGGCACGACCGATTTCAAGGGGCCGATGAACACGTTCATGAACGTGGCCGAATACCCGCCGGCCGATTTCAAAGGCGTGGTGCGCTCCAACTTCGATACGCTGTATTCCGCGTCGTGGCTGGATATGACCAAGGAGCCCGTCGTCATCTCGGCGCCGGATACCGATGGACGCTATTATCTGCTGCCGATGCTCGACATGTGGACCGATGTTTTTGCGTCGCCAGGCTGGCGCACGACGGGCACCAAGGCCGGGACGTTTCTGGTGACGCCCCCAGGGTGGCGGCCGGATCTGCGCGACAAGTTTGCCGAGGAGTTCAAGCTTCCGAAAGACACCCAGCGCATCAACGCGCCGACGCCTTACGTCTGGCTGATCGGCCGGACCAAGACCGACGGCCCGCCGGATTATCCTGCGGTTCACAAGATCCAGGCCGGCTACAAGGTTACTCTGCTTTCCGAGTATGGCAAACCGCCCAAGCCGCTTGATTTCAAGCCCGACCCAAGCGTCGATATGAAGACACCGCCAAAAACCCAGGTCGATACCATGTCGGCGGGCGTCTATTTCGCCAATGCCGCCGAGTTGCTCAAGCTGCATCCGCCTCATATCACCGACGAGCCGATCCTCGCGCAGATGAAGAAAATCGGCATCGAGGTTGGCAAGAGCTTTGACATCGGCAAGCTCGATCCGACCGTGCAGCGAGCGGTTGAAGCCGCACCGAAGGATGCGCAAAAGCTGATGGCCTGGAAGCTGCCGACGCTGGCGCGGGTTGCCAACGGCTGGTCGATGAATACCGACACCGTGGGCGTCTATGGCAACTATTACCTGAAGCGGGCCATTCTCTCGCAGCAGGGGCTGGGCGCGAACGTGGTCGAGGACGCCATTTATCCGCTCAATCTTGCCGATGAATCCGGCAAGCCGCTCGATGGCGCAAACAAATACACCATCACCTTCGAGAAGGGCGCCACCCCTCCGGTCAATGCGTTCTGGTCGATCACGCTCTACGATCAGGACGGATTCCAGGTCGGCAACACACTCAACCGTTTCGCGGTCTCCAGCTGGATGCCGTTCAAGTACAATGCCGATGGTTCGCTCGACCTCTATTTCCAGAATGGAAGCCCCGGCAAAGAACTCGAAGCCAACTGGCTTCCCGCGCCAAAGGCGCCGTTCAATCTTACGATGCGCCTCTATGCGCCGAAGTCAGAGGCGCTGACCGGCAGATGGAATCCGCCGCCGGTCGTGAAGTCGCAGACGACGGTGGGGATCTCCGCCCAGTGAAATAAGCGGCCGGCGCTTCGGCGCCGGCCGACCGCGCGAAACACCACACCCCCGAATAGGAGCCAGCGCTATGCTGACGAAACGCAATCTTCGTTCCACAGCGTCCTAGGAGAGCGAAGTGCATTTCGATATGAACCGCCGCACAGTACTGTCTGCGCTTGCGGCGTTCACGGCGTTTCCCGTCGTATCGGCGCTGGCGCAAACGCCTGCGGCCGATCCGCTGCCGTCGTGGAATGATACGGCGACCAAGAAGGCCATCGTCACCTTCGTCGAGCGCGTGACGAAGCCAGGCTCGCCCGACCTGGTGCGGGCTGCGGAGCGGATTGCGACCTTCGACAATGACGGCACCTTGTGGGCGGAACAGCCGATCTATTTCCAGGCCGCCTTCGCATTCGACCGCGTGAAGGCGCTCGCCCCGCTGCATCCGGAGTGGAAGGACAAGGAGCCGTTTGCCTCGCTGCTCAAGGGCGACATCAAAGGCGCGCTCGCCGGCGGCGAGGCCGCCATCTTCCAGATCGTGACGGCCACCCATTCCGGCATGACCACGGTGGAATTCGACCAGATCGTGCGAGACTGGATCGCCACCGCCAAACACCCGGTGACCGGGCGCCTCTATACCGAAATGGTCTATCAGCCGATGCTGGAGTTGCTCGCCTATCTGCGCGGCAACGGCTTCAAGACGTTCATCGTCTCCGGCGGCGGCATCGACTTCATGCGCGTCTTTGCCGATCGGGTCTATGGCGTCCCGCCCGAGCAGGTGGTGGGCAGCAGCGGCAAGCTGAACTTCGAGCTGCGCGACGGCAAACCCGTTCTCATGAAACTGCCTGAACTCGATTTCATCGACGACAAGGCCGGCAAGCCCGTCGGCATCCAGATGCACATCGGCCACCACCCGATCGCGGCTTTCGGCAACTCCGACGGTGACCTGCAAATGCTCGAATGGGCCAAGGGAGGCGGCGGTGTCCGCTTCGCCCTTATCGTGCACCACACCGACGCCGAACGGGAATGGGCCTACGATCGCCATTCTTCCATTGGCCGCCTCGACAAAGCGCTCGACGCGGCCCAGGCGATGGGCTGGACCGTTGTCGATATGAAGAACGACTGGAAGAAAGTGTTTCCGTTTGGAAGCAAATGAACATCAAGTGGACGCGGGTCGACATCCACGACTCATAGCTGTAACTGAGAGCCACACACCGGGCCCAAGTTGATGGAAGCTGGCCGAGCACATCTGGCAAAAACCTAAGCACCAACAGGTTTAAGGGGTCGCGGCCATCCTGTCTGATCGCCGGCTCTAGTGATCGCAGACATGAGAGCTGATCAGGCCCCATCCCGCCGCCAGCCAGCAGCTGCTGGCGCGGCCTTTCCGAGTGAGCTCCAACCTGTTGAGTGAGATGTTCCCTATCATCCTCGCACGCGACCGACTTGCCGTCCACTTTGCTTGTCCTCCGCCCCAGTGCGCGGCCGGCCCAACCGTCGCAGCAGGTCGCTGATCAGATCGGCAAAGGTGTCGCATCGGAACGGTCCGAAGACGCGGTTCGAGATCCGCAGCCTGCCGTCTCTGGTTTTTGGTAGGCTCGCCATCGGGAGCAAGAAGTAGTCTTTTACGGCAGCATTTTGATCATCGAGCCTGATGATCAGAACGAGGTCCGAACGCCGATACTTGAGACGCTGGATTTCCCACCGTGGTTTCGGACCTGGGTATTGTTCACCGTCCGACACCACGCGCGCCAGGGTCACTGAAGCGGTGACAGTGCTGCTGATCGTCAGCAGGCGAAGTTCGTGAAGGAACGAGATGCTGATGTGGCGCCGTTCGATCTCCGTGACAATGTCTTCGACGACTGACGAAATCAGGCGGCCCGCCTTGGCGGCTGTTTCCTGGAAGCAGTAACGAGGCTTGGGTTCGAAGCCGACTCGTCTGAAGGCGGCCGCTAGCGATCCAAAGCGTTGGGCATAGGTCTTGTAGTGCGGGATGCCCTTCGTCGTCATCATGAGCTTGAGCGAGAGATATCCCTTTTTGCGATATAAAGCGGCCAGTCGATTCAGCATCTCCTGGTCCGTCATCATCCTTCCGTACTCGACCTGGCGCCGGCGTCGTTGCGCCTTTGCGAACAGTCTTGGCGCAACGATTGGCTTGAAGGCGTTGTCCTTGCGGACCCACATCTCTGGAGGATTGCTGACTTGTTGCTCTCCCATCTTCTGGGATCGCCGGTTGAAAACGAGGTTCCCGATATAGGCTTCGTTTTTGAGCGTGTTGCTGATCGTCAAGGACGTCCAGAGTTTGCCGCGAGCATTGCGAATGCCCTTGGCGTTGAGCTCAACTGCAATCTGAGTCCTGCTTTTCTTTTTATCGGCGAACGCCCTGAAGATCCGGCGGACGACCTTCTGCTCCGACGCTGGACCGGGAACGAGTGTGATGTGCTCGCTCTTCAGGTTCTTGCGCTGGCCGTATTGCAAAACTCCCTTGGGTTTGCCGGCTTCGTCCAGCAGCATGCGTCGCAGACCGTAAGCGGCAGGGCCTCCGCGCCAATAGCCAAGGGTCACGACGTGACACTGGCCCTGGAAAACCTTCTTGGAAAGCTGCTTGCTGAAGTCCGCCGCCGCAACGCGCTTGATGTTTTTCAGAACGATGGAGGCGAGGCTGTCATCATTCTCGAAGTCGTCCGCGCAATAGTGAATGTGAATCCCGGCTTGCTTGCAGATGAACTCGTAGTAGGCGCTCTCGTCGACGTCCTGAAACCTCCCCCATCTGGTGATGTCGTAGACCAGCACGCAGTTGAAATCCGCGCGGCCCAGCTGGACATCTCGGATCAGCTCCTGCAAGCCGGCGCGCCCGGCAATCCGAAGCCCGCTGCGGCCCGGATCGGAATAGGTCTGCACGATGGAGAGATGCCGCCGAGCGGCATAAGCCGCGATCGCGGCCGCCTGGTTCTCGAGCGAGTACTTTTGGGCGTCCGTCGACATGCGCACGTATTGCGCCGCGCGGGCGGCGCGGGGTGGCTGTGACAAGTCCTTGCGGACGACGAGGGGAGCTTTCATCGACCCGGGCTCGTACCGAGGTACGGACACTAGCAGGTGATAACGGACAATAGCAGGTGATAGAGGCCGCTGACCTGGTCCGTAGGGTCAAAGATTGTTTCGATCTCGTCATTGGAGCTGGTGCGATCCCAGGCACGACGTGAACAGGAGCGGCGCGTTAATGCGGCCGTCCTGCACCGGCTCGATGGGCGGCGAGCTGGACGAGCCGACGCGCGGCGGTCTCCGGGTCGGCATAAGGGCGGGGCTCGAGGTGTTTCTTGGAATTGGAGACATCGGACTCACATTTGTTGTGGCGGGGACTTTGTCTCCGAAAAAAGTGGCAGCCGCGGCTGGTCAGCTCTAGTGAGCGCGCCGCGCCGCTTGGGGCACAGACGGCAGTCTCGGAGAAAACGGCTTGGCGATCGCGAGAACTGCGGCTTCGTCAGTTTCGAGCGCGATCTTCTGGGCGAGCATCACATCGCCAATTGCCAAGGCTCGGTCCGGAAGAAAGCACCACCCGATCTTAGGCTCCATTCTGTCGTCAAGCTCCAAAACATTGCCCATGGTGCCTTGATGAATTCGGTACCGTCGGCCCGTTTGAGAGCCAGTAACTTCAAAAAAGCCATTAGTATCAAAGTGCGCGCGCTGTTCTGGAGATAACCATTCTCGCAAAAGGCGACGTGCACGCGCTTCCGGGCCACTTTGCTCGTTGAAGCTCCGATAGAGCGCACGCAGGGCACGCAAACGCGCACCCTGAGCGACGCCGTTGCGTCCGAACAAAAACATCTTTCGTACTACGACGGTTCTAACCGCCGACTAAGTGCGGATAGAACAGCGTTTCCTCCGCTGTTGGATCAAATGATCTTATCAGCTTGAGATCGCCGGCTGCTGTCCGAGTGGCAGCGGTAAATCCCTCACAGGTCAGCTTCTTGAACCGCCGCTCAGCCTCGGCGAGCCCATTGCGGTCGTCCTGCTCAAAAAAATGTCTGCTGTCGCCTGTGCCGTCCATTACGATCTGGGTAGCCATGGAAGAGAACTCCGCAAAGCCTAGCCCCCGATGAAGAAACAAACCTCGCCGCGCTGAATAGTGTTCCTGCTCGAGACGAACTTTATTGTGCGCGCCTGTCAGCCATCCGTCTGGCTCGCTGAGGTCGACGAAACTCTGATCCGCCGCGACCTAACGCCGGGGCAGGGCGCGAAACTGATCGCGAAGCGGAACGCGGCTTGTGAAGCGGTGCACGGCCCAGCGAAGGCTGTGGGCGGCGCGTTTCGGCCGCCAAGACCGGCAAGTCTGAACGACCGATCCAGCGCGACGCGACCTTTGCCAAGACGCTAGGCCCCGACCTTGACTGCCTCGCCGTTACGTTCGCTGGAAAGGGCGCTAAACCAGAAGTGTTTACCGCGATGCAACCGAGAGCCGCGCGCGAATAATCCACGAGACCGCCGCAGGCCGACCAGCCTTTGGCGCCACAGATCTGCGCGAGAATCTCCCGCAAATCCGCGATGTTCGGCGCGTTGACGCCCGGCCGCCTGCGCGACTTTGCTGCCTTGGGCGAAGCCTCCGATGGCGGTACCAGTGTCATTTGAAATCATGATGCCTGCGCCGGGCATCGGCCCGTTTCCTTGCGGAAATGAGCGCTCGAATGCCATAGCCAGCGATGACGCCGAGGATGAATGCGGCCGCCACTAGCATCGGTACAGAGAACCACTCCATACCAGCCAAGCGGTACGTGGCTGCAGCGTTCCTACCTGGACTGCGGAAGGGCCAGACCGCCAAGACTTAGTGCAGCAAGCGGGCGGCTTCGGCGAGCCGGACCCTCTCTCGCAGGAAAGATCGTGAAGCATTTCACGAGATCGAGCAAATACGGGGTGCTCAACGAGCGGGTTGGCGAGCTGTCCAAAGCGGCGGGCCGGATCGGTGATGTCGTCGAGCTCATCAATACAATAGCAGGCCAGACCAACCTGCTCGCCCTCAACGCCACTATCGAGGCGGCGCGCGCAGGCGAGGCGGGCCGGGGTTTCGCCGTCGTCGCCTCCGAGGTGAAGGCGCTTGCCGAGCAGACCGCGAAGGCGACTGGCGAAATTAGCCAGCAGATCTCAGGCATTCAGGCGGCAACGGGGGAATCGGTCAGCGCGATCAGGACAATTTCCAGCACCATCGAGCGCCTCTCGGAGATCTCTTCTACCATCGCAGCGGCGGTGGAAGAGCAGGGGGCAGCGACACAGGAAATCTCTCGTAATGTGCAGCAGGCCGCACAAGGCACCCAGCAGGTCTCCTCGAATATCAGCGACGTCGAGCGCGGCGCGAGCGAGACCGGTTCGGCCTCCTCACAGGTACTATCGGCTGCTCAGATGCTCTCCGGAGATAGCGACCGGCTCAAGGTCGAAGTGGCCGGCTTCCTCAAATCTGTCCGGGCCGCCTAGTTGCGCATCGCTGAAAAGCTGGGAGCACCACCTACTCGCGCCGTTTAGCAGGAGTTCGAGCAGATCGCGCTGGAGTCCACCCATACGATTGAGATCGACGAGTTCATCGACAACGCCGCCATCGATCCGCGCTATCTGACCTGGCCTACTAGGGCGCGAGGCCATTCGACGTGAGCGGCCGGTACTGACGTCACCGCCGACAGGAGGAGCCGGCAGCGAGGCCAGGATCCGGAATTCCAGGGCCACCTCATGGCGCGTCTCGGCTAGAGCACAGGCATTGCACGTCCTCAGACTTAGACCAACGGCTGGCGATCTCGAATCCAGGGGGCCACATCTCAGGCATTTCCAGTCTGGAATCGATCGCCGGACGTGCCGGACATGAAGCCAGACCTTCGCCTTCGGGGTAACAACCGGAAGTGGCCTGCGCCTCGATTGTCTTGTATGTTACTCGTCTTTGAGGGGAGTGATTATGGCGGATATCAAGCCGAACGAGCCTCCGCCGCACATTCAATTAATCCAGATGGGTCGGGCCCATGTTGTCGCGAGAACCGTTTACGCGGCGGCAAAGTTGGGGTTGGCAGATCAACTCGCTTCCGGACCGAAGAGCGCTGCCCAACTCGCCGGGCTTCACCATGCACATGCGCCTTCATTGCACAGGTTAATGCGTGCCCTAGCGAGCCTAGGCATTCTTACCGAGCGCGCGGAGCAGCGCTTTGCCCTAACTGCATTGGGTGATGCGCTGAAAACCGGCGTGCCCGGCTCAGCGCGAGCATCCGTAATTTTTTCCGGCAATCCGTCGTCTCAAAGTGGCTGGGATCATTCCATTGAGACTGGCCGCCCTGGCTTTGAAAAGGCACAGGGCGTCGCATTTTCGACTACCTCGCCCATCATCCCGATGAAGCGTCGCTGTTCAGCGAGATGATGGTCGGTCTACACAGCCAGAAGCCCGCAGCCGTCGCTGCGGCTTATGATTTCTCAGTTTTCGGCGCTATTGCTGACGTCGGCGGTGCGCGACACCTGCAGTGAGTTGACCGAGTGAAGTGAGCTTTTCGGTCTGCACCAGGCGATCTTGTGCGGCGCGCAGATCGTCAAGGGATTTCGCCAGCTCCTTCGTGCGCGCCTGGACTTCTTTGAAAAGCCGTGCGTTCTCGATCACGACCACTGCCTGATCGGTGAACGTCTTGAGAAGGGGGACAACAACGATGCTTCGATACCCTCTGGCGCGTGCCATGTCCTTGATGGCCTTGGGAACGTCGGGTTCGGTCTCGATGTCGGAGCGGAATGCGATGGTCGACGTTAGTGCAACCCGGCTGTGAAAAGAGCCATTTGCAATGTTGAGTGCGGTGGGAAACAAGCCAACGGGAAAGTCCGGCCGGCGCGGCCGGAAGAAGGCGCGACAACTGACCGGGCCCGGCGAGCAACGCGCGACTGCAGCGCATCAATTGCCGGATGACTCGCCGGAGAACAGGCAAGAGACCGAGCCAGAGCCGAGCCGACAGATCGGTGCGGAGATACCTTGGGCTGCAGCCTTGCCGGATGAGGCTTCCGGGATGGAGATCGCTGCAAGCCCGCCCGTCGCACCGGTCGACCCCTTAGAGGCCAGCACGCAGGCGATTGCCGACGCCTATAGCGACTACATCAGGACGTCGCTTGAGCAAGCCTGGAGCTTTCTGGGAAAGCTCGCGACGGCGCGTTCACCCGTCGAAGCCTTTGAGCTTCAGATGGCGTACGCGAAACAGGCGTGCGATTCGTTTGTCGCCGAATCCCAGAAGATCACCGAGCTGCATGAACAATTGACCAGACAAAGGGTCATGCATTTCGAGGGGTTCGTGGCCAGGCTCTCCCAGACGACGTTCGAAATCCGCGCGCTACGTCACTAACGGCAACTGCGTATTGCGGCGCCGCGGGGCTGGACGCTCTGGGATGGGCAATATCCTTGCGAAACCCATCATTCGTTGATGGTCCGCGCGCCGAGATGAAAGAGGTGGGTTACGCTACGCGAATTGCGCTTTGCGCCGTCGCGGAGCTAACCCACCTTACGCGCTTGAGGACCGCCTGGAGTTCAGTACCCTGACTTGGAGCCGGTGGTCGGCCTCGTGCTCGCGCCCGTGGTTTGACCTGTGGTTTGTCCTGGAGCGTAGCTCGACGCGCCGGGGCTGGTGCTCTTCGAGGCCTTCGCGTGATGCTTCTTCTTATGCCCAGGAGCGTAGCTGGAAGCGCCCGGCTCGCCTTTCTTGGAACCCATTTGCTGCATCTCATGACCTGGCGTCTTGCTCGATACACCCTGAGCAAACACGGCTGGGGCTGTGGCCATGACAACGGCAGCCGAAAGCGCGATGATCGTTGCTTTCATGTTGTCCTCCTCGAACAAACCCCCTCAAAGGAAACGGAATGAACCAGCGCCCGTTCCCCTCAGCGAACGCTCATGGTGAGACCAGCAAAGCGATCGCACGACAGCGCCCTCTCGCGCATCGTGTGCCGAGCCCGCCATAATTTCTCCTTTGCACACGCGTTGTGTCGGACAGCGGCGAGACCTATCCTTCCCAAAGATCGGACTGCCTCCCATTGGCGCCCGACCGGATGGAGAGCGCATCGATGCCTGACACGAACGACCCCAAGCCTGATACCGGCAAGGCCGATAACGCCAAGCCCGATGCCGCCAAGCCGGACGAGACACGTGCCGATAGCGGGCTGACTCGGGCCTACGACCGGATCAAGAGCGCAGAGGAAGACCTTGCGCGGCTGGACCGGCTGGTTTCCGGAATGGAACGCAACAGCGAAGCCCCGCGGACCTCGCACGCAAGCGCCGCCGCGACGGCAGCCGCCACTTCCGGCAACAAGACGCCGACGCCGGAAGCCAACGTTCTAAACACCAAGCCTCGCGATCAGGGCCTGAGGGGAGACCGGGCCATGATGCGCGCTTTGGCCATTCTCGTAATGGCGATCGGCCTGCTCGGTGCCGCCGTCGCATCGCAATATAGCGACGAGGCCAAATCGATCAGCAAGTCGATCACGGCGCGATGGGCTCCGCCGGCCGCGAGCAGTTCCACACAGGCGTCCACGGCGGAAAGCCCGGCGCAACCGGCGACGGTGCTGCTGGCGGCCGCGGATGAGCCGAGCCCGGTGCCTGCGCCGCCGGGGCCCAAGGACACGGAAAGCGCTCCGAAGCCTGCCGCCAGAGCGGCCGAGCCGTCATCGTCCGAGCTCGCGCAATCGCTCAAGGCCATCACCAGCGAGCTTGCGAACATCAACGGCAAGCTCGAGCAGCTGAAGAGCCGCAGCGAGCAGACCCTGCGCGACCAGGCCGCCACCATCGAGCAGCTCAAGGCCGCGCAGGAGAAGGATGCGGCGGACAATGCGCGCCTTGCCGCGCAGGTCCAGGCGCTGCAAACGCAACTGAGCGCGTCATCGGCGTCATCCGCCTCCGCAGCCGCCAAGCCCGTCGTGCGCAGCGTGGTGAACAACGATACGGCTGCGCGTGCCCGGGCGCACGTACCAGAGGCCGCGCCACGGCGCTCCAGGCCGCCGCGAGGCTCCTGGATGCCGCCGCCCTATATGGCCGGCCCCTATTACGGCGATCCGGATTGGTGAGCCCGCAAAGGCGCCGGCCTGTTTCTCGCACGCGCGATCGGGTTGATGCCGGCCCGACTCGACCCGCGCCTCAGCGTATCTCGCTCATGGTGACCTTTGCCGCGATCCCCGTCAGCTCGGGCTCTTGCGGCGCAAGCTCCTCATCGGAAGATGGGCCGAACGAGACGTCAGTCATTCTGCGTTTGACCTGTTCGCAGGTCTTGCGAACGTCTTCGGTGAACAGCGCGCATTCTTCGATACGCTTGAAGATCTTCCGTCCCTCTTCACGGTACCCGGCCGCCGTTTCTCGCATGAAGGCGATCGCATCATGAACCTGGGCCGTCAGCGCCTCGCACTTTTGCGCGGCGTCGATCAACTCGGTGCCCATGGCCTCGATCTCTTTCGCCGCGGACTCATAGTCGCGAATGACCGCTTCGGCACTGAGCGCACCGACGCGCGACACGCCCGCGGTGTGCTCGACGTAATCAGGCAGATTAATTGAAGTAATGGAGCTTCCCGACCGGATCGAAGTGATATCGGCTTCGAGTTGGACCAAGTTTACTCCGTCCCGTCTGTGCAATTGTTCGACACTTGCCATGACTGTTCTCCCAATACGCGCCCAGAACCCCAAGCAGCATTGGGTTTATTACGGGGATAAATGCCGTTCTACCCCGATGTATTGTTGACAGTCTTCACTTTGCCATTTTTAGTCAATTGCAAACTATGCACGCAGAGATGACCGGCCATCAAACTTCAACTTGTCAGTGCACCAGTGCCGTAGGGTGGGCAACGGCGCCCTTGCGCCGTGCCCACGATCTTCCGATCCGGCCACAGACACGTGGGCACGCTTCGCTTTGCCACCTTACGAATTGTCGCCTACCACCAATACGGCCAGCGCCATCCCTCATAGCGCACGTAGGACGGCACCAAGGGCGGGCCGTAGGGATCGACCTTGTCGTCCTCGGGGCGATAGCGATAGCGCGGGACGATGTTGTAGTCCCACGGCGTCGGCCGCAGCACGGGGGCCGTGACGATGAGCCGCTCTTGTGGGGCGCGAATGACGACGGCTTTCCGCGCCCTCGCATCCGCACCTGATGTTGCGAGGCTGCTCAGCACGAGCGCCGTTCCGAGCGCAAAGGCGGCGGTCATCTTTGTCATGCGTTGGTCTCCTTCGCTTAAAGAGTGCAAAAGGATGCCAGGCAAGGCAAACAAATTTCGCGCGAATTCGGGGGGATGATTGCCGGCTTTGCGACCCGCCTCCACCGTCATTGCGAGGAGCCCTTGCGACGAAGCAATCCAAAAATGTTTCCGCGGAGGGATTCTGGATTGCTTCGCTTCGCTCGCAATGACGGGGATAGAGCGGCGACCGTAGCGCAGACGGCGACGTCGCCGCTACGAAGCCCTACGCCGCATCCATCTCGTCGGGCGCGGCGCCCGCCACGAGCCGGTCCAGACCGACCATCAGCAACTCGGCGACGTGCATCAGCTGATACAGCGGAATGTCCACCTCGCCCTGCTCGGCCGACGCCACGAAAGCCGGCTTGACACTGAGGTGCTCGGCGAGCTGCGCCGTGGTGTAGCCGCGGGCCTCGCGCGCCGTCTTGACGCGTGCGCCGATGCCGCGGCGTTGCCGGGCCTGTTCCTCCGTGGTCATCATCACTGCCTGCTCGTCCGCGCTCGCATAGCCGTCCGCGAACACTGCCGATCAGCCGGCCCTTGCGCCAGGCGACGCGGCAGTGCTTACGCAAACCACTCGAGAAGATCAGCACGAACTGCTCGGCGACCCACAGCGACGCGTTGAGCTCCAGCCGCGCACCGGTGCCGGAGACATCGCGGATCGTGCAGGGCACGCTGACGGTGCTGCCGCTGCCGCCCCGATATGGCTTCGGGAACCGTCATGAGCGTGCCTTCTGGTGGTAGGGTCGCCGAGGTCAAGTTCTGGGAAGAACCCGATTTCTCTCGGCGAGCCGCAGTTCGCTTTGATCGCGCTCAGCGTCGCCGTGAACGGCGACCCGGCCGCCGTCATGCGCTCCGGTCTGATCCGAAGAGCAGACACAGCGCGGAATGCCTACAGCTCGGAGCCATGAAGCGACAGAGGCGACATTCCAACCGAGCGCCAGACCGTTGGAGTTGGCCGAGCGTATCGGCAGCCCGACTCAAATTAGTAACGGAGCCCTCGCAGAGGGTGTCCTCTGATTTCAGCTTACGTTCGCAGCACGGCGTCCCGTTTTTGGTGTACTAGATCGGCTTGCCCATGCCAGTGGAAACGGCGCCCATCGGGGTGCAGGTAGTGATTACGAGCGCAAACCGGCTGCACTGCCAGTCCGCGCCGAGCCCGGCGCTGGTGGGTGATGTCAGGTTAACCGACAGAAATGCCGCTACGCTGGCAAACATCACGTACGCCGCGATCAGCATCGCTCTCTTGTGGGTCCTTGGCTGAGGCATCATGGCCTTGGCTCCTGTACGATGGCCGGGAGATGACGGGGCAGGCTCCACAATCCCTGTCAGTCCTTGCGATCTAGTCCACGTCCTGACCCACACTTTTCGCTGGTGGCCCGAAGGCGTGCGCGATTGCTGGCACTGGATCAGCGCCGCAGCCGGACTCGCGCACCGGAGCAAACAGCATCTTTAGTAGATCAACCTCGTCGGCACAGGCGAGCAACCCGGGCGGAATGTCAACGCCGAGCGCTCTGGCTGTCATGGGATTGATGACCGGCTCAGACCTGGTTGGCTGCTCGACGGCCTTCGCGTGCGGCTGCTGCCTGGGTTTGACCGCGATCAAATTCAGCAGCGACGCCACCCCGATCATCACCAGGACGCCAGCAACACTGAGCGCGATCTGCATCGTCAGCCCCTCCGAGATGTCGAGCAGCGCCAGGTGGCTGACCAGCGTCAGCAGAACGCCAAGGCAGAAGATCGGCAGCGAATTCTGGCCACAGAGAATGGCGCCACGCATCACCGGCGTCGTCAGCCCTCGCCAATCGCGAGGCACGAGCCATGCGGCCAAAACTGCAAGGGCCAGAAAATGCGGCAGTCGCAATGGAGCGAGGTTCGATTTGTCCATCGGGTAAAACAGCGTCAGGAGTGCCTGCGGGACCAACGCTTCCGGCGGCCTGACGCTTGAGCTCAATGCGATAATGAGGCTGAACAACAGATAGAGAGCCGCGGCAACAAGCACGGTGCGGGAGGTCAGCCATGGTCGAAATCGCTTGCCCTCGATGATCCACCACGCGCCAAGCACAAGCAGCAGCTGCCAAGCCAGCGGATTGAAGAACCAGTGGCCGCTCGGCCATGCCGGGATGGTCCAGCCGAAGACGTGCACCAGTGCGTAAAGCAGCAGCGACGCGCCCAGCGTTGCGTTCGGCGCTCGCAGCAGCAGCCACAGCAGCGGCGCGAACAAGAGGTGATAAAGCACGAAGAGCGGCAAGATGTCGGTATTTACTGGGCGGTATTGCAGGACCGCCGCATGCGCGAGCGTCACGCCCGGCTGATCCAACAGAATGCGCGTATTGCTCTTGTCGGCAAGAGGACCGCCGCCTGCGAGGTGAACCACGACGGCGCAGGCGAGGGTGAGCAATAGAAATGCGACATAAATATCCCAGCTTCGCCACAGCGTCCGGCCGATCACGCCGGTCCAGCCCCCGCTCTGCCGTGCCTTGCCGTAGGACAGCGCGCAGGTCAAACCCGAAAGAAACATGAATACTTCCGCGGCATCGCTGAAGCCGTAGTTGCGCAGCGTCAGCCAACTCCCGATGTTGTTGGGGACATGATCAAGAAAGATCCACCAGAGCGCGATGCCGCGGCAGGCATCAATGCGCAGATCGCGGCCGTAGCCGCTCAGCTCCGGCAGCGCGCCTGCGAATGGCTTCGAGGTGGCAGTTCGATCAAGCATCTGGTTTCCCGTCCGGCGTCCACGCACGTTTCGAGAGGGACCGAAACCGACGAAAGACTTCGGCGGCGCCGAACCCGGCCGCGAATTAGGGCGACGCCTGGTGGACCCGACTGGCGCGGGAGGCTGTCGGTTGACGATTATCGTTCAACGGCACAGCGCGTAAATCAGCCGGAGGTCCTCACGGAGGGGTTCCTAGGTCCTATGATCAAAGTACCTACGGATATCCGCAGTCTGCATCCCACGACTCCTGTGGTCCGCCCTCGTTTTTTGGCGTCCCGTGATCTGATTACAATTACAGCATACAACGGCATTCAACTTCTATCTTGAGTGCCTAACCGTGAGCCGCTGGCTGGACCAGCGATGAAGAATGGACGGTTTCGGGGCCCATCTTCCCGCCAGCCTCTTCCTCGCCAAAGACCCAAAGGCGGGTGTATGATTTCTCAAATTGGATCTCCGCGCCATGGGATGACGGAGAGCTTTCATGAAAGTCCTTATTGTTGACGATCATGCATTGATACGCGAGGCGTTGTGCGCCGTCCTGAGACAGCTGAAGCGAGAAGCCGTCATATTTGAAGCTTCGAGCAGCCGTCAGGCGGTGGACATAGTCGAGGAACATCCCGACATCAGCCTCATCTTGCTTGATATCAATTTGCCCGACAGAGATGGCTTCTCCGTCCTCCGCGAACTGCGAGACAACTATCCAACCATTGCCATCATCATTCTTTCGTCCTCGAATGATCAAGACACGGTCAAGCGCGCTTTCAAACTCGGCGCGCTGGGTTTCATCCCTAAGACGACCGAACGCGAGGTCATGCTCAACGCCATCGAGTTGGTGTTCTCTGGCGGTATTTACATTCCCTCTGAAATTCTGGAGGAAACCCCGTCTGCGCGGCTTACGAATGAACCAACGACGCCCGACTTTCTCAAGCGTCTCGGATTGACCGATCGGCAGATCGATGTGCTTGCGCTTCTGATGAAGGGAAAAAGCAACAAAATCATTGCCAAGACGCTCAACATGGCCGTGCCGACAGTGAAAAATCACATCACGGTCGTTCTCAAGGCGCTCAGCGTAACGAGCCGCACCGAGGCAGTCATAAAAGTAGGAAAAATGGGCTGGGAATCGCCGCCGAAATCCGAGTCATGAAGCGGCCCGGGTATCCCTCCCATCGTCACGATCCATCAAGAGCTCGTGCATGACAGCGCGGAGCCGCATTGGATCGACAGGCTTGTGCAGCAAAATGTATCCTCTGTCCCTGACCTCGCGTGCTGGTTCAGGTGCCGTATCGCCGCTGATGAGAATAGCCGGAATGGACGAACCAAACGCCGCATTGATTTCTTCAATGGCTCGGATCCCGGTCTTTCCATTCGCAAGATGATAATCCGAGATGATGAGATCGGGGCGCTGTTGGCGCTCCGCAAGTCGGATCAGGGCCGCTTCGTCGGATCCGGTGGTAAGGACGGTGTATCCCCATCGGCCAAGCAATCCGCCCGTTCCCTCCTGGACGATTGTGGCATCGGCAATGACAAGGACGACCTTGCCTTCGACGGCAAAGGCTGCGGGGTGCGGAGGATCGACGGGCTCGGCGGATGTGCCGCATTCATCGGCCATCGGAACCAGGATCGCGAATCGCGAACCTCGGCCCACGGTCGAAGCCAAGTCGATTGGATAGTTGAGAAGCAGGCGAAGCCTGTCGACGATAGCCAAGCCGAGCCCCATGCTGCCGTACCGGTTCCGGTCTCGGGCGGCCAGTTGAAAGAACTCGCCAAAGATATTCTGCTTCTGATCCTCGGGAATGCCGGGACCACTATCCCACACTTCGATGCGCAACATTTGACCGCGCCGGCGACAGCCGACAATGATCCCACCCCGCAACGTATAGCGCACTGCGTTGGATACCAAATTGAGCAGTATGCGTTCGAGCAGCATGGCGTCGCTCCGCACCCAGGCGTCGCTTCGCCTGACGCGTAGACGCAAGCCCGTTTCTCGCGTTGCCTGATCAAACGTCGTCTCAATTTTTTGCAACAGGCGCGCGATCGGGAATTCGGTAATTGTGGGGATGAGGATTCCAGCATCCAGTTTGGACATATCCAGCAGCGAATTGAGCATTTCTTCCATTTCCTTGCGCGTTGCATCGACCAGCTCGATCGTCCTTGTCCGTTCCCCCGATCTGAGCGGCATGCGCAGCTGGGCAATGAACAAGCCCAGTGCATGCAATGGCTGCCGCAAATCGTGGCTTGCCATGGCAAGGAAGCGCGATTTTGCTGCATTGGCGAGCTCGAGCTCCTGCGTACGCTCCGCGACCTTCCGTTCGAGTTCGACCTGCGCGCGGCGCAGACGTTTCTCCCCCCGCTTACGGACCTCGACGTCGGCGCTCAGTAACAAGCTCGGAACCGTAATGCTGATCAGAAACATCAACACCAGCAGGAATGAAACGTTGAGGTCCGCGGTCGTGAAGGGGCCGCCGCCCGTGAGCGTCCCCCAGACCGTGATGCCTGCAAGCACAAGCGCAACCGTTGCGGTGTCACGTGGACCGCGGCGCAGCGCCGCCCACAACATTGGCAGGATCGCGAGAAAACCCAGTGGATCTCTGGTCGGCGTTTGCTTGATCAGGGGGCTGAAAGCAATGAGGCCAACAGCCGCCGCCGTTGCGAGGACGCCGATCGTCTCCAGACAATCATCGCGGTTGAAAGCACGGTCGTGGCTTGATGCCCAAAGCACGATAACGGGGGCAATGACCAGCGCGCCGGTCACATCTCCCAGCCACCATGTGACCCAGGCGTCCGCGAAATTGGTCCGATCAATGTACCCGGCGGTTTCCAGGCTGGTCAGTCCAATGCTGGCGCTGATCGGGGTCGCGATCACGATGCAGATCAGAGCAAACTTCGCGACGGAATTTGGTCTCGAGAACGTATGACGTCCGCGCGACCATCGATTGATCAGATGTGCGCCAACAACGGCCTCAAGCGTGTTGCCGGTCGCAATCGCAATTGCGGTGGCAATGGAGCCGGCGGTGGTCGCGTTTGCGATCACCGCTGCAATGAAGATTGCGGGCCAGGTCCGATACCCCCACAACAGCACCGCCGCCAGAGCGAGACCCGTCGGCGGCCAAATTGGCGTTGCACTCGGATGAACAGAGGCGAGAGCCAAGCCGCCTTTTGCCAGGACGAAATAGGTCACTCCAATCGCGACCAGGCCGCCGGCATACTTGGTGCCTCGGCGGAAATTCAGCTCCGGCGTTAGCGATCGTGGATTGGACATCGTCGACGCCTGGACCAGGCAGCTGGATTGTCCATCATGGCTGACCTCTTGATCTCCCTGATATCGAAGATCGCTACTTTCCCGTTTACCAAGCGGTTGATCGAGACCCTACGTCCAATCGTGCGACAAAGCAAAACTCGAAGAGATGCGTTCAGATCGGAGATCAGCAGTCTGCCGACGGACGAAGAGATGGCGCGTGTTTGGTTCACGAGGGCAAACTCCCTGCCGATGCCGATCGGCATCGGTTTGGGGCTGGAATGGGCGGGCGGTGAATATAGCGAAGACGGAGCCTTCCGGAGGAATGCTTTGGCCCGGATGTCGCGCGTCATGGAAAACTGGCCCCTCAGCGTCACGAGGAATTGCCCCCTCGTCGGATAGCTGAGGAGAGAGTGAATGAAGCGGGAACGAATCACTGAAGGCTCGCCGTGGAACGATCCACGGGGGGCAGGTGATGAAGACGCCGGATGACGTGGCGGAGATGATGCGCCTGAGGGCGTGCGGGTGGGGTGTGAAGCGGATTGCGCGGCAGCGGCATGGTGCTGGAGCACGTGCTGAAGGCGGCCGGCAACGACCTCAGTCGCGAGAGCATCCTGCGGCAGGCGCTGTCGATCAAAGACTTGGAATTGCCGATGCTACTGCCCGGCATCAAGATTAATACCGGCGAGAGTGACCATCTGCCCGTCGAGCAGCTGCAGTTCATGCGCTTCACCGGAAGCAGTGCGAGCGGTTCGGCGAGGTGCTCTCGACCAAGTAGCGCGTCGATATCGAACCGCATGCTTGCCGGTTAGATGGCCAGCGCGCGGCTCTGGACGTTCATGTGATCGATCCGACTCCGTGGTCCCATTTGGGGGCACGCCTTTCTCTGCGGAGGGCCTTCCGGCGAGGCGGCCCGACTTCAGCAAGTCGGGAAAAATAGGCAACCATTCTGCCGTATCTTCGGAACCTTGCCATCGTCGGCGGGTTCTCGCAGGCCGCATCCTGCGGCCGGGAGATTTCCATGAAAAAGCTGATGCTGACCTGCGCGGCCGCCGCGCTGATTTCGACCGGCGCGATGGCGCAGTCTACGGTCGTCACCACGACCACCGGCACGGGTCATGCTGCCGCCGTGCAGATCGAGCCGGAATACCGCACGAAGATCCGCACCTACGTCACCGAACACAAGGTCCGTCCCGTGCATACCCGCGAGAAGATCGTGATCGGCCAGCCCGTGCCGCGCGAGGTCGAGCTCGAGGCGGTGCCCGCCGACTGGGGTCCCTCGCTCACCAAGTACCGCTATGTCTACTCGGGCGAGCGCGTGATGCTGGTTGATCCGTCGACCCGCACGGTCGTCCAGGAGATCGACTGAGTCCTTGGCGGGTCGCTGAAGCAGCGGCCCGCCAGTCCGATCCGGCCCGCCCAAAACCTGATCCCCTTTCACGAGCGGCCAGTTCATGCCGATCATTCGTTATTTCGTCTTCGTGGGCGGTTTGCTGCTGGCCCTGCTCTTCGCTGCAGGTACCTCGTTTCACTAGCTACATAGGACAGGCGCAGCCAGCAATACACAGGCATCGGACGTCCATTCCTACAGCTATCCAGCGCGGAACGGCGTGCCTTCCTCCTCGTCTTGATGAAACTCTACGGGTGGCCCTTCCTGGGGCTCACCCTGTCAGCGTCGCCCCGGGCTTTAGCTAGATCGCCGACAGCAGCAGCGATGAATGAAGGGTCATTGCTCTCAACCGCTGCTTCTAGATAGGCGACCCGCTGATCCGGTGTCTTCAGGTGGTCCTGAACATCGAACTTGGTTGTCTTAAGCGGCATATCAAACCTCCTTCGCCATCCCCTTGGCGATCCTGATGTCCATGTTCTGGGTCCGCTTATCGTCGCCGCAAAGCAGAATGACCACGGTGTCGTTTCGCGTCTGTCAGGCCGATCAGCGGTTGAACTTTGGGCGCTTAAGGCATGGTGCTCAAAGAAATTTTCTCGATGAGTGATCTACCCTGGGTAATAAGATCTCGGCTGGCAACACTCAAGCCAATCCCAGGATTTTCGGGTACACGCTCCAACAGCCTATCTGGCCCGAAACGGGGCCGGGTGTCCTGCGGCGGTCGATAGCTCAGCGGCACGCGTTGGGAAGCAAACTGTCGTTTTCGGTTCAATTTAAGTCGTTTAGGTTCAATCGGAGTCTGGACCTGCCGATCCGTTGGATGGGCGGCTAGGCTGTCGCAGATTTCGGTTTTCAGGCCCGCCCCCAGCTAACCTCGTCCTGCGACGGCGGGCTGGCTGCTAGCGCGGGCCCGCGGTGGCGCCCGAAGGTCCAATTTCTTCTTCCTACAGGACGGCCCGTAGCTCGCGTTCGGCCGCGCGACAAAAATTCCCAAAAATGGAATTGTCCTCTTCCATTTTTGGGAACTCCTGGGTAGTATCCTTTCATGCTGGTGATCGGCACGGACATTGTGGAGCGCTATTTTGCCGAGCGCTCTGGTCATCGGGGCATCGATGCGGCGCGCGCTCAATACAGGGCATGGCTTGCGATTGCGGAGAGTTCGGACTGGCGGACGCCGCAACAGGTGAAGCGATCGCATCCCAAGGCGAGCATCCTGAAAGGCGGACGTGTGGTGTTCAACATCAAGGCCAATGACTACCGCCTGATCGCCATAGTTCAATACCGTGATGGTGTGTTGATGATCCGCTTCTTCGGCAGTCATGAAGACTATGACAAGGTCAACGCAGAGACGGTATGATGAAGGCAACATTGATAATTATCCAGAACCAGGCCGATCATGAGGCGGCCAAGGCGCTTGTCGGCAAGCTGATGCAATCGAACGAGGCTGCCGATCGAGCCCGCATGGTCGCGCAGGCTCGCCTTATCGAGGCGTATGAACGCGCGCGCTGGCCGCGCAAAGCGCCGCCGTTGCCCGATTTGTTGGCCTATTTGGTGGAGCAACATGGTTTGACGCGCGCTGATCTTGTGCCGCTTCTGGGCACTGCGAGTCGGGTTAGTGAGGTCATGTCCGGCAAGCGCGAATTGAGCATGACGATGGTGAAGCGTCTGCGCGAGCGTTTCAATATTCCGGCGGATTTGCTGATTTCAGCGAGTGGAAGTGTTGCTGCTTAGGTCGATCGGTACCGCGACGGTCTGAGTTGAATTTGCCGGAAAGGAGCAGACTCGGATGGAACCAAGTTCTGGCCAACCGACTCGGGTGGAGCCAGAATGGACTCTGAAGGGCCATAATCCGTGAACTGAAACTACTGCGCTTTTTCGCTCCGAGACTCCGATCGAACCAGAAACGACATTATTTGTCGTTTCGCGTTCGATCTGAGTCTTTTTGCTTCAATCGGAGTCTGACCGATCGCAGTGCTTTGACCGCAGGCTCGGAATTGGAGAACAGCCCAGGCGTTTGTCGGGCATGCACCCATCGATCAACGTCCAGCGAACTCCACGCCCCCAAAGCGCGTCGGCTGGCACGAATTGAGTCAGCAGTTACGCCTGCTTCTCTGATCTCTGAGACGATCCGGGAACACCGGCAAATAGGCGCTTCGCCCTCTCAAATTGCGCTCGTTCGAACGGTCCGTCAGGGTCCGGCAGTGGCAGCCCGGCTTCTCTCGACAGCACGTAGACGTCGGCGACGTTGTAGGTGGCCCCCATCTCATCGGCCGCCCGCTCTGCCGATATCTCGCCATGCGAGTAGCTGCGGAGGATGGAAGTCAGCCGGTCGTCCATCAGATGCTCCTCTGGATCAGCGTCGCTTCGGCCTGCGGGTTGGACCGGGTGTCGATCTCGGCGATCCTAGTCCACGTAGCCTCCGCGTCCGCGAGCAGCCCGCGCTCCTGCGAGAGTCGCAGGAAGTACCGGCTAGTCATTACCACGATGTCCTCGGGGAGACCCTCCCGCCGCAGCATGTTCGGGATCTTGCCGTTCTCGTAGATGATGAGCGCCGGGCCGCCTTCGTGCACGATGTTGTCGGCGAGCCAGTCGACGATGGCTCGCTCTACCGAGTTGCGCGGCGGCCGCACTCCGGTCTTGATCGCGAGCTCGTAGACCGGACCAAGATCGGTGTCGGCAAGCGAAAGACGCGATCCGCGGTTTGCCTCGATCCAGGCCGAGATCTCCGGCGCGAACGGCTTGCTCTGGTCGAGCGAAGTCTCGAGCCGTACGACGTCCGCGAGCACGACATGCCCATACTCGAACAGCAGGTCGAGCTGACCGACCGCCGCTAGGTGGATCAGCGGCGACGAGTCGGCCATCACCACGGTCGGCCGCAGGTCTGAAAACGGCATCGCACTCATCGAAGCATCTCCTCTCACCAAATATCGGCTCCCGGCGGCCGACCCGCAAGGTCTACCGGACCGCCCCGGCCCCATGCCGCCGCGCCCGGCACGGGTCGCAGGACGGGTCCAACGGGCCTCTAAAACTGGCAAAGCCCCCTACAGCGGCTTGGGCGCTTCCTGAAGGCCTGGCCGATGCTCCTAGCAGGGAAAAGCTCTCCAGTGCACCGGATCCGCGCGTGTGTATGGCTTCGTTTCAGGACGAGACGGATACCCGACTTCTTGAGCGTGCTATATTCCAACTGACGATGGCCACCAAACCTATCCAATTAACCGACGCCGCCTTCCTGATGTTGCGGAAGGCAATAGGTCATGCCGACTCCGAGATCGGTTTGTGGGTCAGTGCCGCCGACATCGTGCCCGCCGCCGAGCTTATCGAGGCGGGATATGCCACTGTCCGTAACGTGGGTGAGAGACCGGCATTACATGCGACCCCCACCGGCGTCGAGTACATCAAGATGATTGACGCCCTGACCAAGCCAGATGTGGACGGCATGCAAAACGATTTCGGCGAGAAATTGGTAAAAATGAAGGGCTCCGTCGATCCGACCTTGAAGCTCGGGTTCTGATTTCGGTGGAGGCGGGCGACCTGTCGGGCAGGAGCTCGATCTCTGCGGTAGCGCGCTGAGCGCAGCCCTCCACCGCCTGACTGCCTTGTCGCGGACGACCGATGACCTAAGCGACTCCAAAGGAAGCGTAATCGCGGTCAACTGACTCCGATCGTACCAGCATCGACTCCGAAGGAAACGGAAATCGTCGCCTGAACGGCCTACCCTTTTCTTCGCGCAGACTCCGATGGAACGAGAGATGACATTATTTTGTCGTTTCGGGTTCGATCTGAGTCTCTCTGCTTCAATCGGAGTCCGCCGCCGCGGGAAATGTTGGAAGTCCGATCGGCTCTAACCCAGCCTTCGGCCTATATCGCTCGGCGTACGATGAACGGATCATCGTCATCCTTGGATTCATCCGCGGTGATGACCTTCAAGATTGCTTGCCAGGCGTGCTCGGCCTCCGCGATTCCAAAGTGCGCGAATAGTGCCTCGACGAACGCGCGGGTACCGAACACATCGAGGTTGATCCGGCGCATTCCCTTCAATGCATCTCGCCCATCGGACTCGTCCATAAGCACGATGATTGTCTGCCGCGGCTGCACCTTGCCACGAAAGCTCTTCAGCGTCTGGATAATGCTGGCTTCGCCTAGATCGCGGGAATTGGGCTTCCTCTCGGGATCCGAGCCCTGCGCCCTCCAGCCGTCCAACGCAAGTTGGTACGTTCTGTAGGTGTCGGTTTCCACGCGGCGAATGCGGAATTTGTTCGCGGCGATCCACGAACGCGTGTAGGCAAGCCAGCGACTCCGCGGATCCCTACCCGAGTCCGGATCGCGCGTGACCTCCTCCATGACCATATCTGTCATCCAGATCGTGCCGCAGGGCTCCATCAGCCAATCCAGGCGCTGGATCGCTGACAGCATCACAATCGGCGACGCATCCATGATGAGGAATATCGGATCCTTATCGCTGAACCCCTGAGCGTTCACTTGGCGCCTCGAACAAAGTGCTTTGCAAACCTGTCGGCTTCGCGGCGCACCAGGTCCTGGTTGATGCCAGCAGCGGCATCCTTTGCCATGTGATGGACGGCCTCGACCGGGTCGTGCTCGGGATAGCCAAGCACATCGTCGGGTTCGGGGCCGAACACTGTCGGCTGCCGTGCAATCGCTTCGAGCGGGATTTCTTCGCGAGCCAGGGTCTTCAATCTGCGGAATTCCTCGACCGACATCACTACAGCGCGCGGCTTACCGTGGCTGGTGATAACGACCGGCGCCTGAGCGGCAGCTCGCTGGATTTCACCGGACTGCTGCTGGAGGTCCAAAGAAGAAAATAGACGCATGGACATAATACGTAAAATACGTGTTTTTGTCTCATTGTCAACGGTCCAGCCCTAGCCGAAGAGCAAGGCTTGAGTTTTTGCGACATGTGACGTATATTAAGCGACACGTGACGCGAGGACCACTATGACTGCCACAGCCGAGAAGCCGGGGCCAACGGGGCCGGGCAATGATCTGCAGAAGGTGGCCGATTTGCTCGGCGGGCCACGCATCCTGTCGCGCCGGATCACAAGCGCCCTCGACGCTCACGAACTGCTGCTGGACGGACTGCCAGGCTCTGCGTTGACCCACTTCGTCCGTCACCTCCTTATCATTCAAACGGACTCGTTGGAAAAAGCCTTCGGAATGAGCCTTCGCACCTTCCAGCGACGCAAGGACGCTCCGGACAAGCCGCTCAGCCAGGAGCAAAGTGGGCGGACCTGGAAGTTTGCCGAAGTCCTGGCCAAGGCCACCGACGTGTTCGGTTCGCAGGAAGAAGCCGAGCAGTGGCTCGAGCGTCCGGCCATCGGTCTTGACCAGCGTCGCCCGATCGACCTGCTGGCCACTCCGGCCGGCATCGAGCTCGTTGAACAGTACCTCACACGCCTCGCATACGGCGTCTATGCATGACGCCTTCTGTAGGGCCATTGGGAGGCGGCAAGCTCATCGCTTGGCGCCTCGATCAGGCGCGCTTTGCGTCGACCTGGGATAGTGGCGAAGGCGCATTCCGGGCCGGCGGCCGGTGGAACAGCCAAGGCGTTCGCGTTGTGTATTGCGCGCTTGATCCAGCGACCGCGATACTCGAAGTGGCCGTTCACAAAGGCTTCAAACCGCTCGACACTCTCCCGCACATGTTGACCGCGCTTCATATCGCCGACGTGTCTGACGTTCATATTGTTCGCCCTGCCGACGTTCCGAATGCCAATTGGCTGCGACCTGGAATCCCAAGCGCAGGCCAGCAGGCGTTCGGGGACGCGCTCCTGGCCAAGCACAAATTCGTCGTGATCCCCAGTGTGGTATCCAATCACAGCTGGAATCTGATCTTCGACCCGACCAGGGCGAAAGGCGCGTACCAGCAGCACCTTCAGGAAGCGTTCGCGCTAGATACGCGCCTTCATCCTTCGACATCACCGCCCTAATCCGTCCCCGTCGCAGTACGATCTCGCCTGACCGACCAAGTGACTCCAATGGAATCCCAATTCTGGCTACCTGACTCCGATGGAACCAGAATAGACTCCTAAGGAGCCATAATCCCCAGACTGAAATTATTGGATTTTCTCGCTCCAAGACTCAGATCGAACGCGAAACGACAGCCGTATCGTTTTTCGTCCGATCTGAGTGGTTGGCGCTCGATCGGAGTTTAACGGGGCCAATCTAGCGGACGATATTCCAACTGCCCCGCCACACTTTGCAATCAAGGTTCGGCCGAGTTCAATAGAGGGCCACACTTGATTTGCGACCATCTGACACATAATAGGCGACACTTGGCGCGAGGGCTACTATGACTGAGAAACCGACTCCAGAGGGGCCAGGCAATGATCTGCAGAAGGTGGCCGATTTGCTCGGCGGGCCGCGCATCCTGTCGCGCCGGATCACAAGCGCCCTCGACGCCCACGAACTGCTGCTGGACGGACTGCCAGGCTCTGCGTTGACCCACTTCGTCAGTCACCTCCTCTTCATTCAAACGGACTCGTTGGAATAAGCCTTCGCACCTTTCAGCGACGCAAGGACGCTCCGGACAAGCCGCTCAGACGGGAGCAAAGTGGGCGGACCTGGAAGTTTGCCGAAATCCTGGCCAAGGCCACGGACGTGTTCGGTTCGCAGGAAGACGCGGAGCAGTGGCTCGAGCATCCGGCCATCGGTCTTGAGCAGCGTCGTCCGATCGACCTGCTTGCGACCCCGGCGGGCGTCGAGCTCGTTGAACAGTACCTCACACGCCTTGCATATGGCGTCTATGCATGACGCCTTCTGTGGAGCCATTGAGAGGCGGCAAGCTCATCGCTTGGCGCCTCGATCAGGCGTGCTTTGCGTCGACCTGGAATAGTGGCGAAGGCGCATTCCAGGTCGGCGGCCGGTGGAACAGCAAAGGCGTTCGCGTCGTGTATTGCGCGCTTGATCCAGCGACCCCCGCACCGATCGGCCTCCGAAGCCGAAGGCAATTCAACACGAAAATCCGGACAGCCTAATCTTATTGACAGTCCTCCCAAGTTCGGTTGGCCTCGCTTCCTTCAATCGCGTGACTGTGAAGACGTTGGGGTCGTGCTCAGCTGAAGACCGAAGCGCCGACGCAGTGCAGCCTATAAGCCATCCATCGATCCCCGAGACCGGCAGCCTAATCTCCGGCTGCTAACAACCTCGTGTCAGCAGCTTTGTTAGTCGAGACGAATGATGGTGCCGTAAGGGCCTACACCGGATGGATACGTGACGCCGTGGTCATCGCTGCCATCGAGGCTGGTGTGCCGTCCCTTGTTGAGGCCCGGGCGCTCGTCGACCAGTTCCACGACATGATCCGAAAGGGACGAGGCGACACTCGACGTCTGGATCGCAAACACAAAGACAAGCCTCGTCTCATCCCTCGCCACGGGAGACCTCAAGGACAGAGCCGCAGTGTGCGCTGCGATTACCGAGCCTTGGTCAAACGGCCAGGTCGAAGCACAAATTACGAAACTCAAACTCGTCAAACGACAAATGTATGGCCGCGCGAAACTCGACCTTCTCGAAGCACGATTGCTTGGGTCTGCGTGATCCGCGACAACATCATCAAATGTGCGCCGGAGCCAGCTTTCGACGCCGTTTCACAGTCTGTCAGCACGGATTAGCCGTGCAGCACGCCGGCGACTTCATCTTCCGCTGCAGCGACCACGCGCGCGGGCTCGCTCATCAACAAGTCCTGCGGACGCTTGCTGCCAAGGCAACTGTTGATCGACGCGAACCAGTAGGCGAGGCCCCAGTCGTCCTTTCGTCCGCGAAATACGGCGAGCACTGCCGCGAGGGCATCGACTGGCCGATAGTTGGTTGCAGGGTCCAAAGCGTAACCGGGGAAGTAGTCCACTCCTCGATGGGGCACGGCGAAAATCCGCCCGTCTTCCTTCCATTTGGTCGGCTGGTCACTTGGGTTCGTAGCGCTGAACCCCGAAATCTGGACGATCTGCGCCGCGGTCAACCAGTCACCGCTTTCAAGCACTGCGTTGCGCGCTTCTGCGGTCATACGGGCTTCGACTTCTTTCATAGAAACACCGTCCATTCAGCGCGGTAAGGCGCGCTTTCCACTTTGCACATTGAGGCGATGCATTGATATTAGCATAAGAGGTCCCATTCCGCGCGAAGACAATGCAGTTCTCCGCCCAGTTGCTTTGGGCCCGTGCCGCGGACCGCCCGACTAGAGGCGGTCACTTGATAATCGAAGGCCACGCCGAGACCGTGCTGGAATTCATTGGATCAGGCCCGGCTTAATGGTGCGCCATCTTTCGTTGCGACAATCATCGAAATTGCGTCAGAGCCAAAGTTCGGCGCTTTTTCACACCCTGACTTTCAATAACCCCGATTATCGGAAGTCAGTTCGTCGGGTACGGCAACATGTCTTGACCCCGCGGCCGTGACGCTCGTTCGAACGGCCAAAGCGGCATTGTTAGGTGACACTGAACTCCTCACGCAGCGAGAGGCTTTCCATCAACCCTTCTTCCGAGCCAAAGAGCCCGAAGGCATTTAATCCGTAGTCTTCCAATTCCGTCATCACCGTTTCTCGCTCGGAGCTCGGCAGTTCGAACTTGAAGATGATGTCCTGCTGGAAATCCTTCTTAGGATCAAACGGTTTGCAAACGTCGTTGGGCTAAGGAAATACGGCCCGTTGTCGTCCCACATGGTACATGTGGTATACTGCGAGCGTTGCGCAAAATGTCGCTTGGGGCCAGAAATATAGGGTCCGCACACGCGGATTGCCGGCACATCATTGCCACCAACCTTCATCCCACTCCGATCGCGCTCGCGATAAGCAAAAAATAGCGACGTTCTCGGCAATAGAGCGCGCTCGGAAAGCGAAAAACGCCGCCACGAACCGAGAGGTGCTCCAGTCTACGACCGCGCCTCGTCCCCGAGCTCCCGCTGTTCGGAAGCCAGACCAACGAAGGCGGGGAGATCTTGCTCTCCGGACAGGTTGACGCGGTCGCGCTCGATGCCGCCGGTGCCATCGACGCCGTAGTCGATTGGAAGAGCGACGTGGCTCCGGACGCGTCGAGCATCAGCCATTACAGGCAGCAGATCGCCGCCTATCGTAAGCAGACTAAGGCCAAGCGGGGGCTGCTGGTCTTCATGACTACCGGGCAGGTGGTTGATGTCTCTTGAGTAGCCATGCGCCTAGTGTCCAGCGTCGAGCCGACGGCCGGGATGATTTTTCGCCGCGGCTCACGGGCTGGCCAATATTCGTAGTGTCATCCCCCACGTGTCCATCAAGAGTGTCAATCGGCGTTCAAATTTGCCCCCTCATCGGCGTCCAATTTTGACCCCTTTGCGCGGCGGGCTTTGCTGGTAGCGCTCGTCTCGTCGGAGCTGGCCGGGATAGCGGAGGCGAGACGAGCGCGGGTGGCGTGATCGTCGTCTCGGCTCTTGAACCGCCAGCTATCGTCGCCGGTCTCGACAATGTCGCAGTGATGGGTCAACCGGTCGAGCAGCGCGGTGGTCATTTTGGCGTCGCCGAACACGCTCGGCCATTCGCCGAAGGCGAGATTGGTGGTCACGATGACAGAGGCGCGCTCATAGAGCCGGCTGACGAGGTGGAAGAGAAGCTGGCCACCGGACTGGGCGAAGGGCAAATAGCCGAGTTCGTCCAGCACGATGAAGTCCATCCGGGTCAGATGCTCGGCGAGCCGTCCTTGCCGTCCGTTGCGGGTCTCGGTCTCGAGGCGATTGACGAGGTCGACTACGTTGAAGAAGCGGCCGCGAGCCCCGGATCGGATGCAGCTTCTGGCGATGGCAATGGCCAGGTGGGTCTTGCCTGTGCCGGTGCCGCCAACCAGCACGACGTTGCGTTGTTGGGCGATGAAGCCGCCGCCAGCGAGATCATTGACGAGAGTCTGATTGATCGGCGTGCCGTCGAACTGGAAGTCGGCAATGTCCTTGGCAAGCGGCAGCTTGGCAATGGTGAGCTGGTATTTGATCGACCTGGCTTGCTTCTCGTTGATCTCGGCGTTGAGCAGGTCGCCGACAATGCGCTGAGGTTCGTGCTGGCGTTTGACGGCAGTTGCCATGATCTCGTCGAAGGCAGCCTTCATGCCGTAGAGCTTGAGTTCGCCCATGAGATCGAAGATTTGGGTTCGTTCCATCAGATGGTCCTCCGGAGGTTGTCGTAGCGGGCACAATCGGCGATCGGCGCATGACGGAGCGTCAGTGCGGCCGGCGTCATGATGTTGGCCGGTGGGGCGGGTTCACGTTGACGGGCTAGGATATTGAGCACGACATCGGCGGAATGGACGCTGTGACTGAGCGCTTCGGCACAGGCCGCTTCCACCGCGGGCAGACCGTCAGTCAGCACCGCGTTGAGGATGTCGACCATCTGCCGATTGCCATCGTCGGTGCTGGCAAGCTTGCGCCGGATCCGCTCGATCGCGGCCGGCAGCACCCAGTCTTTGAAGGGAGCACCGTTGCGCAAGGCGCCGGGTTTGCGGGCGAGCACCGGCACATAATGCCAGGGGTCGTAGACGGTCTCGCCGCGGCCAAAGGATCGCGGGTGCTCGGCAACGATGCGTCCATCCTGACGGATCACGATGCGATCGGCATAGGCTTGAACCTCGACCGGTCGTCCGACTGCGCTGGCTGCGACCGAGTATTTGTTATTGTCGAAGCGCACCAGGCAGGTCTTCGAGACCGATGCCGTCACCGCATGGAAGCCGTCGAAGCGGCCGGCATAGGGAGCGAGTTTGGGGCGTTCGGCTTCAAACACGGCCCAGATCGTCTGATCGACCAGCTCCGGATGGCGATGAGCCTTGGCGTAGGCGATGCATTTGTCGAGCAGCCAGGCGTTTAACTCGTCGAGGTTTTTGAACCGCAGCCGCGGCGTGAAGAAGCGTTCCCTGACCAGCCCGACCTGGTTCTCGACCTGCCCCTTCTCCCAGCCCGACGCTGGCGTGCAGGCGACCGGATCGACTAGATAGTGACTGCACATCTGCAGGAAGCGGCGATTGTAGAGACGCCCTTTACCGACGAAGATCGTCTCTACGGCGGTCTTCATGTTGTCGTAGATGCCGCGGGTGCAGGTGCCTTTGAACAGGGCGAACGCCCGGTCGTGGGCGTCGAACACCATCTCCTGCGTCTCCCGCGGATAGGCCCGCACGAACAGCATGCGGCTGTGACAGAGCCGGACATGGGCGGCCTTCACCATCACCGTGGTGCCGCTCAGCAAGACCACCTCGTGGCTCCAGTCGAACTGGTAGGCTTCGCCGGGGGCAAAGCTCAGCGGGACATAAGCGGCCGCGGTCGATTGCCCGCGTTCTTTGCTCCACCGCCTGGCGTAACGCCGCACCGCATCGTAACCGCCGTCGTAGCCGCTCCCGCGCAGCTCTTCGAAGATCCGGATCAGCGTCAGCTGTTCACGAGCCGGTTTGGTCGCGTTCGCCGCCAGCAGCCTATCGAGCTCCGATGCCCACCACCCCAGCTTTGGTCGTGGCTGCACCTGCCGCTCGTACTCGAAGGAGGTCCTTCCGGACCTCAGCACCTTCCGGACCGTGTTCCGCGACACCTTCAGGTCGCGGGCGATCTCCTTGATCGTCTTGCCCTTGATGAAGTGCTCGCGCCGAATCCGCGCAATCGTCTCCACGACCAGCATCCCCGACCACCTGCTTCATTCCAAAGCAGGCAGCGCAACAGACCAACCTACAGGGGGTCAATTTTGGACGCCGATCCCCCGGCTTAGGGGGTCAATATTGCAGGCCGAATGACACCAACGAGTGCTTTGCGCTGGAAATCTCTCTGTGCCAACATGATAGACTGGACCAACTGACGCGTAGCGGCGAGAGCGTCAATCCCAAACGCACAACATTTCAAATGGATCTACCAATCATGCGATTGTGCGCGAAGATATACGATTTCCTGCGTTTCACACGCCAACTGATCAGCCTTCCAGCACCGGAGCCCGCAGCGCGATAGTTTTCCCATCCGGCTGCCGGAAGTCGGCCGTCAGCTGATGTTGTTCAACGCAAGGTCGATGGCAGCAAAGATTTCGGCGATCTGTTCCTCGGTGATGATCAGAGGCGGCGAGATCAGCAGCGTATCGCCGCTGCGACCAGCAAGCGATTGATTGTTCTTTGCCCGCCGCTATCTCTTAATGCGCGACTGGACCAGGCGTCGGCCCTAATTCTGCAACCGCTATCGCCGGCCCGTATCCATCACCTCACGCCGTTCGTCTCGGGCGCCGCGCCTGTCTGATGCACCCGGTCCAATCAGAGACTCGGCCGCTCTGACATCTTTTGACTCAACATGCCGACGCGCAGAAACGTTCAGTCACACGCGGCCCAATTTGGATCCAGGTGTCTCATTAACGAGCGCGGGTCGGCAGAAGGGCGACGCTCGATTCCATCAAGATCGGTCGTTCGTCGAGTAGTTCAGCTTTGCTTGAGCGGGAAAGCGGGGTCTGCAGCGTCGAAGAGCTTGATGTTCGCGGAGCGGTGCGCGGTGTGCAGCTGACCAATGGATCGAAGCCTGCCAGCGACGATCAATGTTCTAGAAGGAGGGCAGATGACTGTCGCAATAGTCGGTGCAATGAGAATCCTGCCAACGCGCCGGTTGAATATGCCACGGAGCCTCGGTTTTTCGATGCTGATGGCCGTCGCCGCCGCATCCCCTGCATCAGGGCAGGAGAGCTTCAATAGCGTCGCCGGTTCATGGTCGGGCAGTGGTTGGATGAAGCCTAAGGACGGGCCCCGGGAGCGGGTTCGCTGTAAGGTCGACTACGTGCCCAGGAACGAAGGCCAATCCGTCAAGATGAATGTGCGCTGCGCGAGCGACGCGTACAAGATGGATCTGGGCGCCACGATCGAACAAAGCGGCTCGGAGCTTTCAGGAAACTGGTTTGAAAGCGAGTACCGCGTCGGGGGCAAGGTCTATGGGAACAACCAGAATGGCGTGATCGATGCCCGCATCGAGGGCGATAAGATCACAGCGCTGCTCGTCGTTCGTACGAAAGGAAGCCGCCAATCCTTCGTCATGGAGTCGCCGGGAGCTTGGGTATCCGAGGTCGCCATCGATCTCACGCGCGATGCGCGGTGACGCGAACAAAGTGCCGACGCGATCTCTCTCATGGCTCGCATGTGTGCTGTTGACGTCGTGCGCTGTGCAGCCCAAAGGCTCGCCGATGGCTCCGGAGCCGTCGAAAGTCATGGGCTTCCTGAGGAAAGTTGCTGCCGAAGCTAAATTGGAGGAGCCTGTCGAGGTCTCAGAGCCTATCCGAGCCCATCCGATCTCCTCCTTTCCTTGGATCATATGTTTGCGAAGCGGCGCCACGGAGTTGTCAAAGCGGCGTCCTTACGCGGTGCTATTTGAAGGCAACCGCTACGTTGAGGCGCGACTGTCGGTGATCGTCGACCGCTGCGAAGGGCAATCGTTCGCAGCCCTGCCGAAATGATGCAGAGGCAGGGAAGGTCGACTGAGCGACCACAGGCTCAGGAGTGCTCGTCCAGGTAGCTAACCTTGGCGGCGAGCTGATAGCCGCCGTTGCGCACCGTCTTAAAGATGTGGTTTGCGCCGCTCTCTGCAAGTTTGCGCCGAAGTCGACTGATCAGGACATCAATGGAGCGGTCCAGGACGTCTCCATCGCGCCCGCGGGTCAGATCGAGCAGTTGGTCGCGAGACAGAACGCGGCCGGGACGGTCGAGAAACGTCAAGAGGAGATCAAACTCCGCCCCGGTCAAATCGATCGAGGTGCCTTGCGGAGCGACCACCGACCGGGCGGACGGATCGGCGACGAACCCTTCGAAGAGGTAGCGACCTTTCCCACCGTGAGAGGGGCGGCCATCGTCGCCCCGTCGGAGCACAGCGCGGATACGGGCGATCAATTCACGCGGATTGAACGGTTTGCCGAGATAGTCGTCGGCGCCGATCTCGAGGCCGATGATCCGATCCACGTCTTCCTTCAGAGCCGTGAGCAGGATGATCGGAATCCGCGATCGCGTGGACCGGAGATCGCGACAAAGATCGAGTCCGGACCCGTCCGGGAGCATCACGTCCAGCACGATCAGATCGATTTGATTCGTGGCAATCCGTTCACGTACTTCCGCGCAGCGGGACGCGAGTTGAACCCGGAAGCCCTGCTCCTTGATGTAGCGAGCAAGGAGCTTGCGGATCTCTAAGTCATCATCGACGACAAGGATTTGGGGAATGTGCATAGGCGCCGGTTTAGTCCGGTTGGAACAGGCTGAAGGGTATTATTTGTAACGAAGGCTGTCCTCAATTCGGACTGGACATCTTTCGACACAAATTGCGGTCGGTCAGCAACATTAGGTCATCCGCGGCCAGATTCCGAGCCATGTAGCCCGTTTATCACGAGCGCAGGGTTCACAATAAGGGGGTCTGAATGCGCTCCGCTGCCGGTCTTAACCATCCTGGTTCATATCCGTCGTTTCCGTACCAACGCCGGTGGCCGCTCGGATATTGCGCATCGCGCCTGCTCCGCTTCGCGCTGCCGTACGGCCGGACGGATGCGAAATTCGAGGGCGGCTTGGCCTCGAACACCCGAGTATGCCCCGCGTTCGCGGCGGGTTGGCGGCAGTTGGCGGCGACGGGCCGAAACAAGTCGATGCGCTTGGCGCTCCTGCCCATCCTTGCCCTGTTGCCCGCTTGCGCGACTCCCGCGCTGGTCCAGGGCAACGGGCTCTCCTCCTACGAAGGATTGAAGCAGTCGGATGGAAAGATCACCAAGTCCCGTCTTCAGGTGAAGAAAGAGCAGGTAGCGGCGGCGAAGACGATCAATGTCGCACCGACGGCATTCCCTGCCTTCGTTGCGCCTGCGCTAACCCATGAGCAGCGTATCCTTGTCGCCAATACGGTAAGCCGCGCCTTGTGCATCAATTTGAGCGACAGATTCAGAGTGGTGTCGCCCGATCAACGGGCGGATTTGACCGTGCGTGCGGCCATTACGCGTGCGACGCCGACTGATGAAGTCGCCGCGGGCGTCTCGGCCGCGGCGAAGCTCGGTACGAGCTTCGTGGACACGGCCGTTCCGATTCCAGTGCCCCGCATTCCGGTTGGACTCGGAGACTTGTCCATCGAAGCCGAAGCCGTCGACGTCACGGGGCGACAGCAAGCCGCCATGATCTGGGGAAGAGGGGCGAACGCCTTTTTCAGCACGCCGAGAGCATCGAGAGCCAGTGACGCTTACGATCTCGCTCGGGACTTCGGCGACGACTTCGCCAAGATGCTCAACAAGGGTGAAAGTCCCTTCGAGGGCTTTAGTATCGATATCCCGTCCTTGGAAAAGGTCGGCTCGAATATTGGTCTCGCTCCCAAGTATGCGGCGTGCGAAACCTATGGCCGGGCTCCTGGGATCGCCGGTCTGGTCGGCGGCAAATTGGGCCTTCCTCCCGAATGGACCGATGACGGTCCAGCGGAAACACGAAAGTAGTGGTGGTCGAGGACGGCCGGATCGGCAGACGCGGCCTTTGCGGTTCGATCGCGAAGGTCGCCTACGATGATGGTCATCCACGTCATCGTGTCCGGCCCCCGTGCCCCGTGTCGGCCGATCGAGCATCTATCGCCGAGCCCTTCAGGTGGACGACCCGTTCGCTCGGAGGTCGGATTAGGCGTCCTCAGATACCGAAGACCATGTGTACATCCAGATCAGTGATGCGTGTGGCCGCGCTGTTTCTGATGACCGGCCTTCTTTGCGGATGTGCCTCCCTGTTTCCGCGCGACGTGGTTCCGAAACGGCTCATTGACGAGGCCGAACTCACCGGGATGCCGAACATTCGAGTATGGGGGGACGCTCCGCCTGAGGCGCTTGCCGCCCTGTCTACGATCAAACAAATCCGCAGGAAGCCGAATGCCGCTCATGGCCGTCTCGGCCAACAATCGGATGAGCTCAACATTCTCGCAATATCTGGCGGAGGCGACAACGGTGCCTTCGGCGCCGGTCTCTTGGTCGGGTGGGGTGATGCCGGCACGAGACCTGAGTTCGATCTGGTCACCGGGGTGAGCGCCGGCGCGTTGACTGCGCCGTTCGTCTATCTGGGGCGGAGCAGAGATGCAGCATTGAAAGAGGTGTTCACGAGGTACGAGCGCAGCGATATCTACGATCCCGGCGTCGTAGCGCCATTGCTCGGATCGGGCTTGGTCGACAGCTCCCCGCTCGAGAGTCTGATAGCAAAGTATGTTGATGATCAATTCCTCCGCGATATCGCGATGGAGCGGCGAAGGGGTCGAGTGTTGCTCATCGGAACGACGAATCTGGACGCGCAGCGTCCCGTTCTATGGGATGTGGGACGCATAGCCATGAGCAATCATCCGCAAGCCCTGCCCCTCTTCCGAAAGATCCTGCTGGCTTCCGCTTCTGTGCCGGGTGCCTTTCCTCCCGTTCGCATCAAGGTCAGTGTTGCAGACCGCACCTACGAGGAACTTCATGTCGATGGGGGCGTGACTCAGCAGGTTTTCGTGCCGCGACCTTCGACTATCATTCGCACCGACGTCCCGACCAAGAAAGCTGCTGCACGCCTTTTCATCATCCGAAACGGAAAGATCAGCCCGGAATGGGAAGCCGTAGAACCGGGCATTTTCTCTATTTCTCTGAGGTCGATCTCCACCCTGATCAAGAATCAAAGCATCGGCGACCTCTATCGCATCTATGCGAAGGCCGAGATCGACGGTACTGACTTCAACCTTGCGGCAATTTCATCGACCTTTCGAGCGACGAGAGAGGCGTCGTTTGAGCAGGGATATATGCAGGCGTTGTACACCGAAGGCTATCGTTCCGGTTTCGAAGGCTACCGGTGGATAAAGGCACCCCCGGGAATCGCGAAAAATCCGAAGCCGCTGGGTCACTTCTCCAGTTCGGCCTCGCCCCCCGCCAGTCAGAGTGCGGAGCTCCGGTAAATGTGTCCCGCCGGGGTTAAAGGGGCACCCGTCAGTGTGGCTCCGCCGGAAGCGAGTGCGTAACCGGCAGCGTCACGGTCTGGATCAGCCCCCGTGGTGATCCGTTCTGGATCTTGATGCTGCCTCCTGCGCGCTGAACGATCTCTTTCGCGATCGTCAAACCGAGCCCGGCACCATCGAACTGCTTTGTGCGCGCCCGGTCGACGCGGAAGAACGGCTCGAAAACCTGCCCGATTAGATCGGGCGGAATCCCCGGACCGTCGTCGTCGATCACAACGACGATGTCCTTCGCGCTGCTTTGGACGGCGACCCGGGCCCGCTTACCATGCGTGGATGCATTTATGAGCAAATTCCTGAAGGCGCGGCTCAGGCCTGTTCGATTCGCGAGTGCGGTCGCCGCCGCAGAGTTGGTCAGAGTGACGTCGTAAGATAGCGTTCGAAGCTCGTCCACGAGGTCGGAAACGAGAATGTCCAGCCGGATCGGCTCAGGTGCCGACTTGCCGGAGTCCTCTCTCACGAGAAGAATTGCGCTGTCCGCGATCTTTTCTAGCTCATCGATATCCTTTAGCCACATCTGGCGGTCCTCTTCATCCGTGACGAACTCGGCACGCAGGCGCATACGGGTGATCGGTGTCCTTAAGTCGTGGCCCGCTGCCGCGACCAGCCGCATTCGGCTTTCCATTGCCGACTTCAGCCGGGAAGACAGAGAATTCAGCGCTCCGGCTGCGACCCGCACCTCCGCCGGTCCTGTCATGGCCAGCTCGGGAAGGACACCGTCCGCGCCTACGGTTTCGATCGCGCGTTCGAGAAGTACGAGAGGTTTGACCATCCGGTTCGCGAAAAAGAGAGCGACTGCCATCGTGCCCAGTGTGGTCAGCGCGAGCCAAATCAAAAGGAGATGGAAGACGCCGCCCGCGGGAGGCAAGTCAGGGATTTGCGTGACGATCCATCCTTGATCGACCGGAATTGACAGGAGAGCAAGGTCGTCCTTGCGGGAGACGATGACGTCGCGGGGGATCCCGCGGGCCGTCAGCGCGTCGCGCAGCCAAGCGGTGAGATTGGTTTCGACTTCACCGCCCGCTGCGGCCTGTTGAACGATGACCAATCTGGGAGCGACCTGCCCAACTCGGGTCAATAACTCTACCTGGTCGACGAGTGGAGCGATTGCCTCCCGTTCGTTGGGCGGATCAAACAGGTAGACGAGAATCCCGGTCAGAATGCAGACCACCGAGATGATCACGACGGTGAGAAGGACGGCGAGTTTGGCGCGCAGGGTGTTCACGCCGGAAAGTCCTGCACCCCGACCTTCGCGACGAGCTGATAACCGCCGTTGCGAACCGTCTTGAAAAGGGGCGGCATTCCGGAAGTGTCCAGTTTACGCCTCAACCGGCTGACGAGGACATCGATGGAGCGATCGAAGACGTCTCCCTCTCGGCCGCGCGTAAGGTCCAGGAGTTGATCGCGCGAAAGCACGCGTCCCGGTCTGTCGAGAAAGACCTGCAACAGATCGAATTCCGCGCCGGTCAGTTCGAGAGCATTGCCCTGCGCATCGGTTACACTGCGCAACTGCGGATCGGCCGTGAGGCCGTCGAATCGGTACTTCCTTGCTTGCTGAGATCGAAGACTTCTTTCCGAGCGGCGTCGCAAGACGGCGCGAATTCTGGCGACCAGCTCTCTCGGATTGAACGGCTTGCCGAGATAATCGTCGGCTCCCATTTCCAGACCCACGATGCGATCGACATCCTCCTTGAGCGCCGTCAGAAGGATGACCGGGATCATGTTCCGTTTCGCTCGCAAATCGCGGCAGGCGTCGAGCCCGGAGCCGTCCGGAAGCATCACATCCAGGACCACGAGATCTACCTGTTCGGCGGCAAGGCGCTCGCGCATCTCGCTGCAGTTCGATGCCAGGACGACGCGAAGCGACTGGCTTTCGATGTAGCGGGCAAGAAGCTTACGAATCTCGGGATCGTCGTCGACAACCAGGATCTGAGGAGTGTGTTCGTTCATGGATGCCCTTCACAGTGGCTCGGAAGCGCGGTTTTACCGGTAAACAGGGTCGAAAAAAGCCGGAACTCGTAACGAAAGGCGCCGAGGCACCAATCTAGCAACATTTCGACACAAACCGGCACCCTCCCGAGACGATCCGACACAAATTGTACTACGCGAGCAAACGCCACGTCCTACCCGAGCAGTCGTCGGCCGTACGAGCAAGTGTGGCCGGCGAGGCGTTCGGGAGTCGACGGGGGCGCGGGAGGAAGGTGCTGATATGAAGAGAATCCATCGCGGCCTGAGGTCGATGGCGATCATGACGTCTCTGGTCTGCCATTCAACCGTCCATGCGGAAAGTCTTTCATTCGCGATGACCGTCGTGGCCGCATCGGTCGAGAGATCGGAGGTCACCAGAACGATCACCGCCACAGGCAACGTCGTTGCGTGGCGTGAAATCCCGGTCAGCTCTGAAGCGGGTGGGCTGGCGGTGATCGAGGTCGCCGTGGACGAAGGCGACGTCGTTGTGAAGGGGCAGGTACTGGCGCGCCTCAGCCATGATCTGACGGCTGCGGCGATATCCAAGCAAAAAGCCGCGATCGGCGAACTGGAAGCGAGCCTTGCCATTGCCAGATCGGATGCTGCGCGCGCGCATTCGGTGTCCTCGGGGGTGATGAGCGCGCAAGCCATCGAGCAGCGCGAGACGCTCGTCAAGACGACCGAGGCCAAGCTGGAAGCGGCTCGTGCCCAACTCGACGAAGCAGAGGCACGGCAACGTCAGACGGTCGTCATCGCGCCCGCTGCGGGAACGATCGCCTCGAGATCGGTGGCGATCGGCCAGGTGGTTCAAGCCGGAGTCGAGATGTTCCGATTGATCCAGGACGATCGCATCGAGGTCGATGCCCGCGTGGTCGAAACCGACCTGCTCGCTGCTGCGGCAGGGCAGCATGTGATGGTGCTCGGCCCCGGTGGGCGATCCGAGTATGGATCGGTCCGCCTCGTTTCGCCGGTGGTGGATCCGAAGACGCGCTTGGGTACGGTTCATGTCGCGCTGCCAAGGGGAACGAATCTCAAGCCAGGGATGTTCGCTCGGGTCGAGATTTCGGCCGAAAGAAAGCTTGCGTTGACCGTTCCCCTGAAGGCGCTGGTCTGGCGCGAAGCGAAGGCTCACGTCTTCAAGATCGGACGCGACAGTCTGGTGTCGTTGGTCGAGATCGGAATCGGCGCCAAGGAATCGGATGACGTGGAAGTCCTGCGTGGACTGGAGGCTGGAGATCGCATCGTGACCCAAGGTGCTGGTCTCCTCAGCGACGGTGATTTCGTAAACGTGAAGACTGCCTCGGTCAAAGGCGGCGCGCTGCGATGAACGGCATCTCCGGTTGGGCGATCCGCAATCCCGTCGCAACCATCATTCTGTTCGTGCTGCTCACTCTTGCGGGTGCCGTCGGCTTCTCGAAGCTCCGGCTCAACAATATGCCCGACATGGACATTCCGACGGTGACGGTCAGCGTTGCCTGGCCTGGAGCTGCGCCGACTGAAATCGAGGCGCAAATCACCCGATTCGTCGAGGACGGCGTCGCAGGACTTGGTACCGTCAATCGCACTCGCTCGATCGTGAACGAGGGACTGTCCATGACCATGGTCGAGTTCGCGATCGGCACCGATATCGATCGGGCGACGAACTACGTCCGGGATGCCGTCGTATCGATCCGCTCGAAGCTCCCGCAAGGAACGCTCGATCCCATGGTCCGGCGTGTCGATGCGACGGGACAGGCGATCCTGACGTTCATCGTCGACGCTCCGATGATGGCTCCGGACGCGTTGAGCTGGTTCATAGACAACGACATCGCCAAAGGAGCGCTTGCGGTCTCCGGCGTCTCCAAGATCCTCAGATCCGGCGGCGTCGATGCGGAAATCACCATCAAGCTCGATCTCGACCGATTGCTGGCTCTGGGACTGACCGCCGCGGAAGTTTCCGACCTTGTGAGAAACCGCAACATCACTCAGCCCGGCGGTCGTGCGACGCTGGGGGGATCGGAGCAAGTCATTCGTACCGTGGGAAGCATTCCGGACGTCGCGGCCATGAAGGAGATGCGCCTGGCCTTCAGCGACGGCCGCAGCGTCAAGCTGTCCGAAATCGCGACCGTCGAGCGCTCATGGGCCGAACCGCGACAGAGGTCCCGGTTCAATGATCGGGAAGTCGTGGGGTTCAGCGTCTACCGCGCCGTCGGGACCGGAGAGTTTGCAGTGACCCGAGCCGTCAGGACGCGGATGGCCGAATTCGCCGCTGCGCACGGTGGCGTACGGATCCTGGAAGTGACCTCCTCGACCGATGCGGTCGTCGAGGGGTACGACGCCGCCATCGAGGCGCTCCTGTTGGGAGCGTTGCTCGCAGTTCTGGTCGTATGGATCTTCCTGCGAGATATGCGGGCGACCTTGATCTCGAGCGCCGCGCTACCGCTCTCGTTGATGCCAACCTTCGCGGTGATGTATGCGCTGGACCAATCGCTGAACAACATCACTCTTCTGGCGATTGCTTTGGTCGTCGGCATTCTTGTCGACGATGCCATCGTGGAAATCGAGAACATCGTCCGGCACATCAGGCAGTCCGGAAAGACCGTATACGAGGCCGCCATCGGTGCGGCCGACGAGATTGGACTGGCCGTGGTTGCGACGACGTTCGCCATCATCGTGGTTTTCGCGCCGGTCGGTCTGATGCCGGGCATTCCGGGACAGTTCTTCAAGGCTTTCTCGATCGCCGTTTGCAGTTCTGTCTTCTTCTCTCTCGTGGTCGCTCGCTTGCTTACGCCGTTGATGGCGGCCTTTCTCCTGAAGACGACCGGAAGGGAGCATCCCGAGCCGGCGTGGGTGCGGTACTATGCCTTGATGCTGACCTGGACGCTGCACTATCGATGGATCACCATCGTCGCCGGTGTCATATTCTTCGTCGCGTCCTTATCTATCATTCCGTCCCTTCCGACCGACTTCATGCCAGCGGCCGATCGAGGCCGCACGATCCTCAGCGTAGAGTTGGCGCCGGGTGCGACGTTGCAGGAAACGGACGCTGCCACGCAAAAGGTCACGTTCCTGCTTAGGGCGAGACCTGAAGTCGCTTCCGTCTATGCCGCCGTCGGATCCGAGACTTCGATACTTTCCGGCCCGGGAGACCTGTCCACCTCTGTGGGAGAGGTCAGAAGATCGACCGTTACGATCAATCTCGTTCCGAGAGCCGAGCGAACCCTCTCCCAACGGGCGTTCGAAGCCTCGATCGGCCGTCAACTTTCGATCATTCCGGGCGTCCGGATCCGCCTTGGCGAGGACGGCTCCTCCGGTGCGAAAATCCAGGTATCGTTGCTGAGCGATGATGCCGCAGCACTTGCCCATGCGGCAGGCCGATTGGCCCAGGACATGCGCGCAACTCCGGGATTCCAACGCGCGAGAGTGATGAGCAGTTTCGCCAAGCCTGAGCTGCAGATAACCCCTAAGGCGGACAAGGCCGCTCTCCTCGGAGTTTCAACGACAGCGATCGCCAGGACTGTCAATATCGCCACCGTAGGCGATATCGACCAGAACCTGTCGAAGTTCAGTCTGGGCCCGCGGCAAATTCCCGTTCGCATTCTGCTGAACGACGCTGCTCGCTCCGACATGGCCGGCCTGTCGATGCTGCAGGTGCCGACTTTCGAGAAACCGGTGCCCTTGTCGTCTGTCGCCGATATCAGCTTCGGCTCAGGTCCGCTCCAGATCGACCGGACCGATCGCACCAGAAGCGAGACGGTCGAAGCAGAATTAAGTGGTTTGACGGTAGGCGAGGCGGAAGACCTGGTCGCCCAGATGCCTTCGATCAAGCAGCTGCCGTCGGGCGTATCCTACAAGCCCGCGGGCGATTCCGAACGCATGCAGGAGCTGTTCGACGGCTTCAAGCTCGCGATCGGGTCGGCGATCGTTCTGCTCTTCGTCGTCCTCGCGCTGCTCTTCAACGGCTTCGTTCAGCCGGTAACCATTCTCACAGCGCTGCCGCTGTCGATCGGAGGGGCTCTCGGCTCGTTGCTGATGACGCAGATGTCGATCTCCCTGCCGGTCATGATCGGCCTGCTGATGCTCATGGGAATTGCGGCGAAGAACTCGATTCTTCTCGTCGAGTACGCGATCGTCGCCAGGCGCGATGGCGGCCTTGACCGCACGCAGGCTTTGCTGGACGCGGCCCGGAAACGAGCTCGGCCGATCGTCATGACCACGATAGCGATGAGCGCCGGCATGCTGCCCATAGCTTTGGGCATGGGCGCGGATGCCGAGAGGAGGGCGCCTATGGCGATCGCCGTGATCGGGGGATTGTTCAGCTCGACCCTTCTCAGTCTGATGTACGTACCTGCCTTCTACACGGTGATGGACGATCTGCAGCGCTGGGCAGGAAAGGTCTTTCGGAGAGACGTCTCGCGAACCGGTGAGATCGTTCGAAGCGCGCCGTGACGTCGCGACGTACTGGCTTCGTGCATCGAGCGATCGGTCGCGGACACCTGTAGAAAGCCGTGGGGCGATCAAAAACTACGCTGCGGGATCCGAACCGCAGGCATGACGCCTCCCTCGACCTGCCGGGACCCAGAAGGTCCCCGGCATCTTTCTGATGGTGTCCGATCCTGTCGACGCTCCTCTTCAGCCGATCTCTTCCGATAGGGAGCGAGAACGCGTCTCGGGTGCGACGATTGCCGCGATCAGGCTGACCAATGCGAGGCCTGCGAGCCAGGCCGGAGCCGGCCAGTAATTACCGTCGGCCCATTTTACGAGCGCCGTCGCGATCAACGGAGTTAATCCGCCGCCGAGTGCGGCTGACAATTGATACCCGAGGGATGCACCGGTGTAACGAACGCTGGTCTTGAAAAGCTCGGGTCCGAACGATCCCATGATTCCGAACAGGATGCCGTTCGATATTCCTCCGATTGCCATACCCAGGAAGACCAGTGACGTGATCTTCGTGTTCACGAGCCAGAACAGCGGAAAGGCGAACAGAATCGTAAAGATCGCGGACCCCATGAAGACCGGGCGGCGTCCGATGCGATCGGAGAATGCGCAAACCGGAACAATGATCAATAGCTCCGTGATCGCGAATACCAGGACGCCGTTGAGCATGAGCTCCCTCGACAGGCCGAGATTGGTCGAGCCATAGGCGACCATGAACGTCACGTAGACGTAGAAGCCGCCGCTGGTCACGAGAAACAGCCCGCCCGCGATCAGAACCTCGCGCCACTGGGTGCGCAAAGTTTCCGCGAGCGGAAATGCGGCGATTGCGTTCGTACGTTTCGCCTGCGAAAAGGCCTGGCTTTCAGGCATCGAGAATCTGGCGAACGCGCCGACCAACACAAGAACGAGGCTCAACAGGAAGGGCAGTCGCCAGCCCCAAGCGGCGAATTGCTCGGTGCCCAGGATCGCCGTCGTCGCAGCAAAGACCAACGTCGCGATCACCAGTCCGGCGGGAGATCCCAATTGGGGAAGGCTGCCGAGGAGCCCGCGCCGTGTCTGCGCCTCGCTTTCGGTCATCACCAGCACGGCGCCACCCCATTCGCCACCGAGGCCGATACCCTGCATGAGACGAAGCAGCACGAGAAGGATGGGCGCGAATATTCCGATCGCGTCGTAATTCGGAAGGCACCCGACGAGGAGTGTAGCCACGCCAGTCAGCAGGAACGTCGCGATGAGCGTCGACTTGCGACCGATGCGGTCGCCCATGTGCCCGAAGATGATGGCTCCGATCGGACGGGCGAGAAAGCCGACGGCGAAAGTGGAGAGCAGCGTCCCGGCCAGCGGGTCGAAGTTCGGAAAGAATTGCGAATTGAAGACGAGAGCCGCCGCCAGGCCGTAGATCTGGAAATCGTACCATTCGATCGTGGTGCCGACGGTCGCTGCCAAAGCCGTTCGGGAGAGCGTTCCGGCCGGCTGTTCGGGCTGGGCAATCGTTGCTTCCGAGATTTGCGTCATATTTCAACTCCTTACGCGCCGACTCGCGCTCTGACATTCCTCTTGATTAATCATCGATAATAGATTATCGATAATCGAAGATCACGCGATATGATAGGAATGTCAAGAATGACGCTCTCGGAGGCCCTTAGCGGCATCTCGACCGTGAAGCTCTCAACCTCGGACGTCATCGCCGAGCAATTGCGCCGGGCCATCCTGCTTGGGACGATCTCCGGCGGAGCCCAGCTCAAGCAGAACGACGTCGCTGCAAGGTTTGGCGTCAGCGTGGCTCCCGTGCGCGAGGCGCTGCAGCGGCTGATTGCGGACGGGCTCGCAATATTGCATCCGAACCGAGGTGTGACCGTTTCCCCGACCTCGGAGCAGGACTTCCTCGAGATCGCCGAGTTGCGAGCGTTGTTGGAGCCGCATGCCCTTGGTCACTCTGCTCCACGTCTCACCAGTGCCGACCTGAAGTATTCCGAAGACGTTCTGTCCAAGGCTGCGCAGGCTTCGGATCCGCTCGAACGCGCCAATCTGCACTGGGAGTTTCACCGTAGCTTGTACAAGCGAGCGGAGCGGCCGCGTCTGCTGACGCAGATCGGCGCCCTGTACCAGGGCATCAACCGCTACCTGCTTCCGGCGTGGGCCAATTCCGGCCTCAGCCCCGGCTGGGTCGATAGTCATCTCCTCATCGTCGCGAAAATTCGCGATGGCCACATCGACGAGGCATGCCGCTTGATCGTCGATCAGACTGACGCCTCGACGAGGCGCGTGCAGGCGCATCTGCATCGGAAAGAACTTTCCAAGGAAGAGAAGTAAATGCTTGAGTTCTCGAAATACAAGCTGCTGACGTTCGATTGCTACGGCACGCTGATTGACTGGGATACGTCCATCTCGAACGTCGTGCAGCCCTGGCTCGACGAGATGAAGTCTCAAGTTCCTCCGGACCTGGTCGTCAGCACGTTCGCGCTCATGCAGGCCAAGCATCAGCAGACGCGCCCGACATTGCTCTATCCCGAAGTGTTGCGACGCTCATGGCGCGATATCGAGGAGCAGTTTGGTTGGGACGAAAACCTCGCCCGCGCGGACGAGTTCGCCCGGTCGGTACCATCCTGGCGTCCTTTTGCGGATACGGTCGAGAGCCTGCGATACCTCAGCCGATACTTCGCGCTCGGAATCCTTTCGAATGTCGATAATGCGTCGCTTTCGGGCACGCTTAGAGCGCTGGAGGTGCCGTTCCTATTTACGGTCACCGCGGAAGACGTGGCTTCCTACAAGCCTGGCGAGCCGCACTTCAATGCAGCTTTTGGGGAAGCTGCAAGGCGCGGGATCGAGAAGAGCGAGATCCTCCATACGGCTCAAAGCAAGCACCATGATATCGCTCCCGGAAATCGGCTCGGTCTGACAACAATCTGGGTGAACCGCCGCCACGGAAGGAAGGGTACTGGCGCGACCTTGGCCGCCACGGCCGATCCGTCGTTGACCGTCAACTCGCTTGCTGAACTCGTCGACCTGCACAGATCGGCGCAGGCCGCCTCCCGACCGGTATCGCTGTCCCAATGACGGTCGATAAGTTCGCCGCGCTCGGAACCGCCAACGCTCCCGGCCAGGAAGTGCGCCAATCTGCCGGCAATGTCGGCAATCTCATGCGCGGCGGGAGAATCGCCGGGCACCTGATCGATTTCTCGCACGGAGACGTCGACGCCTTTGCGCCCACGCCAGGTGCATCTGAACGGTTCTCGGAGGCGCTGGTTGCGGGAGGACGGCAGGCCTACACGGAGTATCGCGGCTCGGCGGACATCCGCTCCGAATTGTCCGAAGTGCTCGCCGCGTTCACCGGCGCACCGGTCTCCCCCGATAACGGTACGATCATCACGCCGGGCACCCAAGGCGCCCTGTTCCTGGCGGTCGCCTCGCTGGTGAACGCCGGCGACAAGGTCGCGATCGTCCAGCCGGACTATTTCGCCAATCGCAAGCTCGTCGAATTCGTCGGCGGGCATCCTATACCGGTGACGATGGACTATCTGGGCAGCTCGCAGGATTCCGGTCTTGACCTCGCGCAGCTCGAGGACGCTTTCAAGGCCGGCGCGCGGGTCTTTCTGTTCTCCAATCCGAACAATCCGACCGGCGCCGTCTATTCCCGGCGGGAAATCGCCGAGATCGCCCGGCTTGCCGCCGCGTTCGACGTGATGATCATTGCCGATCAGCTGTACTCGCGGCTTCTTTATGCGAACCAGAATTACGCGCATATCCGCGCCGCCGGCCCGCGTGAGGATCGTGTCATCACCATCATGGGCCCGTCGAAGACGGAGTCATTGAGTGGCTACAGACTGGGAATCGCGTTCGGCGCACCTGCGGTGATCGAGCGGATGGAAAAGCTGCAGGCGATCGTCTCGCTGCGCGCCGCGGGCTACAATCAGGCGGTCCTTCGTACCTGGTTTCGCGAGCCCAAAGGCTGGCTTGAGGAGCGCATTGCTCGACATCAAGCTATCCGCGACGATCTTCTCGATCTCTTTCGCGATGCCGGCATGCATACGCGCGAGCCGCAGGCGGGCAGCTATCTGTTTCCGATGTTGCCGCCGCTCGCGGTCGGACTCCAGGACTTCGTGCAGTTGCTGCGCCATCAGGCCGACGTTATCGTGACGGCTGGAACGGAGTTCGGTCCTTGTCCGAACAACATAAGACTGAATTTCTCTCAAGATCATGCGGCGGCGGTGGCCGGAGGGCGACGCATCGTCGAGATGGCACATCGGTATCGGAAGTGAGGGCGCCGGCGCGCCGGATCTGCGAGCGCAGCCGGATTCTTCCCGGATATCTCCCGATGACCAGCTTGCAATCGCGACATTCCAGGCAGGCTTCGGCCGCTGAGCTTGAGCGCAAAGTTCGATCCGAGCCCAGCCCAGCGGAGGGCTTGCAGAGGTACGGGGGTGAACGGCCTGCATCCGCTTGCGCGCTTGGCATAAGAAGTGGGTGCTGCTGCTTATAGTGCCGCACCTACGCAACCGCGAACATCAAGCTGGAGTAGGGCAGGCCGCGCATCAGCCAAACGGCTCGCCATCCGCAGGGCAATCGCATATGGCGAGATTCCCTACGGCCATCCTTTGATACGCCCGCCGTTGGCGGGCTCTTAGGATGAGGACACAGTGTGCACGATGACGCAGATGCAGTCCGGTACGCCGGCTGCGGCGTGAGCCCTCCGGGATTGGGCGCTTGTTCGGTGCCGATTTAGGCTCGCACAGCTAATTGGTGCGGGGCCGATGGGGGCTACTCGTCATCTGCTGGTGGCGATCGTCGTCGGATTTCACTCCCAGTTTGGCGTCATTGACCGGCGGCTTGACCGCGGAAGAAGTCTTCTAGATCATGAGCGGCTTTCTACTTGGCCGGCGCCTGTGAGCGGCACTATCCGGAGCGGCCCGTTGCGTTCATGGCCAGCTGAGGGCGCTGGAAAGGTCGGCGTGGTATCCTTTTGCCTGTACGGGGATCAAGGCGTATTTGGTGACGGACGGCGACAGCACGGTGCATGACACCGCCACGCTCGAGCCACTCGTCCCTCTGCCGGTCGCCTAGCCACGGCTCGTCTCTTTAGGGTCGCGATCGGCACCGTTGACACTAATCCCTGCGGAGCTTCGCTTCATAGCCTCAGCTCAACGCGTGTCCGGCTAGCCCGTACACCCACGGCTCATCTTCCTTTCCGTTCAGGAATCGCCGGCCCTTGGACATCGTCGGGACGGTATCGGTCATTCCAAGGCGGCTCTGTTGAAGGAAGTCGGCAAACAGGCCCGTCTACTCCCGCGTATCGACGCGGACGAATTGTCCCGCGAGATCCTTGAGATGCACGGCCGTCAGATGGATCGCGACTGCGCGTGTGGCATTGACAGGCAGAACCCCGGGCGCCTAAGCACTGTGCCCAACGAGACGCGAAGTCTATCTTCGAGATCGGACGCTAGTGTCCGAAATTCGAGAGGTCTGCATTTCGTCCCGAGGTGATGCCGCTCCATCAGCACTCTGCTGATCGAACTCCTTTTGCGCCAAGAGATGTGCATGCCGCTTTCGGGTCGCAGCCAACGCTCGCATCGCTGCGTGTTCGTTTGGCCTCGACGATGTTCGTTGCCTTTTGCTGAATCGCTTCTGGTGTGAAACTGGTGCGGCTAGATTCAGCCTGAGCTTTCGGCCTCTGTTTCCGCGTCTTCTGCCTTCGAACTGGAGGAGGGAGACGAGGCAAACGGTCCCCTCATCAGCGTTATCGTCTGTTGCGTTGCGTCAAGCGCCGCTTCTTGCGGAACTCTGGGGTGCCGGACGCGGAGGCCCGCTGGTCCTCCTCCGACTTGAGCCTCGCGCGCACATGCTCGGCAAGCTTCAGCGCGCTATCGGCGTTCGACGCAAGTCGGGACAGCAGCTGTGACAGCATCTTGAATTCCTCGCGCGTCAGCATCCCAAACAACGCATCGTTGACGGGGCGTTGCAAGGCGGCGAGGCGGACCAGGCAGTTTGCACCCTGTTGGGTGAGGCCGAGCTGCACCCGTCGGCCGTCCTCCGGATGGGGGCTCTTCTCGATCAGCCCGTCGGAAACCAGCTTGTTGATCTCATTGGTCACGAATGCGCCGCTGAGATACAGGCGTTCGGCGACTTGGTTGACTCCCATAGGCTCCTGCGCGGTCGAATTCTTGATCGCGATCAGGATCAGATATTGGGTGGGAGACAGGCCGGCAAAGCCCGCAAAGGTTTCGCGGGCCGCCTCGAGGCTGCGACCGAAAGCGAAATAGTCGTAGAGGAGTCCGCGGAGCGTCCTGTCTCCATCCTTGTCGAGTAGCTCCGGCCTTGACGCCGTCAGAAGCGCATCGATCACGGTCATTCTCTCCGAGAACAGCATGTCTGTTGGGGTTTGTGCCTAAAGAGCATGCATGCGTTCGCACAGCAAGAGGGCTTGACAGGCCAAACTAGCTTTGCCAGAAAGCTATTTCAGAATTATAAGTCATGACCGGGCGACGAGGCGGTATCCATGGAGGATCGTGCATTCAGGCGTGCTCTCGGCGAATTCGCCACCGGCGTTGCGGTGGTGACCGCGCGCGGCAGGGGCGAAGAGCTTATCGGCATGACCATGAGCTCGTTCAACTCCGTGTCACTCGATCCACCGCTCGTTCTCTTCAGCGTCGACCGCAAGGCGCGCAGCCTGCCTGCGATGCTCGAGGCCAAGGGTTTTGCCGTGAACATCCTGGCGCGCGACCAGGAGAACATCTCCAACCAGTTCGCGCGCGCGCTTTCGGACAAATGGGACCAGGTGAAGACGTCGGTCGGCCATGCCGAGGCACCGCTGATCTCGGGCGCGATGGCGCATTTCGAATGCGCGCCGTATGCGATCTACGAGGGCGGCGATCACGTCATCTTTGTCGTCCGCGTCATCAGGCACGCGAGCCGCGCCGAGGCCGCCGCTCCCCTGATCTTCTTCCGCGGCCGATACCGCGATCTCGTCGACGAAACCGAGCGCGAGCCGACCTGGCCGCTTCCCATTCACTACTAGCATTGGACCGGAGACCTGCGATGCGCAGCGCAAAGGAATATCTGTCAGGCCTGAAAGATGGCCGCACCATCTACATCAACGGCGCCTCGGTCGGCGATGTCACGACGCACCATGCCTTCCGGAACCTTGCCGGCTCCATGGCGAGCCTGTTCGACTTCGCGAGCGCGCCGGCAAACGCGGAGCTGATGACCTTTGACATGGGTGCAGGTCACGCCAACCGCATCTGGCAGCTTCCGACCTCCTATGCCGAACTCGTGATGCGACGAAAGGCTCTCGAAGCGTGGGCCTCGCTGCATGCCGGCTTCATGGGACGCGCCCCGGACCACGTGGCGTCCTGCATTTCCGGGCTCTACATGGGGCTCGATGTCTTCAAGGCCTATGATCCCGCCCGCGCCGGTGCGCTCGAGAGCTACTACCGCTACGCCCGCGACAAGGACCTCTATCTCACCTACGTCATCATCAATCCGCAGGCGGACCGCTCGAAGGGCGCAGCCGAACAGGCCGATCCGTTCCTCACCGCGGGCGTCGTCGACCGCGACGCGGAAGGCATCACCATCCGCGGCGCCAAGATGCTCGCCACCGGCGGCGTGGTCGCGGACGAGGTCTTCGTCACAACCATCCAGCCGATGCGTCCCGGGGAAGAGCGTTATGCGATGTCCTTCGCGATTCCGATGAACACGAAGGGCCTCAAGATGCTGTCGCGCAAGTCCTACGAGGACGCCGCTGGCGCAGTGTTCGACAATCCCTTGTCCAGCCGTTTCGACGAGAACGACTCGGTTCTCTATTTCGACGACGTGAAGGTGCCCTGGGATCGCGTCTTCATCGAAGGCAACGTCGAAATGTGCCAGAAGCAGTTTCACGCCACGCCCTGCCACGTCTATCAGAACTACCAGGCGATGGTCCGCTTGAGCGTCAAGCTCAAGTTCCTGACCGGCCTTGCGCATCGGACCGCCGACATGAACGGCGTCACCCAGTTTCCGCAAGTGCGCGAAATGCTCGGCCAGCTCGCGGCCGAGACCGGCATGGTCGATGCGCTGGTGGCGGCGATGGAGGCCAAGGGCATGCAGGTTGGTCCCTATTTCATCCCGGACCGGCACACCCTCTACTCCGCGCAGGTGCTGACGCAGCAGCTCTACGGACACGTCATCAACACGCTCCGCGAGCTCGCCGGCGGCGGCATGATCATGCTGCCCTCATCGGTCGCGGACTTCGACAACCCCGAGATCGCGGCGCTCATTGGCAAGACCCAGCAGTCGCCGAAGGCCAACTCGCATGACCGCGTCAAGTTCTACAAACTCGCCTGGGATGCCGTCGGCTCCGAGTTCGGCTCGCGCCACCAGCAGTACGAGATGTTCTACGCCGGCGCGACCTTCGTCACCAAGGGCCACTCCTATCGCACCTACGACTGGGCCGGCGCCGACCGGCTGGTCCAGACCATGCTCGATTCCTACGACCTCAACGGCGTCTCAAGCGCCAGCAAAGCCGCCTGAACCAGGGAGCCAACACATGCCTGTCAACAAGAAGCACGACGAATTCTACACGCTCGACATGGCGAGCGGCTGGGAAACGCCGGCGGGCTATCCGGCTGGTATCCAGCAGAAGATCATCGCGGGCGGGTTAGACGAACAAAACCGGCGCGGGACGCGGACCCGGCTGCTCCGTTTCGCGCCCGGCGTCTACACAACCGCGCCGTTCTCCCACGAATATTGGGAAGAGGTCTATCTCGTCTCGGGCGATTTGATCGTCGGCAACGATGCGAAGGGTGAGGGCGGCAAGAGCTTTCCGCCGAACACCTATGCCTGCCGCCCGCCGCACGCGCCGCATGGCCCGTTCAAGTCGGTGAACGGCTGCCTGCTGCTGGAGATGCACTATTTCGATCCGGTGTGATGCCGGATCGCCGCCGCACAACATCATTCGACTGACCCAGAGGGAAGAGACATCATGGCGTTCAAAGGTATTTCCATCGCGGTTTCGGGTTGCTTGTCGGCACTTGAGCGACTCTTCAGGTTGGATGGCGGCCTGCCGCAGGGCAATGTTCGATGGATGGTGGATGGACTTGCCGGGGCGCTCGCGCTCGGTGTCGTCGCCGCCACGCCGGCTGCTGCGCAGGAGAAGCCGAGCGCGTTGGGGCTGGGCATCTTCACGTTCACGTCGGGACCAGCCGCAGCCTACGGCATGCCAGGCAAGAACGCAGCCGACCTCATGATCGACGAGATCAACGCAAAGGGCGGCATCGGAGGCGTGCCGGTCAGCGCGACCTATGTCGACGAGGCGCAGGGCGCGCAGGGCGTGATCGCGGAATATCGCCGGCTCACCGGGGACGCGAAGTACCAGGTGATGGTCGCCGCCCTGTCGAGCGCCAATTGCCTCGCGCTTGCGCCGCTCGCGGAGCAGCTCGAGGTTCCTACCGTGGGCTGGAACTGCGATACCCATCAGCTGCTGATGGACGGCAAGAGCAAATATGTGTTTCGGCCGAACGGCAACACCGTGCCCGAATTCATCGCCTATGCGATCTACCTGCTGGATCGCAAGCCAGACGTGAAGACGGTTGCGATCATCAATCCGGACTATGCGTTCGGCCACGACGCAGCCAAGATATTCACAGCAGCGCTGAAAGCTCTGAAGCCGGACGTGGAGATCGTCGCCGAGCTCTATCCGAAGCTGGGTTCGTCGAATTACCAGACCGAAATCTCGCGTCTCACCACCGCGCGCCCGGATGTCGTTTTCTCCAATCTCTGGGGCGCCGACCTCGAGAATTTCGTTCGCCAGGCCGCTCCGCGTGGGGTCTTCACGAGCAGCCAGGTCATCCTCGCGCTCGGCGAGACGGTGCTGCAGCGCGTACCGCTGCCTGACGGCGTGATCGTCGGTGTTCTCGGCGACGGCTGGTGGATGTCGCCAGACGCCAAGGCGAAGCCGGAGACGGTGAAATTCGCCGCAGCCTATAAGGCTCGGTTCGGCGAGTATCCGGTGTTCCCGTCGATCAAGATGGCCAACGCGCTGATTTACGTGAAGGCCGCCTATGACGCCGCGATGCAGAAGAACGGCGGCAAATGGCCGACGCGTGCCGAACTCGCCAACGCCATGAAGGGCAGCAAGGTCGAGACCTTGACCGGCACCGCGCAGATCCGCGCGGACAATGACGGGCTCGTCGACCAGATCGTCGGCGTGACCGTAAAGACGTCAGCGCAGCAGTTTCCCGTCATTGGCGACATGGTCCGCTACAGGGGCGACAGCCTGATGCCGCAGGCGGGTCAAGATCCGCTGGCCTGGATCGCGACGCTCAAGCCCGAGTTCGCCAAAAGCCTGCCGAAGCCGGGAAGCTACAAATAGACGGGGATGAAGTTCACCTGATTCGATGACGGAAGGCATAGACCGATGTTGAATGCAGTCATCCCCTTGCTGCTGGACAGCCTGGCGAGCGCCGCGTTGATCTTCTTCGCGGCGGTCGGCCTGACGCTCGTCTTCAGCGTGCTGCGCGTTCTCAATGTCGCCCATGGCAGCCTCTATTCGATCGGCGGCTATGTCGCGGCCTCGATCTGCCTGTTCGTCGCCAGCCGGCAGCTCAACCCGTATTGGTCGTTCCTGGCGCTCCTGTTCAGTGCGGTGTGTGTCGCGGCGATATTCGGTCCGTTGATCGAACGGGGCCTCATCCGCTGGACTTATGGCAAGTCGGAGGCCGTGCAGATCCTGATCACGTTCGGGCTGTTCCTCATCCTGGAGGATCTCCAGCGCGTAGCCTTTGGCGTGCAATCTTTCTACGAAGACGCGCCGATGCGACTGCTCGGCACCACGAGCATCGGTGGCGTCGTCTATCTCAACTACCAGATCCTCCTGATTGGGATGGCGTTCCTGGTTGTGATCGGCTTGCGGCTTCTGATCAACCACACCCGCCTGGGGCGCCTGATCACGGCTGTGGTCACCGACCGCGAGATGGCGCAGTCGATCGGCATCGACACCAACCGGATCTTCATCCTGGCGTTTTCGCTCGGCGTGTTCCTCGCCGCATTGGGCGGTGCGCTCGCGACGCCGACCTCGGGCATCGCACCAGGTCTCGGCGCTGACACCATGGTGCTCGCCTTTGCGGTTGCGGCGATAGGCGGTCTCGGACAGATCGAAGGAGCCGCATTGGCCTCGCTGATCGTGGGCCTGGCGCGCGTGCTGGCGATCTATCTGGTGCCGTCGCTGGATGCCGTCGCGCCTTATGCGGCGATGCTTGTCGTTCTCCTGATCCGTCCCTATGGCCTGTTCGGATCGGTGACGGCGCGGAGGATATGATGCCAACGATCATTGCCGCCGCGGCGGTCCTCGTCCTCGCGCTGCTGCCTCTGGCCGCGCCCTGGCTTCAATTCGTCCTAACGCTTGCCATAGCTAAGGGGTTTGCGGCGCTCGGCGTCGCCGTGCTGCTCCGCGCCGGACTGATCTCGATCGGTCATGCGATGTTCTTTGCCGCGAGTGCCTATGGCGTCGCATTTCTGGCGCGCGCCGGCATCAACGACCTTGGCCTGCTGCTGATCCTGTCGGTGCTGGGCGGAGCGCTCGTTGGCGCGGTGGCCGGATCGTTTCTCGTCCGCTATCGCGCGATCTTCTTCGCGATGCTGAACCTCGCGGTCTCCATGGTGTTCTACGCGTTGTGCGCCAAGCTCTACGGTGTCACTGGCGGGACCGACGGCATGCCGGTGCCGGTCCCGGCGGTTTTCGGGATGGTGCTTGGCGAGCCGGCCTTCAAGAGCGTGCTGTTCTATCTCAGCCTGGGGCTGATGGTGCTCGTTGGTCTCGCCGTGCAGCGCTACCTCAACAGCCCGCTCGGTCACGCGCTCTCGGCCGTCCACACCAACGAGATCCGGCTCGAATATCTGGGCATCCCGGTCTGGGCGGTTCTGCTGATCGCCTATGTCGTCTCGGCGGCGCTCGCCGGCCTCGGCGGCGCGATCGCCGGCTTTGCGATCGGTCGCGTGGTCCCGGATTTCGCGTTCTGGACCGCATCCGGCCACCTCGTGCTGATCGCCGTACTCGGCGGCATCGGTGGCGTGCCGGGCGCGTTCATCGGTGCCTTGTTCCTGGAATTGCTGCACAGCGCCGCGGTCACCGTCACCGATTCCTGGAATTTGATCGTGGGCATGACGCTGATCATCGTGATCATGTTCATGCCGCAAGGAGTCTATGGATTGTTCGCGCGCAAGGAGGCGACGAGCCTATGACGCCTCCCATCCTGGAAGCAAAAGGCCTTCACGTTGCCTTCAACGGCGTCAAGGCCGCCGACGACGTCAGCATCGCGATCCATGACGGCGAATTCCTAGCGATCATCGGTCCGAACGGGTCGGGCAAGACGACGCTGCTCAACATTTGCACGGGGTACATCCGCCCCAAATCGGGCAGCGTGTTGCTCGACGGCCACGACATCACCCATCTGTCGCCGCGTGCTATCGCGCGCCGCGGCGTCGCCCGCGCATTCCAGATCCCGCAACTCTTCTCCGCACAGCGCGTGATCGACAACATGATGCTGGCCCTGGCGGCGACCGATGGTCTATGGAGCGCGGTGCAGCCGCTCGAAACGGCAGGGCGGCGCGACGAGGCGAGGGCGCTGCTCGATCTCGTCGGGCTCGCCGGGGATGCCGACCGGATCAGCAGCACGCTTCCCGAAGGGCATCGCAAGCTGCTGGACGTTGCAGTTGCTTTGGCCCTGAAGCCGCGGCTCCTGCTCTTGGACGAGCCGACCAGTGGCGTGAGCGCCCTCGAACGCTTCCCGCTCATGGAGGCGCTCATGGGCGCGCTGCGCCAGCGCCGCATCACGGCGCTGTTCGTCGAGCACGACATGGACGTGGTTGCGCGTTATGCGAGCCGCGTCCTGGTGTGGAACGCCGGCAACATCATGGCCGAGGGCCGGCCCGACGAGGTGTTCAGCAATGCGCAAGTGCGCCAACGTGTCGTAGGGGTGGCCTGATGCTCAGGCTCGACAAGGTCAGCGTCTCGATCGACGGCGTTCGTGTGTTGCGGGGCGTTAGTTGCGAGATCATCGCGCGCAAGACCACGGTGTTGATCGGACGCAACGGCGCCGGCAAGACCACGACGATGCGCGCAATCATGGGCCTCATCGCTCTTGACGAAGGCTCTGTCCGCCTCGATGCCGACGATCTCGGCAGCAGGCCTGCCTACACCCGAGCCCGCGCCGGGATTGGCTATGCGTCGGAGGACCGGCGCCTGATTCCGGAGTTGAGCGTGGAGGAGAACATCCGCCTCCCGGCGCTGGCGCTGAGGCTCGACCGCGTGGAGATCGCGCGTAGGCTCGACGAGATTTACCAGTTACTACCCGAATTGCACGTCATGCGCGCTAGGCCCGCGGGCGGCGTTTCCGGAGGGCAGGGCAAGATGGTTGCATTGGGCCGTGCGCTGACGGTCGCGCGCAAAGTCCTGCTGCTCGACGAGCCGTTCCAGGGTCTGGCGCCGGCCCTCGCGCTCGATTATGCGCGCACGCTCGGCGAATTGCGCAAGCACCGGCCCGAGCTTGCCATGCTGATCACCGAATCCTCGCCCACGCTGCTCGACCGGATCGCCGACAGGACGCTGCAGATCGAGCGCGGCGAAATCCTGACCACATCGACCAAGGATAGGGAATTCCATGCTGCTGCAATTTGAACGCTTCGCCAATGACCGGACGGACCGCGTTGCTGTCGAGATCGGGTCCCTTGTCATCGCCGGCTGGGCGGGCAGGGATGCGGCGGCGATCGAGCATCATGTCGAGGAGCTCGCCGCGCTCGGCATTCCACGCCCCTCGACCACACCGCTCTACTATCGTGTCGCTGCGCAAACCTTGACCCAGGACAGCCGGCTGACCGTCCTTGGTCCGGACAGTTCCGGCGAGGTCGAGCCGGTCATTGTCGCCATGGCTGACGGGCTCTGGGTCGCCATCGGCTCCGACCATACCGACCGGAAGGCGGAAGCCTCGGGCATCGCCCTTTCGAAGCAGCTGTGCGGCAAGCCGGTCGGCCCACAGCTCTGGTCTTATGCGGATGTCGAGGGGCATTGGGACGAGCTGGTCCTTCGTTCGTGGGCGACGATCGACGGGAAACGGGTGCTCTACCAGGACAGCCCAGTCTCCTCGCTCAGGACACCGCGAGATCTCATTCGTCTTTACACCGGGGCAGACATGCTGTCGCCAGGCACACTGATGTTCTGCGGAACGCCGGGCGCGATCGGCGGCATTCGGCCGGGCACGCGCTTCGAGATGGAGCTGAAGGATCCGGTCCTTAACCGGTCCTTGACCCATGGCTACGACATCGACGTCCTGCCAGTCGTCTCCTGACGTTTCTCGTCTCAAGCGCCAGGCCATATTAGCAATGCAGGATCGATCGCAACCTTCCGCCGTCGCGCGGCTCGAGGCGGCACTTGCGCGCATCCACTCGCCGAAAGCAAAGAACGTCTTCACGACTGTGTTCGCAGACAGCGCCCGGTGGAAAGCTGAGGCGGCGGATCGGCGCGCCGCTGCCGGAGCGTCTCGCGGCCCCCTCGATGGTCGTATCGTTTCGGTGAAGGCGTTGTTCGACGTTGCAGGCACCGTCACGAGCTCAGGATCGGCGCTGCTGCGCCGCCTGGCGCCGGCCGTCGAGGATGCCGAGGTCGTCAAGCGGCTGCGAGCTGCAGGTGCGATTGTCATCGGCAAGACCCAGATGACCGAGTTCGCCTTTTCTGCGCTGGGTACGAATCCGCATGACGGGATGCCAGGCAATCCGCGAGATCGTGCCCGCGTTCCAGGAGGATCGTCATCGGGCGCCGTGGTGTCGGTGATCGCAGGCATGGCAGATCTCGCCATCGGCACTGACACCGGCGGCTCTCTTCGAATTCCAGCTGCATTGTCGGGCGCGGTCGGTTTCAAGCCGACTAGCGGTTTCGTGCCGACCGCTGGCGCATTCTCGCTATCTTCGAGCCTCGATACGATCGGCCCGATCGCCACGAACGTCGCCGATTGCTTTATCGCTGATCAGGTACTTTCAGGTGAAGGCGTGCCATCACCACTGCGCGCGGCTCCTGCCAGCACGTTCCGCCTGAACATTGCCCGCGGGCGCCTGTTCGATCGGTGCGAACCCGAGGTGCTCGCTGCGTTTGAGAAGGCCATGGTGTGGCTTAGATCCGGTGGCTTGCAGATCAAGGAGGGGACCATCGAGGCCGCTCTCGACGACCTTGCCCAGATCGACAAGATCGGCACCTTTCCGTCGATCGAGGTCGGCGCGACGCTGCGTAGTCTGGGGTTCTCGGACCTGGATGAGGTCGATTCCCGTACACGCGCACGCATCGAAGCCGGGGCCGACATTCTCGGCACGGATTATGTGCGTATGGTGCGGCTGCGGCAGGCGGCGATCCGGTCCTTCGAACAGTCCTTCGGCAACAACGAGGTGTTCGTCCTGCCGACGACGCCAATCCGCGCGCCGCTGATTTCCTCCGTTGCAAAGGATGCGGCGTTCTATGAGCTCAATGGCCTGGTGCTGCGCAATCCGCGCGTCGCCAACTTGCTCGACTGTCCGTCGATTTCGCTGCCGTTGCCGCTCGAAGGTCTTCCCGTGGGTCTGATGCTGATGGGTCGCAGGAATGCCGACCGGCGGTTGCTGGAGATCGCGTCCAACGTGGAAACGTTGCTGCGAGGACACTTGCATACTGCCTAGCCTTTTCGCGCGAAATGGCCGCCGAATCTACGATCGCTTGGAGAGGCTATGGCGAGGCCGCCTCTGGGAGCTGTAGCCGTGGCGTTTGGCTTGGCTGCCTTGCGGTTGCCGGTCGGACACTACGGCGCCCAGTACGGGGACAGTGTCAGCACCATCACTGCGAGACTCTTGCGGAAACCAGTCGTGCTGCAAGGCAGCATTTCGAGATGGATGACATTGCCGGTCGGTCGCGTGTATGTTAGGGCCCCACCGACCAATCAATTCGTATCGAAAAGCCTGAAGGGAGGTACTTGATGTCGACGGCCCTGCGCATCGCTCACGGTGCATTCGGCAGGGTCGCTCTGCTCGACATGGACCGGTCCCTGGTCCGTCACGCCCATCATCACTGCCATGTCCTGCTCAAGGTCGAGGGTGCCGACACGCATTTCCTGGTGGGCGAGCGGGTCTATCCGCTCATGGACTCGACGGCCGTGCTCGTCGACGGCTGGAAGCCGCACGCTTATGTGCATGACGTCAACCGGCCGCGAACGCTGATCTTGGCGCTCTACATCGAGCCCGAATGGCTAAAGGAGTTCCGGCCGGGTTGGGCCGCCAGCGGCGCGCCCGGTTTCTTCGAGCAACCGTCGGGCGAGGTTTCTCCGCGCATCCGCCAGCTCGCGTTGCACCTTGCTGCCGATATGATGGCGCATCCGGACGCGCTGCATGCCCATGAGCAGATGCTGTCGAATCTCATGATCGCGGTGATCGAGCGCTTCACACCCTGGCGCAGCTTTCCCAACTCGATCCGCGGCATGAGCGCCGTGAGTTGCGACTGGCGGATCCGGCGCGCGATGGATGCCATGCGAAGCAGGGATTCCTACACCAACGTCGATCAGTTCGTGAGGGGCGCAGGCCTCTCGCGCGCGCAGTTCTTCCGCCTGTTCGAGACCTCGCTCGGAGTCTCGCCAAAAATCTATCTCAATGTCGTGCGCATGGAACGGGCGCTGGATGCGGTGATGCGCGAGGACACCCCGCTCGCGGAACTCAGCGAGCGCTTCGGTTTTCCGGAGCCGGCGCACTTCACGCGCTTCTTCCGCGATCATTCCGGCGTCAGCCCGCGCGAATTCCGCAACGTCTCGCGTCTTGCGGGCTGATTTTGCGGCGCATCTGCCATTCAAATGAGACGATTTGGTAAGTCGTGAGAGCGGGCGGTATGGCGCCCGCACCCCTCCTCCTGACAACTGTCCGCGTCGCGTCGAAGAACGCGTCGGGAGGTATGCCGGGACATGGCGGTCCGAACCGCAACATCGATCGATCAGGGCAAGGGTGACGAGCGGCCATGGGTCGGGCGTTCGATCGAACGCGTCGAGGATGCCGCGCTGCTGAGCGGTCGCGGCCGCTTCATCGACGATCTCGGCGTTCAACCGGCCACGCTGCACGCCGCGATCCTGCGTTCGCCACATGCCCACGCCGATATCCTCGCAATCGATACCGAAGCAGCAATGCGATTGCCTGGCGTTGCGGTCATCCTGACCGGCAGGCAGGTCAAGGCCGTGACGTCGAGCCTCGTCGTGGGCGTGAAAGCGCCCGTCGAGTGCTGGCCGATCGCGATCGACCGCGTACGCTATGTCGGCGAGCCGGTGGCGGTGGTGGTGGCGACCGACCGCGCCCGCGCCGAGGACGCCCTCGAGCTGATCTCCGTGGAGTATCGCCCGCGGGGCGTCATCGTCGATCCGCTCGGCGCACTTGCGCCGGAGGCTCCCCTCCTGCACGACGGCTTTCCGAGAAATCTCGCAAGCGATCGCACGTTCCGCTACGGAAATCCCGAGCAAGCGTTCGCGGACGCTCCTCACCGTTTCTCGATCGACGTCAAATATCCGCGCAACTCCTGCACGCCGATCGAGACTTACGGCGTCATCGCCTCGCACGATGCCGCCGAAGATGCCTTTGATATCCTGGCCAATTTCCAGGGGCCGTTCAGCATCCACACCGTGATCGCGCGCGCCCTGAAAGTTCCGGGCAACCGGCTCCGGCTTCGCACGCCGCCCGACTCCGGCGGCAGTTTCGGCGTCAAGCAGGGCGTTTTTTCGTACATCGTGCTGATCGCAGCAGCGGCTCGCGTCGCGGGCCGACCGGTCAAGTGGATCGAGGATCGGCTCGAGCACCTCACCGCATCGGTATCCGCGACCAACCGGGCCACGACCCTGTCGGCGGCCGTTGCCGCCGATGGCAGAATTCTCGCGCTCGATTGGGATCAGGTCGAGGATTGCGGCGCGCATCTGCGCGCGCCCGAGCCGGCGACCCTCTATCGCATGCACGGCAACATGACGGGGGCTTACGACATCCGCCACGTCAGGATCCACAACCGCGTGGTCGTCACCAACAAGACGCCGACCGGGCTCAACCGCGGGTTTGGGGGGCCGCAGGTCTACTTTGCGCTGGAGCGCCTGGTGCAGCGAATCGCGATCGGCCTCGGTCTTGATCCGCTCGAGGTCATCAGGCGCAATCTGGTTCCGGCCAACGCCTTCCCCTATCGCACGGCAACCGGTGCGCTGCTGGATTCCGGCAACTACCAGGAGGCGATTGCGAGCGCTGTCGAGCAGGGACAACTCGCGGAGCTCAGGGCGCGGCGCGATGAAGCGCGCGCGCACGGGCGTCTCTATGGCATCGGATTCACTGCGGTTGTCGAGCCCAGCGTGTCCAACATGGGCTATATCACGACCGTGCTGACGGCGGCCGAGCGCCGCAAGGCGGGGCCGAAGAACGGCGCGCAGGCCACCGCGACCGTCGGCCTCGATCCCGTCGGCAGCGTCACCGTTCACGTCGCCTCCGTGCCGCAGGGGCAGGGCCATCGCACCGTGCTGTCGCAAGTCGTCGCCGACGTCTTCGGCCTCGAGCCAAAGGACGTCCGGGTCAACGCCGAGATCGACACCACCAAGGACGCTTGGTCGATCGCGTCCGGCAACTATGCCAGCCGTTTCGCTGCGGCGGTGGCCGGCACCGCCAAACTGGCGGCCGAGCGCGTGGCGGGCCGTCTCGCCCGCATCGCCGCCAGTCAGCTCAATGTCGAACCGGCGGACATCGTGTTCGCCAAAGGCTTCATCGCGTCCCGGCATAATCCGGAAAACCGGATCGCATTTTCACGAGTCGCTGCACTCGGCCATTGGTCGCCGGGCTCGCTGCCGGACGACGTCGGTCAGACCATTCGCGAGACCATGTTCTGGACGCCGCCGGAACTGACGTCGCCTGACGACGAGGATCGCATCAACTCGTCGCTGTGCCACGGCTTCATCTTCGATTTCTGCGGCGTCGAAATCGATCGCACCACTCTTGAAACCCGCATCGACCGCTACGTCACCATGCATGATTGCGGCACGATCTTGCATCCCGGCATGGTGGACGGGCAGATCCGCGGCGGCTTCGCGCAGGCCCTGGGCGCGACGCTCTATGAGGAATATGCCTACGCCGATGATGGCAGCTTCCTGACGGGAACGCTGGCCGACTATCTGCTGCCGACCACCACCGAGGTGCCGGAGCCGCAGATCATCCACATGGAGACGCCGTCGCCCTTTACTCCGCTCGGTGCAAAGGGCGTCGGCGAAGGCAATTGCATGTCGACGCCGGTCTGCGTCGCCAACGCGGTCGCAGACGCGCTTGGGCTCGCCGATGTCACGCTGCCGCTGGTGCCGGCAAGGCTTGCCGAGCTGGTGCGCGGCGCCGAGCCGCCGCCGCCGTCGGGGCGGTCGACGGCGAGGCCTGCGCGGCAGGGAGACCGGCGGCTTTGCGGAGAGGGCCAGGCCTTCGTGAAGGGCGCGCCGGAGCAGGTCTGGGCCATGCTGCTCGATCCGGCGACTCTGCAATCGGTCATTCCAGGCTGTCAGCGCGTCGACAAGATTTCCGAGACGCATTTCCGCGCCGACGTGACGCTTGGCATCGGACCTGTCACCGGGCGCTATCGCGCCGACGTCGAGCTGTTCGATCCCGACCCACCGCGTGGGGTGACATTGCGCGGAGCGGCCGACGGTGCGCTCGGCTTCGGCAGCGCGCAAGGACGCATCACGCTCGCGCCCGACGGCAAGGGCGGCACGCACCTGACCTACAGCTATGACGCTGCCATCGGCGGCAAGGTCGCGAGCATCGGCGGCCGCCTGCTGAATGGCGCTACGCGGGCAATTATCGGGCAGTTCTTCGCGGCACTGGCCCGCAAGGCCGGCGGCGTGGCGGCCGGCCGCTTCTCCCGGTTCGCATGGCTGACGAAACTCGCAGGCCTGTTCGGAGGGCGCCGATGAAGCCCGCCGCGTTCGACTATGTCCGCGCCGAATCCGCTGACGAAGTCCTTTCCGGACTAGCGCAGGAAGGCGGCAATGCGCGTGTTCTGGCCGGCGGCCAGTCGCTGATGGCGATGCTCAATATGCGTCTCGCCAAGCCAAAGCGGGTGATCGATATCATGCGCCTCAACGAACTCCGTCATATCGAGCGGAAGGCGGGCGCCGTCGTCGTCGGCGCCGGCGTGCGCCAGGCCGAGCTGCTGGCCTGGCCCGATCTCGCCGAGGTCCTGCCACTCGTGGCACTCGCGCTGCCATGGGTCGGGCACGAGCAGACCCGCAGTCGCGGCACGATCTGCGGTTCGCTCGCGCACGCCGATCCCAGCGCCGAGATGCCGCTCGCGTTGATCGCGCTCGGCGGCGAGGTGCATCTGCGCAGCGCCAAGCGGCGGCGGCATGTGGCGGCAAAGGACTTTTTCGCCGGCATGATGCTGACCGCGCGCGCGGATGACGAACTGATCGAAGGTATATCTCTGCCGATTATCCGCCAAGCGCGCTTTGCGTTTCGAGAGGTCGCGCGGCGGCACGGCGATTTCGCCATCGTTGCCTGCGCGGCGATGACGACGCCTGCAGGCATCCGCTTCGCCGTGGGGGGCGTTGCGGACGTCCCGACCGCGCGTGACTGGCCGCGACTCGAGGGCAGCGCGCTCGACGACGCCCTCAACGGATTTGCCTACGAACTCGATGCCCGCGACGACATCCACGCAACCGCGCGCTATCGCCGTGACCTGGTGCGGATGATCGGCCGCGAGCTGATCGGCGAGGTGCTGCAATGACCCGGCTAGTCGCTAATGCCCGCCATCCCGTCTCCATCACGCTAAACGGCAAGCCCGTCGAAGGGGAAGCCGAGCCGCGCATGCTGCTCTCCGACTTCCTGCGCCATGAGCTCGGTGCGACAGGCACTCATGTCGGCTGCGAGCACGGTGTCTGCGGCGCCTGCACCATCGTCGTCGACGACATGCTCACGCGCGCCTGCCTCGCCCTCGCGGTGCAGGTCGATGGCTGCGATATCGGGACGGTCGAAGCGCTCGCGCCCTCGCCCGACCGGCTCGGCGTGCTGCAAAGCGCCTTCCGGCGCAACCATGCGCTCCAGTGCGGCTTCTGCACTGCCGGAATCCTGATGTCGCTGGACCACTATCTGAGTCGGCACAAGGCGCCGACCGAGGACGGTATTCGCGATCTCCTGAGCGGCCATCTGTGCCGTTGCACCGGCTACACCCCGATCATTCAGGCGGCCTTGGAAGCGGCCGCGGAGCTTGCCACCGTCACGGAAGAGACCCCAGATGCTTGATCTCGGCAGCAGCTTCGTTGCCAGCGCGTCGCGCGATCCCAACGCCATTGCGCTGGTGGATGGCGATCTCCGTCTCACCTATCGGCAATGGTACGAGAAGATCTCGGTGCTGGTGGCATCGTTCGACCAAGTCGGGCTGAAGCCGGGAGATCACGTCATCACCCTGCTGCAGAACCGCTGGGAGGCGGCCACGCTGCATTGGGCCTGCCAGTTCGCGGGAATCGTCATCACGCCGATCAACTGGCGGGCCAAAGCCGACGAGCTGGATTTCTGCATCGAGAACTCGGAGGCGTCCGCCCTTTTCTACCAGGACGTCTCCGCGGAGGCCGTCAGGCAATCGTCGCGCGCCGGCCAATTGCGGCGTTTCCCGGTCGATCCCGGAACAAGCGAGGCGATCAGCTTTGCCGAGATGATCGAAGGCAGCGCGCCCGACGCCGAGCCGCGCGTGGGCGCCGACGCCTGGTCGATCATGCTCTATACCTCGGGCACGACGTCGCGGCCGAAGGGCGTGCCGCGGCGGCATCGTGCCGAGCGGGCCGCGGCGATCGCCCATGTCGCGCAAAACCTCTATGGCCGCGGCGAGCGCACCCTCGGCGTGATGCCGCTCTATCACACGATGGGGGTCCGCTCGCTGCTGGCGATGTCGCTGATCGGCGGCACCTTCATCTGCCTGCCGCGCTATGACAGCCGCCAGGCGCTTGCGCTGATCGAAAAGGAGATGGTCAGCAATCTCTATCTGGTGCCGACCCTTTATCACGACCTCGTCCACCACGACGCGTTTGCCGCGACCGACGTGTCGAGCGTACGCAAGCTCGGCTTCGCCGGCGCCTCGATGACCGACGGACTGTTGAAAAAGCTGAACGAGACGTTCAGGCCGGAACTGTTCGTCAATCATTACGGCAGTTCGGAGATCTATACCTTTACGATCGACCAGAACGCGCCGGCAAAGCCCGGCTCGGCCGGCAAGGCCGGCATCAATCAACACATCAAGGTGGTGCGGATCGACGCGCGCTCGGTCGCGGAGCTTGCCGCAGTCGGCGAGGAAGGCGAGATCATCGCTTTGCTCGCTAGCGATGAGGCGTTCGAAGGTTATTGGCGGCGACCTGAGGCGGACTCCAGGGCCCTGCGCGAGGGCTGGTATTTCACCGGCGACACCGGCTTCGTCGATCTGGACGGCGATCTCCACGTCACCGGCCGCGTCGACGACATGATCATTACCGGTGGCGAGAACGTCTCGCCGGTCGAGATCGAAAGCTGTCTGTCGCTGCATCCGGCCGTGTCCGAGGTCGCAGTGGTCGGCATTGCCGACGAGAAATGGGGCAAGATCGTCGCCGCCTTCGTCAAGCGCAACAAGCCCGTATCCGAGGCTGAGCTGGAGCAGTTCTGCCGCACCTCCGGGCTCGCCAATTTCAAGCGGCCGCGCCGCTATGTCTTCGTCGACGGCATTCCGAAATCGCCGGTCGGCAAACTGCTGCGGCGGCTGCTCGTCGCCGGGGAATACGAGACCGAGCGCCTGCCGCCGGCAGGCGCCGCCTGATCTCAATCATCAACAGAAGGAAGCACAGATGCCGTCACCCTACACATTTTCCGATTCCCGCCTTGCCAAGCTGAATGGCTTCAAGGTCGAAATCGATGAGGCACATGAGCGCGCCGACATCATCCTTGTCCGCCCACCGTATAACATCGTGGCGATGCCGCAGCGCGATCAGCTCCGGCTGAGCTTCGAGACGCTCGATGAGGATACGCGCGTGCGCATCATCGTGCTGCGGTCGGAGGGAGAGCATTTCTCCAGCGGCGGCAATATCGGTGGTTTCATGGAGGCAAGTCCCGAACATGTCTCCAAACTCGCCTGGAATATCGCTGCTCCGGCGCGTTGCGCCAAGCCAGTGATCGTCGCCAACCGCGGTTACTGCTTCGGTGTCGGCTTCGAACTCTCGCTCGCCTGCGATTTCCGGATTGCGTCGGAGACCACGCAGTATGCGCTGCCGGAGCAGAAGCTCGGGCAAATTCCGGGATCGGGCGGTTCGGCGCGGCTGCAGAAGATGGTCGGCATCACCCGCACCAAGGACATCGTGATGCGATCCAAGCGCATTTCGGCGAAGCAGGCGCTGGAGTGGGGCATCGCAACGGAATGCGTGCCGGATGCGGAATTGGAGAAGGCGACCGACAGGCTAGTGGACGAGCTTCGCACGTTCTCGCCGCTGGCGCAGCGGACCGGGAAGAAGCTCCTCAACGACACCGAGGATTCAACGCTGGCCATTGCGATCGAACTCGAGGGGCACTGCTACAGCCGTCTGCGCCAGTCGGACGACTTCAAGGAAGGTGTTGAAGCCTTCAACGCGAAGCGTCCCCCGAAATTCATCGGCAGTTGAACCGTTCCGGCGCGTGGTGGGCAGCCACCGCGCGCCACTCAGGCGGAAAGTTTTCATAAACAAACCATAGAGGGAACGAATATGAAGCCGTTTAGCATTTTAGCCGCTGCGAGCGCGCTGCTCGCCACCACCGCGCTTTCGAATGCCGCACTTGCGCAGGCTGGCCCGATCAAGATCGGCGTGGTCACGCCCTTGTCCGGCACGTATACGCCGATTGGGCAGCAGGTTCGCTGGGGGCTGGAGCTAGCTGCCAAGGATATCAACGCGGCAGGCGGAATTGCCGGACGGCAGACCATCCTCATCTTCGAGGACGAAGAAGCCAATCCGGCCGTTGCCGTTCAGAAGGCCGAGAAGCTGTTCCAGGTCGAGAAGGTGGACTTTCTCACCGGCACGGTGAATTCCGGGTCGACGCTAGCCGTCGCGCAGCTCGCAGAGCGCAACAATAGGCTTGCCGCTACGACCGTCTCTTTCGCCGATTCGATTACCGGTGACAAATGTTCGCCGAACATGTTTCGCGTGAACGCTCGCGCCGAGCAGCAATCGGTCGCGCTCGCCGCCTGGCTTGAGAAGGAGAAGCCGAAGTCGAAGGTGTTCTATCTCGGGCCCGATTATGAAATGGGGCGTTCCACCGTCGCCGCCTTCAAGGCCAACGCCGAAAAGAACGGCGCCCAATCGATGGGCGAGGTATTCGCGCCGCTCGATTCCAAGGACTACACGCAGTATTTTGGCCAGATCCGGGCCGCCCGTCCGCAGGTCGTCTATACCTCGGTTGCTGGGAACGACACGGTGCGATTGCTGACCCAGTTGCAGGACTTCGGCATGCTGTCGAACCTGACAGTCGTTGGCGCCTCCGGCACCGTGACCTCTCAGAACATCGGCGCGATCGGCGCCGCGGCGGAGGGCTTCGCCACCGGTGTGGGTTATTCAACTCAGATTGATACGCCCGAGAACAAGAAGTTCGTCGAGGCGTTCCGTGCCGCCAACAAGGCCGACCCTGATCTCTACGGCGCCGACAGTTACGGCGTCCTCTTTGCCTATAAAGCGTCGGTCGAGAAAACGGGCTCGACCGATACGGACAAGGTGCGCGAAGCGTTGAGGGGGCTGACCTGGAAGACGCCGCAGGGCGACAAGACGATCAGGGCCGGCGACCATCAGGCAATGCAGCCGATGTATGTGGTGCGCGTAAACAAGGGGAAATTCGACATCGTCACGAGTGTGCCTGCGGATAAGGCGATCGGACCCGACGCATGCACACGGTTCTGAACCAAGGGAAACGTCCGCGTTCTCTCCCGTGAGTCCGCGTGAGTCCGGGAGCGAGCGCGGACGGAGCCGATCTCTGGAGACGTCCATGTCACCGATAGACTATCTGCAATTTGTGTTGGCACCGCAGATCCTGAACGGGCTGACGCTCGGCGTTGCCGTTGTTCTTGTTGCGCTGGGGCTCACCATCATTTTCGGCATGCTCGACGTCATCAACATGAGCCACGGCGAATTCTATGCAGTGGGAGCCTATGCAGCGCTGGCGCTTGGAGCCGCGGGCGTCGGTTTCTGGTTTCTGCTGGTCTTGGTGCCGATCCTGATGATTCCCCTCGGTATGGCGGCAGAACGGCTGTTGATCCGCCCGGTCTTCGACTCGAAGGACCGCCACGTCACCACGCTGCTCGTTACCTTTGGCCTGGGCCTCGTTGTCGAGGATGTGCTGAAAGTGATCTTTGGTGCGAACACGCAGCGCCCGCCGACGCCCATTCCGGGCGCAACGGAATGGTTCGGAATTCTCGTGCCAAACTACCGTCTCTTCCTTCTCGCGGTGGGAGCAGCGATCATCGGCGGCGTCGCCTATGTTGTGTACCGTACGCGCCTCGGCGCCATGGTCCGTGCAGCTGCCTTCGATCGCCATATGGCGGCCTCGCTGGGGGTGCCGGTCTCGGTCGTATATGCGGGAACCTTCGCTTTCGGCGTAGCGCTCGCGGGGCTCGCGGGCGTGCTGCTCGCGCCAATCTATTCGGTCTTTCCCACCATGGGGCGGGACTTCATCTTGCTTGCCTTCAGCGTCGTCATCGTCGGCGGCATGGGCTCGATCTGGGGGTGTGTGTTTGCTGGGCTGCTGCTGACGCAAGTGCAGGCGCTCGCGAGCCTCGCCATATCGCCGATATGGACGGATCCTATCGTGTTCGGGACGATGGTCGTCTTCCTCATGGTCCGCCCTCAAGGCCTGTTCGGGAGGCTCGGACATGCTTGATCGGCTCGCTGTCTCCATGCGTGCGAGCCATGTACTCGCGTTTCTGCTTCTCGCGGCGGCGTTGGGCCTCGCGGGCATTGGCGCTGCATTGGACGACAGTTTTTACCTCCGCCTCGGTACCGAAGCGCTGATCTTCGCGGGACTCGCTCTGTCAGTCGACCTCCTTCTCGGCTATTCGGGCGCGCTGTCGCTGGGGCAGGCGCTTTATTTTGGCATCGGCGCCTATGTTTCGGCCCTGACATTGATGACCTTTCCCTCGTTCTGGCTGGCCATGGCTGCCGCAGGTCTTGCGACGCTCGTTACCGCCACGATCGGCGGCCTGATCGCGAACCGGGTTCGCGGTGTCTATTTCGCCCTCATCACCTTTGGCATGGCGCAAGTCGTGGCCAAGGTCGTCTACAACACGCGCGAACTGGGCGCTTCTGACGGCATGATCGGCATTCCCGTTGTCCAGATCCAATTCGGCCCTGTCGCGATCTCGGCTGGCAATCCGGTCGGGTTCTTTCTGATCGTGCTGGCCATCATCATGGGACTGTATGGACTGAGTGCCTATTTACTGGAGACGCCCTTCGGCCGGGTGCTGACGGCCCTGAAAGCCAACGAGAGGCGAGTGCCCTTCCTCGGTTATTCGGTGTGGCGGGCGCGTATGGCGGTCTATATTTTCGCAGGACTCGTGGCCGGGCTGTCTGGCGCGCTCTATCCGGTGCTGCGGGGTTTTGTCTCGCCAGAGCTGATGTTCTTCGCCACTTCCGGGAACGCGGTGATCTCGGTGATCCTCGGGGGCGTCGGTACGCTCATCGGCGCGATCTACGGTGCGGTGCTGCTCGTCATCCTGAAATCGATCATCGGCAGCTGGACGGAGCATCATCTCATCGTCATCGGCCTGCTGTTCATGCTCTGCGTGATGTTCCTGCCGAAGGGGCTCGTCGGCTTCACAAGGCCCTGGATTGAACGCCGAATCGTCCGCGCGCCATCTCAGGAGGTCGGCGCGTCCGCGGTCTCCCCCGCGATCGTCAAATCCGGGAGCGTGTCATGATCCCGCATGTCCTCGACGTTCGTGGTCTCGGCATCTCATTCGGCGGTCTCAAGGCGGTCGACGATGTGAGCTTTTCCGTCGAGCGCCATCGCATTACCACGATCATCGGTCCCAACGGGGCCGGCAAATCCACCTTGTTCAACCTGATCAGTGGCGCCCTGACGCCGAGAAGCGGAAAGGTCATGATCGACGGCGTCGAGATGACACGGGATTCTGCCGAGCAGAAGAAGGCCGCAGGTCTTTCCCGCTCGTTCCAGATCACCAACCTCTTCTTCGAGTTGACCGTCGCGGAAAACCTGCGGCTCGCGGCGCAGCTGCTCGAACCGCCATCGCGCGCCTTGTTGCCGATCCGCCGTTCGCGCCGCGCCATGGAGAAGACCGAGCAAATGCTCGAGCGCTTCGCGCTGGCGCATCGCCGCGACGAACTCGCCGGCAATCTCTCGCACGGGGATCAGCGCCGGCTGGAAATAGCAGTCTGTCTCGCATCCGAACCCAAGATCTTGCTGCTCGACGAGCCGACACAGGGCATGAGCCACGCCGATACGCGCGACACGGCGGTCCTTGTGCGCAGCCTGACCGAGGACGTGACCGTTCTGCTCATCGAGCACGATATCGGTCTTGTGATGAGCCTGTCGGACCATGTTGTCGTCATGCACCAGGGTCGCAAGCTGGCCGAAGGTCCTCCAAATGTAGTGCGATCTGATCCGGCCGTTCAGGCCGCCTATTTCGGGCATCGCTGACATGCTAGCCATTCGCGGATTGCACTCCCACTACGGTCTCAGTCACATCATCCAGGGCATCGATCTCGACGCCAGGGCCGGTGAAGTCATCGGCATCTTTGGGCGCAACGGCGTCGGAAAGACGACATTGCTCAAAACTATCGCCGGTTGGGTGACAGCGAGTGCCGGCACGGTCACGCTCGCTGAGCGCGGACTTTGCGGTCTTTCACCCGATCGCGTCTGTCATGCTGGCGTCGGCTTTGTGCCGGAGGATCGCCGCATCTTTCCAGGGTTGACTGTTGAGGAAAATCTGTCGCTGGGTTTGCTGCAGGTGAGGGGGCGTTCGAGACAGCAGGAGCACCGTGCGATTGATGCGATTTACGGTCGCTTTCCGCGACTGGGCGAGCGACGGCATCAGCTCGGCACGACACTATCCGGCGGCGAACAACAGATGCTGGCAATGGCGCGGGTCATGGTCGGTGAGCCACGTCTCGTGTTGATCGACGAGCCAAGCGAAGGCCTGGCGCCAATGATCGTTGCAGAAGTCTTCGCAATCGTGCGGGAACTGCGCGATCGGGGGGCAATCGTGTTGCTGGTCGAGCAAAACGTACATGAGGCCCTGTCGGTCGCCGACCGCTTCCATGTGGTCGAACGCGGAAAGATCGTATTCAGCGGCGAGGCAGGCGTCGAGACCGATTGCACCCGGCTGATGCAACTAATCGCGGTATGAGGATGATACCATCACCGCCAAGTCCCGCCGTTCATGATGGTATGACGGCGCTTGACGACACTCCTCGCGCGTAAGCTCAAACGTGAAAGTTGGCAGCGCCTGCGCTTTTTGCAGGTAGGTATCGCTTGGCAAAATCGGCTTCAAACCAATGAGAACTTCCCATCCGCGCCGTCCAGCAAAATCTCGCAACGTCCAACGTGGTTCGAAAAATCAACGGCACTTCTGATGGTGGTGTTGCTTGACGTGGCGCCCCGTCCGTAGCCGGTCGACGGCATGATGCTGTCGATCGCAGTTGATACCAGCGCGCCTTTACGTTCAGATATGAATCGCATGTCCCAGCAATTTCAGCGCCGCCTCGTGAAAGCCCTCGCTTTGGGTTGGGTGCGCGTGGATCGTCATCGCGACGTCGTCGAGCCTCGCGCCCATCTCCAGCGCAAGACTGAAGGCTGCAGATAGCTCGGCAATGCCGGCTCCGACACCCTGGATACCAAGCAGGAGATGGTTGTCTCAGCCGCCGCCAAAAGCTGGGGCCGTTTTCTTGTGTGGAACCGCAGGAACGGTAAGCCTACAAGAGAATCATAGTTGCAGCCTTCCTGACCAGAGGGACTGCAATGCGATACGTTGCCTACGCGGTCGATTTAAGTGGCGTTGCTCGGGCGGTTTATGAAATCGATTGCCAGACCGACAAAGACGCCCAGGCTAGAGCAGAGAAGTTCCTAGAGGCCCATTCTGCCGTCGAGGTTTGGGATGGTCCACGCAGGGTCGCGCGGCTGGTGCGCGCGGCTCCTGGTGAACAGCGACAATGATCCGGTGCATCGCGCTGAGCGTCAGTGGAAGCCGCGGACTAAGAAGGCGGCCCGTCGCGCTGACAGACCGGGATCCTTTGCGCACGAGGTAAGAGAGTGAGCACTTGTTCAGCTCGCTCCTCGGTAGACCGGCCGCATGGGCGGTCCGATCAGTGCTGCGTTCACTTGGAAAAGAGCTCGCACGGCGCCCTCGAACCAAATCTATTCTCTCGCATTGCGCATATCTTATGACCTTGGTCGCCGCCCGGTCTTTTCGAAGAGCGGCCGGGCGGTCTCGTTTGGTGATATCGCTTGGTTCAGACCAGAGGCTGCGGCGAACCCAGGTCGGCGAAGTCCCGAACTCCGTCGCCTGAAAAACGGCTCTCCAGATATGCCTGGTCACGCGGAAAGAAGATATTGAAGCCGAAGAAATCCAGGCCGATCACGGCTTGCTTGAGCGGTGCGACTGATTGTGCGTGGAGAAACGCCAGCATGACCTCATAGCTCGTGGCCGAAGGCTGGCCGAAGTTGAAGACGTTCTTGCCGCTCCATCCGGGATGCTGCGGATCGAGAGCGACCTCGGCGCGCGAACTACCTAATATGATCGCCTCGGGCTTGATCCGTCGCACCTGATACGGCTTCACAGCAGGAACGTGATTTTCGTATCGCGGCCGCACGACATTGATCCCCGGAATGTCAGGGGTCCCAAACACGTAGTAGGGATCGACCAATACGATGAGCGCGGAGAGGGCGAGCGGAGGCATCGCTACAGATCCAATGAACCCGACAGTAAAGCGTCGAAAACTGGAGCGGGTTGGCGATGGGGGATCGGCAGCTTTGCTGGTCGCAGAGACGAATGCGCTCACCTTGGTCGTGACTCACTTGAGTTGACGGCGGAGGTTGAGTGCAACGTATCGAAGGACTCTGGGAGGGTCAAATGGGCACGAACGCAACAGGAGCAAGCCACCGGCACGTTGCTTGCGCCTGACGCTGCTGAGCTTTCGGGTCAAGGTCTGCGGCAGAAATCTGCATCGACAACCAAGGAGTTGATGGCCGCCCGATCCCTGATTTCCGCTTGGTTGCGCGAGATACGGATGTTCTTGCCTGAGAGGCGGACGCCGAAATCGGCCGGCAGGGCGGGTTCCGACGGATCATGTGCCACGACTCGATCGAGAATGGAGATTGCCCGCCGTTCTGCGGCGCGGCGGCGGGCGCTACCGGCGGCTTTTTCCAGCTCGTAGAAGCAGCCAAGCAGCTGATGATTGCGCGAGCGCCTTGTCGCTGTTCGAGATCGCGATATCGGCCGGGCTCGCCAATCGTAGCGCTTCGGTATTGGCAGCCGAGGAGGCCTCGAGCTTCCCAAGATCATGCTTTCAGTCGCGCCTAGCGTGCGCATGGTGAGGACACCAGCACCAGATTGAGTTCTCTCGTGATGACCCGAGGTGCTGTGCATGAGAACGTCGGAGCGATGCCGACGTCAGCCGAGCTGAGCCGAAGCCGCGTAGCATCAGATTGTCGGTCTCTGGTCCACGGGGAGGGCCCACCCGAGAAGCGAGCCTGATGACGACAGCAGGGTCGGAGTTCAAGCCAGGGAAATCCACCTTTGATTGCTTGGTCGACGGTTGGCGAGGGGGCAATGGGCTCACCGTCCGCCCACATCCGGGTCGTCCAGCTCTCGCAGAGCGGTCTGTCCGCCTGGCGGATGAACGCATGCAGTCGCGCGATGAGCCGATGCCATAGCGCTCTCGCAAAACGACGGAGCGGCCTTTCGTTCGAGCGGCGGCGCTGATCCAGCGCGCTGCGTGGTCTCGAAGGCCCAAGCCCATAGGGGTGATGCTGTGGCGTGAGCCGAGTCGGGCCTATGTGCCGACGATAGCAATTTGGGAGCCGGGCCCGACAGGCAGCCGGAGCTGTGACGGCCGGGACGGGCCGTGCCAGACCGCAATCGTGGTCACCACGGCATGGGTCCTGGGAGTGCTCACCGGATCTTCGCCCGTTCCCGGGTTGACGGCATAGGCCGGATAATCGGCCCCCGCGATGGAAAGGCGCAGCCGCTCGCCCCTCCTCAGCGTCACGCAGGTGGTGGCCAGCTTTAGCTTGTATCGGCTAGTCGTAGCGGTGCGGTGATGCGCATATCCACTCGAGATCTGAAGAACCCTTTCGTCAGACGTGATGAGCGAAAGAATGCAGCAAAGATCGAAGCTCGGGCGGTCCGAACCAGCCACCGATGAACAGCATCGGAAGACGCCGGGTACGAATGGTACCTAGGTTTGTCACGGGTGAAATGCAGTCCCAGTACGGCGAATCCGGAGGCGTTTCGAGCCAGTCCATGACGTGCGAATAATGTCGGTATTTCTGCAGCAGCTGCTGATCATTAGTTCGGCCGCGCCCATCATGGGAGTGACTGCTTCCGTCAAGGCTGGACCCGGATCCGCTTCTGGCCCATCCTGAGGGAACGCTGGCGGCCATCGCCGGCCGTTCCAACAGCAGTCTCCACGCGATGGACAGAGATCGTCACCCGGGCAAGCGAGTATCCCTTGCGGGAATGCATATCGACCGGACGTCGGGCGTGCCACTGCATTTGCAGATTGCGGCCCACATCCGCGGCTGCATTTTACGCGGTGCCTTTCCGGCTGGAACGCAGTTCCTGGGCTCGCGAGAGATCGCGCGGGAATTGGGCTGCTCGCGCACGGTGGTGCTGACCGCGTGGGATCTGCTTTACGCCGAGGGGTATCTGGAATCGACGCCACGCGGCAGCGTGCTGGTGGCGTCCGTCGCGATGCCGTATGCAGAACCGCCGCCTACTGCGCCGCCCTGGGCTGGGCCCGCCAATATGTCGAAGCGCTGGCGATCGCTGCTTGGTCTGGATTACGAGACCAATTGGCCGTCCGTGTTCGCGCCTGGCGCGCCCGACATCTCGACATTTCCCTTCAAGGAATGGTCACGCCTGCTGCGCCAGACTTGGCAAAATCCGAGGGAACAGGAGTGCCTCGACCTTCCTGCCGAAGGTCACCCGCGGCTGCGGAGCGAGATCGCGAATTTTCTCGGCTCGGTGCGAGGGCTGGTCTGCTCGCCGGAAGAGGTCGTTGTCACGCCCGGTACGTCGGGTGCGCTGGATTTCTGCAGCCGGATGATCCTCGATCCCGGAGACGAGGTCTGGGTCGAGGAGCCCGGCTTCATCGAGGCCCGAGGGGCACTGACGGCAGCCGGCGCGAAGCTCGTTCCAATTCCCGTCGATGACAAAGGCCTCGTCGTTTCGGAGGGCATCAGGCGTGCACCGCGCGCGAAGCTGATCGTGGTCACGCCGTCGCACCAATATCCGCTCGGCGTCAGCATGGGCCTGGAGCGGCGTCTCGAGTTGCTCGACTGGGCCAGCAGGAACGACGTCTGGGTGATCGAGGACGACTACAATTCGGAATTCAGACATCAGGACAGCATGATCGCCTCTTTGCGTTCGCTCGATCGCGAGGGACGGGTGATCTATTTCGGCACCTTCTCCAAGATGATGATGCCTAATCTGCGGCTCGGCTACATGGTCGCCAACAGGCATTTCATCGCCGGATTTTCCAAGGGTCGCGCGCGGATCGACGTGCACACTTCCGGCATCGGACAGCTCGCTTTGGCCGAGTTCATGCGGGAAGGGCACCTGCTGCGACATCTCCGTGCGATGCGCCGGGTCTACGCGAGCAGGCGAAAGGCTCTGATCGAGGCGATCGCGGCCCAGGCGCCGGATGATCTGGTCGTGTCCTCCGCCGTCACCGGGCTGCATCTCGTCGCGCTCTTCACCGAAGCGATGCAAGCGCGGATGAGTGATCGCGAAGCGGCGGCTGCCGTGAAACAGGCCGGCATCCACGTCCAGCCGCTCTCGCAGAATTTTCTGGAGCAACCGACGCGACAGGGCCTCGTGTTCGGCTACGGACGTCTGCGCGTCGAGGACGCCTCGCCGCTGCTTGCGAGAGTGGTGGCTTGCATCGGCAGCGGCTCGCGCAATGCACCATCCAAACCGCCAATCTCTTTCCTTGCTGCTGCAATAAAGAGAGGCTGAGCCGATCGCCATGCATAGCTCCGGGGCAGGCGAACATCCCGCCGGGCCGGGTCGGTCGCCTGCAAATTAGACAGAGGATTTGACGCGTTCGGATTGCGCGGCAGCGGATCCCGCGATTTGTGCGGAGAAATCTTTGGCACGCTGCACTTTTCCCGCGTGGACCGGTCCGCGCTCGCCTGCCGTCGCCGCGGGCAGCGCTGCATCAAAACGTGCAGCAGCCGGCGCGGCGCGCGGCTAACGTCGCGTGCTGGTCTAGCGGATTGGGACAACTCTGGCTCTATCCCCCGCCTATCGCTCTGTCGCACGCTTCCGGTCGGTGGCATGACAGGGGATGCATGATGAGCGCTCTCGGTTTGGCATTGGACTTTGCGATGGGTCGGAAGCACCCGGCGTCCGGTCTGGACGGGACGCGTAACTGACTGTGCAGATGAGCGATTCCGGCAATCACTGGGAGGTCGGCACCGATATCGGTGGCACCTTCACCGACATCGTCGCGATCCGGCGCGATTCCGCGGAAGTGCGGACCGCCAAGGTGCCGTCGCGGCCCGACGCACCCGTTCAGGCGATGCTGGAGGCCATCGACGCGGTTGGCCTGCGCAAGAGCGAGGTCAAACGCTTCGTCCACGGCACCACGCGTGTCACCAACGCTATCGTCGAGGGCCGGTTGCCGAAGGTGGCGCTGGTCGCGACCGTGGGTTTTGCCGACGTGCTGGAGATCGGGCGCTACCGCCGCCGCGATCTCTATCGCCTCGATATCCCGCCGAAATCGCCGCCCCTGGTGCCGCCGGAACGATGCTTTGGGCTCGCCGAACGCCTCGACCACGAGGGCCGGGTGCTGAAGGCGCTGGAGGAAGCGGAGATCGAGCGTCTGGTGGCCTGGCTCAAGCGTACCGGCGTGCAGAGCGTCGCCGTGGCCTTGCTTCACGCCTATGCCAATCCGGTGCATGAAAAAATGCTCGGCGAGCGACTCAAGGAAGTCGTCGCACATGTCTCGCTGTCGCACGAGGTCAATCCCGAGGCGCGCGAATATGAGCGGACCTCGGCAACCGTGTTCAACGCGGCCGCGATGCCGATCGCGGTGGAATATCTCAGCGAGCTGGAGCAGCGGCTGCCGATCGGCCCCGGCCTCCAGGTGTTTCATTCCGCCGGCGCCATGATCCCGATTTCGGCGGTGAAACGCCGGCCGCTGGTGATGGCGATGTCGGGGCCTGCGGCCGGCGTCTCCGCTTCCGTCGCCATCGCGCGCCAGCTCGGCGCCTCGCGCATGCTGACCTTCGACATGGGCGGCACCACGACGGATGTTTGCCTGATCGTGGACGGCCAGGCCGAGATGACGGACGGTCGCATGCTGGGCGACAAGCCGTTGCGCCAGCCGATGCTCGCGGTGCATTCGATCGGCGCGGGCGGCGGATCAATCGTCCGCAGCGGCCCCGGCGGCCTCACGGTCGGCCCGCAGAGTGCCGGCTCCGAGCCGGGACCGGCGTGCTATGGCCGCGGCGGTCGTGAGCCGACGATCACCGATGCCAATGCCGTGCTCGGCTATCTCAATCCCGAGACGAAACTCGGCGACCGTATCGGCCTCGACATCGAGGCCGCGAAGCGCGTGATCGAACCGGTCGCGCGCGCGCTCGAACTCGACCTCACCGAAACGGCGCTAGGAATCATCAAGGTCGCGAATGCGACCATGGCCCGTGCGCTCCGCCGCGTCACGGTCGAGCGCGGCATCGACGGGCGCGACTGTACGCTGCTTGCCTTCGGCGGCGGCGGCCCGATGCATGCTGCGGGCCTCGCCGATCTCTATGGAATCCCAGAGGTCGTCGTGCCCAGCGCATCGAGCGCGTTCTCGGCGCTGGGCTGCCTCACTGCCGATTTCAGCTTCCTCCAGCAGCAGACTCTTCGCGCCGCCCTCGACGGCATCGATCTCGCGCGCGTATCGGAGCGGATCGAGGCCCTGATCGCCGATGCATCCGCGCCGCTGTTCGCCAATGGCGTTGCTAAGGCGGAGATCCAGGTCGAGCTGGCCGCGTTGATGCGCTATGTAGCGCAGAACGATGCCATTCCGGTATCTTTCGCCTTGCCGCTGGACGTCGCCAGGCTCAAGCAGGATTTCCTGACGCGGCATCACGAGCTGTTCGGCTATGCGACCGGCGAGCCTTGCGTCATCGAGTCCGTGCGGGTGCAGGCCCGCCGGCCGTCGACAACCGTCGTGAGCCGGCCGGCGACGGCGGTGAGGGCGGTATCCACGGGCACGCGTGTCTGCTCGTTTGATGGTCTGCCCGAGACGGCGACAGCGATCGTCGACCGCGCGGCGCTAACCGAGATCGTCAACGGCCCTGCGATCATCGAAGACGCGTGGTCGACCGTGGTCGTGCCGCCCGGATGGCAGGCGAAGCCTGATGCGACGGGCAATCTGTTCCTGACGCGGAGGAGGGCATGAAGCTCGATCCATTCGTTGTCGAGGTCATCAGGCACGGGCTTTCCGCCGCGGCCGAGGAGATGAGCCTGGTGATGACGCGCTCGGCGCGCTCGCCGCTGTTGCGCGAGGCCGGTGACCTGTCGTCCGCGATCACCGACGGCCACGGCGGTCTGGTCGGGCAGGGCCGCGACATTCCGATCCATCTCGGCGCGATGGCCTACACCATCCCCGAATTGCTGAAGGTGATGCCACGCGAGCGCCTGAACGACGGGGATGTGCTGATCTACAATGTCGGCGCGCTCGGCGGCAATCATCTCAACGACGTCAAGGTCGTGCGGCCCGTCTTCGTCGACGGCGACATCGTGGCCTTCGCGGTCAGCCTCGCGCACTGGCCCGACATCGGCGGCACCTGGCCCGGCAGCTATTTTGCCAAGGCGATCGACACCTTCCAGGAGGCGATGCGGATTCCGCCGGTGCTGATCGCGACTGCGGCCGGCATCAACACGGCGATCGTGCAACTGCTGAAGGCCAATGTTCGCGATGCCGAATCCTGCGAGGGCGACCTCCTCGCCCAGATCGCCGCGACCAAGGCCGGCGAGCGGCGCATCGTCGAGCTTTGCCGCGAGCACGGCAAGGCGGTGTTCACGGCCGCGCAGTCGCGCCTGCACGATCTCTCCGAGATCGAGATGCGCGCGGCGCTGCGCGATCTTCCAGACGGCGTCTATGAGGGCGAGGATTACCTCGACGACGGCAGCGACAACAACGCGCCGGCGCGCATCCATGTGAAGATCACCATTCGCGGCGACGAGGCGACCTTCGACCTCTCCGGAAGCTGCGATCGCGTCTCGAACTTCTGCAACACGACACCGTTCATGGCGCGCTCGGCCGCCGCCTATGCCGCGCGAATCATGAGCGGGCGCGACATGCAGCAGAACGCAGGCGCGCTCAGGCCTTTGACCATCATCACGCGCCCGGGCTCGATCCTGGAGCCCGGCTGGTCGGCGTCCGTCGCGGCCGGCAACCATGAGACGTCCATGCGCATCGTCGATGCGATCTTTCGTGCCATGCAGGACACCATCCCCGAACGCCTGTCGGCCGGCGGGGCGACCACGGCGGGTGTGCTGTTCTTTGCCGAGCCGCGGCCGAACGGATCGTGGAAGATGCTCTACGAGGTTCACGGCGGCGGCGAAGGCGCGCGCCACGATCGGGACGGAACGTCCGCGACCCGTGTACATCTTTCCAATACGTCGAACACGCCGGTCGAGGTGATCGAGGCGAATTACGCGATCCGCCTCGAGCAGCAGGCTATCCGCCGGAACTCCGGCGGAGCGGGAGCGTATCGCGGCGGCGACGGTTCGGTTCGGACCTATCGCATCCTCGCACCCTCGATGCACCTGACGACCTGCATCGAAAGGATGGTGCTTCGGCCGTGGGGCATGCAGGGCGGCGAGGCCGGCAAGGCTTGTCGTATCTCGCTGGTCAGGCATGGCGCGAACGTCACGATCGACGGCAAGTCGAACCTGGTGTTGCAGCAAGATGATCTCGTCACGATCGAGATGTGCGGCGGCGGCGGTTATGGCGCTGCAGCTGTAGAGTGAGGGGATTGCGATGAGCAGATTGTTGCGAACCGGGCTGAATGCGGGCGACGCCGCGCCGATGGCCGTGGTCGGCGGCGAGGGCGTCTACTTCCACCTGTCCGATGGCCGCAAGCTGATCGACGGCAGCAACACCGGCGGCGGTCTCGGCCATCGCCACCCCGCAATGGTGGAGGCGATCCGCCGCGCGGCGGATACGCCCGTCGTCAACGAAGGCTGGACCTGGGTGGGCCGCGAACAGGCCGCGGATGACCTGATGGCCACTGCGTTCAAGGGTGAACAGGATTGGGTCGGCGCGGTGCGCTTCTGCATCAGCGGCAGCGAAGCCAACGACATGGCGCTGTCGCTCTGTCAGGCCCTGATGCAGCGGTCCGCGTTGGCCACGCGGGAACGCGCCTATCACGGCATCACCGGCCTGTCGCGCAGCATGACGGTGCAGCCGCAATGGCATGGCGGGCTCGCCGTGCATGCCGGTGGTTCGAAGCTGCCGGCGCCGATGGCGCCGGTGCGGATCCTGCCGGCGCCGGATGGCGCGATCTACGGCGCGCCGGCCAACAATACGCCGCCGAGCGAGTATCTCGCAGATGCCACGCGGCTGCTCTCGGACACGGCGGCAACCATCATCGACTACACCCAAGGCGGCATCTATTACGACGGCGAATATCAGGACGAAGTGGCGCGTTGCGCGCGGCAGGCGGGCTCCTACTGGATCGCCGACGAGGTCGTGACCGGCGCCGGGCGCGCGGGCCGCTGGTTCGCGTTCCAGGGGGCGCAAAGTCGCCCGGACATCGTCACGCTGGGCAAGTCGCTCGGCGGTGGCGCCGCCGCTGTAGCTGCGGTCGTGGTCTCCAAGAACATCGTTGAGCGGCTCAAGGGTGCGAGCTGGCAGAACTATGGCACGTTGCGCGGCCATCCCATCAGCATGGCGGCCGTCAGCGCCTATTTGAAGGTTGTCACCGAGGACAAGATTCTGGAGCGTGTGCAGCAGCTCGAGAAGCTGTTCATCCGCCGCCTGCTCGCGATCGCGCAAAAGCATCCGAGCGTGCGGCGCGTCGCGGGGCAGGGACTGCACTGGACGGTGGAGCTGCACGGACCCGACTGGCGCAATTGGCATGCCGACACCACGGAGGTGCCGATCGCCTCGCGCGTCGCGGAGCGGGCGCTGGAAGCCGGTGCGGTGATCGGCACCAGCGGCGAGCAGACCTCGCTGTTCCTGGCGCCGCCGCTGGTCATTTCCGAGCGCGAGGCTGACCAGCTTCTGGACGCGCTCGATCACGGACTCGATATCGCCGACGAGGAGCACGGGTGAGCGCGGATCACGCAACGCCACGCCGGTCGCCGGCCTGGCCGGCGGATGAGCCCTGGCATCTCGCGATGCCGGAGGGAACGCTGTACGACGCGCTGGCGCGGGCCGCGCATGATCGGCCTTCGCATCCGGCGACGGTGTTCTACGGCGCGAGCCTGAGCTACGCCGAGCTGCACGACCGTGTCGATGCCATGGCCGGCTTCCTGCAGGGCGCCTGCGGGGTGAAGCGCGGCGACCGCGTCATGATCGCGCTTCAGAACTCGCCGCAATATGTCATCGCCTATTACGCGGTGATGCGGGCGGACGCCGTGATCGTACCGGTCAATCCCATGAACAAGTCGGCCGAGGTCGCCTATCTCGCCGCGGATAGCGGCGCTCAGGTCGCGATCATTGGAAGCGAGCTGATCTCCATGTTCGCTCCCCTCGTGGGCACAGCAATCAGCAATGCGGTTGTTGCCCAATATCGCGACGAGGTTCCGCTGGCGACGCCTTATACGCTGCCGTCATGCGTGACCGAAGCCCCGTCGGAGATGCCGGCGCTGCCGGGCTGGCATTCCTGGTCCTCTGCGATCGAACGGTGCCTACAGCCGGGTGCAATGGAGGCAGGTCCGGACGATCTCATGATCCTGCCCTACACGTCTGGCACCACGGGCAAGCCCAAAGCGTGCATGCATACGCATCGCAGCGCGCTGTTTACGGCTGTCCTGCAAGCGCGCTGGTACAAGCTGGACCGCAGCGACGTGATGACCGGCTTCATGCCTCTGTTCCATGTTGCGGGCATGCAGGGCTCGATGAATGCGGCGATGGTCACTGGGGCCACGCTGCTCCTGATGGCGCGCTGGGACAAGGATCTGTTGCCGGATCTGTTCGAGACCCATGGCGTGACGTTCTGGAACGCCGCGCCGACCATGATCGTCGACGTGCTCGCCAGCGCCCGGTTTCGCGACGAATGCTTTGCCAAACTCAAGGTGCTGACCGGCGGCGGCGCGGCGATGCCGACGGCGGTCGCTGAGCGGCTGAAGGGGCGGTTCGGCCTCGATTTCGTCGAGGGCTATGGCATGACCGAGACGATGTCGCCGACGCACCTCAACCCGATGGCCGCGCCGAAGCGGCAATGCCTCGGCATCGCGGTGCACGAGACGCATGCGCGGATCATCGATCCCGAGAGCTTGGTCGAGCTCGACGACAATGTCGTCGGCGAAATCGTCGTGCACGGACCGCAGGTGCTGCAGGGGTACTGGAACAGGCCGCAGGCGAATGCCGAGGCCTTCATCGAACTTGACGGCAAGCGGTTCCTGCGTACGGGCGATCTCGGCTATCGCAATGCCGAAGGCTATTTCTTCGCCGTCGATCGCCTGAAGCGGATGATCAATGTCAGCGGCTTCAAGGTGTGGCCGGCCGAGGTTGAGGCCGCGATGTATCAGAACCGCGCGATCCGGGAGTGCTGCGTCATTTCGGCGCCGGACGATTACCGCGGCGAGACCGTCAAGGCGCTGGTCGTGCTGGATGAGGCGGCGCGGGCAACGACATCGCCCGACGACATCGTTGGCTGGGCGCGCGGCGCGATGGCCAGCTACAAGGCGCCTCGCGCGGTCGTCTTCGTCGACCAGCTGCCGCGCACCGCAAGCAACAAGATCAACTGGCGGCTGTTGCAGGACGCCGAATGGGGGCGAACGGCATGAAATCTGCTTGGCTGGAAAACGGACGCAAGGCGGCGTTATGCTGCCGCTACGCCCTTGAAGCTGCGATCCCCAGCCTCGCCAAGAAATTCGTGAAGAGATCAGGAAGTCGCTGATGCGAATCGTCAATGTCGCCGCCGCCCAGATGGGCCCGATCCAGAAAGCCGACAGCCGCGAGGCCGTGGTCAAGCGCATGATCGCGCTGATGGACGAGGCCAAGAGCAAGGGCGCCGACTTGATCGTCTATCCCGAATTGGCGCTGACGACGTTCTTCCCGCGCTGGTATGTCGAGGACCGGGCCGAGTTCGACGTCTGGTTCGAGCGGGAGATGCCGAACGCGGCGACAAGGCCGCTGTTCGAGCGTGCCGCGCAGCACGGAATGGCGATGAACTTCGGCTATGCGGAGCTGACGCCGGACGGCCATCATTTCAACACCGCGGTTCTCACCGACAAGTCCGGCAAGATCGTCGGCAAATACCGCAAGGTTCACCTGCCGGGCCATGTGGAATACGACACCAAACGCTCGCACCAGCATCTGGAGAAGCGCTATTTCGAGCCGGGCGATCTCGGCTTCAAGGTCTGGCGGACGCTGGGCGGCATCATCGGCATGGCGATCTGCAACGACCGCCGCTGGCCCGAGACCTATCGCGTCATGGGCTTGCAGGGCGTGGAGATGGTGCTGATCGGCTACAACACGCCATCCGTGAATGCCGAGAAGAGCGAAGAGGGCGTCGAAAAGCGCCTGTTCCACAATCGCCTCTCGGTGCAGGCCGGCGCCTACCAGAACGCGACCTGGGTGGTCGCGGTGGCCAAGGCCGGCATCGAGGACGGCCACCCGCTGTTCGGCGGCAGCCTGATCGTCGATCCCAACGGCGAGATCGTGGCCGAAGCGAAGACGGAGGAGGACGAGGTCCTGGTCCATCCTTGCGACCTCGATGCAACGACCTTCGGCAAGACCACGATCTTCGATTTCGCCCGGCATCGCCGCATCGAGCATTACGGCCTGATCACCAGCCAGACCGGCGCGGTGCCGCCGCCGGAGACGTGACGCCGATGGCTGACAAGGGCATCTCCTTACGCGAATTGGACCCGCGTGACCGCTACAAGCTGCTCTGCGGCGTCGTGGTGCCGCGGCCGATCGCGCTGGTGACGACGCTGGACGAGAACGGAGCTGTCAATGCCGCGCCCTTCAGCTTCTTCAACGTCTTCTCGGAAAGCCCTGCGCTGATCGTGCTCGGGCTGCAGCACAAGCCGGATCATTCGCCAAAGGACACGACCCGTAACATCCATCGCGACGGCGAGTTCGTGGTTCACATGGTCGACGAGGCGCTGTCGACGGCAATGAACGACTGCGCGGTCGATTTTCCCTCCGGCGACAGCGAGGTCGCCGCGACCGGCCTTGCCACGCTTTCGTCGGTGGACGTGAAGGTGCCGCGCCTCGCCGCGGCGCCTTTTGCGCTGGAATGCCGGCGCCATGTGGTGCTGACCTTCTCGGCGGATCGCGAGCTGTTGATCGGCGAGGTGCTCAGGGTCCACGCCCGTGAGGGCCTCGTCGATGCCGGCAATATGTATGTCGATCTCGATGCCTACCGGCCGATCGGCCGCATGTTCGGCAATCTCTACACGACGCAGCGGGATACGTTCGCACTTGTCCGCGAGAGCCATGCGCAATGGCTCGCTCGTCAGGACAAGAAAGAGTTGAAGGACGCCTAGTGAGCCGAGAACTGCACCGTGCCCAGCGCCATGGTGACGGCCGCCTGTGTCGGGTCGATCACGGGGATCTGCAGCGCGTCTTCGAGCGGACGGCGATGGCGCGCCATGCCGGCGCAGCCCATCACGATGGCACGGGCGCCGTCCTCGTCGCGCAGCGCGCGGCCGACCTCGATCATTTTCGCCAGCGTGCCTTCGCCCGAGGCGGTTTCCGCAACGCTCATGTTCAGCGGCCGCTCGCCGGCGAGGCGGTCGGTCAGTCCCATCTGCCTGAGATAGCGCATGTGACGCGGGATCGATCGCTGGGCGATCGCGATGACGCCGAAGGTCTCGGCGCGCGAAAGCGCGGTCAGCACGCCGCACTCGGCAATGCCGAACACGGGACGGTCGGTGCCTTCACGACAGACCTGAAGCCCGGGATCGCTGTAGCAGGCGATGACGAAGGCGGCCGAGCTGTTGTCGCTCTCGACCAGCCGGCGCAGCGGCATCGCGACGCTGTCGACGTCGGCCTGGCTCTCGATGCCGAAGGGACCCTCGGCCAGCGTCTGGCAGACCACTTCCGGCCCGCCCTCGAAGTCGAGCGGCTTCAGCGCATCCTCCAGCCCTTGCGTGACCTTGTGGTTGGAGTTCGGATTGATGACGAGAATGCGCGGCCGGGACATGATGGTCTTCCTGCAAAATGGAGATCACTCGTTTCAGGCATATCATGGAGTGCCTCATGACTGAACCAGTTTACGACCTGATCATCCGCGGTGGCCGCGTCGCCACCACCACCGACGTCTTCGAGGCTGATGTCGCGATTTCCGGTGAGACCATTGCAGCCGTCGGAAAGGGCCTTCCGGGAGCGAAACGCGAGATCGACGTGCGCGGCAAGCTCGTGCTGCCCGGTGGCGTCGACAGCCATGCTCATATCGAGCAGCTCTCCGCTGCCGGCATCATGAATGCCGATACGTTCGAAAGCGCGACGGTCTCTGCCGCCTTTGGCGGTACCACCACGGTGATCCCGTTTGCCGCCCAGCATGTCGGGATGAAGCTGCCGCAGGTGGTGGAGGACTATCACGCGCTGGCGAGGATGGGCGCCGTGATCGACTACGCCTTTCACATGATCATCGCGGACGCGACCAGGGAGACGGTCGAGGAGCACATCCCGGCGCTGGTGAAGCAGGGGCATGCCTCGATCAAGATCTTCATGACCTACGACCGGCTCAAGGTCGATGACGAGCCGCTGCTCGACATTCTGCTCGCCGCGCGCCAGTCCGGCGCGATGCTGTGCGCGCATGCCGAGAATCACGGCATCATCGCCTGGATGGTGAAGCGCCTGCTCGCGCGCGGCTACACCATGCCGAAATACCACGCCGTCAGCCACGCCCGCGTCTCGGAGGCCGAGGCGTTCACGCGGTTGATCGGCATGGCGGCGCTGATTGACCAGCCGATCATGATCTTCCACGTCTCGACCGCCGAGGGCGCCAAGGTGATCCGCGACGCGCGCGGGCAAGGCCTCAAGGTCTTCGCCGAGACCTGCCCGCAATATCTGTTCCTCACTGCGGACGATCTCGACAAGCCCGGTTCGGAAGGTGCCAAATGGATGTGCAGCCCGCCGCCGCGGACGCATGCAGACCAGGAGGCACTCTGGCAGGCGCTCTCGCTGGGCGATCTCCAGACCATCTCGTCGGACCACGCGCCTTATCGCTACGACGAGACAGGCAAGCTGCGCGCCGGCCCCAATCCGAATTTCAAGCAGGTCGCCAACGGCCTGCCCGGACTGGAGCTGCGGCTGCCGCTGCTGTTCGATGCGATGGTGTCGAAGGGTCGGCTGGGCCTGGAGAAATTCGTCGAGCTGACGGCGACGGCGCCGGCAAAGATCTACAATCTGCATCCGCGTAAGGGCTCGATCGCCGTCGGCGCCGATGCCGACATCGCGATCTGGGATCCGAACCGCGAGGTCACGATCACTGATGAGATGATGCACGATCTCGCCGGCTATACGCCGTTCGCAGGCCGCAAGCTGAAGGGCTGGCCGGTTTCGGTGCTCTCGCGCGGCCGGATGATCATCGACGGCAACAAATGTTTCGGGAAGCCGGGCAGCGGAAAGTTCCTCGCGCGCAGCGGCGGCGAGGCGGCAAAGCCGACCGGCAGGCTCGTGGCCGACATGGATCCGGAACGGAATTTCGGAGCAAAATTGCTGTGATGATGGATTGCACGCGATGAAGATCATCATCTTCGGCGGCACCGGCTTTATCGGCCTCAATCTCGCCGAGGTGCTGCTCGCGCGTGACCATGACGTGACGCTGTATGATTGCGCGCCTCTCCCGCCGGCGGCACAGCGGTCGCTGCCCAATTATCGGGAGCGGCTCAAGGTCGTCCAGGGCGACATTACCGACGCGGAAGGCATCGAGGGCCTGATTGCCGGTGGATACGATGCGATCGTGCTCGGCGCGGCGATTACGGCTGGGGAGGAGCTCGAGCGGGCATCGACTGCGCGCGTGCTCGAAATCAACGTGATGGCGCAGATTCCCATTCTGCTTGCGGCGATCCGCCATCGTGTTCGGCGGGTCGTCAATCTGTCGTCGGCATCGGCCTATGGCGCATCGGGGACGAGGTTCGACGTCCTGGACGAGGAGACGCCTTGCGATCCCGTCTCGTTCTACGCCGTCAGCAAGTTCACGTCCGAGCGATCGGTGGCGCGCCATGCCGAGCTCTTTGGCGGCGATTTCCTGAGCGTGCGGCTGAGCGCCGTATTCGGTCCATGGGAGCGGCCCGGGGCGGTGCGCGATACGCCAAGCCTCCAGTTCCAGATTCTGGCCGCCTTCGCGCGCGGAGAGCCGGCGATCTTGCCGGATGCCGGAGTGAAAGACTGGACCTACGCGCCGGACGCCGCCGAAGCCGTGGCGAAGCTGATCGAGGCTGAACGGCCGCGCCATCGTATCTACAACATCTCCAGCGGAACAGCCTGGTCGGCGCTGCAATGGGGTAAGGCGTTTGCGGCGCTGCATCGGGGCTTGCAATGCCGGCTCGCAGCGCCGGGAGAGAAAACCGAGATCAAGCTCCACGGCGGCGATCGTGCGCCGATGTCGGTTGCGCGGATGGCCGATGAATTCGGCTGGCGCGCCCGGCTCGGTTGCGCGGAGTCGGCGGCCGCGATGAGCGCTTGGTGGATGCAGCACAAGGAGACGATCTGAGATGCGGCTGCAGGGGCGCACGGCGATCATCACGGGAGCAGGCTCGGGGATCGGCCGCGCCACCGCAAAGCTGTTCGTGGAGGAGGGCGCGCGCCTTGCCTTGGTCGATCGCGATGCCGCCGGCCTAAAGGAGACGGTGAGCCTAGTCGGCGAGGCCACGACTCATGTCGGCGACGTCGGCTATGCCGGTTTCGCCGAGACTGTCGTCGGCGAGGTCGTCGCGCGCCACGGTCGCCTCGACATCCTGATGACGGCGGCCGGCTTCTCCTGCGGCGGCACGGTGCTGACGACGAGCCTGGACGACTGGGACGCGGTGTTTCGCACCAATGTCGGCGGCACCTGGCTGTGGGCTCGGGCCGCCGTGCCTCACATGCAGCGGCAGAACAGTGGCTCCATCATCACCTTGGCTTCGCAGCTCGCGATGGCCGGCGGCAAGGGCAACAGCGCCTATATCGCCGCCAAGGGCGCCATCGTCAGCCTGACGCGCACCATGGCGGTGGATTTCGCCACCGACGGCATTCGCGTCAACGCGATTGCGCCGGGCGCGATCGATACGCCGATGCTTCGCCGCAGCTTCGCCCGTCACGCCAATTCGGACGAGGTGCGTGAGGCCTCGCGCAACCGCCATGCCATGAAGCGGTTTGGCGCGGCGCAGGAGATCGCGCAGACAGCGCTGCATCTCGCCAGCGATGCATCCTCGTTCACGACCGGCACTGTGATGGTGGTTGACGGAGGCTGGCTCGCGGCATGAGTGATGGGCTGACGACGCTCGAAACGAACGTGCGCGCCGATCTCGCGAAGATCGCGCATCCTCATGCCGCATGGCTCGAACCGAAGACGGGACCCGACGGCAGACCGGCGCTGGATGTCCTCATCGTCGGCGCCGGCCAGTCCGGCATCGCCATCGGCTTCGGCCTGATGCGCTCGCGCGTCAGCAACATCCTGCTGATCGACAAGTCGGAAGAGGGCAAGGAAGGCCCGTGGCTAACCTATGCCCGCATGCCGACGCTGCGCAGCCCGAAGGATTATACCGGCCCCGATCTCGACATCCCGAGCCTCACCTACCAGTCCTGGCACGAAGCCCGGTTCGGCAAGGAAAGCTGGCAACAGCTCGGCCTGATCGAACGTTGCCATTGGGCGGAGTATCTGCTGTGGCTGCGACGCACGATCGGCTTGCCCGTGCGCAACAATTGCGAGCTTCTGGAGATCGTGCCTGCATCCGACGGCCTACTGGCCGCGCGCGTGAAACGGGCAGGCGAGATCGAGACGCTTTACGCCCGCAAGATCGTGCTCGCGACGGGGCAGGAGGGCATGGGCGATTGGATGGTCCCGGAGCAGCTAGCGCATCTGCCGGCGAGCTCGGTCGCGACCGTCGCCGACGACATCGACTTCGAGAAGCTTCGTGGCAAGCGCGTGGCCGTGATCGGTGCCGGTGCATCCGCCTTCGACAATGCGGCGACCGCGCTGGAGGCGGGCGCGGCAGAGGTGCATCTGCTGTGTCGCCGGTCGCAGATCCAGGTGATCCAGCCCTATCGTTGGCTGACCTTTCGCGGCTTCCTGCGCCACCTCAGCGATCTCGACGATGCATGGCGCTGGCGCTTCATGCGGGCGATCCTCGAAATGCGGGAAGGCTTTCCGCAACCGACTTATGATCGCTGCGCGCGCTACGTCAATTTCACATTGCACGAGGGCGCACCGGCCGAGACGGCCCGCGAAACCGACAAGAGCATCGAATTGCAGACGCCGCGTGGCGCCATCGCGACTGATTTCGTCATTTGCGGCACCGGCATCGACATGAACTTTTCCAGTCGTGGCGAGCTCTCCGCATTCGCTGCCAACATCGCGACCTGGGCCGACCGCTATCAACCGCCGGAGAGCGAGCGCAACGATCGGCTCGGCCGCTTTCCCTACCTCGCCGACGATTACGCTTTCACCGAGCGCGTAGCCGGCGAGACGCCGTGGATTTCCGACATCCATCTCTTCGCCATCGCCTCAACCATGAGCTTTGGCCCGTCTGGATCGTCGATCAATGCGATGACGACGGCCGTTCCAAAGCTCGTGAACGGCCTGACACGCGGCCTGTTTCGCGCCGATGTCGAGCGGCACTGGACTTCGCTCTGCGCCTATGACGTGCCGCAGGCGGTTACGCGGCCGGCGCGAAAAATGGGGGAAACGCGATGATCATCCATGCGCCGCCGCGACGAGGCGTCCCCACCAGCACGCCGTGAGACTGGCGCGCAACTTGCTTCTTTCTTGACCAGTCTAGCCGGCCTTCCTCTTCGGAAATTCAAGGAAAACCAATGCGTTTTGTGTCTTTCAGGTCTGCGGCCTCAGTTCTCGCCACCACTGCGCTGTTGTCGATCGCCACCGCGCCGTCGCAGGCGCAAACCAGGGCGGAGACATTGCGCTATGTCACCGGCGCCTCCGTCAACACGCTCGATCCAAACATCCCGGGCTCGACGCGCGAATCTTTCGCGCTGAGCATGAGCACCTATGACCGGCTGGTGACATTTGGCCGCAAGCAGCTCAATGGCAAATGGGTGTTCGATCTCGACACGATCACCGGCGAGCTGGCCGAATCCTATGACGTCAGCCCCGACGGTTTGAAGCTCACGTTCCGTCTGCGCAAGGACGCAAAATTCCAGGACGGCTCGCCCGTGACCGCCGAGGACGTGAAATGGTCGCTCGATCGCTGCGTCACCGCGCCGATCCTCGGTAAGGCGCAATTGCTGACGGGCTCGCTGACCTCGGCCGATCAGTTCAAGGTGATCGACCCTCTCACCATCGAGGTGACGCTGCCCAAGCCCGACAAGCTCGCGCTGCCGAACCTGGCCACGGTCTATCCCATGATCATCAACTCGAAGGTCGCCAAGGCACACGCGACGCCGGATGATCCCTGGGCCACTGCATGGCTGAAGGAGCACACCGCAGGCAGCGGCGCCTACGTGGTCGAGAACTTCAAGCCCGGCGAGCAGGTGATCCTCAAGCGGGACGAGAACTGGAACCGCGGCTCGGCCAACAAGCCGGCTTTCTTCAAGCGCGTCATCGTGCAATCGGTTCCGGAACCGGCAACCCGCGCCAATCTGGTCGAACGCGGGGATGCCGATCTCGTTGTCGATCTCCAGGCCAGCGATGTGCAGTCGCTGGAGGCCAAGGGCAAGCTCAAGGTGATCTCGACGCCGCAATACAATGCGATCACCTACGTCTCGATGAACAACCAGCTGCCGCCCTTTGACAACGTGAATGTGCGCCGCGCTATCGCTTACGCGCTGCCCTATGACGACATGTTCAAGGCTGCCCTGTTCGGCCGGGGCGCGCCGCTGTTCGGCGCGACATGGCCGGATGGCAATCCGTTGAATGGCATTTATCCGTTCCAGCAGCCGGTGAAGATGGATCTCGACAAGGCCAGGGAATATCTGAAGGCGGCCGGTCTGCCGGAAGGCTTCTCGACAACGTTCAGCTTCAATGTCGGCCAGTCCTCGACGGCGGAGCCGATGGCTGCCCTTGTCAAGGAGTCGCTTGCCAAGATCGGCATCAAGGTCGACATTCAGAAGCTGCCGGACGCGCAGATGTCGACGCAGATCAACGAGAAGAAGCTGCCTTTCTTCACGGAGGGCATCGTCGCCTGGCTGCCGTCGACTGATTATTTCTACCGCAACTTCTACACAGGCACCCAGCGCTGGAATTACAGCTCGATCAACAACCCGGAGCTTGCCGCGATTGCGCAGGAAGCCCGCTTCGAGCCGGACAAGGCCAAGTATGAGGCAGCAGGCCGCAAGCTCAATGCGATGCACTTCGATCTGATGCCGCAGATCATGCTGTGGCAACCGAACCAGGACGCGGTCATGGCGCCGTCGATCGAAGGCTACACCTACGAGTTCCATCGCCAGGTGGACTATCGCGATGTCAGCCGGAAGTGACATCGTGATCAACGGGAGCGCTGAATGGTGATGACCGGTCTTGGTGCAACGATGGTGCGGGCGGGCAGGCGGCTCTTGTCGTCGCTGCCGGCGCTGTTCGGCGTGCTGGTCTTCACCTTTCTGCTGATGCGCGTGTTGCCCGGCGACCCCGCGGTGTTCTTCGCCTCGGGCCCCAATGCCGGCAAGGAGGAGATCGAGCAGATTCGCAAACAGATGGGGCTCAACAAATCGGTGCCGGAGCAGCTCGTGTTCTATCTCTCCGACATCGGTCGCGGCAATCTTGGCCGCTCCATGATGACGGGGCAGCCGGTACTGAAGGACCTGCGCGAGCGTCTGCCGGCGTCCCTGGAGCTCACCTTGACCGCGCTCCTGATCGCGCTGATCGCGGCGGTGCCGCTCGGCGTGGTCGCGGCGCTGCGGCCGGGATCGATCATCGATCATGGCGTCCGGCTGTTTTGCGCCCTCGGCGTCTGCGTCCCGACCTTCGTCTCGGGCCTGCTGCTGATCTACGTTTTTTATTACCTGCTCGGGCTTGCGCCTGATCCGACCGGTCGGATCGACGTGTTCACCTCGCTGCCGCCGCAACGAACCGGCTTTCTCTCGATCGATTTCCTGCTGGCTGGAGATTTCGAGGGTTGGTGGGCGGCCTGCAAGCAGCTGGTTCTGCCGGCAGTGAGCATGGCCCTGTTCGTCATCGCGCCGCTCGCGCGGATCACCCGCGCCTCGATGCTGGTGTCGCTTGGGAGCGATTTCGTACGTACCGCGCGATCGGTCGGATTGTCTTGGGGCAAGGTGGTCGTCACGTATGCATTGAGGAATGCGATCCTTCCCGTCATCACCATCGCCGGCATCGTGTTCTCGACCATGCTCGGCGCCAATGTGCTGGTGGAGAAGGTGTTCTCCTGGCCTGGCGTCGCCTCCTATGCACTCGATGCGCTGCTCTCGTCAGACTATGCGCCGGTACAGGGCTTCGTGCTGCTGATGGCGAGCCTGTTCGTGCTGGTCAACCTCGTGGTCGATATCTGCTACGGAATCGCCGATCCCAGGGTTTCCATCGGATGACCAGTGCAACCCTCCGCCATTCGGTCTGGATTTTGCGCGGCAATCCGCTCACGGCGGTGGCCGCGGCCGGGGTGGCGCTGTTCGTCCTGCTTGCGATCTTCGGTCCCTGGATCGTGCCTTATGATCCCGTGGCCTCCAACGTGTCCGAAGCGTTGCAGCCGCCGAGCGCGGCCCATCTCGCCGGCACCGACCAGCTCGGGCGCGACGTGTTCAGCCGCCTCATCATCGCGGCGCGGCTTGATCTTGCCATTGCGGTGTCTGCGGTCGGCATCTCCTTCGTGATCGGCGCCGTCGTCGGCTCATTCTGCGGCTACGCCGGTGGCCGGCTCGATCGCGCCGTCGGCCGCTTTGTCGACGTGATGATGGCCTTTCCGTTGTTCGTGCTGGCAATGGCGATGGTCGCGGCCCTCGGCAACCGCGTCGAGAACATCGTGATCGCAACCGCGATCATCAATCTTCCCTTCTACATCCGCTTCGCGCGCGCCGAAGTGAACGTCCGCCGCAATGTCGGCTGGGTCGAGGCCGCGCGCGCCTGCGGCGAGAGTCATTTCTCGGTGGTGCTCCGTTTCCTGCTGCCGAACATCCTGCCTGCGATGGCGGTGCAGATCTCGCTCAATCTCGGCTGGGCCATATTGAACGCGGCCGGCCTGTCCTTCATCGGCCTTGGCGTCAAACCGCCGACGCCGGAATGGGGCATCATGGTGGCGGAGGGTGCGCGCTTCATCTCGACGGGTCGGTGGTGGCTGGTGGCCTTTCCGGGCCTCGCACTGATGCTGGCCGTGCTGTGCTTCAATCTCCTCGGGGATGGGATGCGGGATATTCTCGATCCCCGTATGCGCACATGAGCGAGGAACTGCTCAGGATCGACGACCTCCACGTCGCGTTCTCGACGCGGCGCGGCATGGTCGAGGCCGTGCGCGGCGTGACCCTGACGGTGCAGGCCGGCGAAATGCTCGGTCTCGTCGGGGAGAGCGGCTCGGGCAAGTCGGTGACCGGCTTTGCTACGACGCGCCTGCTCGATGCTGCCGGGCGCGTCACCGGCGGCAAGATCCTGTTTCGCGGCCGGGACGTGACGAAGCTCCGGGGCGATGATCTCCGTCAGCTCCAGGGCGCCGCGATGTCGATGATCTTTCAGAACCCGCGGTCGGCGCTGAATCCGATCCGCGCGATCGGATTGCAGATCGCGGATGCGATCCTCACGCACAAGCGCATTTCGAAAGAGGCTGCGCGTGCCGAGGCGCTGGAACTGTTGCGCGCGGTCCAGATTCGCGATCCAGAAGCGCGAATGAACGCCTACCCGCACGAACTGTCGGGCGGCATGTGCCAGCGCGTCATGATCGCGATCGCGATCTCCTGCAATCCGGCGCTCCTGATTGCGGACGAGCCGACCACCGGTCTCGACGTCACCACGCAGAAGGTGGTGATGGATCTCCTGGCGGACATCGCCGCCGCACGCGGCATGGCGACGATCCTGATCACGCATGATCTGGGACTCGCGGCGCGCTATTGCCGCCGCATCGCGGTGATGGAGCGCGGCCGCATCGTCGAGGAGGCGAGCCCGAGGACGCTCTTCAGCGCGCCGAAGCATTCCTATACGAAGCGCCTCGTCGCGGCCTCGCCGACCGCGACGTCCCGGATCGAGGATCTCGTGACCAGGGAGGAGCGGGAGCGTTACGCAACTGTGGTCAGCAGGCCCAGGCAGGAGCCCGCACACGGGACGCCGCCGTTGCTGGAGGTGCGCAAGCTCGCGAAACGTTTCGACCAGGGCTCTGCGGCGGTCGCCGACTTCTCCATGACGATGGCCGGGGGCGAGAGTGTCGGGCTTGTCGGCGAATCCGGGTCGGGCAAGAGTACGACCTCGCGCATGATCTGCCGCCTGATCGACCCGAGTGAAGGGGACATCGTGTTCGATGGGCAGTCGATCGGCCATGTGGCGTCGCGTGACTTTCACCGCTCGCCATTGCGCAAGGACATCCAGATGGTCTTTCAGGACCCGAATGAGAGCCTCAATCCGCGCTTCACCGCGTTCGACTGCATCGCCCACCCCCTGATGCGGCTCGATGGCATGCGGGCAGGCGACGCGCTGCGCAAGCGCGTCGAGGAATGCGCCGAGCGCGTGGGGCTGCCGCTCGATCTCTTGCCGCGTTTCCCCCATCAGCTCTCCGGCGGCCAGAAGGCCCGCGTCGGCATTGCCCGTGCCGTCGCCTGCCGGCCGCGGCTCCTCGTGCTGGACGAGCCGACCGCTGCGCTCGACGTCTCGGTGCAGGCGGTGGTGTTGCAACTGCTCGATCGCCTCAGGCGCGACGATGACATCGCGCTGCTGTTCGTCAGCCATGACCTCAACGTGGTGCGGATGCTGTGCGACCGCACCATCGTGCTGCGCAATGGCGGCATCGTGGAGCAGGGGGAAAGCCGGTCGCTGTTCGATAATCCGAAGAACGATTACACCCGCAAGTTGGTCGAGGCGATTCCGCATATCGAGACGGGCGAGGCGCTCGCGGCGGCCCTCTAGGCCCCGCAGGCCGACGTGGGCCAGCGTCTGACCGGGCAAGGCTTGAACCTTACGTTCGCTGCGGCATGCGGGATTGTCGCTATCGCCCTGCGCCGCTCGCAACGATGGAGGAGGGCGACGTCACGAGCTTGTCGAGCCCGAGATAGACGAGCCCCGCAACACCGATGCCGAACAGCCAACTCAGATCGGCGCCCCCGAGCAGGTTGATCGAGATCGGCCCCTGAAGCGCGCCGACCAAGCCGTCCTGCACCAGCCATCCGGCGACCAGGCCCGCAAAGAACGCAACCATGCCGACCCAGTTGATGTCGCCATAGGCGCTGGTCTGCGGCGAGCGGTAGAGCTCGGCGACGTCGATCCTGCTCTTCCTCTTGATGAAGAAGTCGGCCAGCACCACTCCGGCCCACGAGCTCATCCACAGCAACAGGCTGATCATCCAGTTGTCGAACGCTTTCGCGAAAGATGGCGCGAAGATGAAGTACAGCGTAACCAGGTAGCCGGCGATGCCGACGATGACGGTGAGCCAGAAGCGCGACAATCTCAGTCCCGCACTCAGCGCCGCCAACGTCGCCGAATAGACGTTGAGGATGTTGGTGGCGATCGGGCCATGCAGCACCATCAGGAGAACCAGGATGCTGACGGGACCTCCAAACACCGCGCTGACCATCTTGGCAGGGTCGGTATCCAGGGTCGTCGAGGCGATGGTTGCGCCGAGAATGCCGAGCCAGACCGTCGGCACGAACATGCCGACATAGCTGTACCAGAACACGGATTTCGACGGCACGCTTCTGGGCACGAAGCGAGAATAGTCGGAGGCCCAGGTCACCCAGGAAATGCCCCAGCCGACCCCGATCGCGGTGGTGAGCAGTGTCAGCATCGCCAGATGTGCACCGGGAGCGAGCGAGGTAGTCAGGTTCCAGTTGACGACACCAGGGCGCGTCCACGCCAAAATGCTCATCAGCACCATGACGGCGATGGTGGGCGGCACCGTGTACTTTTCGAAGGTGCGTATTGCATAAAAGCCGTAGATTCCGATCAGCACCTGCACGGCCATCACCAGCGTAATGACGACCAGCTCGACCGGCCAGGTGTCGGGAACGCCGAACTGTCCGAGGATGCCCATCGAGACCTTGACCGGGAAGTAGGTGTTGACCCCGATCCAGCCCAGCGTCATCAGGAACATGAGAATGCTCGGCAGATAGGCGCCGCGTACGCCGAACGCGGACCGGCTCAACACCATCTGGTTGACGCCGGTCTTATGCCCCATCACCGTGAAGGTCGCGAAGATCGCGCAGCCGACGATGTTGCCGAGCACGATGACCGCGATCGTCTCCATCAGGCCAAGCTTGAGGATGATGCCGAGCGCGCCGAGGGCCCAGTTCACCGGCGCGATGTTGGCGCCGGCCCAGATCCACATCTGCTGCGGCCCGGTCGAGTCCCGGTCCGCATCGGGAATCGGCTCGATGCTGTGAATATCAGCGCGAAGTTCGGAATCCGTCATGGTATCCCCCAATACGAAGCACGCTTCGCATCATCGCAGCATAAATCGTGCCATGGAATTGCGGAGCGGCTGAGCGGGCGGGCGGCGATGCCGGAGGTCACGCGCGTCGCGCCGGATGCGACTGCGTTTTCAAGCGCTGGCCGATCTTGCGCGTGAGTACGCTTCGGCATGTCTGCCGCGCCGGTGAGAGGCGGGCGATGTTGCTCGGCCGGGCAGCGGTACGATGATAAATTGAGCAGCCCAACTCAAAAGCGCAGCAATGGCTCCTAGTCGAATACGGCAGCAGCGCTGTCGCGACTGGGATGGCCGGCCACGATGCGCTGCATCATTTCGATGAAAAGCGCCTGTTCCCGCTGGCTCAAATCGCCGAGCGTCGCACGATGCGCCCGTCGCGCCGCGCCCTCGATCTTGACCAGCAGCGCGGCTCCGGCCGGTGTCAGCCGGCACAGCCGGGCCCGGCGATCGTCCTTGTTCACCGCGCGCTCGACCAGGTTTCGGGCGGCGAGCCGCTTCAGGGCGCCGGTCGTCGTGGTGCGATCGAGGGCGATATCGGCCGCCAAAGTGGTCTGATCGGCGGTTTCACGCACCGCCAGCGCCGAGAGCAGGCTGTATTGCAGCGGCGTGACCTCGAATTCGCCGCAGGCTTCCTGAAACAGCGCGACGTGAATCTGATGCAGCCGGCGGATCAGATAGCCGGGCCGTTCCGACAAGGGCCAGGGGCGGTGCCTCGTCCCGCCGCGACGTGTCTTCGCCTGCCGCAATGCACACTCTCCCAAGCCGAAACCCTGCCGCGCTTAGCTCGATTCGAGTGCGCCTGCCACATCGGGATCATGGCACGATGCTTGCTTTTGTCAAAATGCGAAGCATGCTTCGTAATGTCAAGATACGAAGCATGCTTCGTAATTCGAGGGGACGAAGCCGTCACCCTCGCAAGAAGAGGAGAGCGCCATGTCCGTCACTGCCAGCTTCGACCTTCTACTGCGAGGCGGTCGCGTGATCTGTCCGGCCTCCGGCGTCGATGGCATCAAGGATGTCGCGATCCGCAACGGCAAGATTGCCGCGGTCGCGTCCGACATTCTGCCGACCAGCGCCAGGGAGGTCGTCGACGTCGGCGGCAAGCTGGTGCTGCCCGGGCTGATCGACACCCACGCCCACGTCTATCAATATGTCACCGGCCGCTTCGGCATGAATCCGGACATGGTCGGCGTGCAGTCGGGTGTGACGACGCTGGTCGACCAGGGCGGCCCGTCCTGCATGACGCTGCCCGGCTTCCGTCATTTCATCGCGGAGCCCGCCGCCTCGCGCGTCTACGCGTTCCTGTCCGCCTATCTCGTCGGCGGACTGGAGGGGCACTTCTATCCGCAGCTCTATAGCCCCGACGGCGTCGACGTCGACGCGACCGTCAAGGCGGCGACCGCCAATCTCGACATCGTGCGCGGCATCAAGGCTCACGCCGAGATCGGCGGCTTCGCGCGCTGGGGCATCCGCGTCATCGAGATGGCGGCGGAGATCGGCAAGCGTGCCGATCTGCCGGTCTACGTGCATTTCGGCCAGCTCTGGGGCCTGCCCGAGAGCGGCGCCAATGGCGAGGATGCCGACACGATCCTGACGCGCGTGATTCCGCTTCTGCGCGAGGGCGATGTCCTCGCCCATCCCTTCACGCGCCATCCCGGCGGCTTCGTCAACCGCGAGGGCGAGGTGCATCCGGTGATCCAGGCCGCGCTCGATCGCGGCCTGAAGGTCGATGTCGGCCACGGCAGCCATTTCTCCTACCGGCTGGCGAAGAAGGCGATCGCGGCCGGCATCATCCCGACCACGCTGGGCGCCGACATCCACGGTTACAACACTCATGTGCCCGCGCCGGCCGGAACGCCCGACCAGCACGAGGATGATGAGAATCATCCCTTTGCCGGTCAGGCCAAGTTCAGCCTGGTCCAGGCGATGAGCTCGATGATGGCGCTGGGCCTGTCGCTCGAGCAGGTGGTGCCGATGGTCACCTCCAATCCCGCCAAAATGCTCGGCCGGAGCGGGGACATCGGCGCCCTCAAGGTCGGCATGGACGCCGACGTCTCCGTGCTCACGGAGCAGAGCGGCCGGTTTGTCCTGAGGGACAACGAGAACAACGAGGTGATCGCCGAGCGTCTGCTGCAGCCGGTGTTTTGCCTGCGCGCCGGCACGCGCTTCGACGCGGTCGCGCCGATCCTGCCCCAGGCCGTTGCGGCGTAGGGCTGCGGTGAAGGAGGACGCCGGCGTGCGCAACGAGCGAGAATTTCCTTCCGGAGAATCCGGGCAGGGCGTGGGCGCACGGCTGCCGCGGAAGGAGGATGACCGCCTGATGCGCGGCCGCGGCCAGTACGTCGCCGACATCCGCCTCGCTGGCCTCCGCGACGTCGCTTTCGTGCGCAGCCCGCTGGCGCATGCGCGCATCCGCAGCATCCACGTGCCTGAACGCTATCGTAGCAGCGTCTTCACGGCAGCCGATCTCGTCGGCGTCAAGCCGATCCGCGCGGTCTCGGGGCTGCCGGGCTTCAAGATCTCGGAGCAGCCGGTGCTGGCGACCGGCAAGGTACGCCAGGTCGGCGAACTCGTTGCGATGTGTGTTGCACCGACGCGCGCCGAAGCCGAGGACATCGCGGCCTCGGTGATGCTCGATCTCGAGGAACTCCCCGCCGTATACGACATGCTGAAGGCGCGCCAGCCCGGCTCGACCCTGGTGCATGAGCATTGGGGTGACAATGTCTTCCTTGAGACCAATTACGAGGTCGACATCTCCGCCGCGCTCGACGCGCCGATCAAGGTGACGCGCGAGATCTCGACCGCGCGGCAATGCATGTCGCCGCTCGAGGGCCGTGGCGTGGTCGCGACCTTCGACCGCCGCCTCGATCAGCTCACGCTGCATTCCGCGGCGCAGATGCCGCATATCACGCGCAGCGGCCTCGCCGAATGCCTGAATATGGAGGAAGGCCAGATCCGCGTCATCTCGCCGGATGTCGGCGGCGGCTTTGGCCACAAGGGCATTCTGCTGCCGGAAGAAGTCTGCCTGTCCTGGCTGACGATGCAATGCGGTTATCCCGTGCGCTGGACCGAGGACCGCCGCGAGCATTTCGTGGCCAGCTCGAATTGCCGCGAGCATCACTACAAGATCACGGTCTATGCCGACCGCGACGGCACCTTGCGTGGCATCGATTGCGAGGCGACGGTGGATTCCGGCGCATACTCGTCCTATCCGTTCTCGGCCTGCCTCGAGGCCGCGCAAGTCGCGAGTATTTTGCCCGGTCCCTACAAGATGCCGGCCTACCGCTGCCGCACCTTCTCGGTGGCTACCAACAAATGCCCAATCCTGCCTTACCGCGGCGTGGCGCGCACCGGCGTGTGCTTTGCACTGGAATTGATGCTGGATCTCGTCGCGGAAGAGGCAGGTCTCGAACCGGGCGAGGTGCGGCTGCGTAATCTGGTGCGGCCGGAACAGATGCCGTTCGACAACATCACCAAGAAGCATTTTGACAGCGGCGATTATCCCGAGGCGATGCGACGCGCGCTCGCTGCGATCAATATCGATGCCGTTCGCGCGCGCCAGCGCCAAGGCGACGCCGCCGGCCGGCGGGTCGGCGTCGGGGTCTCAATCTATTGCGAGCAGGCCGCGCACGGCACGTCCGTCTATTCCGGCTGGGGCATCCCGATGGTGCCGGGCCACGAGCAGGCATCGGCGCGCCTCACGCCGGACGGCGGTCTCGAATTGCGCGTCGGCGTGCATTCCCACGGTCAGGGCATGGAAACGACGCTCGCCCAGGTCGCGCATGAGATCCTCGGCATCGATGTCGCGAACATTCGGATCGTCCTCGGCGATACCGCGATGACGCCTTATTCGACCGGCACCTGGGGCTCGCGCTCCATGGTGATGGCGGGCGGCGCGGTGGCCACCGCCTGCCGCGAGCTCGGCGAACGCGCCCGGCGGATCGGCGCGAAGCTCCTACAGCACGATCCGGCCTCCGTTGTCCTGCAAAATGGCGAGGTGCGCGGCGTCAATGGCAGCGTCGGACTGAAGGCGATCGCCTACACCTGGTATCGCCGTCCGCAGGACCTGCCGGCCGATGTCGATCCGGGCGGGCTGGAGGTCACGCAAGGCTACAAGCCCGTGCGTGACAGCGGCACCTTCAGCTATGCGGCGCATGCGGCTGTCGTGGCGGTCGATCCCGATCTCGGTGAGGTGGAGATCCTCGACTATGTGATCGTCGAGGACGGCGGTGTGCTGGTCAATCCGCTCGTCGTGGACGGCCAGATCTATGGCGGTCTCGCCCAAGGCATCGGCACCGCACTTTACGAGGAGATGCCGTTCGACGCGTCCGGGCAGCCACTGGCGACGACGCTTGCGGACTACCTGCTTCCTGGGGCAACCGAGGTTCCTGCGGCCCGTCTCGATCACATGGAGACGCCGTCGCCTTATACGCAGTTCGGCGTCAAGGGCATCGGGGAGGGCGGAGCGATTGCGCCGCCTGCCGCGATCGCCAACGCCGTCAACGATGCCCTGCGCCCGCTGGGCGTCGAGCTGATGCAGTCGCCGATCACGCCGCATCGCGTCGTCGCCGCCGTGCTGGCCGCGCGTGCGGCGGAAAGGAGCGCGGCATGAAGCCCGCTCCCTTTGCTTACGAGCGCACGCGCGATCTCAATGCGGCACTCTCGATGCTGGCGGCCGGCAGCGGATCGGCCAAGATCATCGCCGGCGGGCAGTCGCTCGGCCCCATGCTCAATTTGCGGCTGGTTCAGCCGGAGCTGATCGTGGATATTTCCGGAATTGCCGAACTCAAGCGCGCCGAGGTCTCCGGCAACGAACTCGTGCTCGGCGCTCTGGTCACCCATGCCGATATCGAGGACGGGCGCATCGCCGACGTGACGCGCGGTGCCATGCGCGCCGTCGCCGCCAACATCGCCTATCGCGCCGTGCGCAATCGCGGGACGATCGGCGGCTCGCTCAGCCATGCCGATCCCGCCGCGGACTGGATTTCGGCGCTGTCTGCCCTGGGCGCACGGCTCACACTACGCAGCCTTTCCGGGACCCGCGCGATGGCCATCGAGGCTTTCGTCACAGGTGCGCTGGAATCGGCCCTTCACGCCGGCGAGATCGTCGAGGCGATCCATGTGCCGGCCCGCGCTGCCTCGGCGCATTGGGGCTATGCCAAGAGCTGCCGCAAGACCGGCGAGTTCGCGCATGCGATCGGCGCGGCTCTGATCGATCCGGCCGCCGGTTCGGCACGCATCGTGATCGGCGCCATCGATGCGGCACCCATCGTGGTGAGTGATGCGGCCGAGCTGTTCGGCGGACGGATTACCGCGGACTACAAGCAGCGTTTCGATGTCCGCGTCGCCGATGCTCTTCTCGTCAAAGCCGGCATCGACGACACCGCGCAGCGCCACATTCATGTCGGCGTGCTGAGGCGCGCCGTTCAGGAGGCCGCGGCATGACCACGATCGCGCTCAGCGTCAACCGGCGCGCGGTGGAGGTGGTGGCCGAGCCGCGGACCAGCCTCGCCGATTTCGTGCGCGACAGGCTCGACCTGACCGGCACCCATCTCGGCTGCGAGCACGGCGTCTGCGGCGCCTGCACCGTGCTGCTCGATGGCGTGCCGGCGCGTTCCTGCATCACCTATGCGGTGGCATGCGAAGGCGCCGACGTCACCACCATCGAGGGTCTCGACGAGGACGAGATCACGGCTGAGCTGCGCGCAGCGTTCACCCGGGAGCACGCCTTGCAGTGCGGCTATTGCACGCCAGGAATGCTGGTGTCCGCGCGCGACCTGGTGCTGCGCCTGCCGGACGCCGACGAGCGTCGGATTCGTGTCGGCTTGAGCGGCAATCTCTGCCGCTGCACCGGCTATGTCGGAATCGTGCGGGCGGTGCAGTCCGTGATCGAAGCAAGACGGGCGCGCAATATCGCGGCGCTGGCCGACGGCGGCCGGACCATTCTTGGCCCCGCCGGCTCGGGGCGCGCTGCGCCCGGCCGAAGTGAGCCATCAGCTGCGCGGATGGCGTTGGCTCCGGCGCCTGACAGCGTCGCGCGCGACATCATTCAAGACTTCACCCCCGCGGTGGTCCTCGCCCAGAGTTTCACGCTGGCGCACCCGCCGGCCAAGGTCTTCGCGATGTTCGACGACATCGCGGGTGTTGCATCCTGCCTCCCGGGCGTGTCGCTGAGGGGGACACCAAGCCCCGAACGTGTCGAAGGCGGATTTCGTGTCAGACTCGGGCCGATCGCGGCAGCGTTCCAGGGAGCGGCACGCGTCGAACGCGATCCTGCGACGCTGTCCGGCCGCATTCTCGGCATTGGCAACGATCAGCGCAGCCATTCGGCGACGCAGGGCGAAATCCGCTATCGCCTGCTGCCGCTCGAGGGCGGAGCAGTGACCGCCGTCGAACTTTCGATCGGCTACACCCTCACCGGGATGTTCGCGCAAGTCGGCCGTCCAGGCCTCGTCAGGGATCTCGCCAAACGCCTGGTTGCGGAGTTCGCCGCAAATCTCGACCGCCACATGTCCGGCGGGTCGCCGGGGCGGCCACGTCCGGCGGAGCTCAGCTTCTGGTCGATTGCATCGGACGTCTTGCGAGCCCGGCTCGCGCGCATGTTTAGCCGCATCAGCAAGACGAAAGGCGCGGAATGATCGGCGCGCCGGCGCCGCGGAGTGACGCAATCTGGACTGCCATGACGATCAACAGCGTTGGATTTGGAGAGATGATATGACACGAGCACTCGGACTGGTTTCGACCATCACGCTGGCAGTGGCCTTGGCTGGCGCCGCCGCACAGGCGCAGACCATCAAGATCGGCGTCAACGAGCCGCTCACCGGCGCTTTTGCAGCGTCTGGTACCTACGTCGTCAATGGTGCCAAGATCGCCGCCGACGAGATCAACGCCAAGGGCGGCATCCTCGGCAAGAAGATCGAGCTTGTGATCGAAGACAACAAGAGCAACCCGACGGAAGCCGCCGCCGTCGCCGAAAAGCTCATTACCAGCGACAAGGTGCCGGTGCTGATGGGCGCCTGGGGCTCCAGTCTGACGCTGGCTGTGATGCCGAAGCTGATGGAGTACGAGACGCCGATGGTGGTCGAGACCTCGTCCTCGGGCAAGATCACGACGACAGGGAATCCCTTCATCTTCCGCATCTCGCCGCCCTCGGCAATCGAGGCCGCGGCGTTCAAGGGCATCGTCGACAAGCTCGCCCTGAAGAAGGTCGATTTCCTCGTGATCAACAATGATTGGGGCCGCGGCACCGCCGAGGACTTCAGCAAGATGATGAAAGAGAAGGGGATCGCCGTCGGCCTCGTCGAAACCATGGACCAGGGCGCGCAGGACATGAGCGCACAGCTGTCCAAGATCAAGGGGTCGGATTCCGAGACGGTCATCGTCACCACCGCGGTCGATCAATTGACGCTGATCTTCAAGCAGGCTGCGGCGCTGGGCTTGAAGAAGCGCATCATCACCACAGGCGGTTCGCAAAATCCCGACCAGATCATCGCCCAGGCGGGAGCTGCCGCCAACGGCACCATGCATCTGACCACGTTCCTGCCGTGGTTCCCCGAAAAGACCCCGAATCCGGAAGCGACTAACTATTTCGTCTCCGAATGGAAGAAGCGCGGTTTCGACTTCGCCGGCTGCACCGAGAGTTTTCGCGGGTATGACGGCATCCGCACCGTGGCCGCCGCGATCGAGAAGGCCGGAAAGGCCGAGCCGGCGGCGATCAAGGCAGCGTTCTGGGACATCAAGGTCAAGGGGCTCAACGGGGACATCGTGTTCCGCAAGTCCGGTCCCGAGGGCAAAGAGAGCGGACAGAGCCAGCCGAACGTCTATCTCATCGAGATCAACGACGGAAAGATCGAGATGAAGACGCTCTAGCCTTCGTCAATTCCGGGCGAGGGCGGCACATCGCGGCCCTCGCGAGGTCCAAAACCCGCGGGAACAGCCTTGAGCGAATTTCTTCAGCATCTCGTCAACATGCTCGTGCTCGGCGGCACCTATGCGCTGCTCGGCATCGGGCTGACGCTGATCTTCGGCATCATGAACGTCGTGAACTTCACGCACGGCGTGCTGTACACGTTCGGCGCTTACGTCATGTTCATGGTGGTGCAACAGCTCGGGCTCAACTTCTTCCTCGCATTGCCGGTTGCCGTGCTGGCGGGATGGCTGCTTGGCGCGGCAATCGAGCTGACCCTGCTGCGGCCGTTACGCGGCTCCGACATCGACACAACGATGCTAGTCATGATCGGCGCCTGGATCGCGATGCAGTCGGGCACGCTGTGGATCTGGGGCGGCGTCGCAAAAGCGGTAGCCACGCCATTCCCCGAGGCGCCCCTGGTGCTCGGGCCCGTGTCGGTGTCCTGGCTGCGCCTGTTCGTTCTCATCGCCGCAGCGCTGTTGATCCTGGTGACCTACCTCCTCATCAACAGAACGAGTCTCGGCCGCGCGATGCGCGCGACATTCCAGGATCACGACACGGCCTCGCTGATGGGCGTCAACGTCGACATGATCTACACATCTACATTCGCGATCGGCTCCAGCCTTGCCGCCGCCGCGGGCGCTCTGCTCGGGCCGGTCTACGTGATCTTCCCGCAGATGGGCGACCTCGCCGCCGTCAAGGCCTTCGCCATCGTCATCCTGGGCGGGCTCGGCAACATTACCGGGGCGGTGATCGGCGGCTTCATCCTGGCGCTCGCCGAGGAGCTCGGAGCCGGGTATGTCTCCTCCGGCTACCGCGACGCCATGGGTTTTCTGATCATCATCGCGGTGTTGATTTTTCGGCCGACCGGACTGTTCGCGCGGGCGGAGCGCGTCGGATGAGAGCAATCAGCACCATTGTCGCCGTCGCGGCGCTTGCCTCGGTCCCGCTCTGGCTGCGCGATCCCTACCTTCTCAACGCGCTGATCACGACCGGAATCTTCATTATCGGTGCGATGAGCCTGAACTTGCTGCTCGGGTTCACCGGCCAGCTCAGTCTGGGCCACATTGCCTTCTTCGGCATCGGCGCCTATGTCAGCGCACTGACCTCGCTCGGCTTCGATGTCGGCCTGCCCGGAGACTTCCGTCTGGTCCATACGCCCTGGCCGCCGATCGCCGGCTTCGTGCTGGCGGTCGTGGTCGCCGGCTTGTGCGGCTATTTCGTCGGGCTGCTCTCGTTCCGCGTCCGGGGCGCCTATTTCGTCATCGTGACGATCTCGTTTGCCGAGGTGGTCCGGCTGGTTGCGCTGAACTGGGTCGAGCTGACTCAGGGCCCCCTGGCGCTGACCAGCATCCCGTCGATCGCGTTGCCTTTGCCCGGCTTTGGTGAATTTACCCTTCGCACCAAGATGCACAACTACTACCTCGTGCTGGTGGTGGCACTCATCGCCTATCTTCTGATCGCGCGCCTCGTTCATTCCCATTTCGGCCGTGCGATGCGGGGACTGATGGAAAACGAGACGCTCGCGATCTCGGTCGGGATCGACGTCACCAGGACTCTGACGATCGCCGCGGTGATCTCGGCTGCGATCGCGGGTGCGGCCGGCAGCCTCTATGCCCATTACATCAGGATCATTGACCCCGAGGTTTTCGCCTTCATCAACACAGTCACCATGGTGATCATGGTGATCAGCGGCGGCAAGGGCTCGCTGGCTGGGCCGGTCGTCGGCGGCTTGATTTTCGGGCTTCTGCCGGTTGTGCTCCGTCCGGTCATGGCGCCGGAAGCGCAATGGATCGCCTATGGCGGCGTGCTGATTGCGATTCTGTTCTTGCTGCCGCGCGGAATCGTGCCGTCGCTCACGCAGCGACTTGGCCGTCGGCTGGGCAGAACGTCGGCGCGGGCCCCGGTGGCTCTCACGGAGACAGCTGCCAAGGAGCCGGCGTGATGACGGCGCGCAGCGTTGCCATGACCATCGACAAGGTCGCGGTTCGCTTCGGCGGTCTGGTCGCGATCTCAGACATGAGCTTCACCGTGGGCGAGGGCGAGATCGTCAGCCTGATCGGGCCGAACGGGGCCGGGAAGACGACGGCCTTCAATGTCATGACCGGCTTCCTGACGCCGAGCGCGGGCCGCGTGACTTACCGCAACACTGCGCTCGCTGGCCTGAAGCCGCATGAGATTGCCGATCTCGGCCTGGTCCGGACCTTCCAGCGCACCAGCGTATTCCCGAACGACACCGTCTACGACAATCTCCTGATCGGCCTGCATCGACAGGGCCGGGTTCGGCTGATCGACTCCCTCCTCGGTTTGCCAGGCGCGCGTGCCTCGGAGCGGATGCTGCGGCAGCGCGCGAGCGAATTGATCGAATGGGTCGGGCTCGAACGCCGCGCCCATGACGCGGCCGGCTCGTTGTCCTACGGGGAGCAGCGGCTGGTCGGCGTCGCGCTGGCGCTCGCGGCTGAACCGTCGATGCTGCTGCTCGACGAGCCCGTCTCGGGCATGAACGCCTCGGAGACCCACCGCTTCGTCGAACTGATCCGCAGCATCCGCGACCGAGGCATCACGATTCTCCTGGTCGAGCACGACATGCCGATGGTGATGACCGTCTCGGACCGCATCGTGGTGCTCAATTACGGCCGCATCATCGCCGAAGGGACGCCGGACGTGATCCGCAACGATCCCGCGGTGATCGAGGCCTATCTCGGACATGGAGCTGCCCGTGCTTGAGATACGGGACATGGTGTGTGGCTATGGCGGCGTCACCGCGCTGCGCGGCATCTCGATCGACGTGAAGGCCGGGCAGCTCGTCGCGCTGATCGGCGCGAACGGCGCTGGCAAGAGCACGACCCTGCGCGCAATTTCCGGGCTCGTGCCACCGCGCGAAGGGCAAATGCGGTTCGAGGGAATCGACATCACCGGGGCAAGACCTCCGCGCGTGCTCGCCAGCGGAATTGCACATTGTCCGGAAGGCCGGCGTGTGTTTCCGCACATGAGCGTCGAAGAAAATCTCGACATGGGAGCTTACCTTCGTCGTGGTTCGGGTGAGATCGCGGCCGACCGCGACCGTATCTACGCGGAATTTCCGCGGCTCGCAGAGCGGCGCCGGCAAGCCGCGGGTACCCTGTCGGGTGGCGAGCAGCAGATGCTCGCGATCGGCCGGGCGCTGATGTCGCGGCCGCGGTTGATCATGTTCGACGAACCCTCGCTCGGGCTCGCGCCCAACATCGTCGAGCGGACTTTTGCGATCATCCGCGGAATCCGCGATGCCGGAACCACGGTGCTGCTGGTCGAGCAGAATGCATTCGCCGCGCTGGAGATGTGTGACTACGCCTATCTGCTGGAGAGTGGCCGCATCGTGCTGTCCGGCGCCGGTGCCGAGTTGATCGCGAACGAGCATGTGCGAAAGGCCTATCTCGGTGGATGATGATGCCGCCGGTTCAGCTGGCTTGGGCTGGACGGCGGTTTGCAATCTCGACCGCCTGAGAGCCGAGACGATCGTTCGCGTCGACGTCGCAGGCCTCGACCTGCTCGTGATCTGGAACGATGGCGATGTCGTCGCATGCGACCGCGCCTGTCCGCATGAACAAGCTGATCTGGCTCTCGGAGAGGTGAGAGCAGGCCGGCTGTTCTGTCCGCGTCACGCGGCATCGTTCGATTTGCGCGACGGGGCAATCAATCCGGGATGGTCGAGCCCGCCGTTGCGACTTTACGCCATACGGATCACGGGCCAGCAAATCTGCGTGGAGGCCCGGGAGCGGCAAGCGCCGCGATGATGGCATCATGCCCCTGGTTTGCCCGACGGGTCAGAATGATCGACCCCGTCGACTTGCCTACAAAATTCGCCTTTAAAAACAACGCCATTCTACTGTGCATGGGGTTGTTTTCGCAGTTTAGTCCAGCAACCGGTGGACCGCGCCGACGAGGACCCCGTCTGGCCGTCGCAGGGCCTCGAGAATGGTGAAATGGTCGGCGCCGTCGACCGGAATGAGCTTGCCGGGCGCCTTCGCCGCCGCGCGCTTGTCGTGGAGATTGATCGAATCGCAAATAAGTGCCGGCAGCTCGTTGGTGCCATAAGCGATGTCGAGACGCTTCGGTGTGACGGGCAGGCGCAACGGCGACAGCGCGGCGATTTCCGCGTCCGTCAGCTTCAGCGCGTCGTTGAGGCCGGTATCGCGGATTGGTGCGAGCTCGTAGACGCCTGAGATCGCCAATCCCGCGTGGACACCCGGATGGTTCAGCGCCATAGCGACGAGGTGGGCGCCGGCCGACCAACCCGACAGGACGACCGGCCCCGCAACGCCGTAGGTCGCGCCATTGGCTGCAAGCCAGTCGAGCGCGCGCGGAACTTCGGCGACGATGTCGGTGAGGGACACCTCGGGCGCCAGCGAGTAGCCGGGAATGGCAACCGACCAGCCATGGGCGGCGATGCCCTCGACGAGCATGGCAAACAATTCGCGCGAATTGCGCTGCCAGTAGCCGCCATGCAGGAACACCAGGCACGGCGCCTCAGGCCTGGCGGCCGGGTAGAGGTCGATCTTGTTGTTCGCCCGCTGACCGTAAGCCAGATCGAGATGGGATTTCAGCGTGCCTCGCACCCTGCTGGAGGCTTCGTTCCGTTCGGCGATCAGGGCCGCGCTGTTCTTGACGGCCGCGTTGTTGTCATAGGCAGCGTTGCGTTCTGCCTGGGAGAGCCCGGACCATGCGGAACGGGGGTCGAGCGCCCGACTTGTCGAATGAACATTCTCAACCATAATCGCTCCAACGCGGCCCCTCGATGGCACTCTTGTCCAATTTGCGCCGGCCTTTCAAGGGCAATTGAGGTGAGCGCTCGGACGGGTTGACGGCCGGCGGACCTGATCGCACCGAAACTCCGGGCAGGCAGCGTTCAACGAATTCTGGGATACGAAAATCTGCTGCTGATTTGCTCTTGTCCACAAGCTCTTGTTGTTACTCGAGCGGACGGCGGCAGCAATGAATTCCATTCCTTCAGCTCCGTCGGCGAGCGATGGCAGGTCGGGACAGGCGACGTCTCCGGAGCGGATCAGCCGAGCAAACTCACTGTAAAGCGTCGCGAACGCTTCGAGATAACCTTCGGGATGACCGCTCGGCAATCGCACCTGGATCGGCGGAGCGTCACCGGCGATGGCGCCGGCTCGCGTGAGAAGTTGCTTGGGTCTGCCAAACTCCGTGAACCACATCTGGTTTGGAGTTTCCTGGCGCCACGCAAGCCCGGCCTTGTCGCCATACACACGCAACTGCAGACCATTCTCGCAGCCGACGGCAACTTGGCTGGCCCACAGCATCCCGCGTGTATTGCCTTCAAAACGCAGCAGTATGTGCGCATTGTCTTCGAGTTGTCTGCCCTCCACGAAGGTCGACAGGTCCGCACTCTCGGCCCTGCCGCTAATTGCCATCACTGCTTCAATGGTGGAATAGTATTATTTTGCCAGTGCATGCCTGGGGGATTGGATGCCTTAAGATAGTCCACGAAGGCGCGTACCGCAGGCGTGAGTTCACGCCGACCTGGGAAGACAAGATTTACAACTACTGGGGCGGAGCTCCATGCAGGCAACAGGTGAACCAGCCGCCCTGCCTCCAAGTCGGGAGCGCAGAGGTAGCACGAGATTACTCCGACGCCTGCGCCGTTGAGCACCAACCGATGAATCGTAAGGGCACGCTGATCCGCGGTTGCACATAGATGTCTTGAGTGACTTCACCTTTCGAAAATGACCAGCGTCGGGGTCGCGGACGGCTGCCTTGCCTCAATCACCAGCCGAAGCTTCGTGGCCCGGACACATGACATCGGCAGCCTTTTTGCGCAAACCGAACGTAGCTTCCGCCCTCAAGACGCTCGACTACGACGGCAAATCGCGTGGCCTTCGTTTCTTTGGCCGACCGGAACGATGTAGACCCCGCACCTCCTGCTGTTGAAAGAGCTCCCCGCACAGGTCACGCAACCATTGGCTCGCCGGGTCGTGGTGGAAGCGGGCGTGCCAATATTGCTTGACCGTAAAGCCGGCGATCGCCAGCGGGCAATCGAGCACGCGCAGTCCGTAATAGTGAGCCAATGTTTCGCCGATGTGCCTCGGCAGGGTGGCGATCAGGTCGGTCGTCCCGACGATTGCGGGTAGCCCCAGGAAGCCGGGCAGCTCGAGTGCGACATCAAGGGCGATCTGCTGCTCCCTCAGCGCATCCGCGAGCAATTGATGTCCGGTGCCGGAGCGAATGAGGACGTGCGCCTCGCGCCTGAAATCCTTTGCGGTGATGCGGTCGCGGATCCGGGCATGTTTTGCGTTTGCCAGGCAGACCCAATCCTGCGGAAAGAGTGCCTGTTGGAAGTGTCCAGCGTCGAGATCGGTGATGTAACCGAGCGCCAGATCGGCCTCGCCGGACTGCAGCATTCGTGGGGTGTCGCCGCCGATCTGCGCCGCCTCGATGCGGATGCCCGGCGCAACGCTGCGAACGTGGGCGAGGATGGCCGGAAGCAGCGTGACGTGGCTCGCATCCGTCATGCAGATGACGAAGCGGCGCTTTGCAGTCGCCGGATCAAACTCGGAACGAAGCTCCGCCAGCCGCCGCAGCATCTCCAACGCCTGTCTGGCCGTGCCGATGAGAGCCTCGGCGCGCGGAGTCGGCAGCATTCCCTCTGCTGACCTGATGAAGAGCGGATCGTCCAACTCCTTTCGCAGGCGCGCCAGCCAGATCGAAATGGTCGGCTGGCTTTGACCTAGCCTCTCGGCTGCCTTGGTGACGCTGCCGGTGGCGAACAATGCGTCAAACAGCCGAAGCAGGCGCGGCTCCAGCAGGTTCGTCTCGGAAAGGTCCCGGTACTTCATTGCGATCTGCAATAATGGTTATAAGGATCATAGCATATCCAAATATCACGCAGCCTGCTAGCACGCTTCCAACGCCAAAATCGGCGAGGGAGAAGCGTTCGGATGAGGATCTGCTTTATCGGAGCGGGAGCCCTGGGCTCGACCATCGGCGGCACGCTGGCGCGCGGTGGCGCCGAGGTCTGGCTGATCGATCCGTTCCAGGCTCATGTCGACGCGATCAATGCCGGTGGTCTGCGGATGCTCGAGGGGGACGCCGAGACCGTCGTGAAGGTCTCCGCCCGCACCTCGGCGGCGCAGGTCGGCATCGTGGCGGACCTCGTCATCGTCCTCGTCAAATCCTATCACACGCGGGACGCGATCCGGGCGGCGGCGCCGGTCATCGGACCGCAGACGGTCGTGATGTCGCTTCAAAACGGCCTTGGCCACGAAGACATCCTTTCGGAGGAAGTCGGTCGTAACAGGGTCATGGCAGGCAAGACCTACGTTGGCGGCGTGCTGCTCGGCCCGGGCCATGTTCGCTCCGGCGTCGTCGGCAAGGAAACCATCATCGGCGAGCTCGATGGACGCTTGACGGAACGCGCACAGCGAATTTCCGAGACTTTCAATCGTGCCGGCATTCTGACGCTGCTCAGCGACAACATCCTGGGCACGATGTGGGACAAGTTGTTAATCAACGTTGCCGGAGGAGGAATCACCGCCGTTACCGGGCTGACCTATGGCGGTCTCTATTCGCTGCCGATCCTGGAAGATTGCGCGCTGGCCGCGATTTCGGAGGGCATCGCGGTGGCGCGGGCTGCCGGCGTGAAGATCTCGATCGCCGATCCGCGGCGCGCCTGGACGATGGCGTCCGCTGGGCTGCCGCCCGAGTTCAAGACCTCGATGTTGCAGAGCTTGCAGTCCGGCAATCTGACCGAGGTCGATTACATCCACGGCTCGGTCGTGCGCTGGGGCGCCAAGCTCAACGTGCCGACCCCGGTCAACGCGACCCTCGTCGCGCTGGTCAAGGGCATCGAATACGCCCGCAGCGATTATCCGGGAAAGGCCTGAGACGATGTCGTTGCCTCGCGCCTACGTCGAACACGTTGCGATCCGCGTGCCTGATGTCGATCATCACGTCGGCTTCTTTCGAGAGGTGCTTGGTCTTGCCATTCGCGACGAGCAACCCGCCGACGGCGCGCGCCCGCGCCAGGTGTGGGTGCTCGGAAGCGTGCAACTGATCGAGGATCCGCATTTTGCCGGACCGGAGGGGCGTCTCGCCCATCTCGGCATCATGGTCGACGATTACGAAGGCGTGCTCGCCCGTGCGGCCGCCTGGGGCGCCAAGGCGCTGCCCGCCGGCCCGAACTGGCTCGAACTGCCGGGCGGCCTGAACATCGAGATCCTGCAAGCCAGCGCGGGCGCCGTGGAAGCCGCTCTTGCGATCAATCCCCGTGCCTAGAGGAAGACGCGATATGACCGATGCACGCTACTGGGACGATGCCAAGGTCGGTGACGAATGCGTGACCCCCGCGGTGACGGTCACGGAAGCGATGGTGAATGCCTATGCCGAACTGACGGGTGATTTCACGCCTGTTCATGTCGACGAGGCATACGCCAAAACCACACCCTTCGGCACGCGCGTCGCGCATGGGCTGTTCGGCTTGTCCCTCGCCGATGGTTTGAAAACCCGGGCAGACTACCGCTTCCTTCCGGGAATGTCGCTGGGGTGGACGTGGGATTTCAAGCTGCCGATCAAGCTCGGCGACACCGTGCACGTGAAGTTCCGCGTCGGCTCGATGCGCACTACCAAGCGTGATGGGTGGGGCATCGTGGTGCTGCCCTCGGAGCTGATCAACCAGCGCGGCGAAGTGGTGCAGCTCGGTGAGCATCGGCTGATGATTCCAATGCGCCCGAAGACCAACACTGCAGGAGAGCAGGCATGACCGCACAAGATCTGCCGCTCCAGGATCTGCCCCTCAAAGGCATTCGCGTCATCGACTACAGCCATTTCCTGGCAGGCCCGTTCATGGGCCGTTGCTTGGCTGCGATGGGCGCTGAGGTCATCAAGGTGGAGCGTCCGAAGCAAGGCGATGCGGGCCGCGCCCATGGCTATTTCAAGGACGGACAATCCGGTTACTTCCTGCAGCAGAACATGGGCAAGCAGGGCTTGTGCATCGATCTGCGCGATAAGCGCGGTCTCGACATGATGATGAAGCTGGTCGACACAGCAGACGTCTTCATCGAAAATTACCGCCCCGGCGCGCTCGATCGCCTCGGGCTCGGCTACAAGGCGCTGGCGGCGCGGAATCCCGAACTGATCTACTGCTCGGTCTCCGCCTATGGCCACACCGGTCCCTATGCCGACCGTCCGGGCTTCGGCCTGATCGCGGAGGCGATGTCGGGCGCCTTGGCGCAACTTGGCTCCCCCGGCGAAGCGCCGCCGCTGCTGCGGATGCCGCTGGCCGACATGTATACCGGCATTCACGGTGTGGCTGCCATCAATGCGGCGCTGGTCGGCCGCGTGTCGTCCGGGCGCGGCAAGCATATCGATCTTGCGCTGTACGACTGCATGGTTTCGATGCACGACTATGCGGTTCAGCGCTACTTCCTCTCCGGCGGTACCGACCTGCCGAAGCAGACCGGCAGCGGCCAGCCGGATTCGACCGTCTACGGCGTCTTTCCGGCCAAGGACGGCAATCTTGTCATCGCCGCGCAAGTCGATGACGCGTGGCGGCGCTTGGCGATGCTGATCGGAGGAAGCAGCCTGGCGTCCGACGAACGCTTCACCACGCCTTCCGCGCGCAACGCCCATTATGCCGAAGCGATGGACATCGTGCGCAACTGGACATTGTCGCAGCCGTCCCGGGATGCCTGCCTTGCCGCACTCGAGGAAGCAGGTGTGCCGTCCGCTCCCGTGCAGACAATTGAAGAGGTCGTGAAGGATCCGCAGATCCACGCGCGCGGCATGCTGGTCGAGCAGCAGCATCCCGTGCTGGGCAAGGTGACGTTGCCGAACCTGCCTTTCCGCTTCTCCGACTGCGACACCACGGTGCGGACGCCGGCGCCACTGCTCGGCCAGGACAATCGTCGCATCGCCGCCTCGCTGGGTCTGTCGGCCGAGCTCGTCGAGGTGATGGTGCGCGATGGCGTACTCTACAACGAAGCCGCCGTGCAGGAGTGAGCCATGAGCGATCGTTATGCAGTGATAGGCAATCCGATCGGCTTCAGCAAATCACCCCTTATCCATGGCACGTTCGCCAAGATGACGGGACAGGACCTCGTGTACGAGGCCATCGAGGCACCCCTCAATGGCTTCAACGAACGGGTCGATCAATTCCGGACGGCGGGCGCCAAGGGGCTGAACATCACCGCCCCGTTCAAGCTCGATGCCTTCGCCTATGCAAACGAGCTTTCGGAGAGCGCCAAGCGCGCAGGCGCCGCAAACTGCCTGAAGTTCGAGGGCGATCGGATCATTGCCGAGAATTTCGACGGCATCGGCCTGGTGCGTGACATCACCGTCAATCTCGGCGTCAAGATGGCCGGCCGGCGCGTCCTGATGCTCGGCGCTGGGGGAGCAGCGCGTGGTGCGCTGCTGCCGTTCCTGCGTCAGGAGCCGTCTGAGCTGGTTCTCGTAAACCGAACGCTGTCGAAAGCGGTGGCGCTGGCCGAAGAGTTTGCCGGCTGTGGTCCCCTGATCGTCAGCGGCTACGCTGAACTCGCCGATCTTGCCGAGGGCTACGACGTCGTGGTCAACGCGACGTCCGCCAGTTTGCGAGGTGAAATGCCGCCGCTTCCGGGCAATGTCTTCCGCGGTGCGGAGCTGGCCTATGAACTCGCCTATGGCAAGGGATTGACTCCCTTTCTGCAAGCAGCCCGCGCCGAAGGCGTCACCAAGCTGGCCGACGGCGTCGGCATGCTGGTCGAGCAGGCGGCCGAAGCTTTTGACTGGTGGCGCGGCGTTCGACCGGGCACGGCCCGGGTCATCGCCGAGCTGACTATCCCACTGAGCTGACGGGTGATGCCGAGCATGCATCCAAAACCCAGCTTTCTCGTCGGCCTGATCGGCAGCGGCATCGCTGCGTCGCGCACCCCGCCGATGCACGAAGCGGCCGCTGACGCCGTCGGCATCCGCTATCTCTACAAGAAGATCGATCTGGCAGAGTTGAAACTCGGTGCGGAGGCGTTGCCCGAATTGCTCACGGCAGCAAGGCGGATGGGCTTTGACGGGTTGAACGTGACCCATCCCTGCAAGCAGGCGATCCTTCCGCTCTTAGACGAGCTTTCGCCTGACGTGGAGGCGCTCGGTGCCGTGAACACCGTGGTCTTCAGGAATGGCCATATGACCGGCCACAACACCGACTGGTTCGGCTTCGCCGAGAATTTTCGCCGCAACATGCAAGGTGCGCCCCTCGGTCGCGTCGTCCAATTCGGCGCGGGTGGTGCCGGCGCGGCGGTCGCTTTCGCGCTGATGAAGCTCGGCGTGCAGGAACTGACCGTCATCGACGTCGACGCGGCCAAGGCGCAGAGCTTGGTGGATAGCCTGTCGCCTCGGTTTGCAGAGGGACGCTTGAGGGCTGGGCATGACGTCGCGGCGGCCGTCGCTGCCGCCCAGGGCATCGTCAACGCAACGCCGATCGGCATGGATAAATATCCGGGGACGCCGCTGCCGGCGGCCTTGCTGCGGCCCGATCTGTGGGTCGCCGAAATCGTCTACTTCCCGCTGGAAACCGCACTGCTGCGCGCGGCACGTAGCCTCGGCTGCCGTACCGTCGATGGCGGTGGCATGGCGATCTTCCAGGGCACGGAAGCATTCCGCCTGTTCACGGGCATCTCACCTGATCCAGACGTCTTCTTCGCGACTTTTGCATCCCTGGGAGGGTGACACCCGGCCGATGGGCGAGCGGCACGCACAACGCCCGAGAGGAAACGCAAGATGGGCTATACGCTCGATTTCTCGGTGGTTTGGCATGCAATGCCCGCGCTGCTGTGGGGCTGCGTGGGTACGTTGAGCCTCGCGCTTGCCGGAATGACGCTCGCGATGATCATCGGCGTTGCCGGCGTTGCGGCACGCGATTCGAAGGCGGCCTGGTTGCGCGCCCTCGTGATCGGCTTCGTCGAGATCGTGCGCAATACGCCCTTCCTGGTGCAAATCTTCTTTCTGTTCTTCGCCCTGCCGCTGATCGGATTGAAGCTCAATCCGACCGCCACGGCGATCATCGCGCTCGGCGTCAATGGCGGCGCCTATGCCATCGAGATCATCCGCGGCGGGGTGCAGTCCATTCACACGGGACAGGTGGAGGCCGGCTACGCGCTCGGCCTGCACAAAGGGCAGGTATTCCGCTTCATCGTGCTCAAGCCCGCGCTTCGCGCGATCTACCCCTCGCTCACGGGTCAGTTCATCATGCTGACTCTGACCTCATCGATCTGTTCGGCCGTATCGGCTTTCGAATTGACGTCGGTCGCACAGCGCATCGAAAGCGACACGTTCCGCAGCTTCGAAGTCTACTTCTCCGTCACCTTCCTCTACCTCGCGATCTCCTGGCTGTTGATGCTGGGCTTCGCGGTCGTCTCTCACCGCTTCTTCTCATATCCGACACGCTGAGGGGGAGATCATGACACCGCATTTTGGCCTTCCCGAGTTCGGCTTCCTGTTGCGTGGGCTGCAATGGACGGTGCTGCTGACGCTGGTCGCGTTTGCGGGCGGCTGCACGGCGGGGCTGGCCGTTGCATTGCTGCGCACCTGTGGTCACAGGAGCGTGGAATGGATCACCCGCATTTACATCGGGATATTCCAGGGTACGCCGCTGCTGCTACAGCTTTTCGTCGTGTATTACGGATTGGCACTGACCGGGCTGAAGCTCGACGCTTTCGTCGCGGTCGCGATCGGTTTCACCGTGAACGCCTCAGCCTTTCTCGGCGAGATCTGGCGCGGCGCGATCCAGGCCGTGCCGCGCGGCCAGAGCGAAGCGGCGATGGCGCTCGGACTGCACTATTCGTCGCGGATGCGCGACATCGTGCTGCCGCAGGCGATCCGCATCTCGCTGCCGGCGACCATCGGCTATCTCGTTCAGCTCATCAAGGGCACCTCGCTCGCCGCCATCGTCGGCTTCATCGAGCTCGCCCGCGCCGGTCAGATCGTTTCGAACCAGACCTTTCAGCCGCTGCTCGTCTTCGGCGTGGTCGGCGCCATGTATTTCATCCTCTGCTGGCCACTGTCGTGGTGGGGCAGTCGGATGGAGGCCAGGCTCGCCCTGGCCAATCAGAGGTAGGAACGGCGCACCTGCCCAATCAAAGAAGCCATCACCAGGAGGAGGAAGTCCATGTTGTTTTCAATCAATCGTCGCCAGTTCGGCATTGCCGTGCTGACGCTCGGGGCCATCGCTCTCGCCGGCAAAGCGCAGGCGGGCACACTGGAAAACGTGAAGAAGAAGGGCGTCGTCGTCATCGGCATTCAGGGCGACAATCCGCCTTGGGGCTATGTCGATAGCTCGGGAAAGCAGGATGGCATCGATGCCGACATGGGCCGCGCCTTCGCCGAATATCTCGGGGTGAAGGCCGAGTTCGTCCCGCTGGCGGTGGCCAATCGCATTCCGGCGCTGACCACAGGCCGCGTCGACATTCTGTTCGCAACCATGGCCATGCTGCCCGAGCGCGCAAAGGCGGTGCAGTATTCCAAGCCCTATGTCGCCAACGAGATCACGCTTGTCGCCGCCCAGGCGACCCCGATCAACAGCAATGCCGACATGGGCAAATTCGTCATCGGCGTTCCCAGGTCTTCCACGCAGGATACTCAAGTGACCAACAACGCCCCGCCCGGGACCGAGATCCGCAGGTTCGACGATGACGCGGCCACGATCCAGGCGCTGCTCTCCGGCCAGGTCCAGGCAGTCGGTGCGAACTTGTTTTATCCCCAGCGGCTCAACGCCGCAAAGCCGGAACTTGGCTTCGGGCCCAAGCTTCACTTCACCGCATTGTACAACGGGGCCTGCACGCGCCTGGGCGACAAGGAGTGGAACGAGACGGTCAACACATTCATCGACCAGATCAAGTCGAACGGCAAGTTGGCCACTTTCTACGCCAAATGGATGAAGGTCCCGGTGCCGGTCTTCCCCGATTCTGTCCCGGGCGTTCCCTTCACCGTCCAGTAGCCACTGCGAGCGGCCGACGCGATCTGCGTTGGCCGCCGCCCAACGGGGAGACCAGCATGCAGGACCAGATCCTGATCGAAATGAAGGGCGTGCAGAAGTGGTACGGCGGGTACCAGGCTCTCCGCAACGTCGATCTCACCGTGCGCAAGGGCGAGAAGATCGTGCTCTGCGGTCCGTCCGGTTCAGGCAAGTCGACGCTGATCCGCTGTATCAACCGACTGGAGCCGATCCAGCAGGGCACTATCGTGGTGAACGGCCATCGGCTGGACGACAGCATCAAGGCTATCGATGTCGTACGTCAGGACGTCGGCATGGTCTTTCAGAGCTTCAACCTTTTTCCGCATATGACGGTCTTGCAGAATTGCATGCTCGCGCCTATCCGCGCGCGCCGCATCGGCAAAACCGAGGCGGAGGCGACCGCGAGAAAATATCTCGAGCGCGTGCGCATTGGTGACCAGGCCGAGAAGTATCCGGCTCAGCTTTCGGGCGGTCAGCAACAGCGCGTCGCGATCGCGCGCGCACTCTGCATGCAGCCCAAGGTGATGCTGTTTGACGAACCGACCTCGGCTCTCGATCCTGAAATGGTCAAGGAGGTGCTCGATACGATGATCGGCCTCGCCAATGACGGTATGACCATGATTTGCGTCACCCACGAGATGGGCTTCGCCCGTCAGGTTGCCGATCGCGTCATCTTCATGGCTGAAGGCCAGATCATTGAAGAAGGCGCGCCCGACGCCTTCTTCCGCAATCCACAGCACGCCCGCACCAGGCAGTTCCTCGGCGAGATCCTTGCCCATCACTGAACGGAGCTTCTTCCATGAGTCGTCTTGTCTATGTCCTGAACGGGCCAAATCTCAATTTGCTCGGCAAGCGCCAGCCCCACATCTACGGTCACGAGACGCTTGCGGACGTAGAGCGGGATTGCCGGGCGCTCGCCAAGGAGCTTGGCCTGGAGATTCGCTTTCATCAATCCAACAGGGAATACGAGCTGATCGACTGGGTCCACGAGGCGCGCGAGACGGCTGCCGGTATCGTGATGAATCCCGCGGCTTTCACCCATACGTCCGTCGCCATCCTGGATGCCTTGAATACGTTCGAGGGGACAGTGATCGAGGTGCATATCTCCAACGTGCACAAGCGCGAGGAATTCCGCCACCACTCGTTTGTCTCCAAACGGGCAGATGGGGTCATCGCCGGCTTCGGCACTCAGGGTTATCTGCTCGGCTTGCGCCGTGTCGCCAAGCTGCTTGACGAGAAAAAGGGATAGTATCCTATGAGTGCACCCGTCCGCCTGTCGGTGATGGGAGCAGGTCTCATCGGCAGGCGACATATCGAGCACATTCTCGCGCGGCCGGAGGCGGTACTGTCGTCGATCGTCGATCCGGCGCCACCCCCAACCAGATGCACGTGGCCAACGGCATGGATTGTATCGCTGCAGGCATCCCGGCGCTGATCGAGAAGCCGTTAGCGGATGCCGTTTGCCCGGCAGGTTGCTCGACGAATGGTGATCACCGGTCTCATGCCCCGGGGTGCGAGGTTTCCGGGCGCGATCCTTCGTCAAGCCGGTTGCAGGTTTTCACGGCGTTTTGCACGATTGCATCCCTACAGCTGCGGGAACGCTGGGTTAGGTACCGAATTTTACCCTGGCGGCGGTTCCAAGATCGGGAGAAAGTCCAAGACGCGCGATGGTGTTCGGGGTTGTCTGTCCGGAACGAGCAGCAACCGGAGGGAGAACGAGGACCAGCGCGGCGGACATGGTGCTCCGAACGGACGGCCTCGGGACCGAGGATTAGGCAGCAACTGCGTGAACGCACGGGGACTTCATCACGTTACAGCGATCATCGGCGACGTGCGCCGTGCCGCTGATTTCTACGCGGGTGTGCTGGGCCTCAAGCGGGTCAAGAAGACCGTCTGCTATGACGATCCCGGCAGTTACCACGTGTACTACGGTGACGATATCGGCAATCCCGGCGCCGTGATCAGTACGCTCGCCTGGAATTGCGTGACGCCGGGGCTGAGCGGCGTCGGCGAGGTCGTGCAGACCGCCTTCCGCGTCGCACCGGATTCGCTCGATGGGTGGGTGGATCGGCTCAACGCCTCGGGGGTCCCGAATCGATTGGACGTGTCGCCTTTCGGCGAGCGCATGCTCTGCTTTGCCGATCCCGATGGCACGGCGCTGTCTCTGGTCGAGACGTGGGAAAAGCTGCCAGCGATAACCGGCCAAAATGCCGCGGCCGATCGTGCGTTACGCGGCCTTCATGGCGTCACGCTGAACGTCCGCGAGGAGGACGAGACCATCGACATCCTTCAGAAGGTTTTCGATTTCCAGCTGGTCTCCCAGAGAAACGGCGCCATGCGCTTCGTGGCTCATGACGGTCCGGGCGGGACGATCACCTTGTGCATGATCGGAAAGTCTTCGCGGGGGCGCCTCGGCGGGGGCACCATCCGGCACGTCGCCTTCCGCGCGAGCAATCTGGACGATCGATCGGCGATGGTCGAGAAACTCCAATCTGCGTACGGCATCGTGGTGAGCGATCCCATCGAGCGAACCTACCTGAATGCGGTCGGCTTTCGCGCACCTTGCGGCGTGCTTTTCGAGATCGCGACCGACGGCCCGGGATTCGCGGTCGACGAGGCGCCGGAGCAGCTGGGCCAGCAACTTCAGCTTCCCGCCTTTCTCGAAGAGCGTCGCGCCGAAGTCGTGGCGATCCTGCCCCCGCTCACGTGAATTGCCTGTCGCTCAACGCGAGCCCGGCCTTCCATGAAATCGGTCAGCCGTGGGCACATGAAGTCAAGGAATGCTCGCACGCGTAAGGGCAGCCGCGGTCCGCCGTGATAAAGCGCGTGTATTTGCTCTTCGTCGCCTGCCGTGCCCTCGAGCACTTCGACCAGGTGGCCAGCCGATATGTCGTCGCGAACGTGATAATCGGCGAGCCTTGCGAGGCCGATGCCCGCGATTGCCATTCGCCGCAGGCTCTGTGCGTTGTTTGCAAGCAGCGAGCCGCTGATTGCGCGGTCGACAATTCGCCCGCTCTCCTTCAGAGGCCAGACCGGGGCAGAGCGTCGGAAATTGAATCCCAGGCAATTGTGACGTGAAAGATCCTCGATCCTCTTCGGCTCACCCAGGCGACCGATGTAGTCTGGAGACGCAACGATCCTTCTTTTGACGACCCCGATGCGTCGGGCGACCATCGCGGAGGCCTGCAAGGGGCCGACGCGGAAGGCGATATCGGTCCGGTCGAGGTAAAGATCGACGATTTCGTCCGAGAGTGAGATATCGACCACGATCTCGGGATGAGCTTGCCAAAAGGCAGGGAGCAGCGGCTCAAGGCCGAGAATGCCGAAGGATACGGTGGTATTGACCCGGATCGTTCCGCCCGCTGCCGCTGCGCCCCGAGAAATGCCGCGTTCGATGCCGTCGAGTTCGGCCAGGAGCGCAAGGCTCTTCTCGTGGTACATCCGACCCTCGGACGTCAGCGACAGCCGCCGCGTCGAACGCTCGAACAGTCTGACACCGAGTCGTGTCTCGATTCTTCCGATGAGCTTGCTGACGGTGGACGGCGTCATCAACAGCCGACGAGCCGCCTCCGAATAGCTGTTGGCTTCCACCACACGGAGGAAGACCTGCATTTCGCCGATGCGATTATCCATCGCGTATCCATCTATGAAATCGTTTCACAGATAAAGTGGAATTAGAGCGGATTATCAAGTCCGGTAAATGTCACCTATGCTGGATCGTCGTTTCCTTTTGCGATCCGTTTTCCGGCTAGCGCATCGCTGTCGGATCGGTGACTTGAACGGGGGGCGACTATTGCTCTATGAGGAAAAATCGGTGCGGCGGACGTGATCTGTACGTGGTTCTTCGGATTCACTATGGCGGCATATCCACCGGTGGATAGCTTTGAATACCCCAATGATGGAAGAGTCTGATAGTACGGCGGGCGGTTTCTATGGTCGTCGCCTCAGCCGGCACCTGGGAATGGAGGGCGACTGCCTGCTGCGCATCAAGCGCGAAGGGCAATTGGCGCTGGCGATGACCCGGCTGACCTGCTCTCAATTCATTCGGGAGCGGACCGCCGCGATTCCTTCCGAGCCGGCCTACAGCATCCTGCAACAGCTCGGTGACCTCGATCGGCATTCCTGCTGGCTCGCCGGACGGCCGAAATATTCGGGAGCTTTCGGTGCGGGGAGCGTCAGCGTGATCAACCTGATGGACAACCCCCAATGTGAGTTCAAGGGCCCGTTCGATGCCGTCCAATACTACGTGCCGCAGACGGCCCTCGACGAGTTCGCTCGCGAGCACGGAGCCAAGCCGGTCTCGACGCTCAAATGGAGCAGGGATCAGCGCGATCCCTTCCTGTCGACGCTGTCCAGCGTTCTGCTCAGTGCGGTGGAGCAGGATCCGACGAGCAATCAGCTCTTCGTCGATCAGATCGGGTTGAGTGTCCTGGCCCATTTCGCCCAGACCTACGGCGGAATGCGCCCACAAGAAAAAGCTGCGGGTGGAGGCCTTGCTCCCTGGCAGGAGCGTCGCGCCAAGGAAATCATGCGAGCGCGTCTCGCCAGCAATCTCACGATTGCCGACGTCGCCGCGGAATGCAAGTTGACGCCGAGCCACTTCGCGAGGTCGTTCCGGCGCAGCACAGGCGTTGCACCGCACGAATTCCTGTCCCAGCTTCGCATCGACGAGGCGAAGCGCCTGATGCTGAGCACGAAGCTTCCGCTTGCCGACATTGCGCTGATCTGCGGCTTTGGCGACCAGAGCTACTTCACCAGGGTGTTTTCCCGCAACGTCGGGGCCAGCCCCGGAGCCTGGCGAAGGGCCCGCTCCGAGGGCTGACGCGAGCGACCCTGTCTTAAGCCGGTCGGATCATCTCGCGGGCGTAGGCCAGGCCGATCCCGTAGCCTCCGGCGTGAGATTCGACGATGGCACGTGCGCCATCGTAGGTTTCATGCCTCGTCCAATCGCGCTGCATCTCGAGCAGAACCTGGATCCAGGACGTGAGGCGGGCGCCGGCGGCCTGCATCCGGCCGAGAGCCAGTTCGTGGCTCGCAGTCGTCAGCCCTCCGCAGGCGTCGCCGACGACATAGACCTCCAGGCCGGCTGACAGCGCCGAAAGCACCGCGAACGTCACGCATGCCTCGGTCAGCAGGCCCGAAACGATCAAGCGGTTTCGACCGGTGGCGGGGACGGCCTCGCGCGTCTTGTCGTCCTCCCACACGTTCATGCTGCGCCGGTCGATCGGTTCGACGCTGGGAAGCGCCGACTTGACCGCCGGCATCAGCGGCCCGCTGTACACTTTCGTCGCCGAGGTGGACGCGACGACAGGCAGGCCGAACACCGTCGCGGTCTTCGCGAGCGCGACAACGTTGTTCATGAGAGCCTGCCGGTCGATCGAGCCCACTCCGAAAGCCAGGCCGGCCTGTTGGTCGATCAGGAGAAGGGCGCAGTCCTTGGGCTCGAGCAGATGAAGAGGATTCGGGGCCATCGACTTTCTCCGGCTAGGCCTTCAGGAATGCGAGCAGGTCCGCGTTGACCTGGTCGGCATGCGTCGTCGCCGTCGCGTGCGGAGCGCCCGGATAAATCTTCAGCTTGGCGCCCTTGATCATCTCGGCGGCCAGCTTGCCCGTGTAGGGGAACGGCACGACCTGATCGTCCTCGCCGTGGATCACCAAAGTGGGTACGTCGATCTTGGCCATGTCGGGCCGGAAGTCGGTTTCCGAGAACGCGGTCACGCAATCGATCGTCGCCTTGACCGACGCCTGAAGCGCGATCTGGAGGGTCTGCTTGAATACACCTTGCGATACCTTCATGCCGTGGTTCGTGCCGTAGAAGAGGGGGCTGAAGTCGTCGAGGAATTGCGCGCGGTCCTTGACCAAGCCGGCCTTGATGCCGTCGAACACCGACTTGTCGACACCGTCATGGTCCGAGGTCTTGATGAAGAGAGGAGTCACGGCGCTGATCAGGACGAACTTGGCGACCCGCGACGTTCCGTGGCGCGCCACGTAGCGCGCGATGTCTCCGCCGCCCATGGAGAATCCGACCAGCGTCACCTCTTTCAGGTCGAGATGCTTGACGACGTCAGCGATGTCATCGGCGAAGGTGTCGTAGTCATAGCCCGTCCAGGGCTGGCTCGACCGGCCGAAGCCCCTGCGGTCGAACGCCACTGTCCGATAACCACGCTCGGCGAAGAAAAGCATCTGCGCGTCCCACATGTCCGCGCTGAGCGGCCAGCCGTGGCTGAACAGGATCGGCTTTCCGCTTCCCCAGTCCTTGTAATAAAGCTCGGTGCCGTCCCGCAATTCTAACAAGGCCATCGTTCGCTCCTCTGACGAAATGATGAGGATCGAACGACATTCTGCGCGATCGTTCGTCCCCTCCTGGGCGCAAGGTCGCGGATGGTGCGCGGATTGGCTTGCACGATCTGCGCGTCGTTTGGACATGCTGGCGATCTCCGACCGGCGCAGCGGACATACGCTCGGCAATTCGCCGCACCTGAACGATCATCGGGCCGAAATCCAAGCGACGACGAAATCGTCCAAGCGTTGGCCGGCGTTCAGGGTCACGATGCAGCCGCTTGCCCAATCCCCTTTCGCTCGATCGCCTATGCCGATCGCAAGGAGAACTTCTCGATGTCGAAACTCGATATGCTTACCCCCGACAACAGCGCCATCGCACTGATCGACTATCAGCCGGCCATGTTCCAGGGCGTTCAATCGCATGACCGCCTGGTCACGGTTAACAACGTCCAGATCCTGGCAAAGGCCGCCAAGCTTTTCAAAATCCCGACCGTGCTGACCACGGTGGCCAGGGATTCCTTCTCCGGGCCCTTCATGCCGGAAGTCACCTCGCTGTTTCCGAAGCACGACATCATCGACCGCACGTCGATGAACTCCTGGCTCGACGCAAACTTCCGCAAGGCGGTCGCTGCCACCGGTCGCAAGAAATTCGTGCTGGCCGGTCTCTGGACCGAGGCGTGCGTGATCTTCCCGACCCTGGACATGCTCAAGGAGGGTTACGAGATCTACATTGCCGCCGATGCCTGCGGTGACCTCTCCCTCGAAGCCCATAACCGCGCCATGGAGCGCGCCATCCAGGCAGGAGCGGTCCCCATCACCTCGTCGCAATACGCCTACGAGCTTCAGCAGGACTGGGCGCGGAGCGAGACCTACGAAGGCATGATGGACATTCAACGCGCGCATTCGCCTTACGGGATCCAGATCCGCTTCTCGAAATGGGCGCTCGGAGAACACGCCTCCGAAGGAGGCGCGAAAGCCGGCTGAACGTCCTCCAATCGCGGATCACCGTGATGAAAATCTATCTGTTGTCTCTCGGCGCCGGCCTTTTGGTCGGCGTCGTCTACAGCCTTCTCAACGTGCGTTCACCGGCGCCGCCGCTGGTGGCGTTGGTCGGGCTTCTCGGTATCCTCGCCGGTGAACAGATCGTTCCGGTGGCCCGACAGCTGCTGTCCGGACACGGGCTGGCGTCGGCGTGGCAGCAAGCCAAGTGCGCTCCGCACATGTTCGGCATGCTGCCCGGACGTCAAATCGACCAATCGAAAAATGCCGCCCCGGCAGACGGCCTGGAGAAACATTCATGACCTCCGTACCCGATATCATCCTGCATCGCGGTCTGTTCACGACGCTCGATCGCTCGAATCCGACGGCTTCGGCGGTCGCGGTCGCCGACGGCCGCTTCGTCGCGGTCGGGCACGATCACGAGGTGATGAAGCTGGCGGGGCCGTCCACGAAGATCGTCGATCTCAAGGGACGGCGCGTTTTGCCCGGCTTGATCGACAACCACCTTCACATCATCCGCGGCGGTCTGAACTTCAACATGGAATTGCGCTGGGACGGGGTACGTTCGCTCGCCACTGCGATGGACATGCTGAAGCGGCAGGTCGCGGTCACGCCGCCGCCGCAGTGGGTGCGGGTCGTTGGCGGATTCACCGAACACCAGTTCGCGGAGAAGCGGCTTCCGACGATCGACGAGCTCAATGCCGTGGCACCCGATACGCCGGTCTTCCTGCTGCATCTCTACGATCGGGCCATCCTGAACGGCGCGGCCTTGCGTGCAGTTGGTTATACGAAGGACACGCCCGAACCGCCCGGTGGCGAGATTACGCGCGACGTCAAGGGTAACCCGACGGGTTTGCTGCTGGCCAAGCCCAATGCCAACATTCTCTATGCGACCCTCGCCAAGGGGCCCAAGCTGCCCTTCGACTACCAGGTCAACTCGACCCGTCATTTCATGCGGGAGTTGAATCGGCTGGGCGTGACCGGCGCGATCGATGCCGGCGGCGGATTCCAGAACTATCCGGAAGATTACGCTGTTATCCAGAAGCTGAACGACGAAGGTCTCCTGACGATACGGTTGGCTTACAACCTCTTCACCCAGAAGCCCAAGGGCGAGAAGGAGGACTTCCTGAACTGGACGAAGACCTCGAAGTACAAGCAGGGCGGCGACTATTTCAGGCACAACGGTGCCGGCGAGATGCTGGTATTCTCGGCGGCCGATTTCGAGGATTTCCGGGTGGCGCGTCCGGACATGCCCGCCGAGATGGAAGGCGAGCTCGAGGAGGTCGTCCGGGTCCTCGTTCAGAACAAATGGCCATGGCGGCTCCACGCGACCTACGACGAGACGATCTCGCGGGCGCTGGACGTGTTCGAGCGGGTCGACCAGGACATGCCCCTGGAAGGCCTGCACTGGTTCTTCGATCACGCCGAGACGATCTCGGATCAGTCGATCGATCGCATCGCGGCGCTCGGCGGCGGCATCGCTGTGCAGCACCGGATGGCCTATCAGGGCGAATATTTCGTCGAACGCTACGGGGCGGGGGCTGCCGAGGCGACGCCACCGGTCAAGAAGATCATCGACAAGGGCGTCAAGGTGTCGGCCGGTACCGATGCGACCCGGGTTGCCTCCTACAACCCGTGGGTCTCTCTGTCGTGGCTCGTCACCGGCCGAACCGTCGGCGGATTGCGGATTACGCCCCAGCGCAACTGTCTGGATCGCGAGACTGCGTTGCGGATGTGGACCGAGAACGTGACGTGGTTCTCGAACGAGGAGGGTAACAAGGGCCGGATCCAGGTCGGCCAGCTCGCCGACCTCGTCGTCCCGGACCGCGACTACTTCTCCTGTAGCGAGGCCGAGATCGCCGATACGACTTCGCTGCTGACCATGGTCGGAGGAAGGATCGTCTATAGTGCGGGAGACTTCTCCAGGCTGGAAAGCGTCACACCACCGCCCGCCATGCCGGACTGGTCGCCGGTCCGCCGCTTCGGCGGGTACGCGGCCTGGGCTGACGACAAGGCAAAGACGAAGGATACCAGCCTTGCGATGAAGGCCACGCAGATGTGCGGTTGCGCCAACTCGTGCGGCGTCCATGGACACGACCATGCTACGGCCTGGTCGAGCCGCTTGCCGGTATCCGACCTCCGAAGCTTCTGGGGCGCACTGGGATGCGCCTGTTGGGCGGTCTGACATGTCTGCCGCAGCCGCACCGAACTGGATCTCCGTGATCCTGCGCTGGCCGCTCCTGTGGCATGCGGCCAGATTGGCCTTGGTGTCCGCCTACATCCTCGGCGCTTTTGCCAAATTGCTCGACTTCGCGGGCGCGGTGGCCGAGCAGGAACACTTCGGCCTGTATCCGGGCTCGCTGTGGGCCGCCGCCGCCATCGTGGTCGAACTCTGCGGGTCTCTGCTTGTCGTCTTGAATCGTTTGGTGTGGTTGGGCGCCGGCGGGCTCGGTGTTCTGACGTTCGTCGCGATGCTCACCGCAAACGCCTTCTGGACGATGGGTGGCCATGAGAAATTCATGGCCACGAATGCCTTCTTCGAACATCTCGGGTTGATCGCGGGCCTTGTCATCGTATCGATTGTTTCCGATGAGGTCTCTCTCCGTCCGAACCGCGTTACGCGACCTCAAGCTGTCCAAGGAATGCCTCAATGAGATCAACAAATGCCATCGCTCTCGTGGCGTTCATCGCGATTGTCGCCGCGAACACGCCGGTCGCAGCAAGGGACGCAACGAAATCCAGGGAAGCGGCGGTTGCCGTGGCCCCTCAATACGACACGACCCACGTCTACGTCGCGCCCGACGACGTGGACAAGTTCGCGGCAAGCTTTCTGGCGACTTTCGGCGGCAAGAGCACCAAGCAGGTGGTGGCGACAGTCACGCCGACGCCGAGCAGCACCACGTCGCAACTGTTGCAGACGCCCGTCGGCACCGTCTCGCTGTTCGGCTTCAAGACGCCGATCCCGTATCCGTTTGGCGCCGAGCGCAACGGCTATCTGGTCGCAGACATGGACGAGGCGATCAAAGCAGCGCGCGGAGCGGGCGCTGACGTGATCGTGTCCACCTTCCCGGATCCGATTGGGCGCGACGCCGTGGTCCAGTGGCCGGGCGGTATCAACTTGCAGCTCTACTGGCATACGACGAAGCCCGACTACGCTCCCTTCGAGCGAATTCCGGAGAACCGCGTGTACGTCTCTCCCGACAGGGCCGCTGCTTTCACCCGGAGTTTTCTTGCATTCTCCCGCGGCAAGGTCGTCTCGGACGACGCGAAGGCGCCGGGCTTGGAGATCGGAAGATCGGATGTGACCTACAGGCGCATCCGGATCGAGTCCCCATTCGGGAAGATGGTTGTATTGGTCACGGACGGTCATCTGCCCTATCCCTACGGCCGGGAGACGACGGGTTATGAAGTGGCCGACCTCGCTTCGACGCTCGGCAAGGCAAAAGACGCCGGCGCAACGGTGCTGGTCGAATCCTACACGTCAAGCGGCCGCTCTGCAGCGTTTGTCATGTTCCCCGGCGGGTACGTGGCCGAGATCCACGCGCCTGGCCCGAAGAGTGCATCGCGGGCCGATAGCAAATGAGGTGATGTCCGCCGATGTTGGCACGCGTCGATATGCGCAATTTCTGGATCGTCCTGACGCTTGCGACCCTAAGCGCCGGCGTCGAACGCGCATGGGCGGAAGATGGGGATGCCGCGCTCCCCAAAAGGCCCGCGATCCAGGCGAATCGCTGGACCGAGGACTGGTCAGTCCTTGCCGATCCGAGATTGCGCACCGAACCATTTGACGAACTCAAATACATCCCGCTTTGGGCGACCGATCCGAAAAGCTACGTCTCGCTGGGGGCCACGCTTCGGGAACGCTTCGAGACCAATAGCGCGTCGGCGTTCGGCACCGGCAACACGCCCTCGGACAGTTATCTCATACAGCGTCTGCAGATCCACGCCGACGTTCACTTCAACGAGAACTGGCGCGCCTTCGTTCAGCTCGAGGACGATCGGGCCTTCGACAAGCTGAGCATCTCGCCTGTCGACCAGGACCGGGTCGACCTTCGTCTTGCCTTCCTGGAGTATGTCAACAATTTCTCGGGCGGGACCCTGAAGGCGCGCATCGGACGACAGGACTTCGCCTTTGACCTGCAGCGCTTCGTATCGTCGCGGGATGGACCCAACGTGCGACAATCATTCGATGCGATCTGGGCTGACTGGGAAACCGGCGTCTGGCGCTTCATCGGATTCGTCAGCCGTCCCGTCCAATATTTCGACGTTCGCCCTTTCGACGACACGTCGAACGACAATTTCCGCTTCAGCACGCTCCGGGTCGAGCGTGAGGTTTTGGGTGACAACGAGCTGTCGGGCTACTACTCCCTGTACGAGCGCAAGGCCGCCAGATATCTCGACGCCTTGGGCGACGAAAGCCGTCACGTTCTGGATGCGAGATTCGCAGGAAAGTCCCAACAGTTGGACTGGGATCTCGAGGCCATGGGGCAGGCGGGGCAGGTGGGTACGAAGGACATTCGTGCCTGGGCCGTCGGTACGCGAATTGGATACACTTTGCCCGATGTTCCCTGGCTGCCGCGCATCGGCCTCCAGTTCGACGCCGCGTCGGGCGACCATCACCCCGGCGACGGCACGCTGGGAACGTTCAATCCGCTCTTCCCGAACGGCTATTATTTCACGCTGGCCGGCTATACGGGATACGCGAACATCCTTCACTTCAAACCCTCCATAACCGTCAGTCCGGCGGACCGGCTGAAGGTGATGGGAGCGATTGGCTTGCAGTGGCGCGAAACGACGGCCGACGCGATCTACGTCCAGCCCAGCGTGCCGATAGCGGGCACCGCCGGCAAGGGCAGCAACTGGACGGGAGCCTACGGTCAGCTTCGCGTCGACTACGCGTTCAACGACCACCTGACCGGCGCGATCGAGGCGGTGCATTTCGACGTCGGCGACACGATCATTCGCGCTGGTGGACACACCAGCAACTATCTAGGTGTCCAGCTTCAATACGGTTGGTGACATGCCCCGCAACGTACTCCTGCTTTCGCTCCTGATGAGCCTGAATGCGGGCTTCGTCGATACCGCCGGCTTTCTCGCGCTTCAGGGGCTATTCACTGCGCACGTCACCGGCAATTTTGTCACCTTTGGTGCGGCCATGGTGCTGGGAACGTCCGGTGGCCTAGCGAAGCTGCTCGCTCTCCCGGTCTTCTGCTTCGTAGTTGTCGTCACTAGAATCTTGAGCTTCTATCTCCCGGCAATGGGACTCCCGATCTTCCGCTCGATGCTGGCCCTCAAGACGATACTTCTGGCGGTGGGCGGTGCGTGCGCCGTCTATTTCGGACCATTCACGCAGGGCGATAACTGGCAGGCGATCTGTACCGGCATGATTCTGGTCGCGGCCATGGCCATCCAGAATGCCGCGCACCGCATCCATATGGGTACCGAACCTCCCAGCACCTTGATGACGGGCACCACCACCCAGATCATGATCGACGTCGCCGACGTTTTTCGCGGCGCGCCAGCGTCGGTGCTGACCGTCGCCAGGCCGCGGCTCGGCAAGATGGCGGCAAGCGTGGCTGCCTTCGCATTGGGATGCGCAGCCGGCGCATGTCTCTATGCGAAGTTCGGAACGTGGTGCTTCATTTTGCCTCCGCTGATCGCGTTACCGGCGGTGTTTCTGGCCGCGGCCGAACCGAAGTGACGGGGCGTGAGCGATCGGGATTGAAGGGCCGGAGCTGATGGTCTGGCGGGAGCACGCGATGGTCTCCTTGAACCTCGCCGTCGACGGCTGGTAGCCGGCGCATCCGCATTGACGACGGGAACGATTGGATCCTGCCGTCCAGGCGGGATCAAGAGCGTCTTGCCGTCGAGATGCGGCCGACGATATGCAAGGGAACTGAAATGGCTTCTGGGACTTCCGATCCGTCTCCTCGATCCTATCCCCGGTCGGTCTCGTTCGTTCGAAGGTCGGGCCCGATCGCAGTCGCCGCCGGCACCACGGACAGTTTCGCCCAGATCGAAAACTGGTTGCTGGAAGGGGCCTCCGCCGAGCGGCAGATGATTGATCTTCTCGTAAAGCTGATCCGTCGGATGAAGGCCGCCGGCTCTTCGGTCGATCGACTTACCCTGCATATCGGCACGCTCCATCCCCAGCTTGTCGGATTCGCATGGGTCTGGAATGCCGACGATGGCTTCTGCGACGAGGTTCGGGTCGCCGATGCGGCGGTCGATTCCGACGCCTACAGGCTCAATCCGCTGCAGCGTATCGTCGAGACGGGTAAGACGATCCGGCGAAAGCCTGGCGAGCCATCGGCGCAGGCGGAATTTCCCATCATGATCGAGCTCGCGGCCGCCGGCATGACCGACTATGCAGCGATCCCGTTGTCCGGTCTGGATACACGCAACGTGATCACCATCGCGACGAAAGTGGCCGGTGGCTTCGCCGAGGCGGAGATAGACTGCTTGATCCGCCTTTTCAAATTATTCGCCTTGCATGTGCAACGGCATAGCGAGTTGAAGATCTCCGAAAACGCGTTGGGCGCGTACCTTGGTTACGGCGCCGCCTCCAAGGTGCTTGAGGGCGCGATCAAGCGCGGCGCGGGAGACTCGATCCGCGCCGTGATTTGGGTGTCGGATCTCAGAAACTTCACGAAGATGTCGGACGCTCTGGCCCCGGCCGACACGCTGCTGCTGCTCAATGACTACTTCGAGACGATGGTGAGCGCCGTCGCCGTTCACGGCGGCGAAATCCTCAAGTTCATCGGCGACGGTATGCTCGCGGTCTTTCCGGAAACGGTCGGCGTCGCCGAAGCGTCGCGCGCGGCCGTCTCGGCGGCGAGAGAGGCGATCGCGCGGCTCGAGGTTTCCAATCGGACTATCCGTGTTGCCTCCGACGCCGAGGGTTGCCACTTGCTGCGGGCTGGCATCGTCCTTCACGAAGGTGAGGTCTTTCTCGGCAACATCGGCGCTCCGGATCGCTTGGACTTCACGGTTATCGGCGCCGCCGTCAACGAGGCCTGCCGCGTGGAAGCGCTCACCAAGACGATAGGCCGGGATCTCCTCATGACCGAAGCCGTCGCTCGACATCTCCCTCATGATGTCGAGTATCTCGGTGAGCACCAGTTACGAGGCGTTTCCGCCAGAATGTCCGTGTACGGACTGGCCGGATGAGGACTTGATCGGTCGGGCCGCTGCTCGTCAGCAGAAATGGCCCCCGGGTGGTAACCTCTCGAAGCGCCCTTTGTCGCTTTCGAGCCACCCGTCGTCTTATGGGCACCCTTTTTGCCGACAGTGGCTGCGTTGGCCTGCCGGTTCATCCCGGCGGTTGCCGTCGATCTCCGCGGTATGGCGTGCCGATTGATACGCTGCCGCCCGCCAATGTAGGTTTCGAGTGCCTTCGCAGCGCCATCAATGTCGTCCCGGCTGCAGTCTGTGCCGATCTGCCGGCCGCGGTTGAGGATGATCCAGGTCTCATCGTCCTCTCGGAACCAGAGTCGTGGCGGCATTCAGCGTGTAACACCGTCTAGCCGCTTACTGCCGCCCCGCCACATGACGAGACAGGTGGCGGGGATTCCGATTTGATGATGGCGCGATCATTGGAGGTTTCGATGCGCTCATAGGCCATTCTTGCGACGAAAATTTCCTTCTTCACTGGGACTGAAAACAGCAAAACGGGACAGGCATAGGAAATTGCGACCCGTCCTCGTTCCCAACAGGAAGCAATCTAACCCGTTGCGCGCGGAAGCATGCCCCTTGCCGTTATCTCCGCCGAGAGTTCTTCGATCGTCTTGCGCTGCTCCATCGCAGTTCTTCGGATCAGTGCAAAGGAAGCAGGTTCGGCGAGCGCATGCGAATGCATTACCTGTAGAACGGCGGCGAGGACGACGCGACGCGACCGCAGGCGCTGCTCGAGCTTGAAAATCTGTTGTTTCAATTCGCTCGTGCGTTCGTTTCGCTCGAATGCCATGACGAGAGCTGCGTAGATGCCGGCCGATCGCAACGGCTTGATGAGGAACGAAGCCGGATCGAGTTCGAACACTAGCTTGAGTCGGCTTGGCGTCTCTGTGCCGAGCAGGGCGATGACAGGTGATCTCGTCAGGAATGCGCGTTGCGCCGGTTGCAGCAGGGGCAGGAATTCGTCGTCGATCAACGACAAATCCGGTGCGAAGTCGACAGGCTCCGCCGGCGTCCATGCGACACCCTCGAGTCCCAGACGCTCGAACTGGCGTCGCACGATGGTTGCGTCGCGTTCGTCTTTGATGGCGACGAGAGCCTTGCGTCCGCGTAGCGAAAATGAAGACGGTCTGCTCATTTCACAACCCGCAAATGCGGCGCGTTCGGCAATGCGCCGCCCGCCGAGGTTTCTTTCGACGGGCTGACGGCGACGTCGAGCTGCGTCAGGTAGGGATCAGGCTTAACAGGCGCGTCGGCTTCCCAGAAGATATCAAACTGTCCTTGCGGGTTGGAGACGGCAAGCCGCGGTGTAAGGACGCAATGATTGTTGCCGCCGTCGATCCACACCGGCCCTTGCGGCGAATTGTAGCGATATCCCGCCGCGGCGCGCCGCACTTCGGCAATGTCGGACGTGCCCGCGCGCTGCAGAGCGCGCGCCAGCAGATACACCGCGACATAGGCGGATTGACCGTCGACGGAGGGGCTGCTGTCCTCGCCATAGCGTGCCCTCCAGCGCGTGACGAAGGCGCGGTTCTCCGGCAAGCGAATGCTCTCGAAATAGGCTGACGACGTGATGCAGCCGGCCGATGCAGGCCCGACGATCGCTAGTTCCGGCTCGCACAAGCTGCAACTTAGCATGGGAATCTCCAGGCCGGCGGCCTTGGTGCCGGCGTTGAAGGCGCGGATGAAGTCGTAGCTCGAGCTTCCGACCAGTGTGTTGAACACGATTGGCGGCTTTCGGCGAACGATCTCGTCGACGATGTGCCCGACGGCGCTTTCGCCGAGCTCGAGCAGTCGTTCCGCGAGGATGTGGCCGTTTGCCGCGCTGACCAGTTCGCGGGTGACGCGATTGGTCTCCCATGTCCAGACGTAGTTGGAGCCGACGCAGAAAAATTCCCGCGACAGATTGTCGAGAACGTAGCGGACCAGCGGCAACACGTTGTGATTGGGCGAGGCGCCGACATAGATCACGTTGTCCGAGCACTCGAAGCCCTCATAGCGGGCGGGATACCAGAGCAGGCGATCGGTGCGCTCAACGATTGGGAGCACCTGCTTGCGCGAGGCCGAGGTGTAGCAGCCGATGATGTGCTCGACGCCGACGTTGCGGATGAGGTCGTCGCAGACCGTGTGATATTCGGAGACGATGCCGCGGGGGTCGCGGATATGGGGCGCGATCGAGAAGTCGAACTCCGCCTGGCCGTTGATCTCGTCGACCGCCATGATCGCGCTCTTGAGGATCTCGCGGCCCATCGCCTGATATGGCCCGGACTGCGAGCAGACGATGCCAACGGGAACAGACGGCTTTGTCATTGACGGCTTTCGGTCGCGGAACGCGAACATGAAATCATCATCGCCGACGACAGCGCAAGTGGCTTGCCCTTTTGGTGCGCAGCACTCTCGAAATTTAGGCAGGCAGCATCGTTGACAACACGATGGGCAGTTACTTAGACTTTTCTCCTACAGGGCGACCTGTCGAACCTCGCGTGCGCTGATCTGGCCGATGACGTCCAGCTCTTTGCTACTCAATTGCTTCGTTCGATCACGGACCCTAAGCGACAGATCATAGCCGCGGCATTTGAGCCATTCGTCACCTCATTCGGGAGGGGCGGGTGGCTTTTTTTGTTTTTGCCGCCAGGACAGCTGGCGATGCGTCCGCATCGCCAGAACGGTGACGCATGCGCCTGACGGCCGTGTGTCACGTCGAGCGAGAGGATGAGGAGCAATGGCGGCAACAGATCTCCACTATCTTGGACTCGTCGAGATCGGACAAAAGCTCCAGGCAAAGGAACTGTCGTCGGTCGAAGTCACCAAGGCGTTGCTCGGCCGGATCGACGAGCTCGACGGCAAGCTCAAGAGTTTTGCGTATGTCATGGCCGACTCGGCGCTCGCGGAATCAGCCGCGGCCGAGAAGGAGATCGCCTCCGGCAAAATCAAGGGGCCGCTGCACGGTGTGCCGGTGGCGGTGAAGGATCTCTGCTGGGCGAAGGGCGCACCTGCAACGCATGGCATGACGATCCATCGCGGCTTTCGCCCCACTGAGGATGCAACGGTCGTCGCGCGGCTGAAGGATGCCGGCGCGATCATCCTCGGCAAGCTGCAGCAGACCGAAGGCGCTTACGCCGACCATCATCCGAAGATCGACCCGCCGAGAAATCCGTGGAACGCGGATCTCTGGCCCGGTGCCTCTTCGAGCGGCTCCGGCGTTGCGACCGCGGCGGGCCTCTGCTTCGGCTCGCTCGGTACCGATACCGGCGGGTCGATCCGCTTTCCGTCCGCGGCGAACGGCGTCACCGGACTCAAGCCGACCTGGGGACGGGTCAGCCGTTATGGCGCATTCGAGCTTGCGGCGACGCTGGACCACATCGGCCCGATGGGGCGGAGTGCGGTCGATTGCGGTGCCATCCTCGGCGTGATCGCCGGGCCGGATCCCAAGGATACGACAGCGGTGCCGCTGGCCGTGCCCGATTATCTCGCCGGCCTGACCGGCGATCTGCGCGGCGTGACCATCGGCGTCGACCGGCGCTGGACCAGCGAAGGCACCGACGGCGATGCCGCCAAGGTGCTGGCCGAGGGTTTGCGGGTGGCGGCCGATCTCGGTGCGAAGATCAAGGAAATTGCGTTTCCCGATCCCAAGGCGATCATCGACGACTGGTTCCCGCTCTGCGGCATCGAAGTCGCGGTCGCGCACGAGGATACCTATCCGGCGCGCAAGGACGAATACGGCCCGGCGCTGGCCGGCCTGATCGATCTCGGACGGCAACAGTCCGGTATGGACTACCAGAAGATCGTGCTCCGCCGCGAAGCCTTTCGCGGCGCTGTGCGCGCGTTGTTCGAGACGGTCGATCTCCTCGCGATCCCGGCCCAGGCGTTCGCGGCGCCGACGCTTGCCAAGATGGCAGCGCTCGGAGAGGACGCCTCGCTGATCGGAGGCCTGCTCCGCTTTACATGCCCGTTCGATATGACGGGAAGTCCGACAGTGACATTGCCCGGCGGCTTCGCGGCGAATGGCGGCCCGGTCGGCTTCCAGTTTGTCGGCCGTCATTTCGACGAGGCCTGCCTCGTTCGCGCAGGCGATGCGTTCCAGCGCGTCACCGACTGGCACAAGCGTCATCCCGCGATCTGAGCCGAGGAGCCGATCTCATGTCCGAAGACTGGTTGAAGACATCCATCATGGCCAAGCGCGCCGTCGCCAAGGGCGCGACCGGCGCGACCCATAGCCTTACGATCGAGCAGCAGGGGGACTTCCACTTCGTCTACGGTCCCTATGCCAAGCCGACCCTGACGATCGACCCCGGTGGGGTGGTCGTCGTCGAGACCGAAGATGCGTTTGGCGGCGTGCTGACCAAGGAGACCGACAGCCCCACCTCCAAGCTCAATTTCCCCTATCTCAACCCGCAATGCGGGCCGATCGCGGTGAAGGGCGCCAAGAAGGGCGATTGCCTCGCGATCTACATCCGCGACGTCGAAACCCGGGGCGAGCAGCCGGCCGGGACGACCTGCATCATTCCGGAGTTCGGCGGATTGGTCGGGACCGGCTCGACGGCACTGCTCAATCCACCGCTGCCCGAGCGCGTGAAGAAGGTGCATGTCGACAGGAACGGCGTGCGCTGGAACGACAAGCTCACGCTGCCCTACGAGCCGTTCATCGGCACCATCGGCGTTTCGCCGGAGATCGAGGCGATCTCGTCCCTACAGCCGGACTATCACGGCGGCAACATGGATCTGCCCGACGTCGCTCCGGGTGCCATCATCTATTTCCCGGTGCATGCCGACGGCGGGATGCTCTACGTCGGCGACTGCCACGCGACGCAGGGCGACGGCGAGCTCTCCGGAGTCGCGCTCGAGCAGCGCGCGACCGTCACGCTCCAGGTCGATCTGATCAAGAATTGGAGCTTCGCCTGGCCGCGGCTCGAGACGAGGGACTTCATCATGACGATCGGCAGCGCGCGTCCGCTCGAGGACGCCGCGCGCATCGCCTATCGCGAGCTCGTGCGGTGGATGGCGGCCGATTACGGCTTCGATGAGATCGACGCCTACATGCTGCTCAGCCAGGCCGGCCGCATGCGCCTCGGCAACATGGTCGACCCCAAATACACAATGGGGGCGTCCATCCTGAAGAACTATCTCAAGCCATGACATCCAGCCGCTTTCAATAGAGGGGACATCACGATGAATTCGGGACGCAAGTTACGGATGGTTTTGCTCGGCGCCATGCTCGGCACAGTGGCGTCGATGAGTATTGCCAGCGCCGCGGAGCCGCCGCTGAAGGTCGGCCTGCTCGAGGACGTGTCCGGCGACCTTGCCTTCATGGGCATGCCGAAGCTGCACGGTTCGCAGCTCGCCATCGAGGAGATCAACAAGAGCGGCGGCATCCTGGGACGGCAGATCGAGCTCATTCACCTCGATCCGCAGGGCGACAATGCGCGCTACCAGGAGTTCGGCCGGCGCCTGCTCAATCGCGACAAGGTCGACGTGCTGATCGGCGGCATCACTTCGGCCTCGCGCGAGGCGCTGCGTCCGATCGTCGATCGGACCACGACGCCGTATTTCTACACCAACCAGTACGAGGGTGGCGTCTGCGACGCCAGCATGATCAGCATGGGCGCGGTGCCCGAGCAGCAGTTCTCGACGCTGATTCCGTGGATGGTCGAGAAGTTCGGCAAGAAGGTCTATGTCATCGCCGCTGACTACAATTTCGGTCAGATCTCGGCGGAGTGGAACCGCAAGATCATGAAGGACCTGGGCGGCGAGGTCGTGGGCGAGGAATTCATCCCGCTCGGCGTGTCGCAGTTCGCGCAGACCATCCAGAACATCCAGAAGGCCAAGCCCGACTGGCTGCTGACGATCAACGTCGGTGCCGCCCAGGATTCGTTCTTCGAGCAGGCGGCCGCGGCCAACCTCAACCTGCCGATGGGCTCGTCGATCAAGGTCATGCTCGGCTTCGAGCACAAGCGGTTCAAGCCGCCGGCGCTCAACAACATGCACGCGACCGCGAACTGGTTCGAGGAGATCGACACGCCCGAAGCGACCGAGTTCAAGAAGCGCTGGCACGCCAAGTTCCCCGACGAACTCTACATCAACGACATGGGGTACAACGCCTATAACGCGCTCTACATGTACAAGGCGCTGGTCGAGAAGGCGAAGTCGATCAAGCTCGACGACATGCGCAAGGTCATCGCGACCGGCGATGCCTGCATCGACGCGCCCGAGGGAAAGGTCTGCATCGATCCAAAGAGCCAGCACACCTCGCACCGGATGCGCCTGATCTCCGTCGGGCCGAAGCATGAGGTGAAGGTCGAGAAGGACTACGGCACGATCCAGCCTTACTGGCTTGGCGAGATCGGATGCGATCTCACGAAGAAGAATGACAAGGATCAATACACGCCAAGCCATCTCCCCAAGAAGTCCTGAGGCGGGCACGGATCTTGCTCGTGATGGGCACCACGATTTCAAACCAAGCCGGCGCCGCGACGATGCGGCGCCGCTATCGAGGGGATCGCGATGTCGGCTGAATTGTTCTCGCTGTTCTATCAGTTCGCCGACGTTTTCGCGTTCCTCATTCTCTCGGCCGCAGGCCTCGCCATCGTGTTCGGCATGATGGGCGTCATCAACATGGCGCATGGCGAGTTCATCATGTGCGGTGCCTATGTCACGGTTGGTCTGGTCAATCTGGGGGTGCCGCTCGCCGTCGCGCAGATCCTGGCGGCGCTGACGGCGGGCCTCATCGGTGTCCTCGTCGAGTTCTTGGTGGTGCGGCGGTTCTACAAGCGCCCCCTGGATTCGCTGCTCGCGACCTGGGGACTGAGCCTGATCGTGACGCAGTCGATGCTCCTGATAGTTGGCTCCGCCGTGCGCGGCATCGGAACGCCCGAGGGCAGCTTCGCGATTGGCGGCTATACGTTCTCGACCTACCGTCTGGTGCTGTTCGGCTGCGCCGTGGCGGTGCTGGCCGGTCTCTACATCATCTTCATGAAGACGCGGTTCGGCGTGATTGCTCGTGCCACCATGCAGAACGCAGCGATGGCGAAGGCGCTCGGCGCACGCACCGGCCGCATCTATGCGATCAGCTTCGGGATCGGAACCGGCCTTGCCGGGCTTTGCGGCGCGCTGTATGCGCCGACGATGACGTTGATCCCGACCATGGGGGCGACCTTCGTGGTCGAGAGTTTTGTGACCGTCGTGATCGGAGGAGCCAACGTGCTGCTCGGAACGGCGCCGGCCGCCGTGTTCCTGGCGATGATCCGAATGGCGCTAAACGCTAGCTACGGCCAGATAATAGGGCAGATCGGTATGCTGGTCGCCGTCATCCTGATCATCCGGGTGTTACCCGAAGGGCTCTCCAGCGTGCTGGTTCGCCGTGGGCGTTAGAGGGAATATGTGATGTTCAAGCTGCTCGAAGGTCCACAGACGCTCGGACGCGGCAAGATGTTCTGGTCGTGCTTCTTGGTCGTGCTCGCGGGCGCGCTGGCCTATCCCTCGTTTGCCGATTCCTACGATGTCGGCAATTTCGCCTACTTCCTGATCTGGATCTTCATGGCGCTCGGCCTCTGCCTGATGTGGGGCTACGGCGGCATGCTGTCGTTCGGCCAGACGCTCTTCTTCGGCATCGCCGGTTACGGCTACGGCGTGCTCGCCATCAACATGGGTGGCGGCACGGCGACGATCGCCGCGCTCGTGCTCTCTGTCGTCCTGGCGATGATCGCGGCCGGCATCCTCGGCTATTTCATGATCTGGGGCGGGATCAACGGCATCTTCTTCGGCATCGTGACGCTGTCCGCGACGCTGGTGCTCGCCTTCTTCCTCGGACAAACGGCCGGACCGGAATGGCACATCGGCTCGGCGCGGCTGAACGGCTTCAACGGCATGAAGGGCATGGACCCTCTAACGGTGGGTGACTTCTACGTCGAGGGATCGGCGCTCTACTATGTCATGGTCGCGCTGATCGTGATCGTCTATCTCGCGCTGCGCATGCTGGTGAATTCGGGCATCGGCAACGTCATCGTGGCGACGCGGGAGAATCCCCAGCGCGCGGAGATGCTGGGCTACGACGTCCGCAAATATCAGCTGCTGACCTTCGTGATCGGCAGCGGCCTCGCCGGCCTCAGCGGCGCGCTCTACACATCCTGGGGGCAGTTCATCACGCCATCCAGCATCGGCTTGCCGGCGGCCGCGATGCCGATTGTATGGGTGGCCTTCTCCGGGCGCAGCGATCTGACTGCGACGCTGGTTGGGGCGTTCCTGCTTCTCTTCGGCTTTCAGACTATCACCGTCTACAGCCAGCAGGCGGCGCTGGTGCTGATGGGGGTGCTGCTGCTCGCGACCGTGATGCTGGCGCCGCAAGGCTTCGTGCTCGGCATCGGCAAGCTCGCCGCCGACTGGTGGCAGGCACGCCGGCGGCGCAGCGACGTAGCCGAAGCCGGCCGCCTGCAACCGGAAGAGTCCTGATCATGGCGCTGGTCGAAGTCAAAGGCGTTTCGAAGCGCTTCGGCGGGCTGACGGCGGTCTCGGGCGTCGACCTCACGGTCAATGCTGGCGAGATCCACTGCCTGATCGGACCCAACGGCGCCGGCAAGAGCACGCTGTTCAAGCTGATCGTCGGCCTCTATCCGCCGACCGAGGGCAACATCCTGTTCGACACCGTCGATATCACGGCCGAGCGGCCCTACGCGCGGGTGCAGCGGGGCATGAGCATCAAGATGCAGGCCCCGAGCGTCTTCAAGGAATTGCCTGTCCGCCAGAACATCCAGACCGCGCTGCAGGAGCGACTGTCCGGCCCGGAACGCATCGCCGAGGAAGACCGACTGCTGACGCTGCTCAATCTCGCGGCGGATTGCGACAAGCTCGCGGGCGCGCTGTCGCACGGCCAGCAGCAATGGCTCGAGATCGGGATGGCGCTGGCGTTGAAGCCGCAGCTCCTGCTGCTGGACGAGCCGACGGCCGGCATGTCACCGGAAGAAACCTTCAAGACCGGCGAACTGATCAGGTCGTTCAATGCCGAGGGAATGACGGTGCTCGTGGTCGAGCATGACATGGCCTTCGTACGCCAGGTGGCCCAACGCGTCACGGTGCTGCATCTCGGCAGGATTTTTGCGCGCGGGACGCTCGAAAGCATCCTGCAGGACGGGAAGGTCGCGGAAATCTATCTGGGTAAGACCCATGCTCACTAATGTTTCGTCCCCTGAGCGGATTATCGACGTCGCCGAATTGTGGGCGGGATACGGCGCGACGCCGATCCTGCAGGGCGTCAACATGTCGGTCTGGCGCGGCGAGATCGTCGGCGTGATCGGCCGCAACGGTGTCGGCAAATCGACCCTGATGCGCTGCCTGATCGGACTGCTGCAAACCTGGCGCGGGACGATCAGCTTCATGGGGCAGGACGTCACGGCGCTGGAAGCCGACGCACGGGCGCGGGCCGGCTTCGGCTACATCCCGCAAGGGCGCGACGTGTTTCCGCAAATGACCGTCGAGGAGAACCTGCAGGTCGGCGAGCTGATCGGTGGTCCGGGCGGCAAGAAGCTGCCGGAGCTGGTCTATGAGTATTTCCCGCGGCTGAAGGAGCGTCGGCGACAGGCCGCGGGCACCATGTCGGGCGGCGAGCAACAGCAGCTCGCCATAGGCCGCGCGCTGATCGGCAATCCGTCCCTGATGATCCTGGACGAGCCCTCCGAGGGTATCCAACCGTCGATCGTTCAGCACATCTGTGAGGCGCTCCGGTCGTTCCGCAACGAGCTCGGAACCACCATCATCTTCGTCGAGCAGAACCTCGACACGATCCTGGCGATCGCCGAACGCTGCTACATCATGGAGAAGGGCAAGATTACGCGGTCGCTCGCAGGCGCCGAGGTCAACGAGGACGACGTGCGCGAACAGCTTCTGCTCTGAACGGCCTCAGGCGTGCTTTCAAGTCGTCAATAGGAAGGGAATGAACATGGATCTCGGACTCAAGGGCGCAAAGGTTCTCGTCACAGGCAGCACCAAGGGGATCGGCAGGGCGATCGCCGACACCTTCGCGGCAGAAGGGGCCAATGTCGGCATCTGCGCGCGCAACCAGGCGGACGTCGACAGCGCGGTCACTGCGATCAAGGCGAAGGGCGTCGCTGCGTTCGGCAGCTCGGTCGACGTCTCCAATGGTCCGGCGCTCAAGGCCTGGGTAGAGGATATGGCCTCCAAGCTCGGCGGCATCGACATTGTCGTCGCCAATGTCAGCGCGTTATCGATCGGGCAGGACGAGGAGAGCTGGGAGAAGGAGTTCTCCACCGACATGATGGGCACGGTGCGGCTGGTTAATGCGGCGATGCCATATCTGGAGAAGAGCAAGGCCGCCGCGATCGTCACCATCTCCAGCGTGTCGGGCCGCGAGGTCGATTTCGCCAGCGGTCCCTACGGCACATTCAAGGCCGCGATCATCCACTACACGCAGGGGCTCGCCTTCCAGCTTGCCGGCAAGGGCATCCGCGCCAACTCGGTGTCGCCGGGCAACACCTATTTCGAGGGCGGTGTTTGGAATCAGATCAAGGACGGCAATCCCGAGCTGTACAAGACTGCGCTGGCGCTCAATCCGACCGGCCGCATGGGCACGCCGCAGGAAATGGCAAACGGCGCGGTCTTTCTTGCCAGCAAGGCTGCGAGCTTTATCACCGGGACCAACCTCGTGGTCGACGGTGCGCTCACGCGCGGGGTGCAGTTTTAGGCGCATTCCGAGCCGCCCAGCGACGAAACCGGGCCGCCAGCGGCGCCGGCGGGGCAGGGCCGTTTTCCGACAACAACAGGGCTGTCAGATGTCAGCAGATCCAATCCACTACAAGTCGATCACCGAGCTCTCCGAGCTGTTCCGTCGCGGCGAGCTTCTGCCCTCGAAAGTGACCGAGGCCATGCTGAGCCGGATCGCCAGGCTCGACGGCAAATTCCACGGCTATGCGCTCGTCCTTGCCGAGCGCGCCATCGCACAGGCGAAGCGCTGTGACGCCGAGCTGGCCAAGGGCATCTGGCGCGGGCCGCTGCACGGCGTGCCGATCGGACTGAAGGACCTCTGCTACACCACCTTTGCGCCGACGGCCGGTGGCACCACGATCCACGCCAAATTCGTCCCGTCCTTCAACGCGACGATCGTGGACCGGCTCGAGCAGGCCGGCGCCGTCACGCTTGGCAAGCTGAAAATGACCGAGGGCGCCTACACCAGCCACCATCCGAACGACCAGGCGCCGCTCAATCCCTGGGGTGTCGATTACTGGGTCGGCTCGTCCTCGAGCGGATCGGGCGTGGCGACGTCGGCGGGGCTCTGCTTCGGCTCGATCGGTAGCGACACCGGCGGCTCAATCCGGTTTCCGTCGGCAACATGCGGGCTGACCGGGATCAAGCCGACCTGGGGACGCGTCAGCCGCTATGGGGTCTTTCCCCTGGCCGACTCGCTCGACCATATCGGGCCTATGTGCCGGAGCGCGTCCGATGCGGCCGCGATGCTCGGCATCATCGCAGGGGCGGATGTCAACGATCCCACGGTCCTGCAGGCGCCGGTGCCGGACTATCTCGCAGGTATCGGTGGCGGGGTCCGAGGCCTGCGGATCGGCGTAGACCGCAGCTACACCCAGAACGGAATCGATCCGCAAGTGGCCGCCGCGTTGCTGGAAGCCGAGCGGACGCTCGCTGCGCTTGGGGCCGATATCCGCGAGGTTAAGTTCCCGGCCTACGAGAAGCTCGTAAGCATGTGGATTCCGATGTGCTCGATCGAGACCGCAGAGGCGCATCTCGAAACCTATCCGTCCCGGAAGTCGGAATACGGCCCCGATCTAGCGCAGTTGATCGAGCAGGGCAGGTCGATGAGCGGCGTCGAGATCGCGCAGATCCATCACGAGAGGCTGAAGTTCTGCGGCAGCTTGGCGGCCCTGTTTGCCGATATCGACCTGCTCCTGATCCCCACCATGCCCGTGCCGATTCCGACGCTGACCAAGATGGGCGAGTACGGCGCGGATCCGAACGTGCTACTCAGCATCTTGCGCTTCACCGCGGTGTTCGACTTCTCGGGCAGTCCGACTATCACGCTGCCGAATGGCATGGCGTCGGATAGCCTGCCGCTCAGCATGCAGCTCGTCGGCCCGCATCTGTCGGAGGATGTGCTCGCCCGCGCCGGGCATGCGTTCCAGTCGGTGACGGACTGGCACACTCGTCGTGCCCCGATCGATTGACCACGGCTGAGACGGTAGCCGATGCTTCAATTGGCCGCCGACCGACTATGTTATGGGTGAACGTCAACGGTGTGCTGAGACGGTCGCAGCTGGCGGCGCGCAGCCAGAAATGCCCGTGATGGATTGGAGTATCAGGAGCTTGGCGTCGGCTTCGGATACGCCGGCCGCAGTTGCAATCGTGCGGAACGTTTGACGAAGATCGTTGTCCATCTCGATTGCATTTCCGGTCCTCCTCGGCGTGACAGCGGAACATCGAAGCCTTTCCTCCCTCCATTGCCCGAACGTAGCATCCAAGCGGGTGAATCTTTCTGGCCATCGTTTCCAGACGTTCGGCCGTCGTGGCTCCCCAAGATTGCGGCGTCACAAAGTTGACTCCGGTGCCTACCGCGCCTTTCGCGGCCATCTGCCTTAATTCGTATCGGAAGTATCGATGCGGCATCTCCTTCGTTTCATGCGGGCAAGCCGGTATTGCAAATATTTGATATATCATGTATCAACACTCGCCGATATTGCACGAGACCTGCGGGACGCATGACAAAGCTCATCTTCGGAGTGGTGGCGGACGATCTGACGGGCGGCATGGAAACGGCCGCGATGCTGGTCGCTGCCGGGATCGAATGCGGATTTGTCACCGACCCCGATCTCGTCGGCAGCTGCGGCGATGTGCCGGCTATCCTGGTCGCGCAGAAGACGCGAGTGATCCCCGCAAGCGAAGCCGTCACCATGACGGAAAAGGCGGCGCGGGCGCTGCTTGCGCGGGGCGCGCGGCAAATCTTCTTCAAATATTGTGCGACGTTCGATTCCACCGACCAGGGAAATATCGGCCCGGTCTCCGACCTGCTGATGCAGCTGACCGGCGCCGAATACACCGCCTTCTGCCCGGCTTCTCCCGCCCTTCGAAGGACCGTCTATAATGGTCATCTGTTTCTCGGGACCGAGCTGATCTCGGACTCGCCGAAACGCAATGATCCGCTGACACCGATGACCGATCCCGATCTGGTCCGGGTTCTGCAGCGCCAGACGCCGACCCGGGTTGGCCTTCTGGCGCATTCGCAGGTCAACGCCGGCGCGGACTCGGCCGGTCGCGCGATCGCGGAAGCGGCGGCTCGGGGTATCCGCTACTTCATTGCGGACACGATCTACGATCGGGATCTCGATACGCTTGCCACGCTCACCTGCGACTGGAAGCTGATGACCGGCAATGCGACGATCGTGCAGCACTACCCGGCAATCTGGAAGGCGCGGGGGCTCATCGCCACGGCCAGGAGACCGCCCGGTTTGCGCGCGGTTGGTGGCGGCGGCGTGGTTCTCGCCGGAAGTTGCGCCGAGCGGACGTTGGAGCAACTTGCCGAATTCGAGAAGAGCCATCCCTTGTTTCGCATCGATCTTCCGAACGCCGAAGATGTGGCGGCGACGGTTGGCGATGCGCTCGACTGGGCGCGGCCGCGGCTGGACCGCGGTCCTGTTGGCTTCGCCACCTCGGGCGCGCCGGAGGCCGTCAAAATGGCTCAGCAGCGATATGGACGTGAAGGCGCGGCGCAACTCGCCGAAACCATTCTTGGTCGGCTCGCCGTCTCTCTTCGCAGTATCGGCGTGCGGCGCTTCGTTGTGGCCGGTGGCGAGACGTCTGGTGCGATCGTCGAACACCTCGGCATTCGGCGTTTGCGGGTCGGTCCCTACGGTGGACCCGGCATCGGCACTGCGGTGACCGAAGACGAGGATCCGGTGGCCCTTTGTCTGAAGTCCGGCAAGCTGGGCCCCATCGACCTGTTCGCGACGACGCTGGAAGCGATGTTGAATCCGGAGGCGGTCAATTGAACGAACGCGAACTTAGACAATCCGTGCTGGAGACTGTAGCGCGCCTGGAAGCCAAGGGCTTCAATCACGGCAGCAGCGGAAATGTCAGCTGTCGCATCGGAGAAGACGTTCTGATCACGCCGACCGGCGGCAATAGCGGCAACACGACCATCGATGGTCTCGTCCATTTGAAGCGCGACGGAACGGTGGTTGGAGGCGGCTTGCCCTCCAGTGAATGGCACATGCATCTGGCGATCTTGAACGCCTATCCGCACGTGAACGCGGTGGTGCACACCCATGCCGATTGCTGCGTCGCGCTGTCCTGCCTCGCAAAGCCAATTCCTGCATTCCACTACATGGTCGCCGGTTTTGGTGGCAACGATGTGCCTTGTGCACCCTACGCCACGTTCGGCACCAGGGCGCTCGCCGACGGCGCCGTCGCGGCGCTGAAACAGCGCAAGGCCTGCCTGCTCGCAAACCACGGGATGATTGCCGTCGGCAACGGGCTGCAGGCGGCCTTCGACCTCACCGTGAAGCTCGAAACCCTTGCCCGGCAGTATCTGCTCGCCTGTCAGGCCGGCGCACCCGCGATCCTTGCCGACGACGAAATGGCGCGGGTGGTCGAGCGCTATGGCAGCTACGGCCGCGCCGCTCTGCCGGCCTGAGAAGGACAGCTTCATGGAGATCACCGGCAAGACCAAGATCATGTTCGTACTCGCCGACCCGATCGATCATGTGCGGGCGAGTGCGGTCATGAATGCCTATTTCGCATCGATCGGCGACGATCTGGCGGTGTCCCCGATCCATGTCCTGCCCGGCGATCTCGGCCAGGCCGTCGCAAGCATCAGGCTGATGCGCAACGTCTTCGGCTTCGGTGTCACGATCCCGCACAAGACCTGCGTGATCGAGCATCTCGATGAGATCACGCCGACGGCGCAACTGATTGGCGCGGTCAATTTCGTCAAGCGGACGGCGGAAGGGCGCCTCGTGGGCGACAATCTGGATGCGAGGGGATTCACCGCCAGCCTCGCTCAGCACGAGGTTGCGGTTCGCGGTCGGAAGGTGCTCCAGGTCGGTGCAGGTGGTGCGGGACGTGCCACTGCATTCGGCCTGGCGGAGGCCGGCGCGGGCGAACTCACGATCATGAACCGGGATGACGGGAAGGCTCACGCGCTTGCGGCCGCCGTGGCTGCACATTATCCCGCCACGAAGGTCAGCGCCGGCCGCGCGGAGGCGCGCTCATTCGATCTCATCGTCAATACGACGTCGCTCGGCATGAAACCGGATGATCCGCTTCCGGTGGATATCGAAGGTGTCGGTGCCGGCGCCACCGTCAGCGACATTATCGTTAATCCAGCCGTGACCCGGCTTCTTGCAAGGGCGGCTGCGCAGGGCGCGCGGGTCATCGGCGGAAGGCCTATGCTTGATGCACAGATGGCCCTTGTCGCGCGGTTCATCGCGCGATAGCCTGATATATCAAATATTATATCGAGGACGGCGACCGTGGGATTGGGTGCAAGGGGCCGCCGGATCGAAGGCAAGACGGAAGGGAAGCGAGGCCCCGTGAATACTGCATCGGCCAGGCAATCGGCGTCGGGCGCATCGATCCGCATCAGCCGCTTGGAGAAGCGCTTCGGGGCCGTGTCCGCCGTCGATGGCGTCGATGTCGATATTGCTGCCGGTGAGTTTATCGCCCTGCTCGGACCGAGCGGCTCCGGAAAGACGACGATCCTGATGAGCGTCGCAGGATTCGAATTCCCGACCAGCGGCACCATTCACGTCGATTCCGAAGACCTGACCTATGTTCCTTCGAACAGGCGCAATCTGGGAATGGTGTTCCAGAATTACACGCTGTTCCCGCACATGTCGATTCTCGACAATGTCGCCTTTCCCTTGAAGATGCGCGGTCTCCGGACGGCTGAACGTCATGCGCGGGCCGAAGCTGCGCTCGCGACCGTTCGTCTGGCAGGCTATGGCCAGCGTCGTCCGAACGAGCTTTCCGGCGGTCAGCAGCAGCGCGTGGCGCTCGCGCGTGCGATCGTCTATCAGCCGCGCGTCCTCTTGATGGACGAGCCGCTAAGTGCGCTCGACAAGAATCTCCGCGAAGACATGCAGCTCGAGATCAAGCGATTGCACGCTGAGCTTGGCATCACCGTCATCTTCGTCACTCACGACCAGAGCGAGGCGCTGACTATGGCCGACCGGATCGCTGTCCTGAGAGACGGCAAGATCCAGCAGATCGGGCCGGCGCGCCAGCTTTACGAAAGGCCCGCGAATCTCTTTACCGCCGGCTTCATCGGCGAGATGAATTTCGTCGACGTCGCCGTTCAAAGCGTCGGCGACGACATCTCCGTGGCTCTGCCATCGGGTGAAGCATGGCGCCTGCCGGCGACGGCGGCCGTTGAGCCGGTTGCGGCCGGCGAGGACGCGGTGCTGGCCGTGAGACCCGAGCGGCTGCAACTCGGCACCAGTCCGGTCGGGCAAGTCGTCACTGTGGCGCTGAGCGACATCGTCTATGCCGGGGCCGCCCTGCTTCTGATCGGACGTCTGCCTGATGGCACCGAGATGCGCGCGCGAATCCCCGGCGCCTCGCAGTTCAGCTCCTTGGCCGCAGGTGACGTTGCGTCCTTCACGATCCCTACCGAGGCGATGCTGCTCTACCGGGGAAAGCGGCGATGAGGGAGGAGCGATCGCATTTCTGGCATTCCGACGGCCGCCGGCTGAGCGGCCTGTCGACGCTGTTGCTGCTCCTTCCGTTCTTCGCCATCATCGCCTTCGTCTTCGTCTATCCGATCCTGCAGCTCCTGGTGATCAGCATTCTCGAGCCGCATCCGACCTTGGACAACTACGCGCGCGTCGTCGACAATCCGGTTCACATGCGCGTCCTGATGCGCACGCTCTGGACCGCGACGCTGGTGACCGCCTTGTCCGTGGTCCTCGGCTTCCCGGTCGCCTATTACATGAGCCGGGCCAAGGGGACGGTCGCAGCCCTTGTCGCTGTCTGTGTCATCCTGCCGCTCTGGTCGAGCGTCCTGGTGCGCACCGCCGCCTGGTCATTCCTGTTCCAGCGCAACGGGCTGATCAATTCGGCGTTGATGTCTCTCGGTCTGACGTCACAGCCGTTCAAGCTGCTGTATACCCAGAGCGCCGTCGTCATCGCCATGACCCACGTGCTCCTGCCGTTCATGATCCTGCCGATCTACGGCGCATTGCGCAGTATTCCGAGCGACTACGGGCGTGCGGCCGCCGTGCTCGGCGCAACGCGCCTGCGGGCCTTTCTGGAGGTGATCCTCCCCTTGAGCCTGCCGGGTGTCGTCTCGGGTTCGCTGCTCGTGTTCCTTACGGCGCTCGGCTTCTTCATTACGCCCGCGCTGCTCGGCTCTCCGCAGGAGATGATGATCTCGACGCTCGTCTCGAAGCAGATTCGTGAGGTGCTCGATTGGCCCTTCGCTGCGGCGCTGGTCGGAGTGCTGACCGTATTCGTCACGTTGCTGGCGATCATCTTCAGCAAGATGCTCCGTTTCGACCGGCTGATGGGGAATGCCTCATGAAACCGCCGACCGACCGCGGATCGCTCGCGCTGGGAGCCTATGTCTATGCCGTGCTGGCTTTCATCATCGTGCCGTTGGTCATCGTCATTCCAATGTCGTTCAGCCAGAACGACTATCTGGCATTTCCGCCGTCCGGCTTTACGCTGAAATGGTACGCGGAGTATTTCGACAGCAGGCAATGGCGTGCCGCCACCTGGCTCAGCGTACAGGTCGCCTTGCTGACCGCTCTCTTCGCGTCGGTCATCGGCACGGCCGCGACCTATGCAATGATCCGCGGCCGCAGCCGGTTGGTAACCGCTTTCCAGATCGCCCTGATCGGGCCGATCATTGTGCCGCACATCGCGCTCGCGGTCGGTCTCTATCTGTTTTTTCAGACGATCGGTCTCTCCGGGACCATTCCCGGCTTCGTGCTGGCGCATACGGTGCTCACCTTGCCATTCGTCGTCTTCACGATGGCTGCCGCCCTGGGAAAGGTCGATGCCAATCTGGAGGCCGCCGCCATGAGCTGCGGCGCGACACGCTTTCAAGCTTTCCGCCTGATCACGCTGCCGCTCGTCCTGCCGAGTCTGGCTAGCAGTGCGCTGTTTGCTTTCATCATCTCGTTCGACGAGCCGGTGGTATCGTTCTTTCTGTCCGGTGTGCGCCAGAAGACGCTGCCGCGCCGAATGTTCGAGGACATCGAGCAGAACCTGACACCGGTGATTCCCGCGATCGCGACACTGTTGATCGTCTTGTCCATTTTGATTCTGCTGGGGGCCCATGTCCTCAGATCCCGCAGCGTCACCCGGTAGCGAACCGGGCGAGAAGCCAGAGAGGAGATCGTCGATGCCAAGAACAGGTTGGATGTGGAGCTCGGCAGCTGTCGTGATTGCTTCGGTTCTTTGCGGAGCGCTGCCGGCAGCCGCCGAAAAGCTGGAAGACCAGTTGGTGATTGCCACGACCGGTGGCCTGATGGGCAACACCCTCGCGAAATATTTCTACGACCCCTTCAACAAGGCCAAGAATGTCGAAATCGTCCCGGTCGCAATCGAGGTCCCCGACCAGTGGGCGCGCGCCAAGGCGATGCAACGAACCGGCAAGGTGGAGTTCGACATCGTCACGGCAACGGGGCCCGACCTGGTCGGGCGCACCGACATGCTCGAGAAGATCGACTGTGCGAAACTGCCCAGCGTCCAGAAGTTCGGTGTCTCCGACGCCTGTCAGCCCTACGGCGTCGCCCGGACGACCGGCGGCATGCTGATCACCTACAATACCGAAACGTTCAAGGGCAAGACGCCGAAGACATGGGCGGATTTTTGGGACGTCAAGCAGTTTCCCGGGCCGCGAGGGCTGCCAGACACCGGCGACAGCGATTGGTGGGTTCCGGTAGCCGCGCTCCTCGCCGACGGCGTCAAGCCGGAGCAGCTTTTCCCGCTGGACATCAATCGTGCCTACAAGAAGCTGGACGAGATCCGTCCCAATGTCGCGGTGTGGTGGAAGACAGGCGACCAGGTGCAGCAGATCATGCGCAGCCGCGAGGTGGTCATGGCCATGAGCTATTCAGGCCGCGCGCTCGCCGTGGTGAAGGAGGGCGTACCGGTTGCCATGTCCTGGGACCAGGCCATTCGCGACACCGGCTACATGGCTGTTCTCAAGGGTGCGCCCGACCCCAAAGCCGCCATGGCCTATCTCGATTTCTTCTATGCGAGCTCCGACGCGCATGTGCCGTTCATGCGCGCTGTCAACTATGCGACGGCCAGCAAGTCGGCCATCGAGTTGTTGAAGCCGGAGGAGCGCAATCTCTACGCGACCTCGCCGGAGAACTACGAAAAGCTGGTCAAGCCCGATTTCGCCTGGATCGGCGAACATCGTAACGAGCTGCGTGAGCGTTGGATGGCATGGCTGACCCGCTAAGCCGCACTAGCTTCTCCCGCAATCTCGCGCTTGTAAGTGAGGACCGGCCATGGATCACACCAGTGACCCCGGCGCGCTGCGCTACGTGATCGATCCCCGAAGGCTCGATCTCGTCGAGGAGTTCCGCGCAAGTCCGCTCGGCGTGCATAGCCCAGAACTTCGCAAGCTGCTGGCGCGGATGCGATGGGGCAAGCCGGAAGGGCGGCTTGTCCTGATCGTGCTCGAACCTGGCAAGGCCTGGCGGCTGTCGCGCATCCCCAACCGTCGGGGGGATCGGATGCCTTTCGTCGATGATCGCGTCTTCACCTCTCTCGTTGAAGCGGAGTGGCATGTCTTCAAGCTGCGTTGGCAGGAAATGACGGGAACGACGCTGCCTGCGGAGATTTCCGGTGATCTATAAGACCAACGAGTATCTCGGCTATCCGGATCGTATCAGCGTCCCGGCCGGCGAGGCCGTCAGATTCCAGCTGAGCAGCAAGCGGCCGGGCGTGAAGGTCGAGGTGCTCAGGCTGCGCTGCGGCGATGTCGATACCAACGGCCCAGGCTTCAAATATGAGGTCATGACGAGCCCCATTGACGGTGAGCATGCCTGCCTCGACCAATCGATCCGGCCGGGATCCAACGCCGTCGTCGACCACGACGGTGCACTGGTCCCGACCGGCGGGCACTGGTGTTTCGGAGCCTACGTGTATCCGACGCGGATCGCGGACAATGCCAAGGCCGTGTTGGGAAGTTGGTGCGAGCGCTCGGCGCGCGGCTATGCGCTAGAGCTCGACGAGGAGGGGTATCTGCTCCTGGTGCTGGGCCAGGTGAACGGTACGCCGGCGCGTTTTGCCCTCGACGTCAAGCTGCGCCCGCGCGTCTGGGCATTCGTATCGTGCGCGCTTGACCTTGCGCGGGGATCGGCCTCCTTGTCGCTGATTGTTCCGGCAGACGGCGTTCGGCCGGCCGCTGCCCATTCGAAATCGTTCGCCCTGCCGCAAGCGCCTGCGCTCGATTCCGGCCTGCCGTTCCTGATCGCGGCCCATCATGCGAATGGTGATCGCCAATATACCTCGCACTTCGACGGCAAGATCGAAGCTCCGCGTGTCTTCTCGTGTCCGTTGGACGCAGAGGCGCTGCGGGTATTCGACGGCCGGCTGCGGACGGGGGTAAGCGATGCCGGGCTTGTCGCCTTCTGGGATTTCTCGAACGGAATCTCGTCACTGTCGATCAAGGATATTTCACCGAACGGCCTGCACGGTAGCCTCCGCCAGCTGCCCCGCAGGGGCGTGACCGGCTTTCAATGGTCTGGATCCGTTCACGACTGGCGGCTGTCGCCGCAGGAATATGCGGCGATTCATTTCCACAGCGACGATATCTACGATTGCGAATGGCAGACAACCTGCACGCTCGATGTGCCAGCCCACTGGCGATCAGGCGTCTACGCGCTCCGGCTGACCTCGGCAGGCGACAATCCAGACCGGGACTGCGAAAGCTACGTCACCTTCTTCGTGACGCCCGGCAAGGCGTCCCGGCGGGCGGATCTGGTCGTGGTCGCTTCGATCGCGACATATCTGGCTTATGCCAATAGCGCGTTGCGTCTCTATCAGGTTCACTTCGAGACTCTGATGGAGCACGTTCTGTGGTTGCCGCAAGACGACGTCTTCATGCAGGAGAACCCGGAGATCGGCCAGTCGACCTATGATTGCCATGTCGACGGCTCGGGACGAGCGTACAGCTCTTGGCTGCGGCCGGTCCTCAACATGCGTCCGCGCGGCTATTGGTTCAATTTGATCAACGACACACATATCCTCGACTGGCTCGAGGAGAAGGGGATCGCCTACGATCTGATCACGGATGTCGAGCTTGACCGGGAAGGAGCGCGGGCGCTCGCTCCTTACCGAGTCATGATGACGCCGACCCACCCCGAATATTACAGCTTCAACATGATGAACGCGATCATGGCGTATCAGAACGCCGGAGGGCGGCACATCTCGATGGGAGGCAATGCATTCTACTGGCGCTGCGGCTTTCACCCGGCCGCGCCTGCCGCGCTGGAGGTTCGCCGCGGCATGGCAGGAACGCGCACCTGGGAATCGGAGCCCGGCGAAGTGCATCTTGCCGGCACCGGCGAGCCGGGCTCGCTGTGGCGGCATTCGGGCTTTGCGCCGCAAAAGCTGGTCGGCGTCGGGTTCTCGGCCATGATCAACGATACCTGCGGCTATTATCTGCGTACCGCCGAAAGCGAGGATGCGCGCGTCGCGTTCATCTTCGAGGGCACGGGCCGTCACGAGAAGTTCGGTGATTTTGGGTTTCGCTACAATGGTGCGGTCGGCAGCGAGGTCGACCGGTACGATCTCGAGCTCGGAACGCCGCCGCATGCGTTGCGGATCGCAACGTCCGAAGGATTGGGTGCGGGCGCGCTGCCCACGCCGGAGGAGTTCCGCACCGTGGTCGACGGACTCGACGGCACGCAGAATGCGCTGGTGCGCGCTGACATGGTGTTCTTCGAGACCGCCCATGGCGGCGCCGTCTTTGCGACCGGATCGATCACCTACGGCATGTCGTTGGGTCACAACAACTACGACAACAACATCAGCACCATCACGTTGAACGTCGTGAATCGGTTTCTCGATCCAAGGCCGTTCATCATACCTGCCAAAACCTAGACTGCGGCCTCGATTTCGGCCCAACATGCAAGATCGCCATCTCGTCGCCAGAGATGGCTTCTCGAACCAGGGAGGCTGTCATGTCGGACAAGCCTGAGTTTCACCCCCCGGAATTGGGATCGGTCAACGTCGCTCCCCGCAAGGCGCGCCCGATGCATGCGGACGAGCACTGGGCCAGCCAGCCCTGGTATGAGGCTCCGCGTGGCGATCCCTCCGTCGCGGAAGTCTACACCTATACCGATGCGATGTCTTACGACCCGGGAGACGAAGTCGTCTTTCGCTCCTCCGCGACCGCAAAGGCCTGGCGGCTGCAGATCTATCGCGACGGTCTCGAGCCCGAGATGGTGCATGAGGTCGATGCGCTTGACGGCGTGTTCGCGGCTACGCCATCCGATGCCTATCGCAATGGCTGCAACTGGCCCGTCGCTCATCGCTGGACGTTGCCGCCGGATCTGCGCTCGGGCTTTTATCGTGTGGTCTCGTCGTGCGAGCGAGCGAACGGGGCCCGCTTCATCCAGCATCATTTCTTCGTCGTGCGCCCGACGGAGAAAACGCGGCGCGCGAAGATCCTGATGATCCTGCCGACGGGCACCTGGACCGCCTACAACGATTTTGGCGGTGCCAATCACTATTTCGGCGTCGAAGGTCCTGACAGGGACGAGCCGTCGCCGGTTTTGTCGCTGCAGCGGCCATGGACGCGCGGCGTGGTCTGGCTGCCGCCCGGTGCGCCGCGCATCTGCGCCGATCCCGCGCCCGAGATGGGTGACGCGCCACGCTATCAGATGAAGGAGTGGGCGTTCTCCAACGGCTTTGGCCAATATTACGCGGCAGCGGGCTGGGCCCAGTACGACCGGCATTTCGTGCTCTGGGCGCAGAAGGAAGGCTACGCCCTCGACATGATCACCCAGACCGATCTTCACTACAGGCCCGAGCTGCTCGACGCCTACCCTTGCGTCACCATCATCGGCCATGACGAGTACTGGACATGGGAGATGCGCGAGGCGATGGAGCGCTATGTGGAGGGCGGCGGGCGGCTCGCGCGCTTTGGCGCGAATTTCCTGTGGCAGATCCGGCTCGAGGACGATGGCAAGCGCCAAGTCTGCTACAAGTTCAAAGCCACCCACAAGGATCCGATCGTCGGCACGGACCGCGCGCGCCTGATGACGTCTGCCTGGGAAGATCGCAACGTCCGTTGGCCCGGCGCCTCGACGGTCGGCGTGAACGGTGCGCACGGCCTCTACGCGTCCTGGGGTGGCTTCGCGCCGAACGGCCAACGAGGCTTTACGGTCTATCGCCCCGAACATTGGGCATTTGCCGGCACAGGACTGCACTATGCCGACATCTTCGGTGACAAGCAGCACATCTTCGCCTACGAGGTCGACGGGCTGGACTACACGTTCCGCAACGGTCTTCCTTTTCCGGTCCCGGTCGAGGGGCAGCCCGAGACCATTCAGATCCTGGCGATGGCGCCAGCCGTCCTGGCCGAAGACGAGCCGCAGGGTGAGGGCTTCCGCTACTACGTACGCAGTAGCGACCACGAAGGCCTGGTGGAGTGCATCACCGGCGAGGTTACGCCCCACGGTCTGGCCCGCTACAAATACGGCTCCGGCATGATGGTGCACATGACCCGCGGCAAGGGCGAGGTGCTGACAGCTGCGACTTGCGAATGGGTGATGGGGCTGAAGCGCGGCGATCCGTTCACGCAGCGGATCACCCGCAACATCCTCGATCGCTTCACTGCGGCCCGTTCCGCGTGAGCAGCTCTCAGCGACGCCTGGATTTCGCGCGTGCTGCCTTGGCAGGTGGTGCAGTGCGCGTCTTCATCGCTTCGATCTCGACGTCGTCGTCAACGGCCGTCTCGGGAGTCATGAAGCGCGTGCCGCCATGCTTTTCCAGCAACCGGACGAGATTCTGGCCGCCCTCCATCATGTCCGCCTGGATCGACTCGCGAACCTTGTCCGGCCGGCGCTGCCGCAGATTCTTGAGAACGGACAGGTGCTGGTGCTCGTTTGGATAGGTCGGGGGGGCGTGCGGGTAATGGAAATTCAACAAGGGGCCGTTCCGCATCCAGATATCGTCGAGGATGGCGAGCACTTCGGGAAGCCCCGATCCATCATAGAGACCGCGGTGGAATTGCCAGTTGGCGCGAACGGCGTCGGACCATCTGTGCTCCTTTTCCGCGCTGATCAGCTCGCGGTGAGTGGCCTCCATCCTGTCGATATCGGCGTCCGAGATGCGCGTGGTGGCGTGCTCGGCGGCAAGTCCCTCGAGAAACAGCCTGACGGTCCTGAGCTCGATATACTGCTTGGCCGTCATGTGGGCGACCATGATCGAGCGTCCCGCCTGCATCTCGAGCGCGCGGCCGCGCACGAGCTGCATCAGGGCTTCGCGAATGGGCGTCTCGGAAACGTTCATGGTCGCAGCAAGGTCGCGGATCTTGAAGCGATGGCCGGGCCAGAACCGGCCTTCCATCAGCGCCTGGCGCAGATTGTTGTAGACCAGGCTTGTCAGGCTGTCGCGCGCGACCGGGCCCACGCCGCCCTCGCCATGTCTCTGTTCAACGTCAACCATGCTCGGTCCCCGAAAGGTCTGGGCCGTTTCGGCCATCAGCGCCGACCCGGGTTCGAATCCATTTCGTATATAATATAGGATGTCGTGGTTGCGCACTGACCGTCTGCGCTTCTTCTGCGACGGAGCCCCTCAAGGCTCGCCGCCTCCTGAAAACCCAAATTCGTCAGCTCCGGGATCGGTGCCGCCCACGAGGTCTACGGCCTGGGCAGCAACAATTCCCTTGTAGCCGAGAGAATAATATATGATATATCAAAACAGGAGAGGAGAAGGCATGCCGGAATTGATCAGGACAAGGGATGCCGCCCTGCGGGCGCGGGCCGAGAAGGTCGTGCCAGGCGGGATGTGGGGACATCTCCACGCGGCCAAGTTGCCGGAGGCGTATCCGCAGTTCTTCAGCCGTGGCGAAGGCGGCGTGCTCTGGGATGTTGATGGTCACCGCTACGTGGACTTCATGTGCAGCTGGGGTCCCAACCTGCTCGGCCACCACCATCCCGAGGTGGAGGAAGCCGCCGAGCGTCAGCGGCGCGACGGCGACTGCCTCAATGGTCCGGCCGAAGTCATGGTCGAGTTGGCCGAGCTTGTCGTCGATATGGTGGGACATGCCGATTGGACGCAGTTTCAGAAGAACGGCACCGATGCGACGACGACGTGCGTCACGATCGCGAGGGCTGCAACAGGTCGACGAAAGATCCTCGTCGCCAAGGGCGCCTATCATGGTGCCGTACCGTGGTGCTCACCGTCCCTTCTCGGTGTGACTGCGGAGGATCGCGCCCATCTCGCATACTTCACATTCAACGACGTCGAGAGCCTTGATGCGGCGGCCAAGGAGGCGGGTGATGATCTTGCCGGAATTCTGATTTCGGCGTTCCGCCACGATCTCGGGTCCGATCAGGAACTTCCAACCGTAGAGTTCGCCCGTGCGGCGCGTCGCATCTGTGACAGCAAGGGGGCCGCGCTGCTTATCGACGAAGTTCGCGCCGGCTTCCGCCTGAATGCCGCGGGTAGCTGGGAAGGCCTTGGTGTTCGGCCCGATTTGTCCGCTTGGAGCAAGGCGATCGCCAATGGTCATGCCCTGGCGGCCGTCACCGGAGCCGATTGGCTGCGCCGCGCCGCGAGTCAGGTCTTTGTCACGGGGTCATTCTGGGCCGGCGCCGTCGCCATGGCTGCTGCCGTCGCGACGTTGAAGATCGTGCGCAGGGACGATGTTCCGGCCCGCCTTGCGCAGCTCGGGCAAACGCTGCGTGATGGTCTCGAGACGCGTTCCCGCCAGTTCGGTCTTTCAATCCGTCAGTCGGGGCCTGTGCAAATGCCGACCCTTTTGTTTGAAGGGGACCCGGACTATCGGAAAGGTTCGGCCTTTTGCAGCGCGATGCTTGCAAGGGGTGTCTACTTCCATCCCAAGCACAACATGTTCCTTTGCGCCGCCCATACCGAGGCCGACATCGCCGTGGCTCTCGAGGCAGCGGAGCACGGCTTCGCAAGCGTGGCGGCACTTTGATGTCACGTGGTGCGAAAACTATGATGGTGCGACGAATGCTCATGTTTGGTCGGATAAGCCGAGTGGTGCGACCAGTAAGTGATTGATTGTTCTTGACCCGTCGCTATCTCTTAATCGGCGGGTCCCAGGTTCGAGCCCTGGTGCGCCCACCATATCAATGCCCTGGCCGACGACACCGTTTGAGCATCTTATTTTTCAAACGGTCTTTTTTCAGTCCAACGGACTGGCCGCGATAAAAAGTGCATCGCGCGACGCCTCAATGGTTCGTTGTGTGAGTGAGGCCTCACTGGCCGTCAGATGGCGACCCCACGCCCGGATCCCGGCGTTGAAACGCGCATGGCACGATGAGCTCGCGCCAGGGGGCGCCGGGCGATTCACGGCAGTTGTCAGCTTGTCGGTGCGCGCGCCCCGCCAACTGTTTCGCCAAGCCTCCGTAAGAGGATACTAAAAGTTGAAGGTCGTGGAGACCATGTATGCTCTCGGTGCGCCGATCGATGTTCCGCCGCCTGCGCCGGGAACATTCGTGAGATAATTGGCGCCGAACAAATTGACGATCCGCCCGCGAATCACGATCGGCTTACCCGACCACATGTTGGCGAAAGTATACGATGCTCCCAGATCCGCACGCACGTATGCGGGCACACGTTGCGTGTTCTGGGGATCGTAGTAGCTGTCGCCAACAAAGACTGCGAGCGGCGAAACCGTGCTCTCAAGGCGATCCTCGCCGCTTGCGAGGATGCCGGGATCGATCCGCGTGAGCTCGACGGCTTCGCGTCGTATGGTGATGACCGCAGCGAGGCGTCGCACCTCGCGGCCGCGCTCGGCATCCGCCAGCTCCGCGCGGCGACGATGCAGTGGGGGGCGGCGATTTCCGCAGCAAACCTGCGTACCTGCTGGGTGCTGCGGTCGGATCAGGCCATCGTGTCGGGCTGGTATCGCAGGTCTGATTCTGCGCGTTCGTGAAAGCGGGGGGCCGGCTAATGTGGCGGACGCGGGAGCTGCGTGCGCGTGGGCTCTCGCGGCACGAGTACGTGTACTAAGAATCCGAAAGTCCCGATCTTCGCCTCCGGTCCCAATATCGACGCGACGTATTGCTTTTGGAGCGCTGGCGAGCACGACACTGCCGCCGTCTTATGCGCTGTGCTGAAGCAAGATGCATTCGATCAGACCATTAGTCTCGTTTATGTCGCAAATTTCCACTTCCAATTTTACTTCGCAAAATCGCGCCCTTAGCCTCACGCACAACTGATCACATCCGCAGCCGGTCAATGGCGATCGGGGCGAGCGTTCATCGTAACCAATGAGGGTTGCCATGTCTGACAGCATCAAGGAGACATCCACTTCCGATCCGGCGGGAACGGAAGCGAGATCTGCGAAAAGGCCGAGCCGGCGCACGCTGTTGAAGGGTGCGGCGGCCGTTGTAGGCGCAGCAGCAGGATCGGACGTGATCCGCGGTTTCCCGACCATCTGGGCGCAGGAGATCAAGGATATCGAGCTGCGCCATGTCGGCGTCTCCTACTCGGTGGTGAAGGCGATCGGCGACCAGGCCGCCAAGGATCTCGGCTTCAAGGTGACGATGCAGAACCTCGACACCTCCGCGGCCATCAACCGCTTCATAAGCCAGCCTAATACGGTCGACATCGCCGATCTCGAGGGCTGGCAAGCCAAGCTCGCCGCCAAGCGCGGCGTGATCCAGGGCATCGAGGTCAAGAAGATCAAGGAGTTCGACAACATCCTGCCGATCTTCACCAAGGGCGAGATCGATGGCCACAAGATCCCGCGCCAGGGCATCTCGCCCTATGAGGCCATGTACATCGCCAAGCCCGATTCCACCGATCTGCACGACGGCGTCACCGAGTGGGCGACCTTCCTGCCGCAGGTCTACAACGCCGATTCCATCGGCTATCGTCCCGACCTGGTCGGCCACGAGGTGACCGAGTGGAAGGACCTGATCGATCCCAAGTTCAAGGGCAAGGCCGCGATCCTCGACGTGCCCGCGATCGGCATCATGGACGCCGCGCTCTGCTTCGAAAGTGCCGGACTGATCAAGTACGGCAACAAGGGCAACATGACCAAGGAGGAGATCGACTTCACCTGCAACAAGCTGATCGAGCTGAAGAAGCAGGGCCAGTTCCGTGCGACCTGGACCACCTTCGACCAGTCGGTGCAGCTCATGGCTGCGGGGGAAGTGGTCATCCAGTCGATGTGGTCGCCGGCGGTTGCGGCCGTCCGCGTCAAGGAAATCCCCTGCGTCTACGCGCCTGTGAACGTCAAGAACGGCAAGGAAGGCTATCGCGGCTGGTGCAACGGCATGGGCCTGATGAAGCATCTGTCCGGCAAGAAGCTCGACGCGGCCTATGAATACCTCAACTGGTATCTCTCGGGCTGGCAGGGCGGCTTCGTCGCGCGCTACGGCTATTACAGCCCGGTGCCCTCGACCGCGAAGAAATTCCTGACGCCAGCGGAATGGGCGTTCTGGTACGAGGGCCAGCCCGCGCCCGAGGTTGTCAACGATCCCTACGGTGTCGCGATGGAGAAGGCCGGCACCAAGCGTGACGGCGGCTCATTCCTCGATCGCGTCAAGAACATCTCCTGCTGGAACACGCTGATGGACGAGGCGGCGTACATGAACAAGCGCTGGAACGACTTCAAGGTGGCCTGAAATCTGCTTTCCCTGACCTGAAGCGATGCACCGGCGCGGTCACGCGCCGGTGCGAGAAGACCGACTTCGAGGCGTTTGCCGCTATGCAGTCCAGTCAAACTCCGCCACGCGCAAATCTCGCCGGCTGGCTCTATGTCGCGCCGCTTGTCCTGGTGCTCGTGCCGTTCTTCGTGGCGCCGATCCTGGTGGTGCTGGCGGCGAGCTTCTTCGCCACCGACGGCTTTGGCGGGCTGACACCGGGCTTCACGCTGGCAAGCTACGTCGAGGTCCTGCATTCGGCGCTGACGCTGAAGCTGTATCTGGCGACGATCAAGTTCACGGTCCTGACCTGGATCTTCACGTTGATCATTGGCTTTTTCGTCGCCTACTTCCTGGTGTTCCACGTCCGTAACCAGCTGCTCGCGATCGGCCTGTTCCTCTTGTGCACAGTGCCGTTCTGGACCTCGAACATCATCCGGATGATTTCCTGGATTCCGCTCCTGGGCAAGGAAGGCCTGATCAACCAGGCGCTGCTTGGAATGGGCGTGATCCGTCAGCCGCTGGAGGTGTTGCTTTTCTCCGATCTCGCCGTGGTGATCGCCTATGTCCACCAGCTCACGATCTTCATGGTCGTGCCGATCTTCAATTCCATGGCGCGGATCGACAAGAAGCTGATCGAGGCCGCGATCGACGCCGGCGCCAGCCGTTTCGACATCATGCGCCTGATCGTGGTGCCGATGTCCAAGAGCGGCATCGCGCTCGGTACCATCTTCGTGGTCTCGATCGTGATGGGCGATTTCTTCGTGGTGAAAGTGATGTCCGGCGGTGGCTCGGCCTCGGTGGTCAGTGCCTTCTACGAGGACGTCGGCGTGCTGCAATATCCGACCGCGGCGGCGAGTGCCGTGCTGCTGACGCTGGTGCTGGTCGCGATCGTCTCGCTGATCCTGCGCACCGTCGACATCAGGCAGGAGATTACGCGATGAGCGCGGTTCTCGCCGACATGCCGAAAGGCAACATGTCCAAGACGGTCGCGCCCGCGACGACCAAGGCGATCGCGCCCAGCAAGGGCGGCCGTCCCTGGACCTTCTACGTGCTGGCGACGCTGTTCGCTGCATACGTGATCGCGCTCTACGGCCCGATGTTCTGCATCTACATCCTCTCGTTCCAGGATATCCGCGGCGGTCTCGTCTTCCCGATGAAGGGCCACTCGCTGCACTGGTTCGTCGATCTCTTCACTCAGGTGCGAACCGGCGACGTCAAGGGCTCGTTCGACCGCTCGATCAAGCTTGCAATCATCGTCACCATCATCACCGTCGTGGTCTCGTTCCTCGCTGGCCTCGGCTTCCGCAAGCGCTTTCGCGGCGACACCTTTGTTTTCTACATGATGATCGGCAGCCTCGTCGCGCCAGGTCTCGTGCTCGGCCTCGGCACGGGTCTCCTGTTTCAGGCCCTCGGGCTGAACGCAAGCTGGTACACCTCGGCACTTGGCGCCCAGCTCTCCTGGACGCTGCCGTTCGGCGTGCTCGTGATGTTCGCGGTGATGTCGCGCTTCAACCATGTCTGGGAGGAGGCGGCCTACGATCTCGGCGCCAGCCGCTGGCAGTCGATCCGGTTGGTGATGATCCCGGTGCTGGCGCCCGGCCTCGTCGCGGTTGCGCTGTTCGGCTTCACGCTGTCCTACGACGAGTTTGCGCGCAGCCTGCAGACGGCAGGCTCGCTGAACACGCTGCCGCTGGAAATTTGGAGCATGACGCTGAACGTGACCTCGCCCTCGCTCTACGCGCTCGGCACGGTGACCACCATCGTCTCCTTCGTCGTCATCGGTGCGAGCCTCGGTACCATCGTGCTGATCCAGAAAAGGCGCGGCAGCGCGACAAAGGGTTAGGAATGAAGAGCGATCGCGGCGATATCGAACTGGCGGGCGTCTGCAAGAGCTTTGACGGCGCGACCTACGTGGTCGACGGCGTCAATCTGAAGATCGCGGACGGCGCCTATTGCTGCTTCATCGGCCCGTCCGGCTGTGGCAAGACCACGATCCTGCGCATGATCGCAGGCCATGACGACCCGTCCGCCGGCGAGATCGTGATCGGCGGCCAGAACGTCGTCGGGCTCGCGCCGGTGCAACGGCGCACGGCGATGATGTTTCAGTCTTACGCGCTGTTCCCGCATCTGACCGTGCGGGAGAACATCGCCTTTGCACTTCGCGTGCGCGGCCAGTCCAAGTCCGATCGGCTGCGCGCAGCGGATGCCATGATCGAGAAGGTCCGCCTGACGCAGTTCGCCGACCGCTTGCCGGCCCAGCTTTCCGGCGGCCAGCAGCAGCGTGTGGCACTGGCACGGGCCGCGATCACCGAGCCGCGCGTGCTGCTGCTCGACGAGCCGCTGTCCGCGCTCGACGAGCAGCTCCGCGTCCAGATGCGCCAGGAGCTGCGGCGGATGCAGCAGGAGCTCGGCATCACCTTCATCCACGTCACCCATACCCAGCTCGAGGCGATTGCGCTGGCCGACCTCGTCGTGGTGATGGAGCAGGGCAAGATCAAGCAGGCGGGCCCGGCGCGCGAGGTCTACGCGCATCCGCACGATCGCTATGTCGCCGAGTTCATGGGCGGGCAGAACGTGTTGTCGGGCCGCGTCGAGAAGGTCAACGGCGCAAGCTTCACGCTCGCGCGGGCCGCACCTGACGGCATCGAGGTGCCGTTGCGGCCACGCTCGGCCGTCAGCGTCGGCGACAAGGTCGATATCGCGGTGCGCCGCGACGACGTCGCGCTGGTCCGGCCCGGCAGAGACTTGCCTCCGGGTTGCACAACCTCTCTGCCAAGCCGCGTGCTCGCGATCGAATACCAGGGCTATTTCGTCAAGGTCATGCTCGACACGGTGCCGGACGACGAGTTCGTCGCCTACGTGCCGGAAAAGACCTTCTTCGCAGATCCCTTCGCCGTAGGCGATGTCGTGATGGCCACATGGGCCACCGGCAGCGCGTTGCCACTCGCCTGAAGACCCGTCGCGCACAGGAGTATGACCGTGCAGATATCCTTTACCCTCAACGGCCGCCCCACCACCGTGGATGTCGCACCGGCGACGCTCGTCGCCGAGCTGCTGCGCGAGCAGCTCAACCTGACCGGCACCCATATCGGCTGCGACACCAGCCAATGTGGCGCCTGCGTGGTGCATCTCGACGGCCTGCCAGTGAAGAGCTGCACGCTGCTGGCGCCCGCGCTCGACGGCGCGACGCTGCTGACCATCGAAGGCCTGCAAGGCGCGCCGGGCTCGAACCTGATGCATCCGATGCAGGAGGCGTTTCGCGAGCATCACGGCCTGCAATGCGGCTTCTGTACGCCGGGCATGCTGATGACGGCGGTAGCGCTGGCTGCCGAGAAGCCTGATTTGACCGAGGCCGACGTCCGTCACGGGCTCGAAGGCAACATCTGCCGCTGCACCGGCTACCAGAACATCGTGGTTTCCGTGATGGCCGGCGCTGCCGCCATGAACGCCGCCAAGGGAGAGTGACCATGGGCAATGTGATCGGCATTGGCGCCGCGCCGAAGCGGAAAGAGGACCAGCGCTTTCTCACTGGCCGCGGCAACTACGTCTCCGACATCAAGCGCCCCGGCATGGCCGCAGGCGTGTTCGTGCGCTCGCCGCACGGGCATGCGGTCCTGCGTGGTGTCGACAAGAGCGCGGCGCTGGCTGCGCCCGGCGTCATCGCCGTGCTGACCGGAGAGGACGTCAAGGCCGACGGGCTCGGCTCGTTACCCTGCGGTTGGGGCATCTCGGACGCCAAGGGTGTTCCGATGAAGGAGCCGCCGTTCCCGATGCTGGCGCAGGGCAAGGTGCGCTTCGTCGGCGACATGGTGGCCTTCGTCGTCGCCGAGACGCCGGAGCAGGCGAATGTCGGGGCCGAGCTGTTGAAGATCGACTACGAGGTGTTGCCCTCAGTGGTCGGCCTGCTCGAGGCTGTCAGGCCGAATGCGCCGCAGCTTTTCGACGATGTTCCGAACAACATCTGTTGCGACTGGGAGCTCGGCGACAAGGCCGCGGTCGAGACCGCGTTCAAGAAGGCTGCGCATGTCGCCAAGCTCAGTCTCGTCAACAACCGCCTGATCGGCAATCCCATGGAGCCGCGCGCGGCCATTGCCGAATACGAGCCGGGCACCGATCGATTCACGCTGTGGACCACCAGCCAGTTTCCGCACGTGGTGCGCTTCCTGATGGGCGCGCTGGTGCTGAACATTCCGCAGCACAAGCTGCGGGTGGTGGCGCCCGATGTCGGCGGCGGGTTCGGCGTCAAGCAGTTCCATTACGGCGAGGAGGCCGTGATCACATGGGCCGCCAAGCGCGTGAGACGGCCGGTGAAATGGGTGGCGAGCCGCTCGGAGGGCTACGTTTCCGACCGTCACGGCCGCGACCACGTCACTGAGGCCGAGCTAGCGCTGGATGAGACCGGAAAATTCCTCGCCTTCCGCGTCAACACGCTCGCCAATATGGGCGGCTATCTCTCGACCTTCGGACCGAACATCCCGACCAATCTCTATGGGCCGCTTCTTGGCGGCGTCTACACCACGCCAGCGATCTACTGCAACGTGAAGGTGGTCTTCACCAACACCGTGCCGGTCGACGCTTATCGCGGCGCGGGCCGGCCCGAGGCGACCTTCGTGCTGGAGCGCATCGTGGACGTCGCGGCCAGCGAGATGGGCATCGACCGCGTCGAGATCCGCCGCCGCAACATGATCCCGAAGGAAGCCTATCCGTATCAGACGCCGGTGTTGGTGCAGTACGATTCCGGCGATCCCATGGGCTGCCTCGACGGCGCGCTGGTGGCGGCCGATGTCAAGAATTTCGGCGTGCGCAAGGCGGCCTCGGCCAGCAAGGGCAAGTTCCGGGGGCTCGGCTATTCCACCTATGTCGAGGCCTGCGGCCTTGCGCCCTCGCGCTTCGCGGGCCGGTTAGGCGCGCGCGGCGGCCTCTACGAGAGCGCCACGGTGCGCGTGCATCCGACCGGCCAGGTCACGGTGATGATCGGCACCCACAATCATGGCCAGGGCCATGAGACGACCTTCGCGCAGATCGTCTCGGAAAAACTCGGCGTCGCCTTCGAGAACGTCGACATCGTGTTCGGCGATACCGACCGGGTGCAGTTCGGCATGGGCACCTATGGCTCGCGCTCCCTCGTGGTCGGCGGCGCGGCCCTATCGAAGGCAACCGACAAGGTGATCGCCAAGGGCAAGAAGATCGCCGCCCATCTGCTCGAGGCGGCCGAAGTCGACATCCAGTTCGAGGCTGGAAAGTTCTCGGTTGCGGGCACGGACCGCAGCAAGAGCTTCGAGGAGATCGCAGGCGCGGCCTACGTCCCCCACAACTATCCGCTCGAAGTGCTGGAGCCGGGGCTGGAGGAGCAGGCCTACTACGATCCCGTCAACTTCACCTATCCCGGCGGCTGCCACATCGCCGAGGTCGAGGTCGATCCGGAGACGGGCACGGTGACGCTGGTCAACTATACTGCGGTGGACGACGTCGGCACGGTGATCAACCCGATGATCGTCGAAGGGCAGTTGCACGGCGGTATCGTGCAGGGCGTCGGCCAGGCGCTGTTCGAGAATGCGGTCTATGACGAAGGATCGGGCCAACTCCTGTCGGGCTCGCTGATGGACTACTGCATGCCGCGCGCCGATCATCTGCCGATGATGAAGGTGGCGACCCATTCCACCCTGTGCACGCATACCCCGATGGGCGTGAAGGGCTGCGGCGAGGTCGGCACCATCGGCTCGCCCGCGGCCGTCATCAATGCCGTGGTCGACGCACTGTCGCATCTCGGCGTCACCCATGTCGACATGCCGGCGACTCCGAACCGGATCTGGCGCCTGCTGCAGAACGCGTCGCTGCCGGTCGCCGCGGAATAGGGAGGACTGCAATGAAACCGTTTGCCTATCATCAGCCTGACCAGATTCCCGATGCGGCCAGGCTGCTGACCTCGATCGAGGACAGCAAGCTCGTCGCTGGCGGCATGACGCTGATCCCGACGCTGAAGCAGCGGCTGGCGAGCCCCGTCGCGCTGGTAGATCTGTCGAAGCTTGGAAGCCTCAAGGGAATCACCGACGATGGCGCTACAATCACTATTGGTGCGATGACGCCGCATGCTGTGGTGGCGGCCTCGAAGTTGGTGCAGACGAAAACCCCCGGGCTGGCGGCGCTCGCGTCCATGATCGGCGATCCCGCAGTGCGCAGCCGCGGTACCATCGGTGGCTCCGTCGCCAACAACGATCCAGCGGCGGACTATCCCGCCGGCGTGCTCGGTCTCGGTGCCACCATCGTCACCAGCATGCGCGAGATCGCGGCCGACAAGTTCTTTCTTGGGCTGTTCGAGACGGCACTTCAACCGGGCGAGATCATCACGGCGATCCGCTTCCCGGTGCCGCTCAAGGCAGGCTACGCCAAATTCAAGGCGCCGGCCTCCCGCTATGCGCTGGTCGGCGTGTTCGTCGCCAAATTCGCCGATGGTGTCCGCGTCGCCGTGACCGGCGCCGGTCCAGGCGTTTTTCGCGTGCCGCCGATGGAAGCCGCGCTGTCGTCCAATTTCGATCCCTCGGCCATCGCAGCGATCAAGATCGACACCGACGGTCTCACCTCCGATATCCATGCCGAAGCCGACTACCGTGCGCATCTCGTCACGGTCATGGCCAAGCGCGCCGTTGACGCGGCGCTCAGCTAGCTCTTCAGGGTTGATGATGACTGATAGTTCCGGCCGAACGGCCTTCCCGCCGGCGCCGACTGGCCTTGGAGCACTTTCTGCAACCGAGATCATGGCCGGCTACCGGCGCAAGGCGTTCACGCCGCGCGATGTGATCGACGACACCATTGCCGCGCTGGAGGCGACCAACGAGGCCTACAACGCGGTGGTGACGCCGATGTATGATCAGGCGAGGGCGGAGGCCGATCGTCTCACCAAGCAGATGCGTGCAGGCGAGGCCAAGGGACCGCTCGCCGGTGTGCCTGTCACGATCAAGGATCTCGTCTTCGTCGCGGGCGTGCCGGCCTATGGCGGCTCGCCCATGAACAAGAGCTTCGTGCCCGATGCCGATGCCGCTGTGGTCTCTGCGCTGAAGGCCTCCGGCGCGATCATCACCTGCAAGACCACGACCTGCGAGTCCGGCTACAAGCTGACGGCCGACAGCCCGGTCACTGGCACGACGCGAAACCCCTGGAATCCCGGCCGCACCAGCGGTGGATCGAGCGGCGGCGCGGCGGCAGCCGTGGCGGCTGGCTGCGGCCCGATCGCAATCGGTACCGACGGCGTCGGCTCGATCCGTGTACCCTCGTCCTTCTGCGGTGTGTTCGGGCTCAAGCCGACGTTCGGTCTCGTGCCGCGCTCGCCCGGCTTCTCGCCGCCGTCCTGGGCCTCGCTTGCACACACCGGTCCGATCACGCGTACGGTCGCGGATGCGGCGCTGACGCTGGAGATCATCGCCGGTTACGATCTGCGCGATCCCGCGAGCCTGCCTGTGTCCGCGCGTCGCTTCGATACCAACGCTGCATCACTCAACGGCATCCGCATTGGCGCCAGCGTCGATCTCGGCTACGCCGCTGTCAGTCCCGACGTGCGTGCGGCGTTTGGCAAGGCGCTCGCCGTTCTCGACGCCTGTGGCGCGCAGGTCACCATGGATGGGCCGGGCCTCGATCCCGGCATTCTGGAGCATACGCTAAAGCCGATTGCCTTCACCGAACAGGCGGCGGCAGTGGCGACCAAGTCCACGGCCGATCTCGCAAGCTCGGAGGCTGACTACCGTGACGTCGTCACAGCCGGACGGCACTATAGCGGCACGGATTATATCGAAGCCGGCTACCGGCGCGGCCAGGCGCGCAATGCGTTCGTAAAGCTGTTCGAACGTATCGATGCGCTGGTGACACCGACGGTCGCGGTGACCGCGTTCGAGGCCGGCCGGATCGGGGTCGGCACGGTCGACGGCAGCAAGGTCGATCCGCATCTCGGCTGGTCGCCATTCACCTGGCCGATCAATCTCGCCGGTCTTCCGGCGGCGACGCTGCCCTGCGGCTTCGACCGCGATGGAATGCCGATCGGCCTTCAGATCGTTGCGCCCTGGCTCGACGAACCCACGATCTTCCGCATCGCGGCCGCCTTCGAGCAGGCGCAACCCTGGGCCAAGTTCTGGCCGCCGCTGGCGCTGCGGGAGGAGGGACGCGCGCGGGCGAAAACGTAAGCTGCGCGCTCAAGAGAGCTCGATCGGAACACCGCGTCCACTGAGCTCTTCGTCGAGGCGCAAATAGTGCGCGAGATAGTCGTGCAGCGCTGTGGCCGCCTTCGAGGTCGCGCCGCTGGACTTGTAGAGCAGCAGTTCGACCTTCGGCAGCGGCGGCAGGCCTTCGTTAAGGCCGATCTCTCGCATCGCCGGCACCAGCGCGCTACGGCCGAGCACGGTCACGGCCATACCGGCAAAGGCGGCAGCCTGCAATCCGCCCACGCTTTCGCTGACGCAGGCGATGCGCCAGCGCAGGTTCGCGCGCTCCAAAGTATCGATCGCATAGTCGCGATAGATGTTGCCCGGTGGTAGCAGGGCGAGCGGGATGGGCCTCTCCTGATACGCAGCAGATTGCTCGCCGGTCATCCAGACGAGCTGTTCGCGCCGCACCACCTGTCCACCGGTGAAATCGTTCATGCGGGTGACAAGGGCGATGTCGACATCGCCGCGTTTTACCAGGCCGACCAGAGGGGTGGACAACGCACAGTTGAGTTCGACCTGGATGCGCGGAAAGGACTTGCGGAACACGCTCAGAATCGACGGCAGCATGAACGCTGCATAGAGGTCAGGCGTGCCAAGCACGACCTGACCCTCGATCTCCTGCGACGCGAGTTGCGAGATCAATTCGTCATGCAACCGCAGGATGGATTTGGCGTAGGTCAGAACCATGGAGCCATCCTCGGTCAGCGTCAGCCGACGTCCCCCGTGCAGGAAGAGCTGCTTGGCTGTCAGTTCCTCCAGGCGCTGTAGCTGCAGGGTGATTGCCGGCTGGGTGCGGCCCAGCCGGCGTGCCGTCTCCGTGATGCTGCCGGTCTCGACGACCGAGATCAACGACCGAAGCATGCGGATGTCGAGACTGATAAGGTTCATGAGGCGCCCGTTTCGCCCAGAATTTATGCAATTTCCATGCTAGCGCGGAATTGGTTTAGGTTAAATCGACTGCCGCGGGTCGTTCACCTCTCCCGCTTGCGGGAGAGGTCGGCGCGGAGCGCCGGGAGAGGGCTTTCTCCTCTTGGGGATTGTCCCTTTGAGGATAAAGCCCTCTCCCCGACCCTCTCCCGCAAGCGGGAGAGGGAGCGCACCTGCCTTGGAGCAAATCAAATCTGATCCCATCACGCCTTAGCGCCTGGCGAGGACACCGCATGCGAACGCGCATGCCCTCACGAACAGGCGGATCTTGGCCGAGGGCATGTTGCGGCGGGACGGCGGTTCTGTCCACGCCATGCGGCATCATTCGATTTGCGCGATGGGCCGATCAGCTCGGGCTGGCCGAGCCCACCGTTGCGGCTCTATCCGGTGCGCATCACGACATAGCAGGTCGGGATTGATGAGGGGGCGGCACACAGCCCAATGATGACATCATGCCGCTGCTTTGCCCGACGAGGCAAAGGGATGAATTACGCAATTTGTCTTCAGAAATTTGCCTTTTGAAACAAGGGCATTCTGCTTTGCATGGGGTTGTTTTCGCGGTTTTGATCCAGCGTGGTTGATGACCGAGTTGTGTGCTCCTAGTTTGTCGGCCCGTCGCCGCGGATGGCAAAGATGGTGGCCTTCAGCCTGGTCATGCCGAACTTGTCGAACAGCCTGTCATAGGTGCCGTCGGCGCGGATCGCGGTTAGTGCGTCGGCGACGGCCTGGGCGAGCAGCTTGTCGCGGAAGGCGAAGGTGATGTCGGTGCCGGCGATGTCGCGAACCCAGATCTTTGCGATGCCCTTCTGCTCCAGCGAGTTGGCGGTCTCGTTGATGTTGAGCGCGGCTTCGAGCTGGCCGGCACGCAGCGCCGCCGAGGTCGCGGTCACCGTGGCGAAGGTGCGCAGCTCGACCGGCTTGAGGCCCCTGGCTTCCATCGCGGTGCTGAATTCGCGGGCCTTGCGCTCGGTGTAGGTCGCCGATTCCACGCCCACGACGCGGCCGGCGAGATCCTCGAACTTCTCCAGCTTCAGGCTGGAGGATGGATCGGTGTAGATGCTGATCGCTTGCTGCGCGTAAGGCACAAGGTAAAGCATCTTGGAACGCTCCTCCGTCCAGAACAGGCCGGTGTTGATGGCATCGAAGCGGCCGGAGCGGAGTGCCGGGATCATCGGCGGGAAGTCCATGCGGAGGAACACCGGTTCGACGCAGATGCGCTTGGCGATCTCCCTGGCAAGTTCGACATTGAGCCCCTGCAGCTCGCCCTTGTCGTCGACGAATTGCTGCGGCGGCAGCGTCGGGTTGATCGACATCTGCCATTTCGGCGCCTCGATCAGGCTCGATGCCGGCACTTTCGGCGTGCAGGTCTGGGCGCCGGCCGCCTGGGTCAGGCCGACCAGAAGAGCGAGCGCGGAGAAGATCTTTGGAAATCGCATCTGAATACTCCGATCAAATCGTGGGTGGCACCGGTCCGATTCTTCATTGTCTCGTCATGTGGCGGCCGTCGCGTCGGCTTGCCGGGTCAGTATCAGCGAAACGTGGCGGGCCGCGGTCACCACCTCGTCGCGCTGGTTAAGGAGATCGAGCGTCTCGACGACGATGCCGCGCGCGGGATTTTTGGTCCGGTGTTTCTCGACGAAGCGGAAACGGACACGCACGGTATCGCCGGCGAGGATGGGACCTCTGAACTTCACCTCGTCCCAGCCGAGCGAGGCCACCGAGGTCTCCTCGTACAGCTTCAGCTCCGACTTCAGCCCTTCCATCAGCGACAGCCCGAACAGGCCATGGCCGATCACGGCGGGAAAGCCACGCGACCTCGCGTAGGCTGAATCGACGTGAAGCGGGTGGTGATCGCGTGTGACGTCGGCAAAGGCCGCGATGTCGGCTTCCGTCACTGTGTGCACGGCGGTCTCGAACTCCGCGCCGAGCGCGATGTCCTCATAGCGGAGATTGGTCGATGCGGAGGCGTCCATGGGTATGTCCTCAGGCGACCTTGCGCGGTCGCGCTGGCAGCGCTTTGAAACTTTGCGCGATCCCCATCGGCCCGGAGCGGTAGATGCGCGGGTCCATGTCCTTCAATTGCGGGCTGATGCGCGGCCTGAAGCCCATATGGGCGAGGATATCCTCTTCCAGCCGAACGCCCGGCGCGATCTCGGTGAGCGTCACGCTGCCGTTCTCGAGCTCGAACACGGCGCGCTCGGTCACGTAGCTCACCTGCTGGCCGCGCTGCGCAGCGAGTGACGCACTGAAGCTGATCTGGCCGACCTGCGAAACGAACTTGCGGAAAGCACCGTCGCGCCGGATCGCGAGGCGACCGTTCTCGACGCCGATGTCGAACTTTCCGCCGGTCATGGTGCCGCTGAAGATCAGGCGCTTGGCGTTCTGCGTGATGTCGATGAAGCCGCCGGAGCCGTCGCGGCGCTCGCCGAAGCGGGTGACGTTGACGTTGCCCGCCTCGTCGACCTCGGCGAAGGAGAGGAAGGCGCAGGACAGTCCGCCGCCATCGTAGAAGTCGAACTGATAAGCCTGATCGAGGATGACGCGCGGATTGATCGCTGTGCCGAACTCCCGGGCGTGACCGGGCACGCCGCCGACCACACCGGACTCCACCGTCAGCGTGATCAGGTCGGAGATGCCTTCCTCGGCCGCGACATTGGGGATCATCGCGGAAATGCCGACACCGAGATTGACGACGTCGCGGGGACGCAGCTCGAAGGCAGCGCGGCGGGCGATCACCCGCCGTTCGGTCAGCGGATCGGGCGTGATCATCGCCTCCGGCACGCGCGTCTCGCCGCAGCGCGCGGGATCGTAAATCGTGCCGTAGGTCTGCATCTGCTCGGGCTCGAGCACGACGTGGTCGATCAGGAAGCCAGGGATCTTCACCATCTGCGGATGGATCGAGCCGCGCTTCACGATGCGCTTGACCTGGCAGATCACGGTGCCGCCGGCATTGTGCACGGCTTGCGCGATCGAGAGATCCTCGCGCGTGGTGCCCTCGTGCTCCATGCTGATGTAACCATCTTCATCTGCGGAGGTGCCGCGGATGATGGCAACGTCAGGCGGACCAGGGACACGGTAGAGCAGCCAGGACTGGCCGTGCAGCTCGAGCAGGTCGACGAGCGGCGCGGTGGTGCGCTTGTTCATGCGCCCGCCATCCTGGCGCGGGTCCATGTAGGTGTTGAGGCCGACATGGGTGAGCACGCCGGGATGCTTGGCGGCCATGGCGCGGCAGAGCTGACTCATCACGCCTTGCGGGAAATTGTAGGCGTCGATCAGCTCGTCACGAACGAGGCGCATGAACGGCACCTGGAGGCCGAAATTGCCGCCGATCACGCGCGCGATCAGGCCTTCATGAGCCAGGTGACAGAGACCCTTCTCGGTCACGGCGCCGACACCGGTGATGTTGATCAGCGTCAGATTGTGCGGGCCCTGGCCGCCGAGAAAACGCCGTTCCAGCGCGTCGAGGATGGCTTCGGCAGCGCCCGTGCCGCCATTGCCGCCGACGATCAGCGTATCGGTGTCGCGGATGAGACCGGCGGCCTCTGCCGCAGTGATGATGCTCAGCATGAGTGCGCTTCCCGCATCACGCGGCCTCCTTCTCGACCTGGCGGGCGATGATCAAGCGCTGGATCTGGTTGGTACCCTCGTAGATCTGGGCGAGGCGGACATCGCGGAAGATGCGCTCGATGCGGTACTCGCGCGAATAGCCGTTGCCGCCGTGGATTTGCAGCGCGTTGGAGACGTGCTTCATCGCCATGTCGGTGGTAAACAGCTTTGCCTGCGCCGCCTCCTTGGCGATCGGCTCGCCGGCATCGTGCAGGCGCGCGGCGTGGTGGATCAAGAGGCGCGCGGCGGCGATGTCGGTCGACATGTCCGCGAGCATGAACTGCACCGCCTGGAAGCCGATGATGGCCTGGCCGAACTGCTTGCGGTCCTTTGCGTATGCGGTGGCATCCTCGAACGCAGCCTGCGCCATGCCGAGCGCCATCGAGGCCATCATCAGCCGGCTGAAGTTGAAATTGCTCATGGCCATCTTGAAGGCCTGGTTCTCCGGACCCATCACGCTGTTGGCCGGCAGCCGCACGTCGGAGAACGTGATCTGGCAGTCGTCGAGGCCATGCATGCCGAGCAGCTCCTCGTTCTTGCCGCGGGCGATGCCGGGCAGGGTGCCGTCCACGAGAAGACAGGAGATGGCGCGTTGGCCAGCATCCGCGCTGGTGCGCGCAAACACCATGATGCGATCGGCGACGCCGCCGAGAGTCACCCAGGCCTTGGTGCCGTTGAGCCGCCAGCCATCGCCCTCGCGCACAGCGTTGGTGCGGATGCCCGCGACGTCGGAGCCGTGGTCGGGTTCGGAGACCGCGGTGGCGGGAATGATGTCGCCGCTCAGGATCTTCGGGATCAGCGCCTTATGCGCGTCGGTGCCATGATGATCGAAGAACAGCACGGCCTCGACGGGGATCGCGAAGGCGTTGGCGACTGCGCCGGAGCAGCGCGCCAGCTCCTCCATCGCGATGCAGGCAGCAACCGTATCGAGACCGGCGCCGCCCGCGGCTTCGCGCAGACAGATGCCGAACAGGCCGAGATCGGCCATGCCCTTGTAGAGGGTGCGATCGAAGCGGTCCTCGCGGTCGATCGCTGCGGCGCGGGGCAGGATCTCCGCTTCGGCGAAGCGCCGGGCGGTCTCGCGCAGGGCTTTCTGGTCTTGGCTGTAGAAGCGGTCCATGGGTGCGCCTCCCGTCAGTCGCTGGCGAGCTTGGAATCGTGGGAGACTTCGCTGCGGTCGCGGTCGAGGAAATAGACCGCGACGTCGTCGCCCGGCACGCCATAGGCGCTGCACACGCCGCGGGTCAGCGCGATGGCGGCCGCGCGCCGCTCGGCTTCACTGCGGCGGAAAGCGTGGACCTTGAGCAGGATGCGCTGGCCGGTGGCCTGAGCGCCGAACGTGCCGGCGTGGGCGTAGTCATCAGGCGCAATGGGCAGGAAATAGAGCGTGACCGTATCAGCGGTGACGCCGAAGGCCGACATCAGGCCGTCGGTCACGGACCGCGCCAGCGCCGCCTTGCGCTGGGAGGGAACTTGCGGGGCGAGCACTTCGACGTAGGGCATCGATCAGACCTTCGCGGATTTGGCCGCAGATGTTTTCGATGAAGACGATTTGGACTTCGTCGATCTCGCAGGGGCCGGAGTGTCGACCTGACGGCAAGAGTCGCGCTTGATCAGCCGGGCGCCGACGCGATATTCGCGAACACCCTCACTGCCATTGCCTTTGGCGTCCATGCGATGCAGCAGCCGGTCGACGGCGAGATTGGCAAGGTCCCGTGCGCCGTTGTCGACGATGCTGATGGCCGGGCGATGCCATTCGAACCACGGCATGTCCTCGTAGCAGAGCAGCGAGAGATCATCGGGAATGGCGATGTTCCGTTCCGCGGTGACGCGCAGCACGCCGAGCGTCGCTTCGTGATTGGCGACGAAGATCGCGCTCGGCGGGCGGGAAAGGTCGAGCAGCTTGCGGGCGCTCGTCGCGCCGGTCTCGGGCACGTAGTGGCCGGCATGAATCAATGTGTCGTCCCTGGCGATGCCGGCCTCACGCAGGGCGCGGACATAGCCGGACAACCGTTCGCGGCCGGACGTCGTGTCCTGGCGGCCGACGATTAGCCCGATGCGCTTGTGCCCGAGCTCGATCAGGTGACGCGTGCCCAGATAAGCGCCCTGCGGATCGTCGGCGAGCACAGTCTCGAGATCGGTCGCGTCATCGCGCCGCACCAGGCAGACGATGGGCACGTCCTTCGCAAGTGTCTTGAGCTGCGCGCCATTTTTGCCCGTGGGCACCACGATCAGCCCGTCGATGCGGTGGTCGACCAGCGTGGTGAGGGTGTCGCTCTCCTGCTGCGGGTCGTCGCCGCCGATGCACAGGAGCATCTGATAACCCAGCGCCTTCAGGCGTGCCTGCACCACTTCGGCCATCACCTGGAACGAGGCATTGGTGAGATTGTGGACGAGAAGAGCCACGAGCCGCGACTGCCCGGTCTTGAGGCCGCGTGCGATCGGGTTCGGCCGATAGCCGAGCTCGCGCGCGATGCGCACCAGGCGCTGCTGCGTACGATCGCTGGTCAGGCCGGTTCCCGTTAGCGCTCGCGAAGCGGTGCTGACTGAAACACGGGCCGCCTGTGCCACATCTTTGAGCGTGACGCTCATCCAACCCGCCGATAAACTGCAAACGATTGCAGAAACGCTATGAGCTTATTCCACACGGATCAAGCTCAAAAAATGGATGGTGTTGCCCAATGCAGAGCCATTTATGCAAACGATTGCATAGATCGTGCGGATATTCCGCAGACGGCGGCCGTCGCTTGAATTCACCCGAGCACCCGGCAGTTCCCTGATGAAGGCGTTCCGCGGCACCTACACCGTCATGATCACCCCGTTTACGGCAGCGGGCGAGGTCGATGTTGCGGCATTGCGCGCCTTCGTCGATTGGCAGATCGCGGAGGGCATTCATGGGCTGATCCCGCTTGGCTCGACCGGCGAGTTCCTGTCCATGGAGGATGACGAGAAGGCGCTGGTGGCTGAGGTCGTCATCACCCAGGCGGCGGGGCGTGTGCCCGTGCTGATCGGTACCGGCGCGGAGGATACGCGCGAGGTGGTGCGTCTCAGTCGCCGTGCCGAAAAACTGGGCGCCGACGGCGTGATGATCATCCCGCCGTTCTATTCGACGCCGACCGACGACGAGCTCGTCCATCACTACAGGACGGTGGCCGACGCGATCGCGCTGCCGATCATGGTCTACAACAATCCGGCAACCGCCAATGTCGATCTCAAGCCACAGCTCGTGGCTCGGATCGCCGAGATCGACAACTGTCTCTATATCAAGGAGTCGACGCTGGAGGTGACGCGCGTGCGCGACATCATCCGCCTCTGCGGCGACAGGGTGACGGTGTTCGGCGGCATCCTCGGCTTCGAATCCTTCGTCGAGGGCGCGCAGGGCTGGGTGGCCGTGGCCTCCAACGTGGTCCCGGCGGAAATGTCCCGCATCTTCAGCCTCGTCGCTGACCACGGCGCGATCAAGGAAGCGCGCGAGCTCTATCTCAAATACCTGCCGGTGATCGAATTCGTCGGCGGCCAGGCCTATGTCGCGGGCAGCAAGGCGCTGCTCGGTCATATGGGCTTTGCAGCCGGCAATCCGCGCCCGCCGCGCCTGCCGCTGCCGGCTGCGCAGGATGCTGCCGCGCGTCATCTGGTCGAAACCTTCGGTCTGACGTGGCGCGATGCGTCCAACGAGGCTGCTTAGGTCAGGAGTACCCCAGTGAATCTGCTCGACGGCGTCAAGATCCTCAGCTTCAACCATTACCTCGCGGGCCCGCTGGCCGCGCAGACGCTCGCCGATCTCGGCGCCGACGTCATTGCGGTCGAGCCGATCGAGGGTGCGTTTCAGCGCAACTGGGCGGTCGCCAACCATTTCGTCGCAGGCGACAGCGTCAATCATCTGGCGACCGGCCGAAACAAGCGCAGTCTCGCCGTCGATCTCAAGCATCCCGATGGCATTGCCGCGGTAAAGAAGCTGGTCGCGACGGCCGATGTCGTGATGGAGAATTTTCGGCCGGGCACCATGGCGAAGCTCGGTCTTGGCTACGACGTACTCAAGGCGATCAACCCGGGCTTGATCTATGCCGTGGCGACCGGCTTCGGATCGGCGGGGCCGTACAGGGATCGTCCCGGCCAGGACCTTTTGCTCCAGGCGATGTCGGGCCTTGCGATGCGGACGGGGCGGGCGGACGGCGAGCCGACGGCGGTCGGCGCCGTCATCGTCGATCAGCACGCCGCCTCGCTCTATGCCATGAGCATCCTTGCAGCGCTGTTTGCTAGAACCAAGACCGGGAAGGGCCAACTCGTCGAGGTCAACCTCTATCAGGCTGCGCTCGATCTCCAGGTCGAGCCGCTGACCGCCTGGCTCAACGGCGCGCCGTCGCCGACCTCGCGCGGCCCGGCCGGCATCGCGGCGTGGTTCAGCCCGGGGCCTTACGGAATTCATGCGACGGCCGACGGCCATATGGCGATCTCGATGGCCGCACCCAAGGCGCTCGCGGTGGGGCTCGGCTGTGAGGAGTTGAATCAGTTCGGGGAGGCCGACAGTTTCTCGAAGCGCGAGGAGATCACGCGGATCGTTGCTGGCAGGTTGAAACAGAAGTCGACCGCCGATTGGTTACCTTCGCTTGAAGCGGCGCGGATCTGGCACGCGCCTGTCCAGGACTATCGCGATCTCGTGGCCGATCCCCAGCTCGAACATCTCGGCGTGTTCAAGACGGCCGAGAGTGCGGGGGGCGCGCAAATCCGGATGGTCGCGCATCCCGCCCGCTACAACGGCCAGACGCCGGAGGTGCGACTGGTGCCGCAACGGCTGGGTGCACAGACCCGCGAGGTGCTCGGCGAGATCGGCTACGGCGCTGCTGAGATCGACGCGATGATCGCCGGCAAGGCGGTGGGAGTGGCGCGATGATCGATTTCTCGCTGCCTGAAGAGACGCGCCTCCTGGTCGACACCGTCCGCCGCTTCGTCGAGACGGAGGTGCAGCCGCTGGAGGACGAGGTGGAGCGGACCGCCACGGTGCCGGCCGAGGCGCTGGCCGTCACCAAGGCCAAGGCGCAGAAGCTCGGCCTCTACGCCATGAACATGCCGGCGGATGTCGGCGGCGGCGGGCTGTCCTGCGTGGAGCATTGCCTCGTCGAGGAAGAGTTCGGCAAGACCTCCGATGCACTGATCCGCCGTGTGTTCGGCCAGGTCTATCCGATGCTGATGGCCTGCAAGGGCGATCAGGTCGAGCGCTACCTGCTGCCCACGGTGAAGGGCGACAAGATCTGCGCCATGGCGATCACCGAGCCGGGCGCCGGCTCCGATGCCGCGTCGATCAGCACGACGGCGCAACTCGACGGTGACGAGTGGGTCCTCAACGGCACCAAGCATTTCATCAGCGATGGCGACATCGCCGACTATGTGATCCTGATGGCGCTGACCGACAAGGACAAGCGCGCCCGCGGCGGCATCACGCTGTTCCTGGTCGACCGCGGCACGCCCGGCTTCAAGGTCGCGCGCACCCAGCCGATGATGGGCCATCGCGGCTATGGCCATGCCGAGCTGAGCTTCGAGGATTGCCGCATCCCGAAAGCGGCCGTGCTCGGCGAGGTCGGCGCCGGCTTCAAGCTGATCATGCAGAGCGTGCTGCAGATCCGGCTCGCCCATATCGGCGCCCGCGCCGTCGGCATGGCGCAGCGCGCGCTGGAGATGATGCGCAGGCATGCCGGCGAGCGGCGTCAGTTCGGCCAGCTGATCGGCGAGTTCCAGATGGTGCAGAAGCTGATCGCCGATTCCGCCACCGAGATCTTCGGCGTCAAGATGATGGTGATGAACGCTGCCTGGGACATCGATCAGGGCCGGGACGCGCGCGACAAGGTCTCGATGATCAAGGTCGCGGCGTCCGAGATGCAGGGCCGCGTCGTCGATCGCGCCATCCAGGTGTTCGGCGGCATGGGTTTTAGCAAGGACCTGCCTCTGGAGCGGATGTATCGCGATGCGCGCGTCACCCGCATCTATGACGGCACCTCGGAAATCCACCGCATGCTGGTTGCGCGCAGCACCATCAAGAACGGCTTGCAGCTCTAGGGAAGCGATCGATGTCTCACGCACCTCTCAAGCCCGGCGCTGCCTTCGCCTTCCGCAAGACCATGACGGTCGCCGAGCAGGCGATGTTCACCGGCATCAGCGGCAATCTCGGCGGTCTCTATGTCGATGCCGTCCGAGCCAAAAAGGCGGGCGCCTCCAACATGGTCGCGTTCGAGCTCGCGGTCGGCGGCCTCGCCACCACCTGCCTCAGCCAGCTCGGCGGGCCGACACGGCGGATCGGCAGCATTGCGCTGGACTTTGCCGCGCCCGTGATTGTCGGGGATTCCGTCGAGGCAAGGGCCGAGATCGTCTCGGTTGCAGGCGACGAGGCGACCTGTCGCGTCACCTGCACGCTGTCGCCCTCCGGCGCGACGGTGATCGACGGCACCGCAACGCTCGTTCCCTTCGCACGGGGCTGAGCCATGTACGAGCCGAAATCCTTCGACGATCTCAAGGTGAATGACAGGGTCAGCCTGAGCAAGACCATCACCGAGGCGGATGGTGCGCTCTACATCGCCGCGACCGGCGATTTCGGCCCGGTCCATGTCGACGAGGTCTATGCCGGCGCGACGCGTTTTGGCCGCAGGCTGGCGCCGGGGATCATGGTCGCGGGCCTCTGTACCAGCATTCTCACCAGCGAGTTGGTCGGCACCATCGGCGTGTCGGTGGAGGACCGGTTCTGGTTCACCGGTCCCGTGTTCTACGGCGACACGCTCACCTTCGATGTCTGGATCGCCGAGCAGCACGACGAGACCCGCACGATCATCTGGGAAGCCAGCGCGCGCAACGAGGGCGGCCTCGAAGTGCTGAAGGCACGGGCGAGCCTGAAATTCCCGCGGCGGAAACCGTCATGAGCAAGCCGATGAAGAAACCGGATTTGCGCGGCGTCACGGTCGCGACCGTACTGCCCTTCAGAGGCGACAGTTCGATCGACTGGGACGGCTACGCCCGCGTGCTGGACTATTGCGCGTGCCCGGACGGCATCGCGGCGGTGTTCGTCAACGGACATGCCGGCGAGGGCGGATCGCTGTCGGACGACGAGCGGCAGGCGGTGATCGAGCGGACGCGCCGGCGGATCGGGGCCAAGCCGCTATTGGCCGGCATCATCGCGCATTCCACCGCGGAGGCGATCCACCAGGCGCAGCTCGCGGAAGCCGCCGGCGCCGATTGCGCCGTGTTGTTCCCGCCCGCACCGCTCGGCGGCGGCGCCTCGGCGACCTCGCGCGCACCACTGGCCTTCGTGCAGGCGGTCAGCTCCGCCATCGGCATTCCCGTGTCGATCTTCCAATATCCACTCGCGTCCGGCTTCGGCTATTCGCCGGAGACGCTGGCGAAGATCGCAGCCCTCGACAGCGTCATCGCCATCAAGGAGGGCAGCGACACCATGCTGGCCTATGACGAGAACCGGCGAGCGGTGAAGCAGGCCGATCCCTCTGTCGCGATCCTGCCGTCGAACTTCAACTGGTTCCTGCCGCAGCTTGCCGTCGGTGGCGACGGCATACTCTCGGGTCTCGTCAGTCTTGCACCGCATCTGTTCGCAGAACTTTGGCAGGCCGCGCTGGCCGACGACCTCAAGGCGATGCGTGCTGTCAACGAGCGGCTCTATCCGATCGTCCGCGCGATCTATGGCCCTGCACCGATCATGGACATGCATACGCGCATGAAAGTCGGGCTGAAGGCGCTCGGCCTGATCCGCAACGCCGATCCACGGCCGCCGCTGCTGCCGGTGCTTCCGGCGTTGTGCGACGCCATTGCAACGACAGTCGGCGCGGAGCGCGCGGCCGGCAATATTCGCGTGGCATGAGGAACGAGCTCATGCCGGACGAAGCCTTCATCCACATCGTGCGGGTCGACATCGATCCTGAGCACGAGGCTGCGTTCAACGCCTGGTACGAGCAGAAGCATTTTCCGGATCTGCTCGCGTGTCCCGGCTGGATCTCGGCAAAGCGCTTCGTCTCCATCGGCGACGGGCCGAAGTATGCCGCCATGTACGAGGTCGCGGGGCGATGGGCGTTCGAGACGCCGGAGTTCCTGAAAGCGAAGGGGTTTGGTCCGTTCGAATCCCTGGTCAAGAATTTCATGCGCATCCAGCTCAGGCCGATGTCGGGACCGGCTTGAGCAGATCGAAAACGATGCTGCCTGCCGTGTCGCCAGATCCGGCAGGCCGCATCCAAGAAACGTGGAGGGGAATTCCGGACGAGGGACTGCTTCGGTCATTGGCATCTTACTGGAGGTATCCATGGTCTCGACATTGTTTCGCTTGAGTGCAGCCGCAGTACTCGTTCTCGCATCCACGGCGGTGCATGCCGCCTGCACGCCAGCGATCACTGACGACAATCTGATCGCACCTGGGAAATTACAGCTCTCCATCAACCCGACCAATCCGCCGCAGCAATTCGTCGACAAGGACGGCCAGTTGCAGGGCCTCAACGTGGAACTCGCCGCCGAGCTCGGCAAGCGGTTGTGTCTTCAGGTCGAACTCGTCCGGATGGACTTTCCGGCGATGATTCCTGCCTTGGGCGCAGCGCGCATCGACGGCGTCAATACCGGCATGTTCTGGACCGAGGAACGCTCGAAGCTGATGTACATGGTGCCATACGCCATTCAGGCGATCTCGGTCGTGGTGGCACCCGACAGCGGCACAAAAATTGCTACCGAAAACGACCTGATCGGAAAATCATCCGCGGTCGAAGTCAGCAGCTACCAGATGAACTGGCTCAAGAAACTCAGCGATGCGAGCGTGGCGAAGGGTGGCGCAGCCGTCGAGATGCGCACGTTCCCGACCGCGACGAACGTCGTCAGCGCGCTTCTTGCGGGGCAGGTGGACAACGCGCTGCTGGTCGACAGCGTGGCGCGTGATCTCGTCGGCCGCGGTCGCGTCAAGGAAGTCCTGAGCGGGCTCGGCACGGCCAGGACCACGCTCGGTTTCCGCAACAAGACGGTGGCCGATACCGTCGTCAAGGCGCTGAACGCGATGCGGGCCGACGGCTTTTATCAGGCGCTGTTCGACAAGTTCGGCCTGACCGCCATGCCGGCCGATCAGCCGCTTGCGATCGCCGGCCCCGGTCCGGCCTGAGATACGGAGACGAGCCGATGAGCCATTTCAGTCCGACGGCCGCCGTCAACTACTTCTTCAACTACTTCCTGATGAAGGGGGTGCTGGTCACCATCGGCCTGACGGTGGCGGCTGTCATCGGCGGATTGATCCTCGGCATGGGCATCGCGTTGATGCGCATGTCGTCCAACCCGGTGCTGTCAGGCTTCTCGCGCTTCTACATCTGGTTCTTCCGCGGCACGCCGCTGCTGATCCAGCTCGTGGTGATCTACAGCGGCTTGCCGCAGCTCGGGATCAAGTTCTCCGTGATCACCTGCGCGCTGGTCGGGCTCATCCTCAACGAGGCGGCCTATCTCGCCGAGATCGTGCGCAGCGGCTTCATGGCGGTCTCCGCCGGGCAGCGCGAAGCTGCGTGGGCGCTCAGCCTGTCGCCTTGGACCACGTTCCGCCGCGTGACCCTGCCGCAGGCGTTCCGGCTGATGATCCCGCCGCTCGGCAACTCCATCAATTCGCTCTTGAAGGCGACGTCGCTCGCCTCGGTGATCTCGGTCGAGGAGCTCATGCGTCGCAGCGACATGCTGATGCAGGAGCATTTCCAGATCCTCGAAGTCTACGCGGCGGCCACGGCCTATTATTTGATCCTCACCTCGGTCTGGGATGCGGTTCAGCGCCGGCTGGAGAAGCATTTTGGTCGGTCGAATGCTGCGAAGACGAGGCGGGTCGCGGCGAGCGCGCCGGTTGCGCAAGCAGGCGTGGGGGCCCGCGCATGAGCGAGATGTCAATGAATACGGCCAGCGGTGCCGAAGGCGCAGCGGCGCAGCCGCAGCTTCGTGAGGTGCCAGCGGTTCGCATGGAGGCCGTCTACAAGCATTATGGCGATTTCACCGCGTTGAACGAGGTCGATCTCAAGGTCGCCAGGGGCGAGAAGATCGTGGTCTGCGGTCCCTCCGGTTCGGGCAAGTCGACGCTCATTCGCTGCATCAACCATATCGAAAAGCACGATGAGGGCCTGATCTACGTCAATGGCATCGAGCTCGATCATCAGCGCAAGAACATCGACGCGGTCAGACGCGACACCGGCATGGTGTTCCAGAGCTTTAATCTGTTTCCGCATATGACGGTGCTGGAGAACTGCATCCTGGCGCCGATGACCGTGAGTGGGATGAGCGAGGCGGAGGCAAAGGACCTCGCCATGCATTTCCTCACCAAGGTCCGGATTCCCGACCAGGCCGAGAAATTCCCCGGGCAGCTCTCGGGCGGCCAGCAGCAGCGCGTCGCCATCGCACGCGCGCTGTGCATGCGGCCGAAGATCATGCTGTTCGACGAGCCGACCTCCGCGCTCGACCCCGAGATGGTCAAGGAAGTGCTGGAGACCATGAAGAAGCTAGCGGAAGAGGGCATGACCATGTTGTGCGTGACCCACGAGATGGGCTTTGCCCGCGAGGTCGCCGACCGCATCGTGTTCATGAACGAAGGGAAGGTGGTCGAGCAGGCCGCGCCGGAGGAGTTCTTCAAAAATCCAAGGTCCGAGCGTGCCAGGACCTTCCTCGACCAGATCATCCACTAGGTAGCGATGTCGGGGTTGCAGACATTCGGCGATCGCCTGCGCGGCATCCATGCCGCCACAATCGTGCCGATGACGCCCGATTTTGCGATTGACGATGCGAAGCTCGTAGCGCATCTCGCTTCGGTCGCGTCCACGCCGGGCATCAATGGGCTCCTGGTCAACGGCCACGCCGGGGAGAATTTTGTGCTGTCGCTGGCCGAGAAACGGCGCGTGGTGGAGCTGGCGCGTGAGCACGCGCCGAAGAACTGCCTGATCGTCTCCGGCGTCAATCACGAATCCAGCCTGGAGGCCGCGCGCGAGGCGGCCGCACTGGAACAGGCCGGCGCCGACGGGCTTCTTGTGTTTCCCCCCAACAGCTGGGCGCTCGGCCATGCCGACGACTGTGTCATCGAGCATCACCGCCATATCCGCGATGCCACGACCGTGCCGTTGATGCTCTACGCCGCGCCCGTTGGTGCGGGGGCCATGGCTTATGTGCCGTCGCTGCTGAAACGGCTCGTCGCGGATTCTCGCTTTGTCGCGATCAAGGAGGGCAGCTGGGAGGTCGCAACTTATGAGCAGAACCTGAGGCTGATCCGCAAGTTACGCCCTGAGTTCGTCGTGCTTGGCTCCGGCGACGAGCATTTGCTGACGAGCTATCTCGTCGGCTCGGCCGGTAGTCAAGTGAGCCTTGCCTGCGTCGTGCCGGAGCTTGTCGTTACTCTCTGGAACGCGGCGGAGGCCGGCGACTGGGAGCGGGCGCGCGCGGCGCACGCGAAGCTTTATCCGCTTGCGGTCGCGATCTACCGCGATGCGCCCGGGGGACGGGCAACAGTGCGGCTCAAGGCCTGCCTGAAGCTGCTCGCGCGTCTTTCATGCGATGCAGTACGACCGCCGCAGCCACCGGTGACACCAGGCGAGTTGCAGGCGCTCCAACAGGCACTGCGGATCGCCGGAGCGCTCTAGGCCTCGAAGGACGGATTGACAGCGGTTTCATTTGGATCACCGACTTGCGGTTAGTTGTTGGCGATATCGCTCGGCATCCCAATTCACCAGCGCGCGCTCATTCTCCTGCGTTAGATAGCGGACCTGCGCAGTGAGAGGCAAACGGCACGTCACCAGGGCGAGACAGCTCAGCATCGCCTCGGCGCCGTCGCTTGCATCCTTGCGAACGACGCAACCGAGGCCTGGAATGAGCAGCGCGACCGGGTGCGACAGCCCGTCCGCCCGCGCTCGCGATGTCAGGGCGCGAAGATCCTCGCCTCGTTCCAGCACGGGTAAGCCCGGACCGAGGAAGACCACATGGTCCGGATAGAGCGAACCGCTGGTTGCAATCGCGCGGCTGTAAGGGTCGACAGCGACGCTATGGCATTGCGGATCCTTTGGCAGGCGATACGCCGTGCCAGCGCAGATTGAGAGAAGCGCGCCGTGATCCGGGGGAATTGCGGAGCGTGGCGCAAGCGCAAGGCGCCTCTCGACCTCGTCCACCAGCGCCTCTGCCGCAGCGCTGGTCTCGGCGCCGACCACCAGCCCGTGATTGCCGAGGATCAGCACATCCACCTTGTCCTGTGCCAGCGCGTCGTTCACGACCTTGGCCAGCGGCAGTCCCGGATGATGATAGTCCAGCCATTGCCAGGCCAGTCCCTCCAGTCGCTTCGCAAATTCCTCCCGCGCGTCGATCCGCACCGCCCATGCAATGGTGTTGACCGAATGCACATGCAGCACGACCGTGTGCGGCATCTGCGCGTGCAGCGAGGTCTCGATCGAGGCGCGCAAGGCCGTGGCCGCGTCGGTCGCGAGCGGAATACGTTCGTCGCCTTGCGCGAGCGCCGCGCGTGCCGCGCCGAGCGATACCGGCACGAAGATGTCCTTGTGCTCGGCATCCGCAAGCCAGGTGCCGGAGGCCTTTACCCAGAGCAGGTCATCCTGCTTGATCGAGGAGTTGCCGCCGGCGCCCTGCACCAGCAGAATATTGCGGCCGACGCGCGCCGACATACGACGAAGCTCGTGGAGCAGGGCAGGTTGCTGTTGCATCGCACGCCTCTCACCAGGCCAGATGATCCATCGTCCAGTGCGGCATCGGCACAGCCGCGACGGGCGGCCCTCGTACCAATTCACCCGGGCCAGTCCGCGTCTCATTCCGGTGCACGCCGGATCTGAGCAGCAGCGTCAGCATGCCGGCCCTGGCGGCGCCGGCCACGTCATGGTCGAGGCTGTCACCGATCATCAGCACGCGCGCCGGCGCCGGCTGGCCGAGCCGCTCGAGCGCCGCGGCAAAGATCGGCGCGTGCGGCTTGCCAACATAGGTCACACGGCCGCCCAGCGTCGCGTAGAAGCGCGCCAACGCGCCGGGCGCCGGGATCAATCCGGTGGCGCCGAACATCGCGAGATCGGGATTGGCGCACAGCATCGGCAGGCAGCGTGCAACGGCCCCGGTCAGGCACGCGCGCCAGTATTCGGGCTCGGCCACGGAATCGTCGAGACCTGCGAGCAGGATGAAATCGGCTTTCCCGATGTCGGTGACGAGATCGAGGTCGAGCCCGTCGACGATCGCCTTGTCGCCGCCGCGCGCGATCAGGAAGCAGCTCTGGCCAAGTCCGATGAAGGGCTCCTGCGCGCGCGCCTTCAGGCCCTGCCACGTGACTTCGCCTGATGTCAGGATGCCGTCATAGGCCTCCGGGGAAAGACCGAGCGAGGCAAGTCGCGCCGCATTGCTGCCGGCGCGCTTGCCGGAGTTCGACAGCACGAGGATGCGCTTGCCGGCCTGGCGCAGGCGCGCAACGCAGTCGCGCGCCTGGGGAAAGACGGCCTGGCCCTTGTGCAGCGTGCCCCATTGGTCGAGCAGCACGTGATCGAAGCGGCCGGCGATCGTGCCGAGACCTTCGATGTCGATGATGTCGGCTGTCATGGCGGGGCGCCTCGCAGTGCGAGCAGCGCAGCGCCGTAACTGGCCTCCGTCTCTTCGGCGACGGTGACGGCAACGCCGAGGGCGCGGCGCCTGATCTCGGTCCAGGCCGCGTTCTTCGCCCCGCCACCAATGCTGACGACGCGCCGCAGCTTTGGTGCTCCGAGCTCGGCCAGGCGCCGATAGGCGAGCGCTTCGATCCCCGCGATGCCTTCGAGCAGCGCCTGGAAGAAGCGGTGGTCGTCCGAAGGGCGCGGCGCCACCTTCGCCGGCAGAGCCGGATCGGCGATTGGAAAGCGTTCGCCGGGCTTGGGAAGCGGATAGTAGTTGAGCCCGGTCGGCACCTCCGGCTGCAATTGCGGCGTCAATCGTTCGATATCGGCGGCCGTGAAATGCGCGAGCAGCGCGCCGCCGCCGGAATTGGAGGCGCCGCCGGCGAGCCAGCGCTCGCCCAGCCGGTGTGAATAGACGCCTTGATTGGCGGCGAAGATCGGCCGCGTCGCCAGCAGCTTCACCACCAGCGTCGTTCCGAGCGAGGTGACGGCATCGCCGGGCGTATCGGCGCGCGTGGCGATGAAGGCGGCGACGCCGTCGGTGGTGCCGGCCGCGATGCGCGCTGCCGGCGACAGGCCCAGCGCCGTCGCGACAGCGGAATCGATCTCCGCAAATCGGGTTCCCGGCACCAGCACCTTCGGCAGCAACTCGCGGGGCACGCCGAGCTCGTCGAGCCAGGCCGGCCAGCCGCGCGTCACGGGATCGTAGCCGAGCTTCAGGACGTTGTTCTCGTCGCTGATGCCGTGATGTCCGGCGAGCCTTCCTGCGATCCAGTCGGCCTGATGCACGGCAAAGCGCGCGTGTCCGGCCTCGCCGCGGCCCGACAGATACAGCAGCTTCGCCAATGCGCTGCTCGCGCCATGTGCGCCGCTGTCCGAGGGGGCCACCGCCGCAATGCGGACGGCTTCGGCTGCCGCGCGCGCGTCATTGTACATCAGCCCCGGCGTGCAGGGCCGGCCTGTGGCGTCGATGAGCAGCAGCGTGCCCGACGTGCCGTCGACGCTGACGCACTCGACAACCCCGAGATCGACAATGCGGCCGAGCTTGCCGATCGCGGCCGCCGTCGCATCCCACCAGAGTTCCGGATCCTGGTCGATCGCTTGGCCATGCTGGCGTGGCGCGGGAAGGGGCGCCGATTCCATGCCGAGCTTGTCACCGCGCGCATCGATGGCGCAGGCGCGAACGCCGCCCGTTCCGACGTCGATGCCGAGGAACACGCCTGTCATTCGACCTCCACAGCGTGAGCGATGCGTGCGCGGCAAGATTGCACCGCAGCACGTTTGGGGGATTGACGTTCCAACCCGTCTCTGCAATTTTTTGCAAGACGTGAAGAAAATTGCAAGAGGGCTTCTCCGGCGTGGCGATACCTTCCGACAGGCTGCCGATGGTTGACGGTGAGGCGTCGCTCGCAACGCGCGCGGCGTGGCTGTATTTCGCCGCCGGGCTGACCCAGTCCGAGGTCGCCGACCGCCTCAACATCCAGAGCACCAAGGCGCATCGGCTGATCGCGCGCGCCAGCCGCGAGGGCATGATCCGCGTCTTCGTCGAAGGTCCTGTGGCCGAATGCGTCGCGCTGGAGAACACGCTGGTCGAGCGCTACGGCCTTGCCTTCTGCCGCGTCGCGCCCGATCTCGGCGAGGGCGAGCTGCCACTCAGGGCCCTGGCGCTCGAAGGCGCGAGCTTCCTGCGGCAGAATCTCGAGCGCGGCGAGGACAAGATCATCGGCGTCGGGCATGGCCGCACGCTCGCAGCGGTGGTCGAGCAGTTGCCGCAGACGCCGGCGCGCAGCGTGCAATTCGTCTCCCTGCTCGGCGGATTGACGCGGAAATTCGCCGCCAATCCATTCGACGTCATTCACCGGCTAGCGGAACGCACCGGGGCGGAGGCTTATCTCCTGCCGGTGCCGGTGTTCGCCAATTCGGTCGCCGACCGTGCGGTGTTGATGAAGCAATTCGGCATCGCGGAGGTGTTCGCGCTCGCGCGCAAGGCCTCGCTCCTGTTTGTCGGCATCGGACAGATCCATGCCGAGGGCTTCCTGGTCTCGAGCGGCATGATCAGGCCGGACGAGGTGGTCGAATTGAAGCGCGCCGGCGCCTGCGCCGACCTGCTCGGACATTTCTTCAACGCCAACGGCGAGCTGCTGGACATCGACCTGTCGGCGCGTGCGACCTCGATGGAGGGGGCGGACCTCAGGAAACATCGCATCGTCGCCATCGGCGGCGGTCTCGCCAAGGTGACGGCGCTGCGCGCGGTGCTGCGCAGCGGCCTCCTGCACGGTCTCATCATCGACGAGGTGACCGCCCAGGCCCTCGCAACCGACAAGCCGGAGGCTACATCCGGCAAGGGCAAGAACAACAAGACCAAGAATAAGCGACAGAAGGGAAGTAAACGCGCATAACGGGAGGTTACCCATGTACGATCGCGAGAAGAATCTGTTCGACTCCTACGCCGCCAAACGCGTCAGCCGGCGTGATCTGCTGGATGGCGCCGCCAAGCTCGGCATCGCCGGCGTTGCTGCCAACGCGGCCTATGTCTCCGCAATGTCGCGGGCCATGGCGGCGGACTTCAACTGGAAGGCCTATAGTGGCAAGACGGTCAAGCTGCTGTTGAACAAGCATCCCTATGTCGATGCGATGATCGGCGATATCGAGGCCTTCAAGGCGCTGACGGGAATGAACGTCGCGTACGACATCTTCCCGGAGGACGTCTATTTCGACAAGGTCACCGCGGCGCTGTCCTCGAAATCGGACCAGTACGACGCCTTCATGACCGGCGCCTACATGACCTGGACCTACGGTCCGGCCGGCTGGATCGAGGATCTCAACGCCTACATCAAGGACCCCGCAAAGACCAACCCGGCCTTCGCCTGGGACGACGTGCTGCCCGGCCTTCGTTCCTCGACGGCATGGGACGGCGTTGCCGGCTCCGAGCTCGGCTCGGGCAAGGCCAAGCAATGGTGCATCCCGTGGGGCTATGAGCTCAACAACATCACCTACAATCGCAACATCTTCGACAAGGTCGGCGTCAAGCCGCCGAAGAATCTCGACGAGCTGCTCGACGTCGCCGCCAAGATCACCAAGGACGCGGGCGGACCTTACGGCGTCGGCGTGCGCGGCTCGCGATCGTGGGCCACGATCCATCCCGGCTTCCTCTCGGCCTATTCGAATTTCGGCCAGAAGGATTTCGTGATGGAGGGCGGCAAGCTGAAGGCCGCCATGAACACCAAGGCCTCCAAGGAGTTTCACGAGAAATGGGTCAAGATGATCCAGACCTCGGGGCCGAAGAACTGGTCGACCTACACCTGGTACCAGGTCGGCACCGATCTCGGCGCCGGCGCCTCCGGCATGATCTTCGACGCCGACATTCTCGGCTACTTCATGAACGGCGGCGAGAACAAGGAGAGGGGCCATCTCGGCTATGCGCCGTTCGCGGCCAATCCGGCCGCCAAGGCGCCGACGCCGAACGTCTGGATCTGGTCGCTTGCGCTCTCCAGCTTCTCCAAGCAGAAGGACGCGACCTGGCTGTTCATGCAATGGGCGGCCTCGACCGAGCACGATCTGTTCGGCGCCCGCAAGATGGATTTCGTCAATCCGGTGCGCGCGTCGGTCTGGAAGGACAGCGAATTCCGCGATCGGATCGCAAAGTCCTATCCGGGCTATCTCGAGCAGCATGATCTGTCCTCGCCGGGTGCCAAGATCTACTTCACGGCCCAGCCGCTGTTCTTCGACCTGACGACGGAATGGGCGGCTTCGCTCCAGAAGATGGTAGCCAAGGAGGTCAGCGTCGACGAGGGACTCGACAAGCTCGCCGACAGCATCAACCGCCAGCTCAAGCAGTCAGGCCTTGGTTGAACGGCCTTGGTTGAACAGCCTTGGTTGAACAGCCTTGGCTGAGCTTGCCGCCTACGATGCCTTGCGTGGCGCCCATTCCTCCGCGCCACGCCAACTCGCCGGTTCGGAACGCCCATCCGGTCCGGGCCGGCGATGTTGAAGCCAATGCGTGATCCCGTATCATCATGAGCATGGTCCAGTTGTCCCAGACGAATGTGCTGCCGCGCCGCACCACGAGGCTGCGCGGGCGCATGCTGCCCTATCTGCTCAGCCTGCCGGCCCTGCTGGTCTGCATCGCCATCCTCGTGCCCTTCGTGACGGCGGCGATCTATTCGCTCCAGCGCTACCGGCTGAACCTGCCTCATCTGCGCGGCTTCATCGGGGTCGACAATTACATCGACTTTCTCTCCGATCCCGCCTTCTGGAACACGCTTCGCATCTCGCTCACCTATACCGCCTTGACGGTGGTGCTCGAGCTGCTGCTCGGCCTCGGCATTGCCCTGCTGCTGCGGCGGCCGACGCGCTTTCACAATGCGGTGTCCATCGCGCTGCTGCTGCCGTTGATGACGGCGCCCGCGATCGCGGCGCTGATGTGGAAGCTCATGACCAACCCGAGCTTCGGCATCCTGTCCTATCTCGTGAGCCTGCTCGGCGTGCACGACTTCAAATGGGCGTCCGATCCTTCGAGCGCATTGTTCACGGTGGTGCTGGTGGACGTCTGGGTCTACACGCCCTTCATCATGATCCTGCTGCTGGCGGGCCTGCGCTCGCTGCCGCGGCAGCCGTTCGAGGCCGCGGCGCTCGATGGTGTCCCGGCCAGCTTCGTGTTCTTCCGCATCACGCTGCCGATGCTCGCGCCCTACATCATCACGGCGTCGCTGTTTCGCCTGCTGGATTCGATCCAGCAGTTCGACATCATCTATGCGATGACGCAGGGCGGTCCCGGTGACCGGCTGATGGTGTTCCAGGTCCAGGCCTATCTCGAATTCTTCCAATACACCAATGTCGGCCGTTCGGCGGCACTGCTGATGATCCTGTGGCTGATCACCAATATCCTGTCGAACATCTTCATCAAGAACTGGCTGCGCCTGCGGGCGCGCGCCCACGGCCACGCGTGAGGCACGGGAGGCGGCGATGGATCATTCCAGTCTCGCAGGACGAATCTTCCGCGGTATGGCGCTCGCGCTCGTGCTCGTGTTCTTCATGTTTCCGATCGTCTGGATCTTCCTGATGTCGTTCCAGGCCAACGAGCAGATCCTGCGGATTCCGCCGCACATCCTGTTCGAGCCGACGCTGGCCAATTACCAGGCCTTGATCTCGGGGCAGCTGCGGACCGCTGCCGGCAATCTCGAAATATCCTTCATGCGCAACCTCGTGAACAGCTTTGCGCTGTCGAGCGCTGCCGTGGTGCTGGCCCTGCTGCTCGGCGTGCCCGCGGCCTACGCCTTTGCGCGGTTCAAGTTCCGGCTCGGCGAGACCATCGCCTTCACGCTGCTGTCGTTCCGCTTCGCGCCGCCGCTGCTGGTGCTGTTGCCGCTGTCGCTGTACTACCAGCAGCTCGGCCTCAACGACACCTATTTCGGCATCGTCTGGGTCTATCAGCTCATCGCGCTGCCGCTGATCCTGTGGATCGTGCGCGGCTATTTCGAGGACATCAGCCCCGACATCGAGCATGCCTATCGCCTCGCCGGTCATACCTGGCGCGAGGCATTCACGCGGATCGCGGTGCCGCTCGCAGGACCTGGCATCGCGGCAGCCGGCCTGCTGTCCTTCATCTTTTGCTGGAACAATTTCGTGTTCGCACTGATCCTGGCCTCGGCCGACAAGCAGCCTGTGACCGTGGGTGCGCTGGCGTTCGTCACGGCGTCCGGCATTCAGTACGGCCAGATCGCAGCCGCGATCGTGCTCTCGGTCACGCCGACCCTGCTGCTCGCGCTGTACGCGCAGCGCTATCTGGTCGAAGGCCTGTCGCTCGGTGCGGTGAAAGGCTGACAGCATGGCGCGTCTTGAACTCAACGCCGTCGGCAAGTCGTTCGGCCCGGTCCGCTGCGCCGAGGATTTTTCGCTGGCGGTCGAGCCCGGCGAAATCGTCGCGGTGTTCGGTCCGTCCGGCAGCGGCAAGACCGTGCTCCTGCGCATGATCGCGGGCATGTTCGAACCGGACGAGGGAGACATCCTGGTCGGCGGTCGATCGATCGTGGGCGCGCCGCCCGAGCAGCGCGGGATCGGCATGGCCTTCCAGAACTTTGCCCTGTTTCCCCACATGAGCGCGCAGAACAACATCGCCAGCGGCCTGCGAGCCAAGGCGGGCGCCGCGGAGGTGGCGAGCCGGGTCAAGTCGATCAGCCGGCTGCTGAAGATCGAGCATGTGCTCGGCCACAGGCCGCGCGAATTGTCGAACGGGCAGAAGCAGCGCACCGCGCTCGCGCGCGCCCTGATCGGCAACCCGGATGTGCTGCTGCTCGACGATCCCTTGCGCAATGTCGATGCCAAGCTGCGCTACGAGATGCGGCTCGAATTGCCGAGCCTGCTGCGGCGGAGCTCGGCCGCAGTCCTCTACGTCACCCAGGACTATCGCGAGGCGATGGCGATCGCCGACCGGATCGCGGTGCTGGTCGACGGCCGCCTGGTGCAGGTCGCGCGTCCCGAGGAGATCTATGCCAGGCCCGCGTCGGTTGCGGTCGCGCGCCTGTTCGGCGATCCCAGCATCAATCTCGCGGAGGTCGAGCCGGTCGCCGCGCAGGGCGGGCTCAGCGCGCAGGTGGCGGGGACGCCCGTGCGGCTCGACGCCGCCGATCTCGCGATCGTCGATCACGGTCCGTGCTGGCTCGGCGTGCGTCCGGATGATCTCGTCATCAGCCGCCAAGCCGGCGAAAACGCCATGCCGGCGCGTATCGTCGCGGTCACGCCGATGCACGAGAAGGCCGTGCTGCTGCTGCGCTTCGCCGACGGATCCGAGTGGCTCGCCGCCCTGCCGCAGGGCTCGGCCATGGCGAGCGCGGAGGACGGGGTCTTCGTTCGCTTCGCGCCGGAGACGGCGCTTCTGTTCGACCGTGCAACGGGTCTGCGCGTCGGACTGTCGCATCGACGGCAGGCGGCATGAGGAGACCGGGATAGGCATGGGCATGCTCGAGATCAGCAAGGTCGACAAGGTCTATCAGAGCCGCGGCAAGCCGCCGGTCCATGCGGTGCGCGCGCTCGACATGGAGGTCGGCAAGGGGGAGATCGTCGCGCTGCTGGGCTCGTCGGGCTGCGGCAAGACCTCGACCTTGCGGATGATCGCGGGCTTCGAGAGCGTCACCTCGGGGGCGATCACGCTCGGCCGGCGCCGGATCGACCAATTGCCGCCGGCGAAGCGCAGGGTGGCGATGGCCTTCGAAGGCTATTCGCTCTATCCGCCGCTCACCGTGCGCGAGAACATCGCCTTCGCCCTGAAGGCGCAGCAGCTCTCGTATGCCGAGGTGACCCGGCGTGTCGAGGCGATCGCGCAGCTGGTCGAGATCGCCGATATCCTGGACAGCTATCCACGCTCGATTTCCGGAGGGCAGCAGCAGCGTGTCTCGCTGGCGCGCGCCCTGGTGCGCGATGCCGATCTGTATCTGCTGGATGAGCCGATGGGCCAGCTCGAGCCGCAGCTGCGCGCGGTGCTGCGCGGACGGATCAAAGGCTTGCTTGCCGAGCGCGGCATGACGGCGATCTTCGTCACCCACGATCAGACCGAGGCGAGCGCGCTTGCCGACCGCATCGCGGTCATGGAGGATGGCGTGCTTCAGCAGTTCGCCAGCGAACGGGAGCTGAAGGATCATCCGGCGAACCTGTTCGTTGCGAGCTTCATCGGCGAGCCGCCGATGAACCTGCTCGAGACCGAGGTGGCGCAGGCCGATGGCGGTTTTCGCCTCTCGATCGGGGCGGATCTCGCGTTCAACTTGGAAGGGCAAACGCTCGATGCCGCCGCCGGCCGCGCGCTCGCGCAGAGCACGCGCCTGCGCGTCGGCATAAGACCGCAGAAGATCGCCGTCGGCAGCGGCGATGTGCGCGTGCGCGTCGTCTCCAACCAGTGGCTGGGCGACCAGTCGCATGTCGCAGGCGAATGCGACGGCCGCCTCCTCATCGCGGTGACGCCGAACAAGATCACAGCGCGGCCCGGGGACATCCTGCCGTTCGCGCTGGAGGCACGGCATCTTCATTTGTTTGGCGCCGACGGCAACTGCATTCACCATGCGGAGGCAGCCCGACCATGAGCATCTTGCCTGGCCGCGACGTCATCATCGGCATTGATGCCGGCACGTCCCTGATCAAGACGGTCGCGTTCACGCGCGACGGGCGGCAGCTCGGCGAATACGCGCTTCCGAACAGCTACACGACGTCAGCCGGCGGCCATGTCGAGCAGGACATGGCGCGGACCTGGAACGACACAATTGCCGCCCTGCGCGGCCTGGTGGTGGCGATCCCCGATCTCGCATCGCGGCTCGCCGCCATCGCGGTGACGGGCCAGGGCGACGGCACCTGGCTGATCGATGATGACGGCCGTCCCGTCGCGCCCGCCTTGCTGTGGCTGGATTCCCGCGCGGCCGGCCTCGTCGAGCGGATCCGCGACAGCGAGCGCAATGCGGCGCTCTATCGGCGGACCGGCTCGGGGCTCAATGCCTGCCAGCAAGGACCGCAACTGGCCTGGTTGCAGGCGCATGCGCCCGAGACCCTGTCGCGCGCCCGCACCGCCTTTCATTGCAAGGACTGGCTGTATTTCCTGCTCACCGGCGAGCGTGCGACCGATCCGTCGGAGGCGACCTTCTCCTGCGGCGATTTCCGCAAGCGCCGGTTCGACGCCGAAACCGCGCGCCTGATCGGGATCGCCGATTGCATGCCCCTGTTTCCCGACGTCGTCGACGGCGTCGTGACCACGCATCCGCTGAACGCCGCCGCGGCGCGCGAGATCGGTCTGCCGCAGGGCGTTCCGGTCTCGCTCGGCTATGTCGACGTGATCTGCAATGCGCTGGGGGCCGGACTCTACGATCCGGCTCCCGATGTCGGCTGCACCATCATCGGCTCGACCGGCATGCATATGCGCCTCGCGCCCAGCGCCGATGCGGTGGTCCTCAATGCCGAGGCCACCGGCTATACCATGCCGTTTCCGGTCTCCGGTCATTATGCGCAGATGCAATCGAACATGGCGGCGACGCTGAATATCGACTGGCTGCTGGACCTCGCACGCGATCTGCTCGCCGCCGAAGGTATCGCGCGCTCGCGCGCCGATCTGATCGGACGGCTCGATGAGCGCGTCATGCAAGCGCAACCCGGCGAACTCTTGTTCCACCCGTTCATTTCCGATGCCGGCGAGCGCGGCCCGTTCGTCGCGCACGAGGCCTGCGCGCAATTCCTGGGGTTGCGCACCCGCCACGGCTATTGGGATCTGATGCGGGCGGTGATGGAAGGGCTCGCCTTCGCCGCCCGCGATTGCTACGCCGCGATGGGCGCACTGCCGCGCGACCTGCGCATCACCGGCGGCGCGGCGCGGAGCCGCGCTCTGGGCGCGATCCTTGGCGCTGTGCTCGAATGCAACGTGCGCGTCTGTAGCCGCGGCGAGGCGGGCGCTGCCGGCGCCGCCATGATCGCGGCGGTGGCGACCGGCCTCTATCCGGACATGACGGCCTGTGCGGATGCGTGGGTGCGGCCATATCTTGCGACGCCGCAAACGCCGGACGCGGCATTGGCGTCGCATTATGGACGGCTGTTTCCGGCCTATCTGAATGCCAGGCTCGCGGCGCGGCCGGTCTGGAAGCAACTCGCGGCCGTGCGTGCGGGAGCCGGCCATGCCTAGCAAGATTGCCATCGTCGGGGACCGCTTCATGCTGCCGAAGGTCTTTGCCGAACGGATCACGGCGGCCTGTGGCAGCGCCATCGACATCCGCGTTCTGGAGCAGCCATGGCCGGACGAGCCGATGGAGCATGGCTATGCCGGCTCCAAGCTCGACGGACTGAAGGAGTTCATGGGCGATCCCGATGAGGTCGTGAACTTCATCGGCGACGCGGCATTGCTGGTGACGCATCTTGCGCCGGTCTCGCGATCGATGCTGCAGCGTCTGCCGGGCCTCAAATTCATCGCGGTCTCGCGCGGCGGCCCCGTCAACATCGACATGCAGGCCGCGCGCGACCACAGGGTGCTCGTGGTCAACACGCCCGGCCGCAACGCCAGCGCCGTGGCCGAGTTCACCATCGGCGCGATTCTCGCTGAAACGCGCCTGATCCGCAGCGGGCATGAATCCCTGCGCGGCGGCGAATGGCGCGGCGACCTCTATCGCGCCGATCGCACCGGGCGCGAGCTCGGCGAGATGACCGTCGGCATCGTCGGCTATGGCGCGATAGGCACCCGCGTCGTAAAGCTGCTCAAGGCGTTCGGCTGCAAGATCCTGGTGACGGACCCCTACGTCCAGCTCAGCGCGCAGGATCGCAATGACGGCGTCGAGCATGTCGGCCTCGGCGAGCTCCTGGCTCGCGCCGACGTGATCAGCCTGCATGCGCGCGTGACCGCCGAGACCACCGGCTTCATCGATCGCGCGGCGCTGGCGCAGGTCAAGCCGGGCGCCATCTTCATCAATACGGCGCGTGGCCCCCTGGTCGACTACCAGGCGTTGTTCGAGGCGCTGTCTGCCGGACGGCTCGGCGGGGCCATGCTCGACACCTTTGCCGTGGAGCCGGTGCCCGCCGACTGGCCGCTGCTGCAATTGCCCAACGTCACGCTGACGCCCCATATTGCGGGAGCCTCGTTGCGTACCGTCACCATTGCCGCCGATCAGGCGGCGGAAGAGGTTCGCCGCTATCTTGCCGGCGAGCCGCCGCTCAATCCGTGCTGAAGACGAAAGGTATCTTGCCATGACCCGCGAGGAGCGACAGTTGCGCGAGGCGATCATCGCCAAATGTCGGTGGATGAACGCTTCGGGCCTCAATCAGGGCACGTCGGGCAACATCTCCGCCCGCTACAAGGACCGGATGCTGATCACGCCGTCCGCGACGCCCTATGACGCGATGAAGCCGGAGATGATCGCCGCGATGCCGCTCGATCGCGACGACGGCTCCTGGGATGGGCCGTTGAAGCCGTCGACCGAATGGCGCTTTCATCTCGACATCATGCGCGGCCGTCCCGATGTCGGCGGCGTCGTCCACACCCATTCGACCTACGCGACCGTGCTCGCGATCGCGCGCAAGCCGATCCCGGCCTGCCACTACATGATGGCCGCGTTCGGCGGCAATGACATCCGTTGCGCCGGCTACGCGCGCTACGGCACGGCGGAATTGTCGGAGCTGGCGCTCGCCGCGCTCGAAGGCCGTAACGGCTGCCTGCTGGCCAATCACGGCATGATCGCGGTCGGCGCCAACCTCGACAAGGCGATGTGGCTGGCGGTCGAGCTCGAGACCATCGCGCGGCAATATTATCTCTCGCTTGCATTGGGATCGCCGCACATTCTCAGCGAAGCCGAGATCGCCGACACCGCGAAGGGATTCTCGACTTACGGTCTCCAGCGGCCCGAAGGTTCCAAGTCCAGGGCTTCCAGGCCGAAGCCGGGCAGGGCGGGCGCATCGGCAAAGGCGGCAGCGCGGCAACGGGTCGAGAAGAAGCGCAGCAGGACGTGATGACCGGGGCTGCGCCGCACGCGGGCAGGGATCACGGGCTGGTCGACATCGCCATCATCGGCGGTGGCATCAACGGGGCCGGCATCGCGCGCGATGCGGCGGGCCGCGGCCTGAAGGTTCTGCTGTGCGAGAAGGGTGATCTTGCCGAGGGCACCTCGTCGCGCTCGGGCAAGCTCGTTCACGGCGGGCTGCGCTACCTCGAATATTACGAGTTTCGCCTGGTGCGCGAAGCCTTGATCGAGCGCGAGGTTCTGCTCGCCTCCGCGCCGCACATCATCTGGCCGATGCGTTTCGTGCTGCCCCACTCGCCGGAGCAGCGGCCAGCGTGGCTGGTTCGCAGCGGGCTGTTTCTCTATGACCATCTCGGCGGTCGCAAGCATCTGCCGTCGAGCCGTGGTCTCGATCTCACGCACGCGCCTGAGGGCGCGCCGCTGCGCTCCGAGTTTCGCCGCGGGTTTGAATACTCGGATTGCTGGGTCGATGACGCCCGGCTCGTGATCCTCAATCTGGTTGATGCCGCGCACAACGGCGCGATCATCCTGCCCCGCACCCGCGCGTTGCGTGCGCGCCGGGAAGCGGGCGTATGGCACCTGGAGATGCAGGGAGATGACGGCGGCACGCTGATCGTCCGGGCGCGAGCGCTGGTCAATGCCGCAGGTCCCTGGGTCCAGGACGTCGTCCAGAGTGTCGCCGGGCTGAACTCCTCGCACAATGTGCGGCTGGTCAAGGGAAGTCACCTGGTTGTGCCAAAATTCTGGAGTGGGCCGCAGGCCTATCTGCTCCAGAACGCGGACCGTCGCGTCATCTTCGTCAACCCTTACGAGAGGGATCTGGCGCTGATCGGCACGACGGACATTTCCTATGACGGCGGCGTGGAAGACGTCGCGATCGACGAGGGCGAGATCGCCTACCTCCTGGGCGTGTTGCGCCGTTACTTTCGCGCCCCGCCGGACGAGCGGGAGATCGTTCATTCATTTTCCGGCGTAAGGCCACTTTACGACGACAATACCGAGAACCCCTCGGCGGTCACGCGCGACTACGTTTTCGAGGTTCACGGCGCAGAAGGCGTGCCGCCGCTGCTCTCGATCTTCGGCGGCAAGATCACGACCTACCGCCGGCTCGCAGAACACGCGCTGCAACGTCTCGAGCCATGGTTTCCGCAGATGTCGCCCAGCTGGACGGCGGGACCGAAGCTGCCGGGCGGCGACATCGGGAGTGACTTCGATGCCTTCATCGTCGAACTGGCGCGCGAATATCCCGATCTTCCGCGCAAGCTGGTCCATCACTATGCTCGCCTGTACGGCACGCGTGCGCGCGAGCTGCTGGGTCCGGCCCGCGTCTCGGCCGATCTCGGCCGGCATTTCGGTGGCGACTTTTACGAACGTGAGGCCGCGTTTCTGCGCGAGAAGGAGTGGGCCAGGGCGCCCGCGGACTTCCTGGACCGGCGTACCAAACATGGCTTGCATCTGACGGCGGCGCAACGGGACGCCTTTGCCCGCCTCATCTAAGTCGCCGCCACCATGGCGCGTCGCAGCGAAGCGTGCCCGATGCCGCCGGCCTGCCGCACCACGAAGCCATCCGAACCTCGATTAGTTGGAAGACGACGTGCGCACAACGTGCACCGGCCGATCAAGAAGATCTATCGACGGCAAGTGCCGATGGCCGCATTTCGAGGGATGTGACTTTGAAGTGCGTTGTGAGGGCGAGCACTTAACTGCTCTGCCGATGGAGCAGGATGAAACGCGTATCGATGACTGTCTGTGCTGGCTGGAATCGGCAATCTCCCCGATCGACGTCACCATGACGTTCGAGCCGCCCTGGCAGCCCTCGATGATCTCGCCGGGCGTGAGGTCATCGCTCGGCTTTGCCGAGGTGAATTGATCCGGCGAGGCGGCCGTGACGGGAGCCGCTGCGCCGGCTAGACGCCGTCGGAGCCCGATCCCGACCAGACCTTTGCGGGTGCGCGAAGCTTCGCGAGGTCGAGCAGGTTGATCGCCCGGGCGGCGATCTGGTCGATCACCTCATCCAGCGACTGTGGCCTCAGATAGAAGGCCGGCATGGGCGGGGCAATGATCGCGCCGATCTCGGTTGCCTGTAGCATGCTGCGCAAATGGCCGAGATGCAGCGGGCTCTCGCGGACCAGCAACACCAGCCGGCGCCGCTCCTTGAGCTGCACGTCGGCCGCGCGCGTCAGGAGGTTGTCGAGCTGCCCCCAGGCGATGGCCGAGAGCGTACGGATCGAGCACGGCGCCACGATCATTCCCGCGACCGGATACGAGCCGCTGGCGATCGCGGCGCCGACGTCCGAATGAGGATGTTGGCGGAAGGCGAGCGCGCGCAGCCGCGCCAGCGCATCGCTCCCCACTTCCTCGCTCAGCGTACGCTCGGCCGCGGGCGAGACCACGAGGTGCACCGCGTAGTGCGGATCGTCGGCCAGCAGCTCGACGATGCGCATGCCGATCGCGGCGCCCGAGGCGCCGCTGATGCCGACGATGAGGCCTTGCCGTCCGCTCATGTGGGGATCGGTGTGCGTGCGGGCGCACCGGAAAGGCCGAGGCTCGACCACATCGCATCGACACGTGCGACCACGGCGGGATCCATGGTCAGCGTAACGCCCCATTCGCGATCCGTCTCGGGTGGAATCTTCGTGGTGGCGTCGATGCCGAGCTTGCCGCCGAGCCCCGATTTCGGCGAGGCGAAGTCGAGATAGTCGATCGGCGTGTCGGTGATGGTCACGAGATCGCGCGAGGCGTCGCTGCGCGTCGAGACCGCCCACATCACGGCCTGCCAGTCGCGGACGTCGATGTCGTCGTCGACCACGATCAGGAGCTTGGTGTAGCTGAACTGCGGCAGCATCGACCACAGGCCGAGCATGAGCCGCCGCGCCTGGCCGGGATAGCGCTTCTTGATCGCCGCGACCGCGATGCGGTAGGAGCAGGCCTCCGGAGGCAGCCAGCAATCGGTCACTTCGGGGAATTGCTGACGGATCAGCGGGACGAACAGGCGGTTGAGCGCCTCGCCGATCCGCGACGGCTCGTCCGGCGGCCGGCCCGTGAAGGTCGAGAGGTAGACGGGCTGCCGCCTGTTGGTGATCGCGGTCACGCGCATCACGGGGAATTCCTCGACGGAATTGTAATACCCGGTGTGATCGCCATACGGCCCCTCGGGCGCGGTCTCGGTGGCCGAGACGAAGCCCTCGACGACGATCTCGGCCTCGGCCGGGATCGCGAGCGGGACAGTGAGGCATGGCGCGAGATCGGGCCGTTCGCCGCGCAGGATTCCGGCGAAGCGCAGCTCCGACATGGTCTCGGGCAGCGGCAGCACCGCGGCCAGGATGGTGGCTGGATCGGCCCCGATGACGATCGCGACCGGCATGTCGCGCCCGATCGCCTTCCATTGCTGGTGATGGCGGGCGCCGCCGCGATGCGCAAGCCAGCGGATGATGGCGCGGTCGCGACCGAGCACCTGGATGCGGTAGACGCCGACATTCTCCTCCTGGTCGGCCGTGGCGGAGGCCGGCGGCACGGTGATCACGAGCGGCCAGGTGATCAGCGGCGCCGGCTCGCCGGGCCAGCAGATCTGCACCGGCAATCTCGCGAGATCGATGTCGGGGCCCATCGCGACGCAATCCTGCACCGGGGCGGCCGCGCGCGTGCGCGGGCGCGTCGCCAGTGCCGCGCGGGCGAGTGGAAGCTTGCCGAAGGCCTCCCTGATGCTGTTGGGCGGTCGCGGCGCGCGCAGCTCGGCCATCAGCTGGCCCAGCTCTTCGAGGCGGTCGGGCGTGATCCCCATGCCCCACGCGATCCGCTCGACCGTTCCAAACAGATTGGTGAGGAGCGGCATCTCCGAGGGGCGGCCGTCGGCCTTGACGGGCTGCTCGAACAATAATGCCGGTCCGTGTGCCCCGAGCACACGCCGGTGGATTTCCGTGATCTCGTGGACGACGGAGACTTTCTCGCGAATGCGTCGCAACTGCCCCCGGCTTTCGATGAAGCGCAGGAAGTCGGCAAGGTCGCGGAAGCGCGGCACATCACGTTGCAACTGGAGAAGCTCCCAAAAAATCACAGCTAGCCGGCCTGTTTTTGGTCTTCATTGTTCCGGCTCAAATACAGCGGCGTACATTCCGTCCAGATGTGGCGTCATGAATGACCCGTCCGCCGCATCGTCCGGTCCGTTGCCGACGATTCCGCCGCTTGTCGCATTGGCCATGCGTCCGCTGCCTCTGCTGCCGTTGCAGCTCGCTCTCGGCGCTGTCCTGCGGGGCATCCACCGGCGCAACCCTGCGATATTCGACCGGCTGGGCGTGCACGCCCGCGCGCGGTTCGGCATCAGGCCGATCGATCTGCCCTTTGCCTTCGTGGTCGAGGCGAAGCCGCCGCGCCTGTCCGTCGTGCGCGAGCTGCCGCAAGGTCTGGATGCGCGCATCTCGGCTTCGCTCGCCAATCTGCTGGCTCTGCTCGAAGGCAGGGTCGATGGCGATGCCTTGATGTTCTCGCGCGAGCTCGTGGTCGAGGGCGATGTCGAGGCGGTGCTGGCGCTGCGCAATGCGATCGACGACGCCCAGCTCGATCTCGCCACTGAACTGTCTTCGCTGTTCGGCCCGCTGGGCGCGCCGGCGAGGCGCGTGTTCGATGCCGCCCGGGGTCATGTGATCGGCTCATCGGGGCAAAGCGAGCAATCGAGATGATGGAACTGATCTGTCCCGCCGGGACGCCGGCGGCGCTGAAGAGCGCCATCGATGCCGGCGCCGACGCGATCTATTGCGGCTTCAACGACGAGACCAACGCGCGCAACTTTCCGGGGCTGAATTTCAGCCGCGACGAGCTGCGCAAGGGGATCGCGCTGGCGCATGGTCGCGGCGCGAAGATCCTTGTGGCCATCAACACCTTCCCGCGCGCCGCCGCCGTCGACATCTGGCATCGCGCCGTGGACGATGCGGTGAGTGCCGGAGCCGATGCACTGATCCTCGCCGACATCGGATTGATGGACTACACGGCGCGGCGCCATCCGAGCCAGCGCTTGCACGTCTCGGTTCAGGCCGCGGCCGCGAATCCGGACGCCATCGCCTTCTATGCCGAAAATTTCGGGGCGCGGCGCGTCGTGCTGCCGCGTGTCCTGAGCGTGCCGGAGATCGCCGAGATCACCCGGGAGTCGGCCTGCGAGACCGAGGTCTTCGTGTTCGGCGGCCTCTGCGTGATGGCCGAGGGGCGCTGCTCGCTGTCGTCCTATGCCACCGGCAAATCGCCGAACATGCAGGGCGTCTGCTCGCCGCCGAGCCATGTGACCTACGAACAGACCGCGGAGGGGACCAAGTCCAGCCTCGGCGGCTTCACCATCAACCGGTTCGGGACGAGCGAGCCCGCCGGCTATCCGACGCTGTGCAAGGGCCGTTTTTCGACCGCACAGGGCGCTGCTTACATTTTCGAAGATCCCGTCAGCCTGGACGCCACGACCCTGCTCAGGGGTTTGCGCGATGCGGGCGTGACCGCGCTCAAGATCGAGGGCCGCCAGCGCGGCCGCGCCTATGTCGAAAGCGTGGTGCGCCATTTCCGCCATGCGCTCGCGGCGCTCGAGAGCGGCAGCGAGACGGACATTGCGGGCCTGAAGCCGTTCACCGAAGGACAGGCCTGCACGCTCGGCGCCTATCGCAAGACCTGGCGTTGATCCTCTCGAATATGTGAGATCCAGCGATGCAGCTCAGCCTCGGTCCAGTTCTGTACAATTGGGCGCCGGAACGCTGGCGCGACTTCTATTTCCGTATCGCCGACGAAGCGCCGGTCGACGTCGTATCGGTCGGCGAGATCGTCTGCTCGAAGCGGTCGCCGTTCATCGCCGATCACATCCCGGCCGTGGTCGAACGGTTGCAGAAGGCAGGCAAGCAGGTGCTGCTGGGCTCGCTGATCCTGGTCTCGCTGCGGCGCGAGCGCCGCCAGACCGAAGAGCTCGCTTCGGCCGAAGGCGTGCTGGTCGAGGTGAACGATCTGACCTGTCTCAGGGCGCTCGCAGGCCGGCCGCATGCCATCGGGCCCTTCGTCAACATCTACAACGAGGCGAGCGCGGCCTTTCACGCCGCGCAGGGGGCGGAGCGCATCTGCCTGCCGCCCGAGTTGCCGTTGGCCTCGGTGGCGGCGATCGCGAAGGCCGTTCCCGATGTCACGATCGAGCTGTTCGCGTTCGGCAGGGTGCCGCTGGCGATCTCCGCCCGCTGCTATCATGCGCGCCTTCACAAGCTCGCCAAGGATAATTGCCGCTTCGTCTGTGAGAAGGATCCGGATGGTCTGATTCTGAACACGCTGGAGCAGCAGGATTTTCTGACCATCAACGGCGTGCAGACCCTGTCTCACACCTGCGCCAATCTGCTTGGGGAGGCCGGCCTGTTGCGCGAGAGCAATGTCGGCTCGCTGCGCCTGTCGCCGCAGGATTGCGACATGGTCGCCGTCGCCAGGACCTTTCGCGACGTGCTCGACGGTCGCGACGATGTCGACGGCGGCAACCGCCGGCTTGCGGCGGCCTATCCTGGTGTGCCGTTTTCGAATGGGTTCCTGTGGGCGGAGCCGGGTCACCTCTATCGTCAGGCCCGATCGGGGGATGCGCACGGCCCGGTGTCGCAGATCGGGGCCGTCCAATCCGGATAGAGCTAGGGTTTCGTCCGGATAATCCCAGGAAATCGCCAGGAAATCGCCAGGAACAGTTTCGGCGGCGCTCCGTTAGCGCAGCAAACTTCCCGGGAGTTGTCCATGACCGATTATCCAAAGCCTCCCTATCCGCCGCAGCAGCAACCGATGCCCGGTTCGACGCGGGCGATGCGGCCTCGGCCGGATCATGGCGAGGAGAGTTACAAGGGCGCCCGGCGCCTGGCAGGAAAAAAGGCGCTGATCACCGGCGGCGACAGCGGCATCGGCCGTGCGGTCGCGATCGCCTATGCGCGTGAAGGTGCCGACATCGTCATCTCCTATCTGAACGAGGACGAGGATGCGGCCGAGGTCAAGGCGCTGGTGGAGCGGGAGAGACGCAAGGTCGTCCTGATCCCCGGCGATATCAGCAATCCCGATCACTGCCGGTCGATCGTGCGTCGTACTGTGGAGGAACTCGGCGGCATCGATATCCTGGTCAACAATGCTGCGCATCAGGCCACGTTCAAGGACATCGCCGACATCAGCGACGAGGAATGGCAGCGCACGTTCGCGACCAACATCCACGCCATGTTCTATCTGACCAAGGCCGCCGTCCCCCATATGCGGCCGGGCGCTGCGATCATCAACACGGCGTCGGTGAACTCGGACATGCCAAACCCGACGCTGCTGGCCTACGCCACGACCAAGGGCGCCATTCAGAATTTTACGGGTGGGCTTGCCCAGATGCTGGCCGAGAAGGGCATTCGGGTCAACGCGGTGGCCCCGGGTCCGATCTGGACGCCGCTGATCCCGTCGACCATGTCGGAGGAGAGGGTCAAGAACTTCGGCAAGCAGGTCCCGATGCAGCGCGCCGGCCAGCCGGCCGAGCTCGCAACCGCCTATGTCATGCTGGCCGATCCGCTCTCGAGCTACACTTCGGGAGCGACGCTCGCCGTCACCGGCGGGAAGCCGTTCATCTGATCATCTGATCGAACGCGCCTGGAGCGTGTTGAGATCTGAGCGCACGCCTCGTCCTTCGAGACGGCCGCTTCGCGGCCTCCTCAGGATGAGGCTAAGCAGCATTCGTGCTTGTCGAAACGATTGCCGCGCCACCCAGTCCTCATCCTGAGGGCCCGCCAACGGCGGGCGTCTCGAAGGATGGCCACAGGCGAGATCACCCCAACGCACTAGCCCGGCGGCACGCGGGGGCGATGTTTCGCATTCCGCTCTAGCAGAGGATCGTGGCGGCGCCGGAGGCCGGGCCGCCACGTCTCAATCGGCAGATCAGGCGGCGTTGGACGCCTTGGCGTTGACGCCCTTGCGCAGCGCCACCGTGTTCAGCTTGGTGTTGGCCGCCTTCTCCTCGTTCAAATTGGTCGTGAGGAAGCGCACGATGTCGTCGTGGCCGAGTTTTTCTGCCCAGGCGATCAGCGTGCCGTAGCGGCATATTTCGTAGTGCTCCACAGCCTGCGCGTTGGCGACGATCGCGGCGTCGAGCACGGCCTTGTCCTCGATCTCACCGGCGGTCGCGTCGGCTTCCTCGATGAGGCCGTCGATGGCCGGACACTGCGTGCCGCTGGGCTCCTTGCCGAGCTTGGCGAACACTTTGTCGAGCCGTTCAACCTGCTTGTTGGTCTCGTCCAGATGCGCCTTCAGGCCGGCGGCGAGGTCTCTGTTGGTGGCCTTGTCGATCATCTTCGGCAGCGCCTTCAGGATCTGCCGCTCCGCGTAATAGATGTCCTGCAGCCCGTGCAGCAGCAGGTCTTCCATCGATTTGATGTCCTTGGTGAAGAAACCCATAAATGACGCCTCCTTTTCACAATGATGGCAGTGGAACGCTCCACGGCGGCAGCTGTTCCATTCCGTGTCCAGACCAGGAGAGCCGAATGAACGATGGAATTGATCATCTTGCGAGCCTGCTCGGACGCGCGGCGATGGACGTGTGGGGCGACATGCCGCGCGACATCCAGGAAGCGCTGTTCGAGACCGCCATGAAGGGACGCGAGACCGAGCGCGAGGACCTCGCCCGGCTGCTGCACGAGCGGCATCCACGCACGCTTCATCCGGCCCGCCCGGGATGATGCGGGGAAGCGGAACGATCGTGCCGGCTCATGATTGGTAAAACTGAGTGACGTGTCGCCGAATGGCTTCGAGCAGGCCGCGGCAGGCGCATCGCGGACCGTTGATCAAATCTGTGAGTTGATCGCCGTGACTGAGGTGAACATCGGAAAATGGTACGACCCGATCTCGGAACGATGGATCGTGCCTCGCGAAACGCACACCATCGTCCGATATGGTCAGCCCGGCGCCGAGAAGGCGCCGGACGGGCACGAGAGAGGCGAGACGCAGCGGATCTGGCAGCTGCTGGTCGATTGCTGCGCACGTGGATGATGCCGGCGGGCCCCGGCGCCGGGCGTTGGCGCGCCGCTATGGCCGGGCGGCAATGGCCGTCATCTCGAGCTTGACGCCCGGACCGAGGTCGGCCACGCCGATTGCGGCACGTGCCGGCAGATGAGCTTCGGCAAAGTGCGCTTTCCAGGCTGCGTTGAACTCTGCCTTCTCCTTGAGATCAGCCATGTAGATCGTCACCTGCAAGACGTGGGCTGGATCGGATCCGAGGGTCTTCAACAGCTGCGTCAATTGGGTGAGTACGTCGTTGGCCTGGCCCGACATATCGAGGCTGGTGTCCTCGGGGACGATGCCGCCGATGTAAAGCACGCCATTGTGCTCGACCACTTCGTGGAGCAGACCTTCGTACGGCAAGACGCGTTTGATCATGAGGAGTCCGTTGTCGCTGTGAGAGCAGCGGCATATCGCACATTCCAGGCAAACGCGAGCGCCGGAGTCTGCGAATCGCAGCCGCATGGTCCGGCGAGGGGTTGCCAGCCGTCCTCGCGCACGACAGCCCCGCGTTTCTGTCGGCGCTGATCTCGACGACATCCCGGCCTGATCGGTATACTGCCACCTCGTACCGGAACAAGGAACACATGATGGACGATACGATTGGCTTTCCCGACCCCGGTCTTGACCTGTCGGACGGCTTCAGGCCGCACACCTCGCATTGGGGCGTGTTTTCCGCGCGTCAGGGCGCGGCCGGCCTCGAGGTCAGGGCCTATGCGGGCGATCCCGATCCGAACGGCATCATCGACAATTTTCCCGGTGCGCTCCGCCACCAGGCGCGCATCGCCCAGCCGGCGATCCGCCGCGGCTGGCTCGAGCGCGGGCCGGGCCCCGACAATCGCCGCGGCCGCGACGAGTTCGTCCCGGTGAGCTGGGAGAAGGCGCTCGATCTGCTCGGCGACGAGCTCGGCCGCATCCGCGATACGCGCGGGCCGGGCGCCGTGTTCGGCGGTTCCTATGGCTGGTCGAGTGCCGGGCGTTTTCATCATGCCCAGAGCCAGGTGCATCGCTTCCTCAACATCGCGATGGGCGGCTATGTGCGCTCGGTGAACACCTACTCTTCCGGTGCGTCCTCGGTGTTGCTGCCGCAGATTCTGGCGGGCTACGAGGACATCACCAAGCGCAACGTCACCTGGGAGCAGATCGCGGCCGAAACCGAGATCGTGCTGGCCTTCGGCGGCATGGCGCTGAAGAACTCCATGGTGGCCGGCGGCTCGATCAGCAAGCACGTCGAGCGCGGCGCGATGGCGGCGGCGCGGCTCCGCGGCTGCGAATTCATCCTGGTCAGCCCGCTGCGTGACGATTTGCCGGTGGAGGCCGGTGCCGAATGGATGAGTTGCGTGCCTGGCACCGATACCGCACTTATGCTCGGCATCGTCCACACGCTGGTGACTGAGGGGCTGCACGATCAGGCCTTCCTCGATCGCTACACCGAAGGCTGGCCGGTCTTCCTGCGCTATCTCACCGGCGAGAGCGATGGTCAAGCCAAGCACGCCGAATGGGCTGCGGCGATCTCAGGCGTCGCGGCCGACACGATCCGAAAGCTGGCACGCCGCGCCGCCGGAAAGCGGGCGCTGATCACCGTCTCGCATTCGCTGCAGCGCGCCGAGCATGGCGAGCAGCCGGTGTGGATGGGCATGGTGCTGGCGGCAGCCCTCGGCCAGATCGGCCTTCCCGGCGGGGGCTACGCCTATTCGCTTGGGGCGATCGGCTATTACGGCCGCCGCGTCAACGACGTGCCGGGGCCGACGCTGGGGCAGGGCCGCAACGGCGTCGCCGATTTCATTCCGGTGGCCCGCATCGCCGACATGCTGCTGGGTCCCGGCTCCACCTATCGCTACAATGGCGAGACGCGCACCTATCCGGATATCCGTCTCGTCTATTGGGCCGGCGGCAATCCTTTCCATCATCACCAGGATATCAACCGCCTGCGCACGGCCTTTGCGCAACTCGATACGTTCGTCGTGCACGAGCTGGCCTGGACTGCCACGGCCCGGCACGCCGACATCGTGCTGCCCGCGACGATGACGCTCGAGCGCGAGGACATCGGTTATTCCACCAACGATCCCCTCATGGTCGCCATGCACCGGATCGCCGAGCCGTTTGGGCTGGCGCGCGACGATTACGATATCTTCGCCGATCTCGCCGAGCGTTTAGGGGCCGGCGAACCCTTCACCGAGGGGCGCACGTCGCGGCAATGGCTGGAGCATCTCTACGAGCCGACCCGCGCCTCGCTCGCCAAGCGCGGCCTGGAGGCGCCGAGTTTCGACGAATTCTGGACGCGCGGCAGCCTGGTCGTGCCGCAGCAGCCCGATGACGGCGGCCGGCTGCGTCGTTTCCGTGAGGATCCCGTCAATCACGCGCTGCCGACGCCGAGCGGCCGCATCGAGATTTATTCGGCGAAGATCGCGGCCCATGGCGATGCCGATTGTCCGGGGCATCCGGTCTGGCTGGAGAAGTCCGACATGCCGAAGCCCGGCTCGCCGTGCTTCCTCGTCGCCAATCAACCGGTGACGCGCCTGCACAGCCAGCTCGATTTCGGCGGTCATTCGCTTGCTGCCAAGCATCGCGGCCGCGAGGTCGCCCGCATGAATCCGGTCGACGCGGACGCGCGCGGCATCAGGGATGGCGACATCATCCGCCTGTTCAACGCGCGCGGCGCCTGCCTTGCCGCGGTCCACGTCACCGACGGCATCGCCCCCGGCGTCGTGCAGCTTCCGACCGGTGCCTGGTACGATCCGATGGATCCGGAGGACGAGGCACCGCTCTGCGTTCACGGCAATCCCAACGTGCTCACCCGCGACGTCGGCACCTCGTCCCTGGCGCAGGGCTGCACCGGTCAGCTGACGACGGTCGAGGTGGAGAAGTTCACCGGCAATCTGCCGCCGATCCGTGCGTTCGATCCGGCATAGGGAGCGCCGGCGACCCAGTTGCCCTCCGGGGAAGGACGACGCGGTGGAGGCGCTTCGACCGCGAGCCGTTTGCCTTTGCCGGCAAGGCGCCAGCGCGCCGGAGACTCGCCGCTGATGCGCTTGAAGACCGTCGAAAAATGCGCCTGCGTGCTGAAGCCGACGGCCAGCGCGATCTCCGCCAATGGACGCTCCGTGGTCGCGAGCAGCGTCTTCGCATGCTCGGTCCGGTGACGGAGCAGATATTCGCGGGGACGGCAGCCGGTCGCGGCGCGGAATTGTGCCGCAAAATGCATCCTGGACAGGCCGGCGACATGGGCAAGCTCCGCCAGGCTGATGCAACGGCCGAAATGATCGGCGATATGTTGCTCGACCCGCCGCAGCCGCCATTTCGGCAAGGCATTGACCCCGACGCGCGGCGATTCCATCCGTGCTCGGGCCGGACCATCGGCCTGCGCCGCCTGCAGATTGTTCGACATCGCTCGTCCCTTCCTGGCTTCGCCGCTGTTTGCGACGCCCGGCACCGCGCAAACCAATGCTTTCCATGCTCGGAGGATAGACCCGAGCGGACCAGGACTCTCGTTAGGGTTGATGAGGATCTGTTAGATTTTGTGCGCCCCGGGGTGCGACAGCCCGCCGCAGAGCTCGTCATTTCGATGCTGAAAATTCGATCCACTCCCGGATTCACAGGCGTTACTCGAACACGGCGTCGAATATTTCGACATCCATCAGCACGGGCTTGGCGGCGACGGTTCCATCCGGCTGCAAGGTCTGAATGCGTCGGAGCGTCGGCAGCACGATGCCGCCAAAACTGTCATGTGCCCAGGAGGCGTGTGCGATCTTCATCCCGAACAGCGCGTGATCCGTGCGTCGCTGCAGGCCGCTCTGGTCGAAATAAAAGATCTGCTCCGAGGCCAGCGTGATCAGGTTCGCCGGGAATTGCGCCCGCAGCCGGCGCCAGGTTTCAGTGCTGTCCTGCCAAGGTGACAGCTCCTCGGTCACGACATCGGGGTGCGCAAGCAGGAATGGAATCGTCAGGCAAGTCCAGATCGCGACGCCGCAGAAGAAGACGAGATGCAGCTCGTCCGCAAGCGCGGACGAGCCGGCCTCGGCAAACGAAAGGACGGGGTTGCTCCAGGCCTGCAGCACTTCGCCATCCAGCTTCTCGATGGTGATGGCGTCGGGTTGAAAGGAGCCGGAGCGTTCGCCTCCCGTGATGCCGGTGAAGCGGAGCGATTGGGTGTGGGTCGAGCCATCCGCGGTCACATCCTTGAACTCACCGGCATGTCCGGCACCGGAGAACAGCGACCCGCCAACGGAAAGGTGGAGCGTGAATCGCTTCAAGCTGTTCCAGCGGGTCATCCCGCCGCTGGCATCGATCACGTCATCAAGAAGCGCCATGTCCCGCCATGTCCACCTTGCAGTGCCTACACCATGGCCGGGCGTATGCGGCTTGGCGTGTTAGAATTTGTTAAGACTTGCGAGTGGGGCGGGCGACGGCATCCCGTTGAAGATACTCTCAATTCAAGGCGCTCAGCAGATTTGATGCGGCGATCGGATCGCGGGCTTGCTCGCCCGCCACGCCAATGTCGCCTTCCTTCGGTACGAAGCGCCGGTGCTGAAATCACACAGGGAGAACTTGAGATGATCCGCAAGGCAACGGCAGTCTGGAAGGGCACCGGTCGCGACGGCACGGGCCACCTCACAAGCGAATCCGGCGTGCTGGCGCAGACGCCCTATTCGTTCAAGACCCGCTTCGAAAACGAGAAGGGCACCAATCCCGAGGAGTTGATCGCGGCGGCCCATGCAGGCTGCTTTACGATGGCGCTGGCCTTCGGGCTTCAGATGGCCGGTTTCACGCCGGACGAGCTCTCGACCGAAGCCGCCGTGACCCTTGAGCCCGAAGGCAAGGGCTTCAAGATCAGCAAGTCCGCGCTGACCCTGCGTGCCAAGGTGCCGAACCTCGACGACGCAGCTTTTGCCAAGATCGCCGGCGAGGCCGAGAAGAACTGTCCGGTGTCGAAGGTGCTGAACGCCGCGATCACGCTCGACGCCAGGCTGGGCTAGGGCGGGCGCTTGTTTCGGGTCCACGGTTCTGGGAACCGGCCGGACACGCGTGCAAGGCATGGCTTTCGGCCGGGCGGCCGAAAGCTTATGTTGCGGCAGATGCAGAACGGAAAGCAATCGGGAGCGGACAGATGACGACAGAGCGCGCAGTTTTGGCCGGAGGCTGCTTCTGGGGCATGCAGGATCTGATCCGCAAGCAGCCGGGCGTGATCTCCACCCGCGTCGGCTACACCGGCGGACACGTCAAGAACGCCACCTACCGCAATCACGAAGGCCACGCCGAGGCGATCGAGATCATGTTCGATCCCGCAAGGACCAATTTTCGGACCATGCTGGAGTTCTTCTTCCAGATCCACGATCCCACCACGCTCAATCGCCAGGGCAATGATCTGGGCACGAGCTACCGCTCGGCGATCTTCTACACCAGCGACGAACAGAAAAGGATTGCCGAAGACACCATCGCCGACGTCGAGGCGTCGGGCCTTTGGCCGGGCAAGGTGGTGACCGAGGTCGCGCCCGCTGGCGAATTCTGGGAGGCCGAGCCGGAGCATCAGGATTATCTCGAACGTTATCCGGACGGCTACACCTGCCACTTCATCCGGCCTGGCTGGAAGCTGCCGCGCCGCGCGGCTGCCGTCGGAGGCTAAATTTCGGCCGCGTGACGTCAGGCGCGCAATTGCGCCGTCAGCTCGCGGGCCATGCGCATGTCGGAGATATCGGATCCCCCGGCGAAGGATCCCGTGACATTCTTCAGAACCGCCAGGGCGTCCGCGCGCTGGCCTGCGCCGATCAAGAGCCGCGCGAGACTGGTTGCGCAGCGCAGCTGCCAGAAGCGCGCGCCCTGCCGGACGGCAATGTCGATCGCCTCGCGAAAGCGCGCTTCGGCGTCTCCCGAGTGCCGCGCAGCTCCGAGCATCAATTCTCCCTTGATGCGGATCAGCTCCGGCAGATACCAGAGTTCCTGCCGCTCGTTGCAGCGGGCAAGGACGTCCTCGATCATTTCGAGGCCACGGTCAATCTGGCCGGCCTCCAGGAAACATGCGGTGAGCTCGCCGAGCAGCGGGAGAAAGCGCGGCAGGAAGCGCGCGTCGCCGGCGCGATTGAGCTCTTCGCGCAGCAGCGGCAGGCCGGTCGCGATGTCGCCGCGCCTGGCCATGACCGCGGCGTTGAAGGCCCGTGCCCACAGGCCCCACAGCCGGATCGCGTGGCGTTCGGTGTGCTCGAGCAGCTCGGTGCCGTGGCGCTCCGCGGCATCGAAGTCGCCGGACCAGAACGCGATCGGGCAGGCGGCCTGCCCCAGCACGCTACAGAAGGTCAGCGCATGGCCGTTGGCACGGCCTTGCTCGATGTTGTCGGCGGCGAGCGCCCGGGCCTGATCGGCGAAGCCCTGCAGCCACAGGATGCGGGCCCGGAAATATTGCGTCGAAATCCGGAGGTCGAGCGGGAAGATTTTCGGCTTCGCGACCAGCACATGCAGCGAGGCATTGACCCGGTCGATGCGCTGGCGCGCCTCGTTCTGGTCTCCCAGATAATGCAGCGCGACGGCGGTCAGGCGGTCGCCGAGCATGAGATCGGTGTTGTCGGGTGAGTGCGCGGCAGCGTTCGCAAAGCGGTCGGCGAGCGCGCGGGCCTTGCCGAACTGCCCGTTGTTGAACTGGTCGATGCACAGGCCCCAGAGCGCGCGCAGGCGGAAATCCTTGTCGTCGAGGCGCTCGGCGAGCTCGAGCGTCGTCTCGAGGATCGCCCGCGCCTCGCGCGCGCGGCCCTCGCCATACATCAGCGACCAGCCGAGTGCCGACAGCAGCTGCATGCGGACCTGGTCGTCGCCGCGGTCCTCGCCGAGCGCCGCCAGTGCCGTTCTGCAGCGCTCGCGGCATTCGGCAAACAGCGAAAGGCGCACCCACAGGGTCACCGCGGTCGCCGTCAGCGCGATACCGAGCCTCGCATCGCCGTCGGGCGCGAAGGCCCAGTCCAGCGCCGCGCGCACATTGTCCAGCTCGCCGCCATAGGTGCTCAGCCATTCCGGAAGCGGCGTCGAATTGTCGGCCTCCGCGCGCGCGAAGAAGTCGCGAAAATGCCCGGCATGGCGCCGCGCGAATTGCCTGACTTCGCCGAGCTCGCTGAGCTTACCGAGCGCGTAGGTGCGCGTGGTGTCGAGCAGGCGGTAACTTAGCGTCCGCGAGCCCGATGGCGAGATCAGCGATTTGGCGACCAGGCTGTCGATCGCCTCCAGCGTCTCCGAGGTGCTGAGACCGTCGCCGGACGCGACGGCGGCGGCGGCCTCCGGCGCGAACGGACCGGCGAACACCGACAATCGCCGCAACGTGGCGCTTTCCGCCGGAGGCAGCAGGTCGTAGCTCCAGTCGAGCGCGGCGGCGAGCGTCTGGTGCCGCGGCACGGCCGTGCGCCGCCCGCGCCATTGCAGCGAAAAGCGGCTGTCGAGCAGGGAGGCCGTGCCGGCGATGCCATAGGCATTGACGCGGCCCGCCGCGAGCTCGATCGCCAGTGCGATGCCGTCGAGGCGCCGGCAGATGTTGGCGACGAGCGGCGCCTCTTCGGCGCTGAGCTGGAACGGTCCGGAGCTCTGCGCGATGCGCTCGACGAAGAGCTGGGCGGCGGGATAGGCCAGGACCTCGGCGACGTCGAGGTGCTCGCGCTCGGGCGGACAATCCAGCGGAAACAGCCGGAAAATCCGCTCGCCTTCGCTGCGGAACGACTCGCGGCTGGTTGCGAGAGCGTGAAGCTGCGGTGCCTCGCGCACGATGCGCTCCACGATCGGAGCCAGCGTGTCCAGCACATGCTCGCAACTGTCGAAGATCAGCAGGGCAGGTCCGGTCTTCAGAAATGTCAGGATGGCCGGCGTCGGATCCTCCGCGCTGACGGCCAGTCCGAGGACGGAGGCGATGGTGGTCGTGACATGGCCGGCGTCGCGTAGCGGACCGAAATCGACGAAGAAGACGCGGCCGCCGAAATCCGCCGAGCGGCGATGCCCGACCGCGACGGCGACGGCGGTCTTGCCGATGCCGCCCGGGCCGACCACGGTCATGAAGCGATGGAGCGTCAGGCCGTTCGAAATCTTCTCGATGACCTCCTCGCGTCCGATCATCTTCGCAAGCTGAGCGGGCAGGGAGCGGGGAGGAGTGATTTCGGCGGAGGCCGGCGCCACCGGCGGCGCCGCTTCAGTGGACGGAGCGGCGAAGCAATAGCCACGGCCCGGCACGTTGAGGACATAGCGGGCCGACTTGCCGGTATCGCCGAGCACCTTGCGCAACGCTGCGACATGAAAGCGTAGGCTGCCCTCGTCGACATTCACGTCGGCCCAGATGCGCTTGACCAGCTCTCTCTTGTCGACGACCTCCCCCGGGCGCCCGGCAAGCAGGATGAGAATATCCAGCGCGCGGCCGCCGATATGCAGCGGCTCCCCATCTCGCTCCAGGAGCCGGGACTTTGGAAACAGCCGAAATGGCCCGAATGAAATGACCGAGTCTTGATTACTATGAGTTGGCACGTGCCATTGCCCCCCGCGACGGGGTCAAAAGGTATTTTGTTCTGGTCTAGCAGAACGAGGCGTCCAGTAAACTGGCCGAAAGGCGTATGTCTGACAGACCCGCGTGGATGGCGTGGGTCGCCCGGCAAGCAAAATAACGCCTGAGACGGAAAGGGTTAGGCCGCCATGGTGCGAGACGCATGCTTCGTGACGATGCCCGCCGACAGCGTGACGAGGCCCATCAGCGCAGCCAGCAACCAGAATGCCAGCGGCAATCCGCCCAGCTGTGCGACGAAGCCGACGCCGGCAGGGCCGATCAGGATTCCTGCATAGCCAGCGGTCGTAATCGCCGCGACCGCGAGGCCCGTCGGCATCACCGTTTGCCGAGCGGCGCGGCGGAAGAGCACCGGCACGAGGTTCGAGGCGCCGAGCCCGATCAGCAGGAATCCGCCGATGGCGACCGCCGCAACCGGCGCCGTCAGCAGGACCACAAAGCCCGCGATCGCGATCAGGCTGCCCCACAGCAATGTCGCGCGGTCTCCGATGCGCGCAACGATGGCATCGCCGCCGAGCCGCCCCGCCGTCATCGCGATCGAGAACACGATGTAGCCGGCTCCGCCCTGCGCCTCGGTGACGAGCCCGGCGCCGATCACGAGCAGCGCGCCCCAATCGAGCATCGCGCCCTCGACCAGGAAGGTGATGGCGCCGAGCAGCGCGAGCAGCAGCACCGATCCGTGCGGCAGCACGAACAGCGGGCCCTCCTGCACCTGCACGGCGCGGAGCAGGTGCGGCGAGGTCACGGCCATCGCGATCAGCATCAGCACGGAGCAGATCAGCGTGCAGGCGAGCGGGCCGAATTGCAGCGAGAGCAGCCCCGTCATCAGCGCGGATCCGGCAAAGCCGCCGATGCTGAACAGCGCGTGGAAGCCGGACATCAGCGGACGTTTTGCGGCGCGCTCCACCTCCACGGCATGGATGTTCATGGCGACGTCGATCGAGCCCAGCGCGGCGCCGAACGCGAACAGGACCAGCGCCAGCGTCGCGGGCGAGCTTGCGACCGCGAGCAGGGGCAGGACCAGCGCCAGACCGAACCCGCCCACGATGATGATCGGCCTGCTGCCGTAGCGTGCGCTTATGATTCCGGTCAGCAGCATCGCGACGACGGAGCCGATGCCGAGGCTGAGCAGGAGCAGTCCGAGCACGCCGTCATCGACGCCGAGCCGCGTCTTCGCGAATGGCACCAGCGGCGCCCAGCACGCGATGCCGAAGCCGGCAACGAGGAAGGCAAGCCGGGTCGCCAGGCGTGTCGCCGGCCGGTCGGCAGAAGACAATGGAATCTCCGGGAAAGCGGGGGCAGGGCGGCCGACAGACCCGACAAATGCCGCAGCTTTATGGCCGAGGCGCTGGCGAATTGTCGCCGGCACCCCGCGCAAGCCGCAAGCGGACGCGCAGTCCCCTTGGCGCGTTGTCGAGCAGCTCGAGTGTTCCCTCATGCGCCGTCACGATCGCCTGCGCGATCGAGAGGCCGAGGCCAAATCCCGCCGTCTCGTCCATGGTGCGGGCTTCCTCTCCGCGCACGAAGGGTTCCAGCATCATTGCCTTCCGTTCGTCGGGAATGCCGGGCCCGTCGTCGGAGACGTCGATGACGAGCCGCTCCTCGACCGTCACCAGCGCGACGTCGATCTTGGTTCCGAAGCGCGTCGCGTTCTCGACGAGATTGGTGACCGCGCGGATGATTTCGTCGGGCCGCAGCACGAAGGCGGCCCTGTCCGGGCCGGAATAGGTCACGGCAAATCCGGAATCCGAAAACTGCTCGCAAACCATTTGAAGCAGCGCCGCGACGTCCACCAGCGTCGGCTTGGCCGGGCTTTCGCTGCGCAGGAGCGACAGCACCGATTCCAGCATCGACTGCATCTGGTCGAGGTCGCGCACGGTCTGGGCGCGTTGGGCCGGATCCTCGATATATTCCGAACGCAGCCGCAGACGCGTGATCGGCGTGCGCAGGTCGTGGCTGATGGCCGCCAGCATGCGGGTTCTGTCGTTCATCAGCGTGGTGATGCGATCGCGCGTCCGGTTGAGCGCTCGCGCTGCGGACTTGATCTCCTCCGGCCCGTTTTCGGGCAGCGGCGCGGAGGACCGGCTCAGGCTGAAGTCCTCCGCCGCGCGCGCGAAGGCCGACAAGGGCGAGGACAGCGCGCGGCCGGCCCAGACGCCGAGCAGGGTGATGCTCGCCACGAGGAACAGCAGCGTCGAGGTCCACAGGCCGCTGACGAAGGCCGGCATCCTGGGCGATCCGATCACGGCTTCGAGCACGTCGTCGCCCGGAAGGTGGAACCAGACGCGCTCGTCCTCCCCGCCGCTGCCGCGAATGAACTCGGCCCTGACCCCGAGCGCGGAAGGGACGGTCAGGGATGTTCGCGCCGACTGCGGCGTGGTGGAGACCGAGGCGGCGTCTCGCAATTGGAGCTTGAGCGCTGGAAAGGTGCGGCTGACGCTGTCGAGGACGAGCGCGCGCTCGGCCTTCGGCGCGTTGGCGATGATCCGCACGATCAGCTCGATCTGCTCCAGCGACGTGTCCGCCAGCAGCTTCGGCTGGTTGAGGAGAAAATACCCGGCGATCAGGACATGGATCAGGATCAGCGATCCCAGGATCAAGGCGGCGATCTGACCGCTGATCCGCCTGAAGCTGAAGAGCGCGACGATATCGGCGGCGCGGCTCATGCTTCCTCCACCACCGGCGTGAAGACGTAACCGCCGATGCGGACGGTCTTGATCACGGACGTGCCTTCGGTCCGGTCGAGCTTGCGGCGCAGCCGGCTGACCAGCACGTCGATGCTGCGGCCGAAGCCTCCGCCGGGACGCCCGCGCGTCATGCTCAGCAGGTTGTCGCGGGTGAGAACGCGTCCTGCCCGCTCGCAGAAAGCCTGCAGCAGATCGAACTCGGCGCTGGTCAACGGCACCTGCGCGCCTTGCGGGTCGCGCAGTTCGCGCAAGCGAAGATCGATGGTCCAGCCCTGGAAGGTGAGACGCGCAGGGGCGGAGCCGGCGCCGAGGCCGCTCGATCGCCGGCGCAGCACCGCGTTGATCCTGGCGAGAAGCTCGCGCGGGTTGAACGGCTTTGCCAGATAATCGTCGGCGCCCATCTCGAGGCCGAGGATGCGGTCGAGATCCTCGCCCTTCGCGGTGAGGATGATGACCGGCGTCGTGGAATCCATCCGCAGCCGACGGCAGAGGCTCAGGCCGTCCTCCCCCGGCAGCATCAGGTCGAGAATGATCAGATCGACCCGGTCGTGGGAGAGATGGCGGTCCATCTCCTTGCCGTTCGCGACCGCGTCGACCGAGAAGCTGTGATCGCGCAGATAGCGCGAGATCAGGTCGCGGGTCGGCTTGTCGTCTTCGACGATCAGGATGTTCGGGCTGCCGTTGGTCATGGTCGGAATCGCATCGGGGCCGGTCGTTGGTCGATTTGCGGACGAATGTGCCGTCCGAAACACTGCGGTCATGGGCAATCCTAGGGTCAGTCGCGGCTCAGCGCCACCACGGGGTCGAGGAACGCGGCGCGGCGGGCCGGGAAGAAGCCGAAGGCGACCCCGATACCGGTCGAGGTCAGGAACGCCGCGCCGATCGAGAACGTCGAATAGCTGACCTCGAAGCCGGGCACGGCAAGGTTGATGGCAAGGCCGAGCAGCATCGCGACCAGAATGCCGGCGATGCCGCCGATCGACGAAATCAGGGTCGCCTCCACCAGGAATTGCTGGAGGATGTCGCTGCGCCTGGCGCCGACCGCCATGCGCACGCCGATCTCGCTGATCCGTTCCGACACGGACACCAGCATGATGTTCATGACGCCTATGCCGCCGACGACCAGCGAGATCACTGCGATCGCCGCCACCAGGAACGCCAACGTCTGCGTCGTGCTGGTGATGGTGCGGCGGATATCGTCGGTGTTGAGGATGACGAAATCCCGGGTGTTGTGCCGCTGCGTCAGCATCGTCGTCACCGCGTCCTGCGCCAGATTGGTCGAGATATCGTCGCTGATCCGCAGCAGGATGCTGCGCAGCGAATGGTCGCCGGTGAACTGGGCCTGCACGGTGGTGTAGGGCAGGTAGACCGACAGGTTCTGGTTCGAGCCGAACCCGCCCTGCTGCTGGGCGATCACGCCGACGATGCGGCACGGCACCTTGCCGAGCCAGATCACGCGGCCGATCCCCGAGGTCTGGTCGTCGGCGAAGAACGTCTTGCGGGTATTGTCGTCGATGACGACCTGCCGCTCGATGTTGCGGATCGCGTCGGTGTCGAACAGGCGGCCCTTCGCGAGCTTGGCCCCCTTGACCTGGAAATAGCTCTCACCGACGCCGTTCACCAGCACGTTGGACTCGTTGCCGCGATACCGCACCGTGGTGCTGGTCGAGACCGTCGGGGTGACCCCTGCAATGAAGTCCTGCCGGTCGAGCGCGCGGGCGTCGTCGAGCACCAGCGTCTTGATCTTGCCGGCCCGCGCGTCGCCGAAATCCTTGCCCGGAAACACCTCGATCGTGTTGGTGCCGAGGCTCGAAATGTCGGACAGAACCTTGCGCTGGGACGCGTTGCCGAGCGCCACCACGGACGACACCGCGGCGATGCCGATGATGATGCCGAGCATGGTGAGGAAGGCGCGCAGCCGGTGCGCGGCCATCGCCACCAGCGCCATCCGCGAGGCCTCGCGCAGGCGCCGCAAGGCGCCGGACCAGCCGGGGACGTTGTCCCACGGCGTCCGGGAGACGGCGACAGGCCGCTCCGGAGTGTCGGTCGTCTCGGTGCGACGATCGGAGACGATCTTGCCGTCCCGCAGCTCGATGATGCGCTCGGCCCGCGCGGCGACGTCGGCATCGTGGGTGACGATGATGATGGTCCGGCCCTCGCGGTGCAGCTCCTTCAGGATCTTCAGGACCTCCTCGCCGCTGCGCCGGTCGAGCGCGCCGGTGGGCTCGTCCGCCAGGATGACCTCGGCACCATTGATCAGCGCACGCGCGATCGAGACCCGTTGCTGCTGGCCGCCCGAGAGCTGGTTCGGGCGATGGCCGCGCCGGTCGCTGACGCCGAGTCTTGCGAGAAGCTGCTCGGCGCGCGCGCGGCGCTCGCGGGCCTTCATCCCGGCATAGATCGCGGGGATCTCGACATTCTCCCCGGCCGAGAGGTCGCCGAGGAGATGATAGCGCTGGAAAATGAAGCCGAAATGTTCGCGGCGCAGCGCTGCCAGCGCGTCGGCGTCGAGCTCGGAGACGTTCTGGCCGGCGACGCGATAGGTGCCGGATGTCGGGCGGTCGAGGCAGCCGAGGATATTGAGCAGCGTCGATTTGCCCGATCCGGACGAGCCGATGATCGCCACCATCTCGCCGGGCTGGATGCTCAGCGAGACATCGTCGAGCGCGACCACGCTGACGTCGCCGGCCGCGAACTCCCGCCGAACGGTCTCGAGTGCGATGATCGGATCGGCCATGTCAGAGGCCTCCGGACGGGCCGCCCTGCATGCCGCGCGATGCGGTCTGCTCGCTGGCCTCTCCGGTGACGACCCGCTCGCCCTCGTCAAGACCGGACCTGATCTCGACGATGGTGCGATCGTTGAGGCCGGTCTTGACCTCGCGCTCGCTGACCTCGCCGGATGCGCTGAGGGTGCGGACGGTGCTGCGGCCATCCGATTTGCGCATGACGGCGAGAGCGGGAACCACCTTCACCCGCTTCGCTTCGCCAGTGATGATGTGAACCTCGGCGGTCATGTAGGTCCGCAGCGAAAGCTGCTTGTTCGGGACGTTGAAGACGCCGATGTAATAGATCGCCGTGCTGGTCGAGCTCGACGAACTCGTGCTCGAACTCGACGTGGTGGTCGAGGAGAAGCTGGCGTCGCTCTTGATCGATTCGGGTGCCGGCTCGATCTGCTCCAGCCGCGCCTCATAGCGATGGTCCTGGTCGCCGAGGATGGTGAAGTACAGCGATTGCCCCGGCTTGACCTTGACGATGTCGGCCTCGGAGATCTCCGCCCGTACCGTCATGGTCTCGAGCTGGCCGAGCACGACGATGGTCGGCGCCGACTGCACCGCGTTGACCGTCTGTCCCTCCTGCACCACGGTGGCGAGCACGGTGCCGTCGATCGGCGCGGTGATGCGGGTATATTCGAGGTTCACGCGCGCGGTCTCGACGCTGGCTTCCGCCCCCATGATCAAGGCTTCGAGGGCGGCGATCTGGGCGCGGGTCTGCCGCACGGTCGAATCCGCGCTGTCGAAATCGCTGCGCGAGGTGGCGCGTTGCGCCAGTGTCGCCTGCTGGCGCGCGAGGTTCGCCTCGGCCAGAACCAGCGCGGCCTCCTTCTCGAGCTTCTGCGCACGGTAGTTCTTCAGCGACGCCTCGGAGCTGCGCAGATCGTTCTGCTTGGTGACGGGGTCGATCTGGGCGATGACGTCGCCGGCCTTCACCGTATCGCCGACGCGGACGTTGAGGGCGGTGATCCGGCCCGACACCTGTGCGCCGACCGCGGTCAGTCGCGCCGGTTTCAGCGTGCCGCTGGCGAGCACCTCCTCGCGCAGATCGCTGACGGTGACCGGCGCGGTGATGTAGGACTGCGCCTTGCTCGACGTTCCCGGAAAGCGCGTGGCCGCGACCACGCCGGTGGCCACGACGGCAACGATCGCCGCGGCGATCTTCAGGCGTTTGGCGGTGATGATCTCGGTCACTTCTGCGTCTCTCGCAAGTGAGGTCCCGTGTTGGTGTCCACGATGATCGGCCTCGACACGTCGACCGGATCGGACCAGCCGCCGCCGAGCGCCTTGGCCAGCGCAATGTAGTCCTTGGCCGCCGACACCTTGCTCTGGATCAGCGAATCCTCGGCCGAATAGAGCGAACGCTCGGCGTCCAGCACGTCGATGAAGCTGGCGCTGCCGGTCTCGAACAGCGAGCGCGACAGCCGTGCGGCCTCGCGGTAGTTTCTGGCGGCTTCCGTCAGCTTGGTGGCACGCACGCGTTCGCGCGACAGCGAGACCAGGGCGTTCTCGACGTCCTCGAGTGCGGTGAGCAGGGTCGAATGGAATGTGGCGAACGCCTGGTCGCGTTGCGCCTCCGCGATCCTGACGGTGGTCAGGCGCTTGCCCGCGTCGAACACCGGCACGGTGATCGAGGGCCCGACCGACCAGCTCAGGCTCGAATATTTGGCGAGATCGCCGGCACGTATCGCCGAGGTGCCGACCGAACCGGTCAGCGACACCGCCGGATAACGGTCGGCCTCCGCCTGGCCGATCTTGGCGGTCGCCTGCGCCAGCTTGCGCTCGGCACTGGCGACATCGGGGCGACTCATCAGGAGATCGGCGGGTAGCCCCGTGGGCAGCGGCATGCGCGGCGCCGGCACGGGCGCGGACCGTGCCAGCAGCGAAGCAACGCCGTCCGGCGGTCGCCCGAGCAGGATCCCGAGCCGGTGAATGTCGGCCGCAAGCGACGCCTGATAGGTCGGAACGTTGGCCTCAGTGCTTGCGGCCTGCGCGGTGGCTTTGGCGAGATCGACCGCGTTGCCGCTGCCGGCCTCGTACTTGCTGCGGGTGAGCTTTTCGGTGTCGCGCTGCGAGACCGATGTTCGCTGCGCCAGTGCGATCCGCGCCTGGTAGCCGCGCGCTTCGACGTAATAGGCGGCGACATCGCCGATCAGCGTGACGAGGCTGTCGCGCAGATCCTCCTCTGCCGATTGCTGCCCACGCACCGCTGCCTCGATGCTCCGTTGCGTGCCGCCGAACAGGTCGAGCTCCCAGCTGGAATCGAAGCTGGCCTGGTGAAGCGAGTAGGGCGCGCTGTCGACGAGGACGGACGAGGAACCGGCGCTGGTCTTGTTGTTCGTCACCGAGGCCGTGCCGCTCACGGACGGAAACAGGCTGGCCGCCGTCTGTTGCAGCGTGGCGCGCGCCTCGCGCACCACTGCTTTTGCCTTCGCAACGTCGGGATTGGCTTCGACGGCCTCCTCGATCAGGCGGTTGAGCAGGGGATCGCGCAAGCGCAGCCACCAGCGATCGAGCCTGCCGGCGTCCCGATGCGAGGCGGGGTTGCTGCTCCAGTGCGAGGGCAGGGCGAGCCTGGGCGGGCCGGCATAATCCGGCCCGACCGCGCAGCCGGCCAGGGCGCTGCCCAGCATCAGCGCAACGCAGGCTGATCCGGCGCGCGATATGGGGCCGCGCAACGGCGGACGGTGAGCCTTCTCGGCAGATGGCAGGGGACTAGCGGCGAACGGGTACGGCGGCATCAAATCGGTTGAAATCCATGGGCCTCGGTCCGGAGGGATTTCCACGGTCCTCTGGGGGAGGGCGAGGCAACCGCCACTAGCCGGCCGATCGTGGCCTTTCGGCAGCCGGAATGTTGCTGGATGTAAACAGGTATTGCCGGACGTCTCGGCAAGGCCGAAGAGCGGATGTCCCGGGCCTGCGCCTTCGTGGCCTGTTTCGCCCTCTGTCAATCCGCCGCCGCGAAAATATTCCACTTTACCGAAATTCGGTTTTGGCGTATGTGTCGGCCATCCCGGCTCATCCAGGAGGGGCGATCTTGCGGTCGTCAATTTCGCGAGCCGGGCTTGCGGTGGACGCGGCAGCGTCGGCGCGAGAGGTGCGGGCAGGGCGGGTAGTCCCTGTGAGCCCGTGGCCGCGTGCAGACGAACGGCGCTGCTAGGCTTCGTCTCGCCTGTAAGTTTCCGGCTCCGTCGACAGGGCCGGGAAGACTGCGGCGAATGGCGGGCCGTGCGTACGGCAAAACCGTGTGGTCCTGGCCGTCGTTGCTACGGTCAAGCTCTTGCGAAGGTGCGAGCGAGCCCAACCGGGCAGACTGCATCATCCAATTCGCGGGGGCGAGGGAGGCCAGAAGGAAAGTTCGGCTCCCGGGAGAGCACGGCATAAGCCGTCCGACCACCGCGCAGGGAAGGCCGAGTGATTGGCACCACCTGTATGCTGCTGTGCGGTTCTTCCTGCGTGTGCATTTTCGCGCAGCGGACCGCGGGTGCGAGCCGGCACCCGGCCTTCCCTGCGCCCTCTTGGCTTTGAGAGGGTAGCGAGACGAAGCAAAGCTCGGGCGAATTCAGCCGCGAGGCTGACGAAGCATGTCTATCTCCACACGCTCACTGTCATCGCCCGCGAAAGCGGGCGATCCAGTATTCCAGAGGCCCCTATGATTGAACCGAGAAGCCGCGGCGTACTGGATTCCCCGCCTTCGCGGGGAATGACAGCGTACCTTGGAGAACAGGCTGCCGCCTCACACGCAGCATCTCGCAATGACGCCGTTGCGAGAGCGTACGCCACTCCGCTCGCGTGCCCCGGACGCAGCGCAGCGCACCTTCGGCGGTGCGCTGCAGAGCCGGGGCCCATCTCTCCGCATTGGACCGTGCCGTCTCCTCGGCCCCGGCTCCGCGCCGCATCGCTTGCGCGTTGCGGCTTGTCCGGGACACGAGAATTTCACTCACCACGTAATCGGAATCCGCTGCGCAAATCCACCCAGATCCGAGTCGGGGCTGAGCGGCTGCCGGTCGAGCGGCCGGTTGTTGTTGCCGCGTGCGAACGAGGCGCCGGGCGGCAAGGCGTAGTCGGTGAACTTGCGCTCGCCGGGGAGCACCTCGGTCCCGCCGTCGAGCCACGACCGCTTGCTGACATAGATGCGCGTGCGCGGACCGGACTGGTAGGACCGGTTGGGGCCGCGCGGGCCGTACTCGTAAACCGCATCCTGGGTCGCCCGCTGCGGCGCGCGCTTGCCGGCGCTGGCGGGATGAGCGGCGAGGGTCGAGGCGAGGAGGGCGACCAGCACTGCTCGGGTCGTGACAAGCGCGTTCATCGGACAACATCCTGTGCGAGTTCCTGATGCGGCCGCCTCTCGCACCGGCTTAAGTGACTGTAAAGAATGCCGGCGTTGCGCGATGTTGCTGAACCCCTGCATGGGCAGGGCACCTCCGCGGCAGCTTCGAGGCGGTTCGGTCGCAGCCCGCAGTGCGCGCGGTCGTCGCGGCGGCGGCGCTCAGGCTGCTGATCGTCCAATCAAATTCAACGACCGGAAACAAACCAGCAATCTTCAGGCCACACCGCGGCCACAGCTGTCTCGTCTCAGAGCAGGCGAGGTTTTGTTGAGGTGTGGAATGTCGTTTTTGCGGGCCTGGTTGATCGTCGTGGCGATGAGTGCTGTATCGATTGCAAGCTCACTCCCGCTTGCGCTGTTGCCGCAGCCGGCGGCCGCGCAGGCGATGCAGGCGATCGTCGTCGAAGGCAATCGCCGGGTGGAGGCCGAGACGGTCCGCTCCTATTTCAATCCGGGCGCGGGCGGGCGTCTCGATCAATCCGCCCTCGATGACGGGCTCAAGGCGCTGATCGCGACCGGCCTGTTCCAGGACGTGAAAATCAATCAGGCCGGCGGCCGCATCGTGGTGTCGGTGGTCGAGAATGCCGTGATCGGCCGCATCGCCTTCGAGGGCAACAAGAAGATCAAGGACGAGCAGCTCTCGGCGGAAATCCAGTCCAAGCCGCGCGGGACCTTTTCGCGGGCGCTGGTGCAGTCCGACACGCTGCGCATCGCCGAGATCTACCGGCGCTCCGGCCGTTACGACGTCCGCGTCACGCCCGAGATCATCGAGCAGCCGAACAACCGCGTCGATCTCATCTTCACGGTCGAGGAGGGTGCGAAGACATCGGTCAAGTCGGTCGAGTTCATCGGCAACAGCGCGTTCTCGGCCTCGCGGCTGCGCGACGTCATCAAGACGCACGAGAGCAACCTGCTCAGCTTCCTCGGCAACAACGACGTCTACGATCCCGATCGCGTCGAGGCCGACCGCGACCTGATCCGCCGCTTCTACCTCAAGAACGGCTACGCCGACGTCCAGGTCGTGGCTGCGCTCACCGAATACGATCCGGAGAAGAAGGGCTTTCTGGTGACCTTCAAGATCGAGGAAGGTGCTCAATATCGCATCGGCTCCGTCGACTACCGCTCCAGCATTGCCAATTTCGACACGGGCTCGCTCCGCGCCTTTTCGCGCGTCAGCGCCGGCTCGCTCTACAACGTCGAATTGGTCGAGAAGTCGACCGAAGAGATGCAGATCGAGGCCTCGCGCCGCGGCTACGCCTTCGCCGTGGTCCGTCCCGGCGGCGACCGCAACTTCGAGGCGCACACCGTCTCCGTCGTGTTCAACATCGACGAGGGCCCGCGCACCTATATCGAGCGCATCAACCTGCGCGGCAACACGCGCACGCGCGACTACGTCATCCGCCGCGAGTTCGACCTCTCGGAGGGCGACGCCTACAACCGCGCGCTGGTCGATCGCGCCGAGCGACGGCTGAAAAACCTCGACTACTTCAAGAGCGTCAAGATCGTCACCGAGCCCGGCTCCTCGAGCGATCGCGTGATCCTGATCGTCGACATGGAGGAGAAATCGACCGGCGACTTCTCGGTCTCGGGCGGTTACTCCACCACCGACGGAGCGCTGGCGGAAGTCTCGATCTCCGAGCGCAACCTGCTCGGCCGCGGGCTCTATGCCAAGGCATCGGTCACCTACGGCCAATATTCGCGGGGCATATCGTTGTCGTTCGTCGAGCCTTATCTGCTCGACTACCGGCTGGCGCTTGGATTCGATACCTATTGGAAGGAGCAGAAGGCGAACAGCTATACGAGCTACGGCGTGACGACCCTCGGTTTCTCCCCCCGCATTGGCCTGGCCTTGCGCGAGGATCTCTCCCTGCAGCTGCGCTATTCGCTCTATCAGCAGAGCATCTCGCTCGCCAGCGCCTACAACAATTGCAACAACGACGCGTCCAACGCCTCGCTGGCCTTCAATCCGACGCCGGCCTACATCCAGAGCGTCCTGGGCGGCGCGGACCCGACCAATTCCACGAGCTCGGGAGTCTATGGCTACGGCTGCTACGGCGACGGCGAGTCGAGCCTGCCGGTTCGAAAGGAGCTGGCGAACGGCGCGACCTGGACCTCGTCGCTCGGCTACACCCTGAACTACAACACGCTCGACAACACCAAGAACCCGAGGGACGGATTGCTGGTCGACTTCCGGCAGGATTTCGCCGGGGTCGGCGGCGACGTCACCTATCTGAAGACCGTGCTCGACACCAAATACTACACGCCGCTGGTCTCCGAGATCGTCAGCGTGATTCACCTCCAGGGCGGCCTGCTGAGCAAGATCGGTGACCGGGATCTGCGCATGCTGGATCACTTCCAGATGGGACCGAACCTGGTGCGCGGCTTCGCCTCGAACGGCATCGGGCCGCGCGACATCACCTACTACAATTTCGGCTCCAGCGGCGATGCGCTCGGCGGCACGAAATATTGGGGTGCGTCCGCGGAACTGCAGATGCCGTTCTGGTTCCTGCCCAAGGAAGTCGGCCTGAAGGGCGCACTCTACGCCGATGCCGGATCGCTCTGGGGTTATCAGGGACCGACCTCGTGGTCGGCCACGGGCGAGGTCAACTCCAGGGCGTGCCCGACCTGCGGATTGCAATATGACGACGGCAGCACGGTGCGATCCTCGGTCGGCGTCGGCCTGATCTGGGCCTCCCCGTTCGGGCCGTTGCGCTTCGACTATGCCGTGCCGATCACGAAGGGCAAATACGACGTCGTGCAGGAGTTCAGGTTCGGCGGAGGGACGTCGTTCTAACTCGTAAGGATCCGCCGGCAGGCATCGACGAAGACCTCTGCGCCGGTGACGATATCGGCGTCGGCGGTGTTCTCGGTCCAGTGATGGCTGATGCCGCCGATCGAGGGCACGAACAGCATGCCGGCGGGCATGACACTGGCCAGCATCTGCGCATCGTGGCCGGCGCCGCTCGGCATGCGAACGCATCGTCCACCGGCCATGGCCTTGCTCGCGGCTTCGATCGCATCCTGAAAGCGATCGCTCATCATGGCAGGCGCGCCGGTGCGCAGCTTCTCGACGGTGACGGTGCACGGGCCGCTCGCGCTGGCCTCGTCCGCCATGGTCCGCAGCAGCTGCTCCAGCCGGGCAATCACGGTGGGATCGTCGTCGCGGATCTGGAACAGCATTTCGGCGCCGCCCGGAATGATGCTCGGCGCGCCCGGATCGAGCGTGATGCGCCCGGTGGTCCAGACCGTGCGCGGACCGCAGGCGGCCGGAAAACGTTCGTCGATCGCGACGCAGAACTTGGCCAGCGCCAGCCCGGCATCTTTGCGCACCGCCATCCGCGTGGTGCCGGCATGATTTTGCTCACCGGTGAAGTTGATGCGGTACTGCCAGATGCCGACGATGGAGGTGACGATTCCGATCGCGAGCTTGCCGCTTTCGAGCGTGTCGCCCTGTTCGATATGAGCCTCGAGATAGCCGACGTGGCGGCCCGGCTCGGCGCTGGCACGTGGGCGGCCCGCAAGCCCCATCTCGGCGAGCGCATCGCGCATGGTGCGGCCGCTGGTGCGGTCGCGCGCAACGTCGATGTCGGCCTCGGTGACCTGTCCGACATAGGAGCGCGAGCCGAGGAAATGCCCAAAATGTCCCTCTTCGTCGCACCAGGCGGCGACTTCGACGGCCCCGTTCACGGAGGGATCGGCATTGAGAACGCGCGCGGCCTCGAGCGCATAGACGACGCCGAGCGGGCCATCGAGCCAGCCGGCGTAGTTCTGGCTCTCCAGATGCGAGCCGGCCAGCAGCTTGAGTCCGGCCTTGGCGCTGGTGCCGAAGACATTGCCGATGCCGTCGATCGAAGCGGCGAGCCCCGCGTCCGGCAGCTTGCGCATGAGCCAGTCCAGCGAAAGCCTGTGCGGCTCGGAGAACGTCGGCTTGTGCACGCCAGTCTTGTAGGCGCCGATGGCGCGCAGCGCATTGAGATCGGCAAGCACGCGCTCGCCGTCGACGGAAGGGGAAGCGTCAGGCATGTTCGGCAACCTTCAGCGCCTCGGTGCGGATCTCCTCGACCAGCCGTTCCTTGAGCTGGACGAATTCCGGCGTGGTCTTGATCTTGTAGGAGCGCGGATGCGGCAGGTCCACATTGATCTCGGCCTTGATGCGGCCGGGGCGCGCGCTCATGACGATGACGCGGCTGCCGAGGAAGATGGCCTCCTCGATGTCGTGGGTCACGAACAGCACGGTCTTCTGGTCGCGTTCCCAGATCCCGAGCAGCATCTCCTGCATCAGCGCGCGGGTCTGGTTGTCGAGCGCGCCGAACGGCTCGTCGAGCAGCAGGATCTTGGGATCGTTGGCAAGTGCCCGCGCGATCGCCGTGCGCTGCTGCATGCCGCCGGAGAGCTGCTTTGGCCAATGATTCTCGAAGCCGGACAAGCCGACCTGGCGGATGAAGGCGTCGGCGATCTTGTGGCGCTCCGCCTCGGACACGCCGCGCTCGCGCAGGCCGAAGGCGATGTTCTCGCGCACGGTGAGCCAGGGAAACAGCGTGTAGGACTGGAACACCATGCCGCGATCGGCGCCGGGGCCCGTTACTTCGCGCCCGTCGAGCGTGACCCGTCCGCTTGTCGGACCATCGAGGCCGGCGACGATGCGCAGCAGTGTGGACTTGCCACAGCCGGAGGGGCCGAGGATGGTGACGAAGTCGTTGTTGCCGATGACGAGGTCGGTCGGCTCCAGCGCCTTGGTCGGCGCGTTGCCGTGGCGCGCCGGGAAGGTGCGCGAGACCTGCTCGATCTTGAGGATCGTCATGCGAGTCTCCACGGAAACAGCCAGGCGTTGAAGGCCTTGAACATGAAGTCCGAGAGCAGGCCGATCAGCCCGATCACGATGATGCCAAAGATGATCTGGCCGGTGTTGAGCAAGGCCTGGCTGTCGGTGATCATGTGGCCGATGCCCGAGGACGAGCCGATCAACTCGGCGACGATGACATAGGTCCAGGCCCAGCCCAGCACCAGCCGCAGGATTTCCGCGATCTCGGGCGCGGAGGAGGGCAGCAGCACGCGGCGGATGATGCCGCGGTCGCCGGCGCCCAGCGTATAGGCGGCCTCGACCAGATCGCGCCGCGTTGCGCCGACGGTCACGGCGACCATCAGGATGACCTGGAATACCGAGCCGATGAAGATGACGAGCAGCTTCTGCAATTCGCCGATGCCGGCCCACAGGATCAGCAGGGGGATGAAGGCGGAGGCGGGCAAATAGCGGGCGAAGGAGACGAACGGCTCGAGGAAGGCTTCGATCGGCTTGTAGGCCCCCATCAGCACGCCGAGCGGCACCGCGATGATCGCCGCGAGCGCGAAACCGCCGACGACGCGCCAGATCGTCATGCCGATGTCGAACAGGAAGCCGTGCTTGGTGAGCAGCTCGACGCCTTCCTGCACCATGGTCAGCGGATTGGCGAGGAAGGTTTTCGACACATGGCCGCCGAACGTCGCCCAGGACCAGAGGGCGACGAACAGCACGAAGAACGCAAGGCCATAGGCCACGCGCTGCTTCGATGTAACAGGGTCCAGGGGACGCATCGACGATTATCCGGGCGGTGAACGGATTTGCCGGCCCCGCCGCGAGGCGGGGCCGGCAGCTCCTGAAGTGACTTACTTGATGAAGCTGGCGTCGAAGAGGTCCTCGACCTTCGGCGCGGCCTTGATGATGCCGATCTCGAGCAGAAGCTCGGCGGCCTCCTTGTTGAAGGTCAGGAAGTCGCCCGCGAAGAACTTCTGGTTGGCGGCCTTGTCCTGCCAGCGCAGGTATTTCGCCGAATTGCCGAACTGCTCGGCGGTCTGCTTCACGTCGGCGCCCATGATCTCGTAGGACTTGGCCTGGTCCTTGGCGATCATCTCGAGCGCCTCGAAATAGCTGTCGGCGAGCGCCTTGGCGGCCTTGGGATTCTCCGTCAGGAACTTGGGCGTGCAGCCGAAGGTGTCCATGACCATCGGATAGTCCAGCGTGGTCGCGATGATCTTGCCCTTGTCGGGGGCGGCGCGCACCGTCGACAGATAGGGCTCATAGGTCATCGCGGCGTCGTTCTGGCCGGAGACGAAGGCCTGTGCGGCGGCGGCCGGCTCCAGGTTGACGACGGTGACGTCCTTCACCGTCAGGCCGTTTTTCTTGAGCATCCAGGCCAGCGCGAAATACGGCGAGGTGCCGGGCGCGGAGGCGGCGACGGTCTTGCCCTTCAGGTCCTTGATCGCGGCGACGTCGTTGCGCACGGCCATGCCGTCGGCACCATAGCTCTTGTCGAGCTGGAAGATCTGCTTGGTGGCGACGCCGTTGGCGTTCCAGGAGATCCAGGTCTCGACCGTCGTCGCCGCACATTGGATGTCGCCCGAAGCGATGGCGAGATGTCGGTCCTTCTGCGGAATCTTCTTGATGCTGACGTCGAGGCCGTTCTTCTTGAAGATGCCAGCCTCCTTCGCCAATGTCAGCGGCGCAAAGCCGGTCCATCCGGAGATGCCGACGCCGACCTTGACGTCGTCGGCGAGCACGGGAGTGGCGGCCGCGAGAGCAATGATTGTCGCAAATATCGTCGAATTACGCATGATTTTCGTCCTCTGCCGATCGATGGATTGACGTCCTGTTGATCTGTCGGTCCAGGTGGACCGCTGTTCGAAGCGTTGCACGATTTGTGCCGACATATCCTCTCAGCCTCCCTTGAATCGCGCGACAAGGCGGTGAGAGTCACCGGGATAAAGCAGGCGCACGGCGGTGATCGTGCGCGCGCTGCGCCAGGTGTAACGGTCGATCACCAGACAGGGCGCGCCGACGGCGATCGCGAGCGCGCCCGCCGTATGATCGTCGGCAATTATGGCGCTGATCGTGTGCTCGGCCTCCGTCCACGGGACGTGGTGAAGCAGCCACGAGCCGGGCGGCTCGCGCGAGAAGTCTGCGCTCGCGGCGTCAGGCACGGACGACAGGTCGATCAGCCTGTCCTCGACGGCGAACGGCACGTTGTCGGCACTGTGCCGGCAGGAAATCGCAACCACCTTGCCGGCCTTCTTCACGCCGAGACGATCACGGTCGGCAGCGGTCGCGGCGCGCTGCTTGCGGTGGATCAGCTCATAGCCGTAAGCGCGGCCCAGCGCGATGATCTCGGCGCGGATGTCGGCGATCTTGAGCACCGCCGACATGTGTTGCGGCCGGCGCACGAACGAGCCGGCACGCCGCCGCCGCTCGATCAAGTCTGCCTGCGCGAGCTCCGACAGCGCCTTGTTCACCGTCATGCGCGAGCAGCCGTAACGCGCCACCAGCTCATGCTCGAACGGAATGCGATGGCCGGGCGGCCATTCGCCGGTCAGGATGCGCTTTTCGATGTCGGCGCGAATCCGCTTGTAGAGCGTCGGCTTGTCGGCGGCATCGGTGACGAGGCTCATGCAACAAGCCTCCCAACGGCCGCGTTGAAACGCTCGCGCGCCGCTTGGCGCAGCCTGTGCCGGCCGGCCTCGACAACCTTCTCGCCGCCGGACCAGACGCAGTCGATCGCGCCGCTGCCTGCAGCAAAGATCCAGCCGTCGATCGCGGCATCGCCCCGGCGTCCCGCCAGCGAGGGATGTGCGGCGTCGAGCGTGACGATGTCGGCGCGCGCGCCGGGCGCGAGGCCGACCGTCGTCTGCGCCAGCGCCTGTGCGCCGCCCGCGAGCGCATGGTCGAACAATGCGCGTCCGGTCGAGCGGCCGGCACCGGCGGAGAGCATGTTGCGCTCGCGGTGCTTGAGCCGCTGGCCGTATTCGAGCTGGCGCAATTCGTCGGCGACGCCGACCAGCACGTTGGAATCGGTGCCGATACCGAACGCGCCGCCGGCGTCGAGGAATTCGCGGGCCGGAAAGATGCCGTCGCCAAGGCTCGCTTCGGTGATGGGGCAGAGCCCGGCGACTGCGCCCGTCCTGGCAAATGCGCTGACCTCAGCGTCCGTCATATGAGTCGCATGAATGAGGCACCAGCGCTGATCAACGGGCGCGTGCTCCAATAGCCACTGCACCGGGCGGCGGCCCGACCAGGCCAGGCAATCCTCGACTTCCTTCACCTGTTCGGCCGCGTGAATGTGCACCGGTCCGCCGTTCGCGAGCGGAACGATGGCCGCGAGCTCATCCGGCGTGACCGCGCGCAGGCTGTGCGGAGCGATGCCGATATTGGCGCCCGGCAATGCATTGATCGCCTTGCGGCAGGCGGCCATCAGCTCGGCGAACTGATCGACCGAGCAGACGAAGCGGCGCTGGCCGGCATGCGGCGCGGTGCCGCCGAAGGAGCCGTGCGCATAGAAACTCGGCAGCAGCGTCAGCGCAATGCTCGATGCCTCGGCAGCCTCCGCAATCCGCGCGGCCATCTCGGCGATATCGGCATAGGGAGAACCGTCGCGGTCGTGGTGCAGATAGTGGAATTCGCCGACGCGGGTAAAACCCTGCTCCAGCATCTCGACATAAAGCAGCGTCGCAACGGCGGCGACGTCGTCCGGCGTCATTGCGAGGGCGAAGCGGTACATCGTCTCGCGCCAGGTCCAGAATGTATCGGTGCTGTCGCCGCGCAGCTCGGCAAGGCCCGCCATGCCGCGCTGGAAGGCGTGGCTGTGCAGGCTCGCCAATCCCGGTAGCGCAATGGCGTGGCGCTCGTCGCCGGCGGCAGGCTGCACGCCCGCGGTCACCGCCGCGATCGCGCCGGCGGTCATCACCACCTGCACGTCATTGGCCCAGCCCGAGGGCAGGAGCGCGGAGGCGAAATGCAGTCGGGTCATGATTGATTACACGCCGGCTGGACAGAACCGCCTTACGATTATATGTCTAGACATATAAGTCAAGCATCCCACCCCAGGGGAAAGTGGCATGGCAGAGCGCTTCGACCGGATCTGGCACAATGCCCGGCTCGCCACGATGCGGGCCGACCGTCCCGATCTCGGCGAGATCGCGCCTGGTGTCATCGCCGCGCGCGGCGGCCGTATCAACTATGCCGGTGCGGCGACGGACTTTCCCGCGGATGCGGACGCGATCGAGCGGATCGATTGCGAGGGGCGCTGGATCACGCCCGGCCTCGTCGATTGCCACACCCATCTCGTCTATGGCGGCAACCGCGCGCACGAGTTCGAGCTGCGCCTGAAAGGTGCGAGCTACGAGGAGATCGCGCGCGCCGGCGGCGGCATCGTCTCCACGGTGGCGGCGACGCGCAAGGCGAGCGAGGCCGCGCTGGTCGCGAGCGCGCTGCCGCGGCTCGACGCGCTGATCGACGAGGGTGCAACCACCGTCGAGATCAAATCCGGCTATGGCCTCGACACCGAGACGGAGATGCGGCAACTGGCGGCCGCGCGCAGCCTCGGTCGCCAGCGGCGGGTCGCGATCCGCACCTCCTTTCTCGGCGCGCATGCATTGCCGGTCGAGGCGGACGGTGACAAGGATCGCTACATCGATCTCGTCTGCAAACAGATGCTTCCTGCCGTTGCGAAGGCTGGCCTCGCCGATGCTGTCGACGCCTTCATGGAAGGCATCGCGTTCTCGGCCGCGCAGACGGCGCTTGTGTTCGAGACCGCGAGAGCGCTTGGGCTGCCGGTCAAGCTCCACGCCGACCAGCTGTCGAACCTCGGCGGCGCGGCGCTTGCGGCAAAATTCTCGGCGCTGTCGGCGGATCATTTGGAGCATACCGACGAAGCCGGCGCCGCCGCGATGGCGAAGGCCGGTACAGTGGCGGTGCTGCTGCCCGGCGCGTTCTACTTCATTCGCGAGACGCGGAAGCCACCGGTCGAGGCCTTTCGCAGGCATGGCGTTCCCATGGCGCTCGCGACCGATTGCAATCCCGGCAGCTCGCCGCTGACCTCGCTGCTGCTCACCATGAACATGGGCGCGACCTTGTTCCGGATGAATGTGGCCGAGTGCCTTGTCGGAATCACCCGCGAAGGCGCGCGGGCGCTCGGCGTGCTCGATGAGACCGGCACGCTGGAAGCGGGCAAATGGTGCGATCTCGCGATTTGGGACGTCGAGCGGCCGGCCGAGCTCGTCTACCGAATCGGCTTCAATCCGCTGCATCGCCGGGTGTGGAGGGGCCAGTGACGGAGCAGGGCGCAGCGATCGTCGTCACGCCGGGAACGGTCAGCCTCGACGAGCTCGCGCGCGTGCTTGCGGGCGCTCCTGTCGTGCTCGATCCGTCGTTTTGGCCGCGCGTGGAGGCGGCTGCGAAGATAGTCGCAAAGGCCGCGCAAGCCGCTACGCCCGTCTATGGCATCAATACCGGCTTCGGCAAGCTCGCCTCGAAGCGCATTCCGCCCGACCAGACCGCGCTGCTCCAGCGCAACCTGATCGTGTCGCATTGCTGCGGCGTCGGCCAGCCCACATCCGAGCCGATCGTTCGCCTGATGATGGCACTGAAGATCGTCTCGCTCGGCCGCGGCGCCTCCGGCGTGCGGTGCGCGGTGATCGAGCAGCTGCAGGCCATGATGGCGCGGGGCGTCACTCCGCTGGTGCCGCAGCAGGGCTCGGTCGGTGCCTCCGGCGATCTCGCCCCGCTCGCGCATATGACGGCGGTGATGATCGGCGAGGGACAGGCGATCGTTGACGGACAAGTCGTACCGGGCGGCGAAGCGCTGGCATCCGCCGGTCTCGTGCCGCTGACGCTGGGCCCCAAGGAGGGCCTCGCGCTGATCAATGGCACGCAATTCTCGACCGCCTATGCCATCTCCGGCGTCCTGCGCGCCTTCGGCCTGGCGCGCGCCGCGCTCGTCACCGGCGCATTGTCGGTCGATGCGGCGATGGCGTCGACGGCGCCGTTCCGTCCTGAAATCCAGGCGCTGCGCGGCCATGCCGGGCAGATCGCGGCCGCCGCGACGCTGACTGCGCTGCTCGAGGGCAGCGACATCCGCCTGTCGCATCTCGAAGGTGACGAGCGCGTGCAGGATCCCTATTGCCTGCGTTGCCAGCCGCAGGTCGCAGGCGCCGCGCTCGATCTGATCGCGCAGGCCGCGCGCACGCTGATCGTCGAGGCCAATGCCGTCACCGACAATCCGCTGGTGCTGGTCGAGACTGGCGAGATCGTCTCCGGCGGCAATTTTCACGCCGAGCCGGTGGCGTTCGCCGCCGATGCCATCGCACTGGCGCTGTCGGAGATCGGCGCCATCAGCGAGCGGCGCATTGCGACGCTGGTCGATCCCACGCTCAATTTCGGCCTGCCGCCGTTCCTCACTCCCGATCCCGGCATCAATTCCGGCTTCATGATCGCCGAGGTGACGGCCGCCGCACTCTATGCCGAGAACAAGCAGCGCGCAGCTGCCTGCTCGATCGATTCGACGCCGACCAGCGCCAACCAGGAAGATCACGTCTCGATGGCGGCGCACGCCGCGCGGCGGCTGTCGGACATGGCCGACAATCTCGCCGCCATCCTCGGTATCGAACTCTTGGTCGCCGCCCAGGGCATCACGCTGCGCGCGCCGCATGCGACCAGCGGGCCGCTGGCTGCGGTCATCGCCGCGCTGCGCGAGCAGGTGCCCGCACTGGATGCCGATCGCTACATGGCCGGCGATCTCGCCAAGGCCGCTGCGCTGGTCGAGGCCGACGCTCTGCCAGCTACCGCGCTCACAGCGCTTCCATCCGATCCGTTTCCGAGACTTGATGAGAGGTCCGCATGAACCGCCGACTGGACAACGACCGCACCATCCGCGCGCCCCGCGGCAGCGAGATCAGCACCAGGAGCTGGCTGACGGAAGCTCCCTTGCGCATGCTGATGAACAATCTCGATCCTGACGTCGCGGAACGTCCGAGCGAGCTCGTCGTCTATGGCGGCATCGGCCGCGCCGCGCGCGACTGGGAGAGTTTTGACCGAATCGTTGCGGCCTTGCGCAAGCTCGAAGCCGACCAGACGCTGCTGGTGCAGTCCGGCAAGCCGGTCGGCGTATTTCGCACCCACACCGACGCGCCGCGCGTGCTGATCGCGAACTCCAACATCGTGCCGCACTGGGCGACGCTCGACCATTTCAACGAGCTCGATCGGAAGGGCCTGATGATGTACGGCCAGATGACCGCGGGCTCGTGGATCTATATCGGCAGCCAGGGCATCGTGCAGGGCACCTACGAGACCTTCGTCGAGGTCGGGCGGCGCCATTATGGCGGCAGCCTCGCGGGCAAATGGATTCTCACCGCCGGCCTGGGCGGCATGGGCGGCGCGCAGCCGCTGGCCGCGACCATGGCCGGCGCCTCAATGCTCGCAGTCGAATGTCAGCCGAGCCGCATCGAGATGCGCCTGCGCACCGGTTATCTCGACCGTCAGGCCGCAACCCTCGATGAAGCGCTCGCGATCATGGCGGACTCTGCAAAGACGAAGAAGGCAATCTCGGTCGGCCTGCTCGGCAATGCCGCGGAGATTTTCCCGGAGCTGGTTCGCCGTGGCGTCAAGCCTGACATCGTCACCGACCAGACCAGCGCGCATGATCCGATCAACGGGTACTTGCCGAAGGGCTGGACGCTCGCCGAATGGGAAGCCAAGCGCGCGTCCGATCCCAAGGCGGTCGAGCGTGCCTCCAAGACCTCGATGGTCGAGCACGTCCAGGCCATGCTGGATTTCCATGCGCAGGGCATTCCGACGCTCGACTACGGCAACAACATCCGCCAGATGGCCCAGGACATGGGGCTGAAGAACGCCTTCGATTTCCCCGGCTTCGTGCCCGCCTATATCCGCCCTCTGTTCTGCCGCGGCGTCGGGCCATTCCGCTGGGCTGCGTTGTCGGGCGATCCCGAGGACATCTTCAAGACCGATGCCAAGGTCAAGGAGCTGATGCCGGGCGACAGGCATCTGCATAATTGGCTCGACATGGCCAAGGCGCGCATCAAATTCCAGGGCCTGCCGGCCCGGATCTGCTGGGTTGGGCTCGGCGATCGTCATCGCCTCGGCCTCGCCTTCAACGAGATGGTGGCGCGCGGCGAGTTGAAAGCGCCGATCGTGATCGGCCGCGATCATCTCGACAGCGGTTCGGTCGCGAGCCCCAACCGCGAGACCGAGGCGATGAAGGACGGTTCGGATGCGGTGTCGGACTGGCCGCTGCTCAACGCGCTGCTCAATTGCGCCAGCGGTGCGACCTGGGTTTCGCTGCATCACGGCGGCGGCGTCGGCATCGGCTATTCGCAGCACGCCGGCATGGTGATCGTCGCCGACGGCACGCCCGAGGCTGCGAAGCGCATCGAACGCGTGCTCTGGAACGATCCCGCCAGCGGGGTCATGCGCCACGCCGATGCCGGTTACGACATCGCGATCGACTGCGCCCGCGACAAAGGCCTCGATCTGCCGAGCCTTTCGACATAGTGGCGCCTCAGGCCACGACCCTGGCTCCGCGGCCGTCGAGGCGCTGGCGTTCATTCGCCAGATAGTCGGCGATCCCATCGGCAGGCATGGGTTTTGCGAAATAGTAGCCCTGGATGAAATCGCACCCGAGCCGGCGCAGGCTGTCGAGCTGGGCGCGGGTCTCGACGCCCTCGACGACGCAGGCGATCTCCATGTCGTCGCAGAGGCCCGCAAGCGATTTGACAATCTTGTGGCTCACCGGATTCTCGTTGATCTCGGCGACGAAGCTGCGGTCGACCTTGATCTTGTCGAGCGGCAACCGGTGCACGTGGCTCAGTGACGAATAGCCGGTGCCGAAATCGTCCAGCGAAATGCCGCAACCCATCGCCTTCAGCGTGGCGATCGACTGCTGCGCGCGGACGAAATCGAAGGTGACGGCAGTCTCGGTGATCTCGAAGTCAATCCGGCGGGGCGACAGACCGCTTTTCTCGATGATCGAGATCAGCGGCAATATGCCCTCGGCGGCACAGATGTCGTGAGCGGACAGGTTGAACGACAGGCGGAGGTCGTCGGGCCAGGTTTTGGCCGCGGCGAGGGCGCGCGCCAGCAGCGCCTGCGTCAAAGGACGGATCAGGCCGATGCGCTCGGCGGCGGGAATGAAGTCGGCCGGAGAGACCCAGCCCAGACGGGGGCTGTGCCAGCGCGCAAGCGTCTCGAAACCCGCGGTGTGCTCGCTCATGGCATCGACGATTGGCTGGAAAACCAGCTCCATCTCGGTGCCGAAATCGGAGGTGCGCAACAGGTTCTCGATGACGCCGCGGCTGCGGATCTCGGCCTCGAGCTTGCTGGAGAAGAGCACGGTGCCGCCGCGCATATGGCGCTTGGCGTGGTAGAGCGCGTAGTCGGCACATTCATAGAGCGCCTCCGACGTCGTCGCAGAGTCCGGGAACGATGCGAAACCGATCGAGCAGGACAAGCCGGTATGGGCGGTGTCGAGCTGGTACGGCAGCTTGACCTCACTACCGATGCGTTCGCCGAGCCGCGTCAGGTCCGCGTCCTCGGGGTCGCCGCAGACGACGAGGCCGAACTCGTCGCCGCCGAGCCGGGCGAATTCCACGCGCTGCGGGCCAAAGCCCTCGCAGACCTCGCGGATGCGCCGGCCCGCCTCGATCAGGACGCGGTCGCCGACCGAGTGGCCGTAATTGTCGTTGATCGGCTTGAAGCCGTCGAGGTCGATGATCCCGACCGCGACGCGAACGTGCCTGCGCTCGGCGTCGGCAAAGGCGCTCGACAGCTCGGCGAAGAAGCGGCGGCGGTTCGGCAGCTCGGTGAGGGAATCGAGATTGGCGAGGCGGAAGTTCTCGTCCGAGAGCGCCTGCGTCGCCGCCTGTTGCGCGAGCAGCGACTTGCGGCTGGCGACGAGATCGGCGAAATCGCGGTAATAGATGAACAGCACCGTCACCATCGCGCCGGAAACCAGGAGGTTGTTGACGGCGATCGCCTTCAGCGTCGGCTCGCCCGTGGCGAAGAAGAACAGCACATAAGGCACGTCAACGATCAGCGTCACGATCAGCGCCGCCGAGCGCAGATGCATCAGCGAAAAGATGCAGCCGATCACCGTGACCGCCATGTAGAAGGCGACCTGGCTCTTGGCGAAGGGATCGCCGTAGGGATAGAGCGCGAAGGACCAGGCGGTGAATCCGGCGCCGACCGGCAGGGTCAGCCAATTGGTGGCGCGCAGATTGCGCAGGATGTCGGCGTCGCTGCGCATCAGGTGACGCTGGCGCAGCCACCAATAGGTCCGCAAGCCTGCGAGCACGGTCAGCACGCCAGGCACGATGATCGTCAGCCAGTCCGGCGCCACGTTGACATAGGTGTAGGCCACCGCGATCGTGTTGCTTATGAGGATGAAGTAGAGCAGCGGGATCTGCTTGGAGAAGGCGCCGAACTGCGCGCGCATCAGATCCGGATTGTCGGCCGGAACGCGAAACAGCCGGATTGCGGCGGCGAGAAGAGACTTCAAATCTGCAACAGGCATTGAAAATACGAGCCCCGGCTACCCTGAAAACGTCGGCGATGTTGCATGACGGGGGTAAAGGGCGCGTTAGATCGATGCGCAGCGACGGGCCGGATCAGGCCGGACGCTACAATATCTCTTCCGTTCGCGGGCGCCGGTGAGGCCGCGTTAACGATAAGGGGCCGCAAAAGCAGACGCATCGGCGGCAAAGTCCGGCAAAGCCGCGGCTACGTTCTGCTAACCATGCGTGTCGGCGCAACGGCATACTCCCCATCGGGGAGAGTGATCTGAGCTCTCGTTACGTATCGATTCACCAAGACGCGTTTCGCCTTAGCGCCCGATCGTCACGCCAGCGGTCGAGCCCTCTCAGGCTGGTCGCATTCATGTCGTCGAGCACCTGTCGCGTCAGCACGGTGGTCTGGCCTGGCGTGTCGAGGATCGCCTCGCCGCGCGAGGACGAGAGCCGATCGGCCTTGTAGGGCGCGGATGGATCGGCGGCGGGAACGGTCGCAGGCGGGTGACGGGATCGTTTGCCCGCGGCAAAGGCCGGCTGCAAGACGCAGAAGGCGGCGATCACGACCAGAAGCAACGAGCTTGCGCGCACAGGCGATCTCCGCTGTCGGAATATCAGCCTAAAGCGCGATGCGATTAGGATGAATCGTCATCGCGCTTTAGGTTGTTGTTTAAGCATGATCTTTTCGGAAAACCGCTGCGCACTTTTCCGGATCATGCTTTAGCACGTCGCGGCGTTCGTTGGAGGAGAAGGATCAGGCCAGAGCGGCCTGGCGCTCCCGCGCCGGTTCGCGGACTCGCTCGAGTTTCGCAGGCTCGGCGAGCCGCGTGAAACTGCGCTGGCTCGCCTGAGCGGGAGCCTCGACGATGACGCCCTCGCAGACGATCTGTCCGCCGAGCATCTTGAATTCCAGCTTGTCATAGCGCGGCATCGTCTCGCCGGGGGCGGGCGGCAGCAGCCCGACGCTTCCCTGGATGTTCAGCGTGGCTTCGCCGGTGCCGTGAAGCCGCGGATTCCACATCCTGATCCCGCTTTCCGCCCAGCGCTGCCGGATCAGCGCGGTGCGATCGGCAGGTTCGGCGGCTCTCGCGCGAACTTTCGGCGCGCTCCGCCTTTCCGGAGCAGGCAAGACGAGCGCCGGAGCGATCTCGGTGGCGACGCTGGCCGTATCGGCGGGGCCATGCTCTGCGACCACCGCCGCGACGGGCGCAACGCCATCCGCAACTGCCGGCTCGATGGCCCCCGCATCGTCCGGCGAGGGACCGCTGTCGAAATCAGTCTCGGAGGCAGGCTGTGCCAGAACTTCGGCATCGGCAGACGTGACGCACGGCGCGTCTACCGCCGGCTCAACGTTCACGATGACATCAGAGGCGCGAGCGTCATCTACAACAAGGGCAGGGGCACCAAGCGGATCACGCTCGGCGTCGACGGGCGACGGCGTCTCCGCCGTGACGACGGCCTCGGCCGCGACCGGGAGTGGATCGTTGCTGATGGCTGGCTCGGGAGCATCTTCCGTTGCGGTTTCGATCGCGGCGGCCGAAGCCTCCTCTTCGACGACCGGCCCGATATCGGACGGCGTCTCGCGGGAGGAATCGTCGCCGGCGCCGGCCTCGGTTGGCGCTGCCGGCGGGCTCTCCGCGATGACGGAGATCGCGGCATCATCCTGGGCGGAGGGAGCCGCGGCCTCGCTCTCGGCCTCGCCGAGCCCCGAAGCCGTGCTGATTTCGGCGCCTTGAGTCGAAGCGGCTTCCGCGACCTCTTGAGCCGCGACGTCTTGGGCCGCGACGGCTTGGGCCGTGACGTTTTGGACGATGACGGGCGAGACGCCTGCTGCGGCCGGTGTGGCGTCAATGCTGCCGCCGTGCTGCACGGGCCGAAGCCGGGTGAACGCCCATTTCACCGCAGGGATACGGCGCAGCAACGATATCAGTCTCGAAAGCACTAGGCGTTGTCCAAGAGATACTCGGCGTGAGGCAATCGCTGATTCGCCAGCAATATGAAAAACTGCCCCGGCCGTCACACCTCTGTCAATCTAGGTGAGATCAATTGCAGAACATCAGACACGTTCATCGGGTGCGGGTGGGCGACCCGATGAAGTGTCGGCCATCACCGAGAGACCGTGAGCGCCGTGAAGCCCGAGCGTGATCGGGCCGCCGCCAACGTGACGCGACCACAATAGAGCCGCGCCGAGTTGAGCACGCTCCTTCGAAAGCGAAGGAGAGCGAAGCGGGATTTTTCGACTATTTGCCGGTGCCCGCGCTGCCGCCGGCCTGGCTGCCCATGTTGTTGGTGTTGGCGCCGCCGGCCGATGGTTGCTGCGCACCCTTGCCGTCGCTGGCTTCGTTCTGCATGTTCGACGAACGTCCGGTCGTCATGCCCTTGGTGGCGGGGCCGCGCGACGAGGGGCCGACGTCGGCTTGGCCGGAGGCGCCCGGGGCGGGTTGTGTCTGGGCGAGGGCGCTGCCGGTCGCCAGCGCCATGATGCATGCCGATGCCAAGATGAGCTTCTTCATTGCATTCTCCTTGACTTCACATTCCCAGACAATCCGCCTGCGCCCGCGACGTTCCTGCCGAATTGTGGCCATCGCTTCAACCTTGAGGGGTTGAACGTTGGGGGTTCCCGTCAACGTCCCAAGCGGCTATTGAGGGACCGTCATCGCATATCGGAAACGACGCATGAGGAAGATTGCCACCCTTGGAGCGGTTTTGCTCTGGTCCACGATCGCGTTCGCGCAGGATCGCACCATCACGGTCGCTTCGACCACCTCGACGGAACAATCAGGCCTGTTCGGCCATCTGCTGCCGCTGTTCGAGAAGGCCGAAGGCATCAGGGTGAAGGTCGTCGCCGTCGGCACCGGCCAGGCGCTGGATATCGGCCGGCGTGGCGATGCCGACGTCGTGTTCGTCCATGACAGGCCCGCCGAAGACAAGTTCATGTCGGAAGGGCAGGGCGTGAAGCGCTTCGACGTCATGTACAACGACTTCATCGTGGTCGGGCCCAGAAGCGATCCGGCGCGGATATCAGGCAGCAAGGATGTGGTCGAGGCGCTGCGCAAGATCGCGACCGCGAAGGCGCCGTTCATCTCGCGCGGCGACAAATCCGGCACGCATGCGGCCGAGCTGAGGCTGTGGAAAGAGGCAGGCGTCGACCTCGGTGCCGGCAAGGACAGCTGGTACCGGGAGATCGGCCAGGGCATGGGCCCGGCACTGAACATGGCCTCGTCCTCGAATGCCTATCTGCTGTCGGACCGCGGCACCTGGCTTTCGTTCAAGAACCGCGGCGAGCTCGCCATCCTGACCGAGGGCGACAAGCGGCTCTTCAACCAGTACGGCGTCATGCTGGTGAATCCCGAGAAGCACCCGAACGTGAAGGCGAAGGATGGACAGGCCTTCATCGACTGGCTCGTCTCGTCGAAGGGGCAGGAAGCGATCGCCGGCTACAAGGTCGGCGGCGAGCCGCTATTTTTCCCCAACGCGTCCCACTAGCAGGAATGCGACGGTCGACACCGCCACGCTCAGCGCGAGCAGGATCAGTCCGAGTCCGAGCGCCAGTGGCAGGTCGCCCTTGCTGGTCTCCAGCGCGATCGCGGTCGTCATCGTGCGCGTGAAGCCGCGGATGTTGCCGCCGACGATGATGATGGCACCGACCTCGGCGATGGCGCGCCCGAACGCCGCGAGAAAGGCCGTCAGCAACGAGGTCCGGCCGAGCGCGAACAGGAGCGCCATGCTGCGCAGGGCCGACAATCCATCGATCCGCGCCAGGTCGCCATACTCCGCCCACAGCAGGCTCGCGGGCCGGTGCACCAGGGCGACCACGATCGGAGCGGCCAGCAGCGTCTGCGCAATCACCATCGCGGCCGGTGTGAACAGCAAGCCAGCCGCCCCGAGCGGGCCGGACCGCGACAGCAGGAGATAGAGCGCGAGCCCGACCACGACCGGCGGAAGGCCGAGCAGCGCATTGGTCAGCACGATGATCACCTGCCGCCCGCGGAAACGGGTGATCGCAAGCAGGGCTCCCAACGGTGCGCCGATCAGGAGCGCGACGATGCTGGCGGTCAGGCTGACCCGCACCGACAATGCGACGATGCCGAGCAACTCGGCGTCAGCCTCGGCGATCAGGGTGAGGGCGGAGCCGATAGATCGTGCAAAGTCGTTCATCCGGCCTCAGGCAACTCCGTTCCGCGGGGCTCCCGCTACGTGCGTTCTCGCCGTTGCGGCTGCCATAATCAAGACCCGGACCGGGGCTGCCGCGGGAGGGCATGGAGGCCGCAAACCGGCCTCCGGGCGCCCGAGGCCGGTGTTTGAAGCCCCTCAGGCGCTTTATTCCGTCCATGAATGCTTTAAGGGAGGGGCAGGATCGGGTCGCAGCCGTCTTGCGGCGGTGCTAGACCTGATGCGGAAACAATGGCGCCGTGGCCATACTGGCATCGGCTGCAGGATGAGAAGGATATGAGGCAATGATCCAGACCGTTGGCATCATCGGGGCAGGGACCATGGGCAATGGCATCGCGCAGATCTGCGCGGCGGCCGGGCTCTCGGTCGTGATGGTCGACATTTCCGATGCGGCCGTGAACCGCGGGCTTTCAACCGTCGGCGGCAGCCTCGAGCGCCTGGTCAAGAAGGAGAAGATGTCGGCGGCCGATCGCGACGCCACGCTCAAGCGCATCACCGGCACCACGGACCGGGCGAAGCTGTCGGATTGCGACCTGGTCATCGAGGCCGCGACCGAGAACGAGGAGCTCAAGGTCAAGATCCTGAAGGACCTCTGCGCCGCCTTGTCGCCGCGCACGCTGGTCGCGACCAACACCTCGTCGATCTCGATCACCAAGCTCGCAGCCGCGACCGACCGTCCCGATCGCTTCATCGGCATGCACTTCTTCAATCCGGTTCCGGTGATGGCATTGCTGGAACTGATCCGCGGCCTGCAGACCTCTGATGAGACCCATGCCAAGGCGCTCGATTTCGCCAAGCGCGTCGGCAAGGTGGCGATCACCGCCAAGAACAGCCCGGGTTTCGCCGTCAATCGCATCCTGTGCCCGATGATCAACGAAGCGATCTTCGCGCTCCAGGAAGGCATCGCGACCGCGGAAGAGATCGACGCCGGCATGAAGCTCGGCTGCAACCATCCGATCGGGCCGCTGGCTCTGGCCGATCTGGTCGGGCTCGACACCATGCTTTCGGTGATGGAGGTCTTTTACAAGGGCTTCAACGATCCTAAATATCGGCCAGCGCCGTTGCTCAAGGAAATGGTCGACGCCGGCCATCTCGGCCGCAAGACAGGGCAGGGCTTTTACACCTACAGCGCCTGATCAGGGCGGCCGGCGGCGGGCCTTTCGCGCTCGCCGCCGGATCCCGCACTTTGCGCTGCGACAAAGACGCCGCGCGCAACTGGCCCGACAATGTCGGACGGCCCCGCGGGAACAACGGAACGGACACAGAGGATATGTCGGATCGACTGAAGGCCGAGCGCGAGGCGGCGGCCGCACGGCGGAGCCTGTTGACGCAGGATGCGATCGAGCGCACCGGAATCACCGAAGAGATGATCGGGGAGCTCGTCACCCGCTTCTACGGACGGGTGCGCGAAGATGCAAAGCTGGGTCCGGTGTTTGGGGTGGTGCAGAACTGGGACGAGCATCTCGCCAAGCTCAGGGATTTCTGGTCCTCGGTCGTGCTGATGAGCGGCCGCTATCACGGCTCGCCGATGCGGGCGCATTTGCCGCTCAGCCTGGCTGGCGACCATTTCGACCGCTGGCTCGATCTGTTCGAGCAGACCGCGCGCGAGGTCTGCCCGCCGCCGGCAGCCAGCCTGTTCATCGACAAGGCGCGTCGCATCGCCGACAGTTTCGAAATGGCGTCGGCAACCGTTGCCGGTTCGATTGCCGCGCCGCGCCACGTGCTCAGGCCCTGACGACCACCGGCTGCCTGCAACACATGCGGATGCGTCGCGCCGCGTTTGCGCAGCGCGACGGATAGCGCGCTGCACCAATTCCGACATCATCAGTCTGATCTGCAAAATCATCATGCCGATCGCGCGGCGCGACGCTGAAATCGCGAAAACGCGTTTGAATGCATTCAGTCTTGCTCAATCAACGCGAGCAAAGTCATATTGATGCACTGCGGCGCCAATTCTTCGCCTTGTTTTCGGCAGAGTTCCAGCGCCTGTTTGTGAACATGTCCCGCGCATCGTTCACCACCAATTCCTCATCGTCCGAAAGCTCCTCGGAACCCGACGCCGAAGTCTATGCCGAGCAGACGCGGCGCACGGTCCTGCTTGGTGCGCTCGTCACCACCGCCTGTCTCGGTTGCTCCGCGCATGCGGGTGCGAATGAGGATCCGCCGGGGGCCGACGAACGGCCCCAGAAAGGCGATGTGCTCGTCTTCTCCGAAGGCGACAAGGAGGGAAAGCCGATCACCGCGGCCGACCTGCCGGCCGGCGGACCGCCGCTGCACGCCTGGCCGAAGGATCCCAACACATCGGTGGTGCGCAGCGGCTCGCGGCTCAACGAGATCCTGATCATCCGGCTCGATCCGGCCGAGCTCGACGAGAAGACCCGCGCGCGCGCCGTCGATGGCATCCTCGCTTATTCGGCGATCTGCTCGCATGCCGGCTGTCCCGTCACCGCCTGGGTGAAGAGCGATGTTGGCGACAAGGAGGTGTTCAAGTGCATGTGCCACAACTCCGAATTCGATCCGCGCGCCGGCGCGCAGGTCGTGTTCGGACCGGCGCCGCGACGGCTCGCCGCGCTGCCGCTGGTGCTGGCTGACGGTTCGCTCAGCGTCGCCGGCAATTTCACGGGAAAGGTAGGTGGCGCGCAGCCAGGATGATGGAGGGTTGCGGGCGGAGCCCGCGTCACGAAAGGCCGCATCCGCCAACGGCGGACGAGGGACGAACAACAAGAATTCACAACAAGAATTCAGAACGGATGAAAAAGGGGAACGTCCATGAAAACTTCCATGACCAGGAAGCAATGGTTACTGTCCGGCTTCGTCGCCTTCACGTGTCTTGCATCCACTGCCGCCGTGTCCGGCCCGATCGAGAATTATTCTCCGGTTACCGCACAACGATTGGAGAATCCGGAGCCCAACAACTGGATGCTCTACCGGCGCACCTATGACGGGCACGGCTACAGCCCGCTCGACCAGATCAACACTTCGAACGTGAAGAACCTCACGCCGGTCTGGACCTTTGCCACCGGCGTGGTCGAAGGCCACCAGGCGCCGCCAATCGTCAACAATGGCGCGATGTTCGTGACGACCCCGATGGGGCAGGTGATCGCGCTGAATGCGAAGACCGGCGACGAATACTGGCGCTACAAACGGCAGCTCCCCGACGACCTGTTCCAGCTGCATCCGACCAACCGGGGCGTCGGCTTGTGGGAGGACAAGCTCTACCTCGCCACCACGGACGATCACGTGGTCGCGCTCGACGCCAAGACCGGCAAGGTGGTGTGGGATACCAAGGTCCAGGACTACAGGAAGGGCCAGTACTTGACGCTGATGCCGTTGATCGTCGACGGCAAGGTCATCGTCGGCGGGTCCGGTGGCGAGTTCGGCGTGCGCGGCTATATCGTTGCCTACGATGCCAAGGACGGCAAGGAACTGTGGCGGACCTACACCATCCCCGGCGAAGGCGAGCCCGGTCACGACACCTGGCAGGGCGACGACTGGAAGAACGGCGGTGGCTCGGCCTGGATGACCGGCAATTACGACAAGGAGACCCGGACGATCTATTGGGGCGTCGGCAACGCCGCGCCCTGGCCCGGCGACAGCCATCCCGGCGACAATCTCTACACTGCATCGGTGCTCGCGCTCGATCCCAACACCGGCAAGATCAAGGCCTATCACCAGTACCACCAGAACGATTCCTGGGATTGGGACGAGGTCGAGGCGCCGATGCTGATCGATCTGCAACGCAACGGTCGCACCATCAAGAGCCTGGTCCACCCGGGACGCAACGCCATCTTCTGGGTGCTCGAGCGGACGCCGACCAAGATCAACTATGTCGCCGGTTGGCCGTTCGTCCATACGGACGTCTGGAAGGGCATCGACGAGACCGGCAAGCCGATCGTGGATCCCGCGCACAAGCCGGTGATCGGCAAGCGCGTCGAGTTCTGTCCGTCGCTGTGGGGCGGCAAGGACTGGCCGTCGGCCGCCTATAGCCAGAGGACCGGCCTCGTCTATGTGCCTGCCAACGAGAATTTCTGCGGCGGATTCACCGGCGAGAAGGTCCCGCTCAAGCCGGGCGAGCTCTGGCTCGGCACCAAGCCGGAAGACATCGGCCTCAAGACGAGACCGGGTGCGGATCATTTCGGCGAGCTCCAGGCCTGGGATCCCGCCACGGGCAAGAAGGTGTGGCAGCACAACTTCCCCAAGTCGCAACTGTTCGGATCGGTCACGGCGACGGCGGGCGATCTCGTCTTCGTCGGCGGCACCAACGACCGCAACTTCCGCGCCTTCCACGCCAAGACCGGCGAACTCCTCTGGGAGCAGAAGACCAACTCCGGCATCGTCGGCATGCCGGTGTCCTACGAGATCGACGGCACCCAGTACATCGCGATCCAGTCGGGCTGGGGCGTGGACGCGCAGCGCATCCAGGATGCGCTGGTGACCAACAACATCGGCATCGAAGCCAATGTGCCCCAAGGCGGCGTCGTCTGGGTGTTCGCGCTGAAGAAATAGCTCCGCGGGCGGATCGAAGACAGCGGAGCAGCAAGGGGGCGGGAATGCGGCGGACGGCAACGTCCGCCGCATTCTTGTTTGTGCGCTGGGATTGCCCGCGGGCCGCATACTCGACGTCATGCCCCTTGTCCCGCCTGCGCGGCCGTAGCCGCTTCGGCGCGGCGAAGGCCCGGGCATCTACGTTCGTCGTGCCGCGGCAAAGGCCGTGGATGGCCGGGATAAACCCGGCCATGACGGCATGAGGTCGCAAAAGTCTACTTCCCCTGGCGATCCACCTTGTCCTTCTCCTTCTGGTTCATCTCGCGAACCTTCGGATCGGGATTATGCTGTCCGGTGGTCTGGGTGGTCGAGGCGGGCGGGGCGTTGGCGTTGGGCAGCGAGTTCTGGTCCGGCGTGCCGGGACGCGTGGCCGTGGTCGGCGGGGCGGTATTGCTCTGGGCAAATGCGCCTGCGGCCGTCAAAAGAAAGGCGCTCGACAGCGACACTGCGAGCGCCTTTGAGAGATTGGTCATCGATCAGCTCCTGTCAGATCGATGGAAACGGCGCGAGGCCGCTTCTGTTCCGACTTACGCCTCCAGCTGCTTGCCGATCGGCAAGCTCCGGATACGTTTTCCCGTCGCAGCGAAGATCGCGTTGATCAGTGCCGGCGCGAAGGGCGGGACACCAGGCTCGCCGACGCCGCTCGGCGGCGTGTCGGGTCCGGGCGGCACGATGTAGACGTTGGTCACTGCAGGGGACTCGTCCATCCTGATGACCTGGAAGTCGTCAAAATTCTTCTGTTGTACTTTGCCGTCCTTGAAGCTGATCTCGCCGTATTTGGCGAGGCTCAGCCCCATGATCGCAGCGCCCTCGATCTGCGAGGCGATGCGTTCGGGGTTGACATAGGTGCCGCAATCGATCGCGGTGTCGACCCTTGGCACCGTCAGCTTGCCCTTGTCGTCGACGGCGACCTCGACGATGGTCGCGATGTAGCTGACGAAGCTGCGGTGCACGGCAATGCCGAGACCGTGGCCCTTCGGCACCTGACGGCCCCATCCGCCCTTCTCGGCGACCAGCTCGACCACCTTGCGCAGGCGCGCGGTGTCGATCGGGTAGCTGTCCTGGGGCTCGCCGTAGTTCCAGAGGTCCTTCACGTTCGGCTTGACGATACGAGGCGAGCCGATCAGCTCGAGCAGCATGTCTTTCTGGTCGCGGCCGGTCGCCTGCGCGATCTCGCCGACCATGGATTGCACCGCGAAGGCCCGCGGGATGTTCGAGACCGAGCGGAACCAGCCGATGCGGGTATGCGCGGCGGCTTCCGGATTCTCGCAGGAGATGTTGGCGATCTCGAACGGCATGTCGACGAGGCCCATGCCGATTTCAAACGGCGCCTGATGCACGGCACCGGCGGCAAAGGTCGAGGCGATGCTGGGAGCCACGCTGCGGTGGCGCCAGGCGATCACCTTGCCGTTCTTGTCGAGGCCGGCCTCGATCCGCTCGACCGAGACGGTGTGCAGGAAGCCGTTGTGAATGTCGTCCTCCCGCGTCCACTGCACCTTCACCGGGGCGCCGAGTTCCTTCGACAGCAAGGCGGCTTCGAGCGCAAAGTCGCATTTCGACTTGCGGCCGAACCCGCCGCCGAGCAGGGTCACGTTGACGGTGACATTGCCTTCGGGAATGCCGAGCGTCTTGGCGACGTCCTCGCGGGTGCCGCCCGGGCTCTGCACCGGCGCCCAGATCTCGGCCTTGTCGCCCTTGACGTCGGCGACCGCGACCGGCGGCTCCATGGCGACATGGGCCAGATGCGGGAGGTAGTACTCGCCGACGATGATCTTGTCCGCGCCCTTCAAGGCCGCCTCCGCATCGCCCTCCTTGCGCACGACGAGGCCCGGCTTGCGCGAGGCCTCCTCGAGCTCCTTGCGATAAGCGACCGAGTCGTACTTGGCGTTGGCGCCGTCGTCCCAGGTCAGCTTCAATGCGTCGCGGCCCTTGATCGCCGCGCCGGTGTTGCGCGCGATCACGGCGACGCCCCCGAGCGGCTGGAATTTCGACGGCCACGGCCAGCCTTGAACCTTCATCACCTTCTCGACGCCGGGGACCTTCAGCGCCGCCTCCGGATCGAACGAGACCAGCTTGCCGCCGGTCACCGGCGGGCGCGCGATCACGGCATATTTCATGCCCGGCAGCCGCACGTCGGCGCCGTAACGCGCCTTGCCGGTGGTGATGTCGTGGAGATCGACGATGCCGATCTGGCCCTTGCCGAGATAGCGGAAGTCCTTGGGATCCTTCAGCTTGAGGCCTTCGATTGCAGGCACCGATTGCTTGGCGGCGTCGGCTGCGAGCTCGCCGAAGCCGAGCTTGCGGCCGCTCGCGCTGTGCACGACCTCGTGATTGACCGCCTTGACCTCGGTCGCCGGCACGCCCCAGCGCTTGGCCGCGGCCTGCTCCAGCATGGTGCGGGCCGAGGCGCCGATCTGGCGCATCGGGATCAGATAGTGCCGCGTGCTGCGTGAGCCGTCGGTATCCTGGTTGCCGAACTTCACCTCGTCGCCATGGGCCTGCTGCACCTTGACCCTGGACCAGTCGGCTTCCATCTCCTCGGCCACGATCAGCGGCAGGCTGGTGCGTACGCCGGTGCCCATTTCCGATCGGTGCCCGACGATGGTGACGATGCCGTCCGAGGCGACTGAGACGAAGATTCGCGGATCGACCACGACGCCGTGCGGCATCTTGCCGGCACCGGTCTCATAGGCAAGCGCCTGGCGCGACATCACGGGGGCGGCGAGCACGAAGCCGCCGGTGATGCCGAGCCCCTTCAGGATGCTGCGGCGCGAGACCTTCTCGACCTTGATGTTCTTTTCGAAGCCACGGAGCTTGCCGGGATTGTCGATGAAATTCATGTCACACTCCCGTCGATGCGAGATGGACCGCGTTCTCGATGCGCTGGTAGCAGCCGCAGCGGCAGATGTTGCCGGACATCGCCTCGCGGATCTGGTCATGCGAGGGCTTCGGATTGTCCATCAGGAGCGCGGCGGCCTGCATGATCTGCCCGGTCTGGCAGAAGCCGCATTGCGGCACGTTGACCTGGCGCCAGGCCTTTTGCACCGGATGATCGCCGTTCGGATGCAGCCCCTCGATCGTCGTGACCTCGCGTCCGGCAACGTCGTTGACCGACGTGATGCAGGCGCGCACCGCTTCCTTGTCGACGATGACGGTGCAGGAGCCGCACAAAGCCTGCCCGCAACCGAACTTGGTGCCGGTCAGCCCAACCTCGTCACGCAGGAACCAGAGTAGCGGAAGATCCGGGTCGCCGTCCCAGCTCTGTTCCTGTCCGTTGATCTTCACCTTGATCATGGCCATCCCTCGCTCTTCGTAAGCATGCCAAAATTCAAAACTCGCCGACGCCGGTCGGCGCAATGCCAGTTGCATCGCATCCCGGCCCACGATCCCGCACGGGCAGATCCCGGCAGGGGCAGGAATACGAATCTCGATGTCCGGATGTGTTCGATACCTCCCGTTTGTTCTTAATTGATTGTATTTCGCGCGGCATCGTGACGGCGTGATCGTAGCAAAGATCGCGCCCGCCCGGCATTCACAGCTGGGTGTTCTCACCGGGAAAAGATTGCATCGATGATTTGTCAAAAGCAGGGCGCATCAGCGCGACGCGTGCACGTCGCGTTCGCAAACGGGGACCGCGACGAAAAAGGCTTCGTCCGCGAGCAAGACCGCACGGACGAAGCAGGATGCCTCAGTCGAGGGAGGGAGAAACGCAAGCGCCGGGACTTCAAGACGGAGGTCGGCGGCGCTGCGCAGTCATTCAGAGACCAGGACTGAGGGAACTCATCACCCTCGTAGACCCGTGAGTTGCAGAGGCGGCGGCATCGCCGCGATCGTCCCGGGGCGCGAAACCCGTCCGATTTCGCTGGCCCTGATCGGGGCCATCGAGCGGACGGGGTTCGGCGAACGTCTAAAGCGCGATACGATTAGGATGAATGGTCATCGCGCTTTAGGTTGTTGCTTAAACATGATCTTTTCGGAAAACCGCTGCGCACTTTTCCGGATCATGCTCTAGCGGCCCTGCTCAGGCGGCTTTGGCTTTGGCGACGTGGGTCGCGATCGCGTCCATCAGCGCCGGTGACAGGCAATCATAGGGCTCGAGCCCGATTTCCTTCAACCGCGCACGAATGCCCGCCATCTGCTCCGGCTTCACGCCCGATTCGATCACGGAGGAGACGAAGGCGGCGAATTGCGGCGCCTGCGAGCCCTGCTCCTGGAACAGCTCGGGATGGATGAAATCGAGACCGTAGAACGGGTGGCCCTTGTTCTCGATGCGGCCGTACATGTGGGTGCCGCAGGCCTTGCACGCGTGGCGCTGGATCACTGCGGAGGGGTCGACGATCTGGAGCTTGTCGCCGTTCTCGAGCACGGTGACGTTCTGGCGCGGCACCACGGCGACGACGGAGAACGTCGCGCCTTGCGGCTTCCAGCACTTGGTGCAGCCGCAGGCATGATTGTGGGCGACGTCGCCCTTGATGCCGACCTTGACCGGCTGGTCCTTGCATTTGCAGACGAGCGTGCCGCCGGCAAAGCTGCCGCTGCCCTGTTTGAGGCCGTTGTCGATCGAGGGGTGGAGTGCAACAGTCATGGTCGATCCTCCTTGGGGTGACGGTTTCGGGCTAGTACACGACGACTGAACGGATGGATTTGCCCTCGTGCATGAGGTCAAAGCCCTTGTTGATCTCCTCGAGCTTGAGCACGTGGGTGATCATCGGATCGATCTGGATCTTTCCGTTCATGTACCAGTCGACGATCTTCGGCACGTCGGTGCGGCCGCGCGCGCCGCCGAACGCCGTGCCGCGCCAGTTGCGTCCGGTGACGAGCTGGAACGGGCGGGTGGCGATCTCCTTGCCGGACTCGGCAACGCCGATGATGATCGATGTGCCCCAGCCGCGATGGCAGGCTTCCAGCGCCTGGCGCATCACCGTGGTGTTGCCGGTGCAATCGAAAGTGTAGTCGGCGCCGCCGTCGGTGAGGCCGACGAGATGCTGGACAATGTCGCCGGTGACCTTCTTGGGGTTGACGAATTCGGTCATGCCGAACCTGCGGCCCCAATCCTCCTTGGCGTCGTTGATGTCGACGCCGATGATCTTGTCGGCGCCGGCCATCTTGGCGCCCTGGATCACGTTGAGGCCGATGCCGCCGAGGCCGAACACGACCACGTTGGAGCCCGGCGTGACCTTCGCGGTGTTGACGACGGCGCCGACGCCGGTAGTGACGCCGCAGCCGATGTAGCAGCTCTTGTCGAAGGGGGCGTCCTCGCGGATCTTGGCGACCGCGATCTCCGGCAGCACGGTGAAGTTCGAGAAGGTCGAGCAACCCATGTAGTGGTAGACCGGCTTGCCCTTGTAGGAAAAGCGGCTGGTGCCGTCGGGCATCACGCCCTTGCCTTGCGTCGCGCGAATCGCGGTGCAGAGATTGGTCTTCTGGCTGAGGCAGCTTTTGCACTGCCGGCATTCCGGCGTGTAGAGCGGAATGACGTGGTCGCCCGGCTTCACCGAGGTCACGCCGGGGCCGATCTCGCGGATGATGCCCGCGCCTTCATGCCCCAGGATCGACGGGAAGATTCCCTCGCTGTCGAAGCCGTCGAGCGTATAGGCGTCGGTATGGCAGATGCCCGTCGCCTTGATCTCGACCAGGACTTCGCCGGTCTTCGGGCCTTCCAGGTCGACCTCGACGATCTCGAGCGGCTTTTTGGCTTCGAAAGCGACGGCGGCACGTGTCTTCATCGGTAGCTCCTCAAATTCTCATAAGACGCCAGTAAGTCGTCTTGGCAGTCCTCGTAGCGTTCACTTCTTGCCCATGCAGGCGTCTTCCGCCTTGGTGTAGGCCTCTGTCTTCTCCTCCTTCTTGGCGGGACGCTGCCGGCCCCATGCTTCGGTGGAGCGGGCGCGGAGATAGACGTAGAGGTCGTCCATGTAGCAGGCGACGTTCGGGTTGTCGCCGAAGGCCGGCATGACGTTCTCCTGTGCGGTCGAGATGTTCTTGCGACCGGAGGCGACCACCCCGAGGAAGTCGCCGTAACTCATCGTCTTGACGGAATCCTTGAGCGCCGGCGCATAGGTGGAGCCCATGCCGTCAGGCCCATGGCAGACATGGCAGTCGGAATGATAGCGGCGGTATCCGGAATAGGTGAACCAGTCCACGGTGCCGTCGGCCGAAATCTTGTAGGTCGGTGTTCCCTCTTTATCGAGCCACTTTCCGTCGTCTTCCTTCTTCACGGCGGCCGGATCGACCGGACCATCCGCGACCGCAATTCCTCCGGACGCAACCAAGATCATCGCAGCAATGACAGAGCAGATTTTACGCAAGAGATTTATCCTCGAAGAAGCCCGGGGGGGACGAGCCGGCGCGTGGAGCTGATCCACGCGCCGGAGCGATGCTGATGGGCCTAGTTCGGCAGCGAGAACACGGTCAGGGTGCCGCCGAGTGCCGTGTAATTGCTGAGGGCCGCGTAACCGCCGACTGCGCCGAGACCTGCGGTCGGATCGGTCAGACCTGCTGCCAGGCCGATGCCGGCCCAGCCGCCCACGCCAGAGAGCACTGCGACGTACTGCTTGCCGCCGTTCTCATAGGTGGTGACGTTGCCGATGATGCCGGAGGGAGTCTTGAACTTGTAGAGCTCCTTGCCGGTCTTGGCGTCGACCGCCTTCAGGTAGCCTTCGAGCGTGCCGTAGAACACCACGCCGCCGGCGGTTGCGAGCGCACCCGACCAGACCGAGAACTGCTCCTTGTTCGACCACACGATCTTGCCGGTCTTATTGTCCCAGGCGATGAAGTTGCCCATGTGGGTTTCACCCGGAGGCGGATACATCGAGAGGGTCGCGCCCACATAGGGCTGGCCCGCGGTGTAGCTCACCTTGAACGGCTCGTAGTCCATGCAGACGTGGTTGGTCGGAACGTAGAACAGCTGCGTGTCGGGCGAGTAGGCTGCCGGCTGCTCGTCCTTGGTGCCGAGCGCGGCCGGGCAGATGCCCTTCGTGTTCTTGTCCTCTCCGCCCGCTTCCGTCGAATACTGGGTGACCACCTTCGGACGGCCGTAGGTCGGGGAGTTCTTGTCCATGTCGACGCCGGAGGTCCAGTTCACCTTCGGATCGTACTTCTCGGCGACCAGCAGTTCGCCGGTGGCGCGGTCCATGGTGTAGGCGAGGCCGTTGCGGTCGAAATGCGTCAGCAGCTTGCGCGGCTGGCCGTTGATCGACTGATCCGAGAGGATCATTTCGTTGACGCCGTCATAGTCCCATTCGTCATGAGGCGTCATCTGGTAGACCCACTTGGCGAGGCCGGTGTCCGGATTGCGCGCCCAAATCGTCATCGACCATTTGTTGTCGCCGGGACGCTGCTTCGGATTCCAGGTCGAGGGATTGCCCGAACCGTAATAGATCAGGTTCAGCTCGGGATCGTAGGAGATCCAGCCCCAGGTGGCGCCGCCGCCGATCTTCCACTGATCGCCTTGCCAGGTCTTGAGGCTCGAGTCCTTGCCGATCGGCTTGCCGAGCGCGGTGGTCTTCTCGGCATCGACCAGAAGCTGGTCGTCCGGTCCTTCCGAATATCCACGCCATGCCAGCTTGCCGGTCTTGATGTCGTAGGCGGTCATGTGGGCCTGAACGCCGAATTCGCCGCCGGAGATGCCGACCAGCACCTTGTCTTTCACGACCAACGGTGCCGATGTGCCGGTCTCGCCCTTGCCGGGATCGCCGTTCTTGGCGGTCCACGCCACCTGACCCGTCTTGACATCGAGCGCGACGAGGGTGGTGTCGGCCTGATGCAGGAAGATCTTGCCGTCGCCGTAGGCCAGGCCGCGGTTAACGGTGTCGCAGCACATCACGGGGATGACGTTCGGATCCTGCTTCGGCTCGTACTTCCAGACGATCTTGTTCTCCTGCGAAAGGTCAATGGCGTAGACCTTGTTCGGGAACGGAGTGTGGACGTACATCATGTTGCCGATGATCAGCGGGCCGCCTTCGTGGCCGCGCAGCACGCCGGTCGAGAACGTCCAAGCCACCTGGAGCTTGCCTACGTTCTGGGCATTGATCTGGTTGAGCTTGGAATAGCGGGTATTGGCGTAATCGCCGGCCGGCATCACCCAGTCTTTCGGGTTCTGCGACATCTTGATCAGCTCGTCATTGGCGGACGCGCTCCCGACGGCGAGAGCCGCCGCTGAGCCAAGAAAGGTCGCCAGTAGCACCTTGCGCATAGTCATTCCTCCGTTGGTCTCGTTTATTGTTTCCGAAGCAATATCGATTCACCGGGCTTCTCGTCCGGCGTCTGCTCGTGCAGGGCGGTCACGATTGGGACCAGAAACGATGCTGTGCTGTTTCCTCCTCCTGATGAGAGCCACGGGTCCACGTGCAGGAGCGGCCCGTTCTTATTGTTCCTGCCGCAATCCCTAACGACTTCGTCAACGGGAAACTTGCCCAAGAGAGAAGCCGGTTTGCTCGACAGCGCACGGGGGAAAAGAATTTGATTTTGCAGTAGCGAATTCAGCGGCTTCCGCGCGGCTTGGAGGGCGCTCTCGACGCTCAGGTTCCCCTTGACGGCGCTGCAACTAAGGCGGAGGATTAACTTTCAAGGGTGGCAATGGAATGGTGGCGCTCGTGCCAACAGACCGCTCAAATTCGAGGTAAACGTCACGCAATCACGGCTGAGGGCTTCAGCAAGCGCTGGTCGCGATTCGCGTCGAATCTCCGGATCAAAACAGTGGCTGGATTGATGTCCGACACCATTCACACGCTCTCGACGACCGGTATGACGCCGAAGCGCCAGATCCAGAGCTGGATCGACGGGCTGACGAGCCTGTGCGGGCATTTCGATGTCGATCCGCTGGAAGCATCCTCGCTCGAAGGCCGCATCGACTACACGAGCGTCTCGCGCCTGAAGCTCTGCCAGATCGAGGTGAGCCAGCATCGCATCGCGCACACGCTGGCACGCGCCAAGGCCAATGAGCACCCCTACATCAAGATTCACTTCCAGACCTACGGCGTGTCTTATTTCGAACAGGAAGGCCGCCACATCGAGATCAACCCAGGCGATATCATCGCCTATGACGTCTCCTGCCCGCATTCGATCATCAGCCCGGCCTTCACGCGTCACGACGTGGTGATCGTGCCGAAGGCGCTGCTGCGCGACCGCGGCTTCCCCTCGCAGCGGATGCCCGCCTGCAAGCTGTCGGCGAAGACGGGCACGGGGCGGATCGCCCACGATTTCGTCCATGCGACCTTTGACGAAGCGGCCAAGCTGTCGGCGAACAGCGCGGTCGGCGTCGCCGATTCGCTGATCGACCTGCTGCTGCTGCCGCTGCGCGAAGCCGACACGATGTTCGACCGGGTCGGGCCCGAAGCGATGTATGTGCGCGCGCAGTTCTTCATCCGCGAGCATCTGCGCGATCCGGATCTGTGCATCGACCAGATCTCCGCCGAGCTCGGCTGCTCCAAGCGCTATCTGCACATGCTGTTCTCGGAGCGCGGCACCACGGTGAGCGACTACATCTGGCAGGCGCGGTTGCAGAACTGCCGCCAGGAGCTCGAGGCTCACGCCGGCAAGACCATCACCGACGTCGCGTTCTCCTGGGGCTTCTCCAGCTCATCGCATTTCAGCCGCGTATTCCGGAAATATTTCGGTGTGGTGCCGTCCTCGATCCACAAGGCGCAGCAGAGCGCGGCGAACTCGAACGAGCATTAGATCAGACGGTGGCGAAGCCGCTGCGGCAATCACGTCGCTCGACCGACCAAATGCCGCTCACGCCGACGCGGAAATGTAGGGAATGCTGGCCAGGAGAGCGGCAAGCAGCACGGCGTTGCAGAGCATTCCGCTCCAATGCAGCCGGCGCAGCCGACCTGCGGCACTGGTATCGCCGGCTTCGCTGGCGCTGAGCTGTTCGTCCATCCGCTGCAAGAACCAGCGGCGCCCGCCGATCGCGAGAGCTGCAAGCAAGCCAACGCCGATCGCGGCGAGCGGGCGACCATCGAGCAGCAAAGCCACCGTCGCGATGAGTCCGGCAACGCGCATTGCCAGAAAATGGGCGTTGAACATTCCGCGCAGCAGCTGCGCGACGGGCGGGATATCGAGCTTCACCAGCAGGAAGGCGGGCGAGGCCAGCGTGAAATAGCCCATCGGAAAGAGCAGGATGATCATAACGGCGACGGCGACTGCATCCGGTGTCATGCGATCGGCCCATGTTGTCCGCAGAGGCGGGCAATCATAGCGGCAAAATGCGTGTCCGGCACTAGGCTTTGGTCGAACGCCGGGCCGCGAAGGGGCGACCGGCGCTGGCCCGGAGACTCAGGCCGGCTCGAGGCCGAGGGACTTCGCGCTCTCGATCCAGATCGGCAATTCGCGTTGATAGAGTTCGTTGGTCTCCTTGAAGCCGATGGCGGGCTCGAGCACGAAGGTCGTGAGAACCTCCTTCACTTTCGGATCGTTGTTGGCCGCGACGCAGAGCTCCGCGAGGCGGTCGACCACTGGCTGCGGCGTCGCCTTAGGCACGGCCCAGCCGGTGAATCCGCTTACGGTGAAGAATTTCGACGTCGCGCCCTGCTCCGGGAGGGTCTTGATGGTCGGGATCGTGTCGACCTTCTTCGAATGCACCGCGAACACGGTGCCGCGATCGCTTTGCAGGACCGACTGGGCAGCCGTGTAGCTTCCCATGGCGGCATCGAGCGTGCCTTCGAGCATCCCGGTCCACATCGGGGCCTCGCCGCGGTAATGGATCGGCTCGATGTTGAGACCGTACTGCTTGTTGAGCTCGTTGATCGTCATGTGCGGGGCCGAGCCCGCGCTGTAGGTGCCGAAATTCACCTTGCCGCTCTTGCGCGCGAAGGCGACGAAATCCTCCAGCGTCTTGACCCCGGTTTTCGGGTTGGCCACCAGCAACAGGCCGGCGCCCGGAATGACGCTGACGAGGGTCAGATCCTTGTCCATGTCGTAGCCGGGATTTTTCATCACCACCCGGTTTATGATGTAAGTGGTCGAGATCGAGCACAGGATGGTGTGGCCGTCCGGCTCGGCGCGGGCGACCTCCGCCGTGCCGATCGCGCCGGAAGCGCCGGGCTTGTTCTCGACGACCACGGTCTTGCCGACCTGCTTGGAGATGAATTCGCCATAGGCGCGCGCGAGCAGGTCGGTCTGCCCGCCGGCAGGATAGCTGCAAATCATGCGGATCTGCCGCGTTGGCCAGGTGCCTTGTGATGCGGCTTGCGCCGAGGCGCTGCGCGAGACGAAAGGCATCGCGAATGCGCCGGCTCCGGCGGCGATGAAGTGGCGGCGATCAATCTTCTTGGACATGATTCTCTCCCGATTCCGGGCAGGGTACTGCACCAGGCCGGCGCTGCCATGGGCGTCAGGCGAGACAGATTGGCGCATTCCGTCGGACAGGGGTGTGACATGGCGAGCGCGGCGTTCGTGCCCCGGACGCAGCGCAGCGCTGCCGGCAGAGCCTGGCCTTGCCAGTCACCGCTGAATGATCTTGGTCCAGACGTCGCCCAGAATGGCGGGCTCGCGCGGCGGCAGATAGGTGAGGCCGGCCTGCCTGCCGAATTCGGCGATCCTGCCCTCGGCCGCGAGGGCGCTCAGCGCCTTGTTGACGGCCTCGATCAGCGCGCCGTCGCTGGCAAGCCCGACATAGCCGCGATTGGCGCCGATCGGATAGTAATAGCCGGACGCCGTGATCGCCGTGTCGGGGTGCGCGGCGCGATGGGCGTCGAAGCGGGCGAGATCGATCAGGGTCGCGTCATGGTCGCCGCGCTCGAGAGCGCCCAGGAGATCGTCGCGGCCGGGGACGAGATGGGTGATGCTGTCGATCAGCCGCCCCTTGTCGAAGGTCATCAGGATGGCGTCGCCGAGCGAGCCGCTTTCGATGACTAGGCGAAGCCCGGCAAGATCGCCGATGTCGCCGATCTTGCGGCCCTTGGCCTTCGGCCCCAGCGCCACCGTCATCGGCGAATAGATGTAGGGCTGGCTTGGCGCGAGCACGCCGAGGGCGACGCGGCGCCGCCGGTCGTCGCGTGTGGCCCCGGCGAAGTCCGGCAGGCGCGCCGTCTTCATCCCGGGAACGACGAGCGAATCCTGCGTCAGCGCGTAGCCGCCGACCAGCGAGCAGCGCCCATCGGAGAGCAGCGCGTTGGCCTCGAGCTGCGGGCTGGAATCCTCATCGAGCCTGCTCTCGAACCATTGGATCGCGAGCGGCCGTCGCAGGCGTTCGGCCACGGCCTGCGCCAGCAGTACGTCGAAGCCGGCATCCGGCTTGCCCTTTCGATGCACCGACAGCGGCGGCCGGTCTTCATCGAGACATATCTTGAGCGGATCCTCGGCGGCGGCCGCGCTCGCAACGAGAGGCGCTGCCAAGAGGATCGCCGCGACGCTCCAGATGGAGAGGCATCGTCTCATGGCTTTCTCCGGCTGGAGACGAACGCCCAGAGATTCCCGATCTCGTCGTCTGAGAGGATATCGCCCCAGGGCGGCATCTTGTTGTTCTTGCCGTTCTTCACGGTGGTGACGAAGCGCGTCTTGTCGTCGGGAATGGCGCGCAGGTCCGGCGTGATTGTACCAGAGTTCATCAGATTGGGGCCGTGGCAGTGCGAGCATTTCGAGGCATAGGTCGACTTGCCATGGTCGATCTGAGCCTGCAATGGATTGCCGTTCGCGTCGTCCGCGGCACGAACGGTCGCCGCAAGCGCGACCGCCAGCACCGCGACGGTGGCGAGGCTCGCCACCGTCTTGTGAGAGATCAGTTTCAGCATCGCAGCCGTGGTTACTGCTTGACTGCAAAGACCCAGAGCGAACCGCCGGGCGGCACCTTGGCAAGCCGCTCGTCGCCGGAGAACAGTGAGTAGACGCCGCCATAGCCGCTCGTCACGGCGACGTACTGCACTCCATCCTGCTGCCAGGTCACGGGCTGTCCCTCGATGCCGGAGCCGGTCTGGAACTGCCAGAGCTTCTTGCCGGTGTCGGCGTCGAAGGCCTCGAACTCGCCGGTCAGTGCGCCTGAGAACACGACGCCGCCCGCGGTCGACAGCACGCCCGAGAAGCGCGGAATGTCGCTCGGCGCTTCCCACTTCGATTTGCCGGTCATGGGATCGATGGCCTTGAGATGACCGCGCGGCCCGTCCCCGTACTCCCAGAGATCGGTCAGATCCATGCCGAGATACCATTCACCCTGCTTGTAGGTGACGGGCTCGGTCTTGTACCTGCCGCCGAAGGCGAGCGTATTGGCATAGGCGAGGCCAGTTTGCGGATTGAACGACATCGGCTCCCAGTTCTTGCCGCCGAGGATGGACGGATAGACCGTCACCTTCTTGCCCTCGCGCGCGTCCTTGGAAATGTCGGTCTCGATCGGACGGCCCGTCTTCATGTCGACGCCGGTCGCCCAGTTCACCTTGACGTAAGGATTGGCCGCGAGCAGCTTGCCGTTGGTGCGGTCGAGCACGTAGAAGAAGCCGTTGCGGTTGGCATTCAGCAGCGCCTTGGTCGGCTTGCCCTCGATCGTCATGTCGGCAAGCACCATCTCGGCGACGGCGTCGTAGTCGAACGGATTGTTCGGCGAGAACTGGTAGTGCCACTTGATCTTGCCGGTCTTCGGATCCAGTGCCAGCACCGAGCAGGTGTAGAGATTGTCACCGGGCCGGACCGCAGAATTGAACGGGCCGGGATTGCCGATGCCCCAATAGATCGTGTTCAGTTCCGGATCGTAAGAGCCCGTGATCCAGGTCGAGCCGCCGCCGAGCTTCCAGGTGTCACCCTTCCAGGTGTCACCGCCGGGCTCCTCCGGCGAGGGGATCGAATGGGTGCGCCAGAGGTGCTTACCCGTCGCGGGCTCCCAGCCGTCGATGAAGCCGCGCGTGCCGAACTCGGCGCCGGAGATGCCGGTGATAACGACGCCGTCGGCGACCAGCGGGGCGACCGTCATCGAATAGCCTTCCTTGATGTCGGCCGCCTTCTGCCGCCACAGCTCCTTGCCGTTCTTGGCGTCGATGGCGACCACGTGGGCATCGAGCGTCGTACGGAACAACTTGCCCTCGTGAATCGCGACGCCGCGGTTGATGATACCGCAGCAGACGATTCGCGGCGTCTCCGCCGGATATTCGATCTTGCTCTTCCAGATCTGCTTGCCAGTCTTGGCATCGACGGCCATCGTGGCATTGTGCGAGGTCACGTAGATGACGCCCTGATAGACGATGGGCTGGGATTCCTCACTCCGATCGTCATTGAAACTGTAATTCCAGACCGGGACGAGATTTTTGACCGTGTCCTTGTTGATCTGTTTCAGCGTCGAGAAACGCTGAAGATGGTAGCCCATCCCGTAATTGAGAACATTCGATGTGTCGGTCGCGCCCTTGACCAGTTGCTCGGTGGTCTGTGCACTTGCACACGTCGACGCAAGCATGACGAGGCCCGCGGCCATCGCAAAGCGTTTCATCCGTCCCTCCCAATATGCGCGCCTTTTGACGCTGCGGCACTAACACTCCGTCGGAAACAAAAACGCGTCAATACGAAAGTCGCAAGTGTCGTGCCGATATCGGCGAATGCAATTGCCGGTCACCTCATGGAAACCGGCCGACTTGTGCAGAGACGCTGGGGAAATTCCGCGCCGCAACGCAGCTCCGATCCAGTGGGCTGGTCGAGCCGCGGGGATTCGTGAGTTGTGGCGCGCGCAAGTTGTAATTCCGGACTTGAATCAGACCCGCTTGCGGATTTATCTCGTTGCTGACCCGTCCCGCACCGGGGCTCTTTGTCTGGAGGTCTTGATGATTTCGCGTCGCTCAGTTGCACTTGCGCTCTCGATTGCATTGTTGTCGGGTCCGGCGTGGCCGGCCTCCGGCAATGCGGTCAAATTGTTCGATACCGACAACGACGGCACGCTCGATCTGGCCGAGGTCAAGAAGGCGGCGGCCGGATTGTTCGCAAAGCTCGATCCGGATCGCGACGGCACGCTCGATGCGCGCGAATTGCGCGGACGGTTGACGGCGAAAGAGCTCGCCGCCGCCGATCCCGACCGCGACGGGACACTGACGCTCGACGAATACCTGTCCGTGGTCGAGCAGCGCTTCAATGCGGCCAACCCCGACAAGGATGGAACGCTGGATGCGAAGGAGCTGAACTCGCGTGCCGGCCGCGCGCTTGTGCGATTGTTGCGCTGAGCGGGACGAGACAATCGGAACAAACGTGACGAGGGCGGCTTTTTGCGAGCCGGCACTCGGAACATCGGGCAGCTCGGTCTGTTCTCTCCGCGATATCCTGCCCGGCGCCGGGGCCGCGCGGCGGGAGAAGAGGAGATGCAGATGAACACGAAACATTCCGTTCTTGCCGCCTGCGCGATCCTGACTCTGAGCGCCGGCCTCGCCGTCGCCGGCCCGTGCAACACGGGCAGTGCCAGCACCGACAAGGATGCTGGCTCTGGTCCGGTCACCGTGGGCGCAGCGCAATCGCACTCGTCCGGTTCGGCCGGCGACTCCAGCCAGCATCCGCCGACCAGCACGATGAATCGTGCCAGCGGCGAAACGCCGGCGTCGTCCGAAGATGCGCAGCGGCAAATGCAGAGCGAGCCGACGGCGGCTCAGCGGGCCGAAGGCGCCAAGCCGAGCGGCTCGGCAACGGCCGACAAGGACTGCTGACGGCGCGGTATCGTTCGTGTCGATTCGACGCGCGGTGCGTCGCACAGCCAGCGTTTCCGCAGGTCGTGCTTGACCAAGAGAGAACTGGCTTTGTCCGAGAGAGAAATGCAGCCGCGAAGAATCGACACAGACGCGCTCGGCAGGCGAATCGAGGCTTGAACTGCATCTGAGGCAGCCCTAGGTTTTGCGCCGCGCGATGTCGCGCTCAATACCTTGGGGAGACCCCGAATGGCTTGGAAAGCTCCGAAGATCGTGGAAGTGCCGGTCGGCATGGAAATCAACATGTACGCCTGCGCTTCGCGCAAGTAAGACTGACGACCTGCCGCGGCTTCGATGGCAAACGCCGTCGAAGCCGTGGTAGTGTCGGGAATGCGCGCGAGAGCCAACAGCTTCTGGACTATTGCTGCCTGCGCGGTCGCGCTGACACCGGCGCATGTGCATGCCGAGGATGGCTTCGATACCGAGCACATCTTCGGCTTCATGATCGGCACCGATGTCGGCAATCCCGGCGAGCGCGAATTCCAGAGCCAGACCACGGGACGCTTCGGCAAGGGCGGCGGCAGATATCGCGCCCTCGAGAACGAATTCGAGATCGAGGTCGTGCCGCTGCCGAACTTCCGCATCGAGGTCGGCGGCACCGCGAGCTTGCACGACATCACCGGCGTCCCCGATATCGACGACCGCCGCCAGTTCAATTTCCAAGGCGCCTCGCTCGATCTGCGCTACCGCCTGCTCGACCGCGCGCGTGCGCCGTTCGGCCTCACCATCGCAACCGAGCTCCATGGCGACCGCATCGACGAGACCAGCGGCGCGAAAGGGCGGATGTACGGCACCGAATTCACGCTGGCGTTCGACCGCGAACTCATTCCGAACTTCGCCATCGGCGCTCTCAACCTGATCTATCAACCGGAATGGGCGCGCTTCGAGGTGGCGGGCGTGTCCGAGAAGAGCTCGACGGTCGGGGCGGCATTGGCCGGCCTCGTGCGTGTGCGGTCCAACGTGCTGCTCGGCGGGGAGCTGCGCTACTTCCGGCAATATGAGGGGATCGGCCTTGGCGAGTTTTCCGGCCAGGCCCTGTTCGTCGGCCCGACCGCTTATTTCCAATTGTCCGAGCGCTCACGGCTGACCTTGAGCTGGAGCACGCAGGCCTGGGGACGTCCGGCCGGATCGGGCGGAAATCTCGACCTCGTCAATTTCGAACGCCACCAGGCCCGGATGGTGTTCGGGGTGAACTTCTAGAAGGTGGGCGTCATGCCCGGGCTTGTCCCGGGCATCCACGTTCTTTAGGCCGTGAGTCAAGGCGTGGATGGCCGGGACAAGCCCGGCCATGACGATGTGGCGGCGTTTTGCGTTTCGCCAGCAGCGAACTGACTGAGCCAGTTCCAGCTCATTCCCCCCGCCAAATTGAAACTTACCTCTCCATCGAGCGTAGCTCTTTGTGCTAATCTTAGTCGCCCTTGCGAGAGGATCCCGGCATGAGCCCGATTGACCTGGTGGTGACTGTGTGTGCGGTACTCTCGCCGGCGACCTGCGAGGAGCAGCATCTGATGTTCAGCTATGATGGGTCGCCGCGGCAATGCGCGATGGCCGCGCCGCCCTATATCGCGCGATGGGTCGGCGAGCATCCGAAGTGGCAGGCGGTGCGGTGGCGCTGCGAATATCCGCACCCGAACGACAAGGCGTGAGCCGCGGGCGTTGATCGGGCCGAGTCACGGGCAGTAGCCCCTCATCCTGGAGAGCCGCGTAGCGGCGTCTCGAAGGATCGGGGCCGAGCTGCATCAGCCGGGCCTTCATGGTTCGAGACGCGCTTCGCGCTCCTCACCATGAGGGGTAGCTATTTGGTGCAGTCCTTCAAATCCTTGTCGGCGATCGAGAACACTGCGTCGGCCCTGATCTCGATGTCGCGGACCACGCATTGGCGTCCGTTGGGATAGCCGACCTTGGCATCGTAGCGGCCGGGCTCGACGCCGGTGATGCGCAGCCGCTCGTCGTGGTCGACCTCCTTGTCCTTGTCGTTCAGGCATTGGTTCGGGCCCCAGTCGGTCTTGCCGGCCGGTGAGAGCTGGAATCCGGAGATCGTCTCCGTCGTCAGGTTCCAGAGCCTTACGCCCTTGCCCTTGGTCTGCGCGGCGGCGTCGCCGGCAAGCGTCGACAACGCGATCAATGCCAGAACCCAACGCATCAAGCAGTCCTCCCACAGGCGCGCCGTCATTCCCTGATCAGGCGTTCGCGGTTCTTTGCCTTGTCGAAATTTTTGGCGCGGTCAAGGCCGATCGGCGCGATCAGCTTCGCCGAGGCGAGATCGGCGCCGTCGAAATCGGCGTCGATGACGATGGCGCCGGTCAGATCGGCCCCGCCGAGTTGAGCGTTTTTCAGCGATGCACCGCTCAGGTCGGCGCCCCTGAGGACTGCGAATTCAAGGTCGACGCGTGACAAATCGGCGTTGCGTGCGTTCAGCCGTTCCATATTGGCGGATCTCAGCACCGCGCGCATCAGCCCCATCGACTGGTTGCGCATGTCGGCACCGAGATTCGCATCCGCGATCGACGTGCCGACCATGCTCGCGCCGGTGAGATCTGCCGTGATGCGCGCACCAGTCAGATCGGCGCCGTCGAGGCGAGCACGTGCCATCTGTGACGCGAACAAATTGGCGCCCTTCAGACTCGCGCCCGTGAGATCTGCCTCCAGCAGCCACGCCTGATCGAGGATCGCGCCATCAAGCCGGGCACCGGCGAGTTTCGTCTTGTTGAGCCGTGCCGCACGGAGAATTGCGTTGGCCAGGTCGAGACCACTGAGATCGAGCCCCGATAACCGCTTGCCGGTCAAATCGGCGGGGGCGCCGGCGCTCGCTTTGGCCAGCGCGGCCTCGACCTCCTGCCGGCTCATCTCGGCGGAGACCATGGCGGGCGACGTCAGATCGACATCGCGCATCATGTCCTGCGCACGCGTCGTTGTCGCGAGCAGAGCAAGGCCAAGTGCCGTCAGGGCGATCCTTCGCTTCATCAGCAGACTCCGCTGCGACCCAGTTTAGCACGGGCCTCGCGCGGTTGCCTATGAGACATCCCGCCCGGCGTGAACGCCGCCTTGTTCCGCCTGGATGCGCCGTGCAAGCTCGGTCCTCATCGCCGCAATCTCGGCTTCGCTGCGCGCGGCGCGCGGGATGGCGATCGGAAGCTCCTGTACGATCCGTGCGGGACGCGGCGACAAGAAGAACAGACGGTCGCCGAGCCGGATCGCATCGTCGAGACTATGGGTCACGAGCAGCGTCATCACCGGTCGTCGCGCCACCAGCATTGCGATCTCGTCGCGCAAGCGGCCGGCGAGGGCGTCGTCGAGCGAGGCGAGGGGTTCGTCGAGCACCAGGAGGTCAGGCTCGACCGCGAAAGCGCGGGCGAGCGCGACGCGCCGGGCAAGACCAAGCGACAACTCACCGGGAAAGTGGCTGCGATGCGCTTCGAGCTCCAGAATTCTGAACAGCTCCGACAGCTTCGGCTCGGTCACATCAGGGGCAGCCAGCCGCACATTCTGCTCGACCGAACGCCACGGCAGCAGCCGGGGCTCCTGGAACACCATTCCGATCCGCGCCCGCGGCGGCCGCGCGATATGGCCCCTGAAATCGCTATCGAGCCCGAGGATGATGCGCAGCATCGTGCTCTTGCCGCAGCCGGACGGACCGATGAGTACGCCGACCTCGCCGGGGCAGAGCGCGAACTTGAGCGGCGCGAGCACCTCGTGGGTCCCGCCCGCGGCACTCGTGAACGTCTTGCCCGCAATGTCGACCTCAAGCCGCACGAGGCCGCCACCGTGTTGTGCGGGCTTCGAACGGCTGCACCAGCAAGGTTTCGATCACGAGCACGACCGCGGCGAAAGTCAGCGAATAGGCGAGCAGCCGTGGCGTGTCGAACAGCTGGAAGGCGACGCCGATCTCGAAACCGACCCCGTTCGGACGTCCGAGCAGTTCGGCGACCAGCACGATCTTCCACACCAGCGACAGTCCGGAGCGGGCGGCGGCCGCGATATAGGGCGCAAGCTGCGGCAGCACGACATGGCGGAATGCGCGCCAGCGCGGCATCGCGAACACGCTTGCCATCTCGTCGAGCGAGCGGTCGAGCGCGCGGGTGCCCTCGCGCAGGGTGACGACGGCGGTCGGGAGCTTGTTGATGGCGATCGCTGCGATCGCAGCGGTCTCGGTCAGGCCGGCCCAGATATAGGCCAGCACGATCACGACCAGCGCGGGCAGGTTGAGCAGCAGGATCAGCCAGGGATCGCCGAGCCGGTCGGCGAGCCTGACCCGTCCCATCAGGTATCCGATGGCGCTGCCGAGCGACATTGCCAGCACGAAGGCGAGCGCGACGCGCGCCAGCGTGGCGCCGAGATGCAGGAACAGCGCGCCGGACGAGGCTTCCGCAATCATCACCTCGAGCACGGCCGGCGGGGACGGCAGCTTCGCGCCGCCGACGAACAGCGCGGCAATCCACCAGGACACGAGGAACAGGGCGAACGACAGAAGACGCAGCACCTCAGTCTCCAGGCACGGCGTGGTAGAACGTGCCGGGATCGAGCTCGGCCGCAGGGCCGACGAGGTCGCGGCCACCGATCTCGGCCAGCACGCGATACAGCACGCGCGCGTCTTGTTCCTCCTCAGCGATGCTCCGGCCTGGAATACCGTCGCGATAGCGCTCGCGATAGGTCTTGAGCAGGGTGACATCGCTCGTGCCGGTCAGCGGCGCGATCTTGTCCCAGGCCGCATCCGAGGTGGCCAGCAATTGCTTGGCCTTGCGGGTCATGGCGATGAAGCGCGCCACGGCGTCGCGATGGCTCGCGGCCCAATTCTCGTCGAAGACGTAACCGACCGCGGAGACGGCGCCCTTGGCGCCCAGATTCGGTAGAATGTCTTCGATGCCGGCGAGGCGCCTGAAACCCTTGGCTTCGAGCTGGGCACAGAAATTCCAGAAGTTGAGGCTCGCCTCCATCTCGCCGTCGAGCGCCTTGGCGGCGATCAGGGGCGGGGCGCCATAGACGATGGTCGCCTCCGACTTCAGGTCGATGCCATCCTGCTTCATGCGCGCCTGAAGCAGCAGCCAGCTCTTGTCGATCGCCCCGCCCGCGACGGCGAGCTTGCGGCCCTTCAAGTCGGCAAGCGACTTGATCGGCGATGAGGACGGCACCATCACCGCGCCGAGCGCACTGGAGTAGGGATAGAAGGTGAGCTTGGCACCGAGCGCGCGCTCGCGCGACACCCACAGCCAGTCCGACAGGATGATGTCGGCACTACCTGCGCGCATCGCGATCTTGCCGGCCTCGGTGCTTGCGAGCTCGTTGACCTCCAGCGCGAGGCCCGCTTCCTTGTCGAGCCCGTTCGCGCGGATCGCGGCCAGCTCCCAGGAGAATGTTCCGGTTTTCTGCACCGCAAGGCGGATCGTCTCCGCGGCGCGGCCGGGTGTGGCCAGCGTCAGCGCCAGCGTCGTCGCGAGCGCCAATGGTCGACCAAGTGCCCTTATCAGGCCAAGTGCTCTCATCACCTTGTGAGCCGTTTCCTCTGACAGAGTGCTTTTCAGGACAATACGCATAGCATAGCTTTGATCGCAACCAGCGGGAGGATGCGCATGAAACTGGCCGGACAGCTACGACCGATTGTCGCCGCATTGACGGTGCTGGCGGCGACGGCGTGCGTGGCGCGGGCCGAGGACGCCAACGATTATCCGACGTCGGCGCGCGCGGAGTACGTCTATGGCTGCATGAAGGCCAATGGCGAGAGCCGGCAGTCGATCGAGCAATGTTCCTGCTCGATCGACGTGGTGGCCTCGATCGTCCCCTATGAGCGCTATGTTACCGCGGAGACCGCGCTCAGCATGTCGCAGGTCCGCGGCAATCTCGGCGTCCAGTTCCGCACCTCGGAGCAGGCCAACACGGCAGTGAACGATCTGCGGCGGGCGCAGGCGGAAGCCGAGGTGAGGTGTTTTTGACGGTGCAGCAACCAACCGCATTCGTCATGCCCGGGCTTGTCCCGGGCATCCACGTTCTTGTGGTGAGGCGCGAAGTACGTGGATGGCCGGGACAAGCCGGCCATGACGGGTGAGGGACCTACGTCCCCGGCTTCTCGACATCCCACTCGTTGCGGAACACGTGTCCCTCGGTGTCCCTGGCTTCCGCACGGAAACGCTTGGCGCCGTTGGAGACATAGGTGAAGCGCAGGTTGGGATCTTCCGAGATCGAGATGCCGCCTTCCATCGACAGCACGGGGCTGTCGTCCTGCGTCAGCTTCAACTGGTTGATGAAGAAGGCGGGAATATAAAGCTGCGTGACCTGGTCCATCTGCAGGCCGGAATTGTTGGGATGGCCGATCATGATCTGCGCTTCGCGGACGCGGCTCGCCGGCGCCTCCTCGCGCGCGAATTGCCGGTAGCGCATCTTGCCGAGCCGGCTGTTGGCTTCCTCGACATTCTTTCCCGCCGGCGCCGAGCAGCCGCCGGAGGCCTTCACATAGACTTTCGAGACATAGAGCTGGCCGTCGCTGAGCTCGGCCACCGCATGGACGTCGGTGTAATTGTTGATACGCACGCGCGTCGAGATCTCGCTGACATTGGCATCGGCGCCGAGCTCGAACTTCGCCGCCATCGGCGCCGGGTTACGGTCGATCACGAGCGTGATCGAACGGATCCGGCGGCTGTCTGCGGGCGACAGCTTGCTGCGCAGGGTCACCGGCACGATCGCGGCGTCCTCGGCGCGATACGGCATCTCGATGCCGATGACGGCACTGCCGTCATTCATCGGACGGCCATTGAAGATGTCCTGCACCAGGCCCGGCCAGGGATCGTAGGCTTCTTCGGCCTGCACCGGCACAGCAAAGGCGAGACCGAGCAGTGCGGCGATCAGGGGCAGGCGGCGTGTGCATCGCGTCATGGTCGTGGTCCTCCGAGTCAGCGAAGCTGATCTCGTCCTCCGAGTCAGCGAAGCTGATCTCGTCCCCGGAGTCAGCGAAGCTGAACTCTTGCTTATCCTAGCGCGCCGGCTACTCCCATTCAATTTCCGAGAATGCTGCAGTCGCGTTCCGGGCGTTGTAATCGCCGAACAGCTCCCAGCGCGGTCGCTCCTCGGCGGCCGCCTTGTCGGCAGCGGCCCGGATCGGCTCGCCGTTCTTGTTCAGCGCGCGAACGTCGGACAGCAGCGTTGACAGGTAACGCCGTTCATCGGTCAACGCAGCAGGCCAGTCGCTCACGGGTCCGTGACCGGGAACGACGCGCTGCGCTGGAATGGCTTCCAACTCCTTCAACGTCTCGAGCCAACCGCGGATGCTGCCGTCCATGACCGGAATGTGGCGGAGAAAGACGAGGTCGCCCGCAAACAGGGTCTTGGTCGTCTCGTCGTACACGGTGACGTCGTTGTCGCTATGCCCGGCCCGCCAGGCGCGCAAGATCAGGCGACGCGATCCGAGATCGAGCGTCATCGTGTCTGAGACCAGGAGGGTTGGAGCAATGATCTTCACGGGATCGATCAACGCGCTGCCCATGATGCGGCGAAAATTGTCGAGATAGTGGGGCCCGCGCGTCGCGAGCGCCTGGGGCAGCTTGCTGTGGCCGACGAAGGTCGTGTCTGTGGCGGCGAAGGCCGCATTGCCGAAGACATGGTCGGGGTGGCCGTGGGTGTTGATGACATAGCGGATCGGCTTGGGCGTACGGGCCCGCACGGCCGCCAGCAGGGCCTCGCCTTCGCGCAAGCTGCCGCCCGTGTCGATGACAGCCACGGCATCATCGCCCACGATGAAGCCGACATTGGCGATGTCGCCCTCGTTCTCACGGGTCATCAGGGCAATGGCCCCGGAGTGTACGAAGATTCCCGGCGCGACTTCGCTCACAGGCAATTCGGCCGCCCCAGCCCGTGCTAGCGTTGCTGTCCCCAACAGGGACAAGGCTGCGATCACTCGAGCGATGCGAGACACTTTTCCGCCTCAGTTCAAAGGATTGGCTGCATTGCACTGCAACAAAGCAAAGCCAGCACAGTCTGGCAAAACATGGCGCGTCATGCGTTGCATGGATAGCATTCAAACAAAACGAGGAGGAAGCGCGATGACGAAGGCCGGACGACATCGTCGCTGGTTGTTTTCACTGTGGGTCGTGATTGCGTCCTGCGCGCTCGGCGAGGTCGCCATCGCGCAGACCAGTGACAGCGGCGACCTCTCGTTCGAGCTGGTCGACCCGAACGTGCTGCGCGTCTGTGCCGATCCACGCAATCTGCCGTTCTCGAACGAAAAGGGCGAGGGGTTCGAGAACAAGCTGGCCGAGCTGTTTGCAGACAGGCTCAAGAAGAAACTCGACTACGTCTTCTTCCCGCAGGCCACGGGCTTCGTGCGGATGACGCTGGGGGCGCATCGCTGCGATGTCATCATGGGCTTTCCGCAGGGCGACGATGTCGTGCAGGGCACCAATCCCTATTACCGCACGACCTATGCGCTGGTCGCCAAGACCGGCAGCGGGCTCGAGGACGTGGACACGCTCGAGGACCCGAAGCTGAAGGGCAAGCATGTCGGCATCGTCGCCGGAACGCCGCCGGCGACCAACATGGCCATTGCCGGCCTGATGGGCGATGCGAAGCCCTATCCGCTGATGATCGACACGCGCTACGAGAATTCGGCGCAGGCCATGATCGACGACCTCGCCGCCGGCAAGATCGACGCCGGCGTGCTGTGGGGTCCCATGGCCGGCTACTACGCGAAGAAGGTCGGCGCGCTTCATGTCACGCCGCTGGTGAAGGAGACCACAGGGCCGAAGCTGGTCTACCGTATCGGCATGGGCGTGCGTCCCGCCGACCAGAACTGGAAGCGACAGCTCAACAAGCTGATCCAGGAGAACCAGGGTGAGATCAACAAGATCCTGCTCGACTTCGGCGTACCGCTGCTCGACGAGAGCGATCGGCCGCTCAATGCGGAGACGGCCAAGAAGTCGCCATGAGGCGGCTTCCCGCCGTTGCGCTCGTCGCTGCCGCGTTGGCGGCGCCGGCTCTGGCGCAGCAGCAGGAGCCGTTCGAGCCCGAGAATTATCGCGCCGACAATTATCGCGCGCCGGTGCCGGCGACGCTGGCCGGCGCGCGCGTGCTCACAACGGCGGAAGCCGAAGCGATCTGGCGGGCGAAGAGCGGTGCGTTCGTCGACGTGCTGCCGCGCCCGCCGAAGCCGAAGAACCTTCCGGAAGGCACGGTGTGGCGCGATGCGCCGCACAGGAACATTCCGGGCAGCGTCTGGCTGCCGGATACCGGCTACGGATCTTTGCCGCCGGCGATGGATGATTATTTCCAGCGCGGGCTCGCTCATGTCTCGGGCGGCGACAAGGCCGCGCTGCTGGTGATCTACTGCCTGGCCGATTGCTGGATGTCCTGGAACGCCGCCAAACGCGCGCTGGCCTATGGCTATTCCAACATCGCCTGGTACCCCGACGGCACCGACGGCTGGGAGCGCGCCAAGCTTCCGACGGAAGAGGCGCAGCCGGAACCGCGGCCGGAGCAATAGGAGCGTGAACGCAGGGTCTGCTGCCTCGCCCCGCAAGCGAGGCGAAGCAGGCGCTACTGCTTCTGCAACTTCGTCAGAGTGCCGGTGCCGTTCGTTTCAGTTGCAGAATAGTTCACCCTGTCGCCGGCATGAACGGCGTCCAGCATCGCGGCGTCCTTGGCCTTGAACTCCTGGAGCGCGCCGGCACTTCCGGTGCTGGCGCCGACCGTGCCCTTTTGCGTCTGCTGGATCGAGATCGTGCCGTTGAGCCGATCGATCCGCATCACCATGCCGGTCATGTCGTCAGCAAGAGCGCTGGTTGCGAGCAGGCTGAGGGCCGCAGCACCCGCCCAGATAAATTTGGTGGTTCCCATCGAGGCCTCCCGACATCCTGGAGTTCACTTCGACAAGCCATCCTAGATCGATTTGGTTCCGGCGGATAGCCGGGGCAAAGGTTAACGATGGTGTCGCTATCGCGGGAACTTCCGACGCCGTCAGGAAGCTGACGCTATTCCATCTCCTGCTGAATCACGCGGCCGAGCGCGAACAGGCGCTGGTCGATCGCGGTTGGAACCTCGCAGACGAACCGCACGACCTTGTTGCGGTCCTCGAAGATGCGGGTCTTCCAGATCAGCTCGTTGCTGAGCGCCTCGACCTTGGCCTCGTCACGCGGCGTGGCGCTCTGAAGCGCCTGGAGCTGAATTGCCTCCTCACGGATCTTGTCGGCGGCCTCGCGCTGCTTGCGGCTGACGCGTTCGAGCCCGTTCATGACCTGCGAGCGCTGGGCGTTGAGCGTCTCGAACAGGCCGGCGAACAGCAGCTTTGCGTTGGTGGTCTTGTCGGCGGAAGAGGCAGCCAGGAAGTCCTTCACCAACTTTTCGGCCTCGTCAATCGGCGTCTTGCGCGCCGACAGTCTTGCGACCAGCGCGGTGATTTTCGTGTCGTTCTTCCACCTGGTCTCGGCGTCGTCGAGGGCGGGGCCGGCCCAGACGGCGGCGAGCGAGATCTCCGGCACCTTGGCCTGCGTGCACGGCCAGTTGGGGTAGCGCGGATCGGCGGCGCGGGCGGCCGTGCCCGACAGCGCGAGCACCAGAGCAGCGATCGCCAGAACCTTCATCCTTCGCCTCCTGCGGGCCCCCGTCGCGCCAGTCCACGCGAGGGATCATAGGCCAGAATTGCGCCGATCATGAAGACGATTGTGCAAGCCGCGACCACGGCTAGCGAGATCCAGTTGATTTGCCCGTAGAGTGCAAAACGTATCAGCTCGACCGCATGAGTGAACGGGTTGGCCTCGCAGAGATAGTACAGATAGGGACTGCCCTCCCGCACCCGCCAGAGCGGATAGAGCGCGGAGGAGGCGAAGAACATCGGGAAAATGACAAAATTCATGACCCCGGCGAAGTTCTCCAGCTGCTTGATGCCGGAGGAGATCAGCATGCCGAGCGAGCCCAGCATCAGCCCGGACAGGATCAGCGCCGGCAGCACGGTGAGATAACCCGATGACGGCGGGGTGATGTCCCAGAACCAGGCGATCAGAAGGAACGCATAGACCTGGAGCAGCGACACCGCGGTCCCCGCCAGCAGCTTGCAGAACAGCAGGAAGCCGCGCGGCAGCGGGCTCACCAGCAGCGTGCGCATGTTGCCCATCTCGCGGTCGTAGACCATCGACAGCGAGGATTGCATGCCGTTGAAGAGCTGGATCATCGCCATCAGCCCGGGCGCGATATAGACCTCGTAGAGGATGTAGGTCTCGTAGGGCGGGATGATGGAGATGCCGAGCACCTGGCGGAAGCCGGCGGCGAAGATGAACAGCCACACCAGCGGCCGCACCAGCGCCGAGACGAAGCGCTCGCGCTGATGCAGGAAGCGCAGGCCTTCGCGCCAGACGATGCCGGTGAGACAGGTCATGTACTCGGCAAATGAGAAGCCGCGCGTGGCCTCGCGCGTCGCGATGCTGCTCATGCGCCGCCTCCCGGCATGGTCTGCGCGCCGGTCAAGCGCATGAAGGCGGTGTTGACGTCCTGTGCGCCGGCCTCGGTGACGACGCGGCTCACCGGCCCCCGCGCCAGCACCTTGCCCTGGTGCAGCACCACGAGGTCGTCGCTGGGCATGATCTCGTCGAACAGGTGCGTAGCCCAGAGCACGCCGATGCCTTGTTCCGTGACGAGCTGGCGGACCTGGCCAATGATGTCGGCGCGCGCCTTGACATCGAGGCCGACCGTCGGCTCGTCGAGCAACAATAGCCGCGGCCGGTGCAGCAGCGCCCGCGCGATCTCCAGGCGCCGCATCTGTCCGCCCGAAAGATCGCGCACCTTGCTGCCTGCGCGCTCTTCGAGCCCGATGCGGCCGAGCAGCTCGGCGCTGCGCGCTGCGGCGTCGCTCCGGCCGATGCCGTGGAGCGCGGCGTGATAGAGCAGGTTCTGCGTCAGCGACAGGTCGAGGTCGAGCGTGCGCGGCTGGAACACGACCCCCAGCAGCCGCAGCGCCTCGCCGGGGCTCTTGCTGATGTCATGACCGAAGATTCCGACGCGGCCGGACTGGATGCCGAACAGGCGCGTGATGAGCGAGAACAGCGTGCTCTTGCCGGCGCCGTTAAGGCCGAGCAGGGCGGTAAAGCTTGCCGGCTGCACATTGAAGGAGACGTCGATCAACGCCCGGCGCGGCCCATAGGCATGGCTGACGCCGTCGATCGACAGCGCCGGCGCCGTGGCCGCTGCTGGCCTCGGCGTCTCCTGTGGTTCGGGAATCGGAGCTGGGCTGGTCATGGCGCGATCGCGATGCCCCAGGGCAGTTCGCCCACCTGAATGGTCTTGATCACCTTCTGCGCAGCGACGTCGATGACGGAGACGTCGTTCGAGACGCCGTTGGTGGTCAGCAGATATTTTTCATCGGGCGTGAACGCCAAGTGCCAGACCCGCTGCCCGACCAGCAGGTATTTGGTCACCTTGCGCGAGGCGACATCGACCACGGCGATGCGGTTGGCCGGTCCGAGTGCGACGAAGGCGGTCTTGTCGTCCTTGGTCATGCCGATGCCGACCGGCTGGATCGCCTCTTTCCGCAGGCCCGGAATCTCGAACGTGACCTTGCCGATCACTTCGTGTTTCCTGGGATCGATGATCGAGACGGTGCCGCCGATCTCGGAGGAGACCCACACTTCGGACGAATCGTGCTTGAACTCGGCAAAGCGCGGCCGGGCGTCGACCAGCACGTTGGCGACGATCTGGCGCGAAGCGGTGTCGATGAAATGCGCCATGTTGGTCGTTTCCGACGTGTTGATCAGCGTCTTGCCGTCGGGACTGATGGTCATGCCCTCGGGCTCGACGCCGACCTGGATGTCGCCGAGCCGGGCACGCTTTTCGAGGTCGATCACGGTCACCGTGTTGTCGTTCTCGTTGGCGACATAGAGAGTCTTGCCGGCCGCATCCTGGGCGAACAATTCCGGGTCGGGGCCCGAGGGCAGGCTGTCCACGACGCTCTGCGTCTTGGCGTCGATCATCTGGATGGTGTCGTCGTCGCCGACCGCGACCAGCACGAACTTGCCGTCGCGCGTCAAATCGATGCCGCGGGGGCGCTGGCCGACCTTGATGGTCTTGGTCACGGTCCAGCTGTCGGTGTCGATCACCGTTACCGTATTGCTCTTCTCGTTCGAGACATAGGCAATGAAGGCATGCGCGGGCGCTGCCGCCAGTCCGAGGGCGACCAGCAACGGCGTTGCGAGGATGCGCGACATCTGTCCGCGGGCTGTCTTCACCACCCCCGCTTGCGGGGGAGGTCGCATCGCATCGCAAAATGCGATGCGGGAGAGGGCTCTCTCCTCTTGGGGGCTATCGCTTGTGGAGATGCCTTCCCCCGCAAGCGGGGGAAGGGGCGCAGCATCGTCACGGTGCCAGCTTGATCTCATCTCAAATCGCTCACTTCAACTTGCATTTGCTCTCCGGACGATCATAGCCGAGCGTATCGAGCTCGGAGACCTGGTGCAGAAACCCCTCCTGCGGCGAGACCGACACCACCATGCGACCGTCGACCAAGAGGATCGGCTGGCGCAGCTGCAAATTCCAGTCGCGCAGGGTCAATCGCGTGCCCTTGAAGGCGGCGACCGAGAAGTCCGGGCCCTTGATGAAGTCCGTGACCTTCTTGACGTCGCCTGAATTGGTGCGTGAGGTGGCTTCGCCGATCATGCGCACCGCGGTCCAGGCCTGCATGTCGAGCGCCGTCATGCGCCGCGAGTTGAGCTTGACGAAACGGTTCTGCATCTGGATCGCGCCCCACTGGTCCTGCGATGCGTCCCAGCTGCGCGGCACGAGTCCGGCTGAGCCCGCGACCGGCCGCGGATCCCAGGTGCGATAGGGCAGGTAGCCGCCGAACACTTCGCTTTCGTCGGCGGCGACCAGCACGTCGTAGGCCGGCGCGCCTTGCGTGAACACCGGCATCTGGCGCTGGATCAGCGTGACGCCGCTGTCGGTGCGCCGCGCGCCGCCTTTGTCTTCGAAGGTCTTCTCCTGCACGATCTTGGCGCCGAAGCGTGCGGCGGTGCGCCGGAGGGCGTCCGCGAATAGCTTGTCCTCGTCGTGCGAGCCGACCACCAGCAGCCAGCGTGACCACTTCTTCCACACCAGATACTGCCCGAGCGCATCGGCCAGCATCGCGCGCGTCGGCGCGGTGTGGATCACGTTGGCGCGGCAATCGGCCTCGCGCAGCCGCTCGTCGATCGCCCCCGCATTGAACAGCACCGTGCCACGGTCGCGCAAAGCATCCGAGACTTTCAGCAGCGCATCGGCCGGCAGGTCGGTGATGATGAAGCCGTTCTTCTCCGCCAGCGCGGTCGCGGCCTGCACCGGGTCCTCGCCTTGCTTGATGCGGCGCTCTTCCAGTACGAACCGCTGGCCGAGGAATTTTCCGGTGGTGTTGTTGTCGTCGATCGCGAGGCGCGCGCCAGCGACGCCGTCATTCTCCGCGGGCTGCGCGATCAGCGACAGCGTCGATCGGGGAGCCGCGACGCCGATATAGCCGACGCCGATCAGGGCAGGCTCCGCCGCGAGCGCGCTCGTCGCAGCAAGACCAAAGCCGATCAGACCGGCCAACCATCGGATCATGTTTCCTCCGGACTATCTCCCCGGCTTGACCGCAGGTGAAGAATTGTCTCTGCTTCAAGCATGACCAATTTGTCAGGCCATGCAACCCCGCAATTCGTCCGCGCGCTCGCCACGTCCGGAATCACGATCATGCGAGCATCGATGACGATCGCCGCTTTGCTGTTGACGCCTTCGGTCGCGCGCGCCGACCCGCCGAAGCTGGCCGTGTTCGATTTCGAGCTGATCGACACCAGCCTGCCCGGGGAGTTCTACGGCTCCAGGCCCGAAGAGGCGCGGCTCCTGCGCATCAGCGAGCAGCTCCGTAAGGAGTTGACCGATTCCGGCAGGTTCCAGGTGCTGGACATCGCGCCGGTCAGGGACGCGGCCCGTCACGCCAATTTACAGGCCTGCGGCGGCTGCGATCTCAAGCTCGCCGCCCAGCTCGGAGCAGACCTCGAGATCACCGGCATGGTGCAGAAGGTCTCGAACCTGATCATCAATCTCAACGTCTATCTGCGCGACGTGAAGACAGGCGCCATGATCACCGCGGCGAGCGCCGACATGCGCGGCAACACCGATGAAGCCTGGACGCGCACGATGAGTTATCTGATCCGCAACCGCTTGCTCGCACCGAATTACGGCAGGCCGGAGTAGAGTCTTCTCTCCGTGAGCGCTGCTGCACCCTCTCCCCTTGCGGGAGAGGGTGGCTTCGCGAAGCGAAGCCGGGTGAGGGGTCTCTCTCCTCACGAACAGTCTTGCCAATGGAAAGAACCCCTCATCCGGCGCTTCGCGCCACCTTCTCCCACAAGGGGAGACGGAAGAAGGCCTCACCCCTTCAGCTTCTCCGCATGCCAGTGCAGGTGATCGCCCATGAAGGTCGAGATGAAATAATAGCTGTGGTCATAGCCCGCCTGGCGCCGCAGCGTCAGCGGGATGCCCGCCTTGGTGCAGGCGGCTTCGAGCAGCTCCGGCTTGAGCTGCTCCTTCAGGAAGTTGTCGGCTTCGCCGACATCGACCAGGAAGCCGGAGAACTTCGCGCCGTCCTCGATCAACGCCACTGTGTCGTGGCTGCGCCAGGCCTCCTTGTTCGATCCGAGATAGCCGGTCAGCGCCTTGATGCCCCAGGGCACGAGCGAGGGCGCAACGATCGGCGCGAACGCGCTCGCCGCGCGATAGCGGTGCGGGTTGCGCAGCGCCACCGTCAGCGCACCGTGACCGCCCATCGAATGGCCCATGATCGATTGCCGTTTGGCATCGACGGGAAAATTTCCCGCCACGAGCTTGGGCAGCTCGTCTGTCACGTAGCTCCACATCCGATAATTGCGCGCGAACGGCTCCTGCGTGGCGTCGACATAGAAGCCGGCCCCGAGGCCGAAATCATAGGCGTTGTTGGCGTCGCCTGGCACGTCGGGGCCGCGGGGTGAGGTGTCGGGCGCGACGAAGATCAGGCCGAGCTCGGCACAGGCCTTGCGGAATTCGCCCTTCTCGGTGACGTTGGCATGCGTGCAGGTGAGGCCGGACAGATACCAGACCACGGGCAGCTTCGCACCTTCGGCATGCGGGGGAACATAGACCGAGAACACCATGTCGGTTCCGGTCGCCTGGCTCGCATGGCGATACACGCCCTGCACGCCGCCGTAGGATTTGTTGGTCGAGACAGTCTGAATCGTCATGCCTTGGCTCCGTGGCATCTCACCACATCAAGATTGCAACGCTTGTGTGTCCGAAAGTGTGGCGGCCGGCCCGTGCGTCAGGCGACACCGCTGTCGATCGCCAACCGCACCAGCTCGACCGAGGTCTTCACGCCGAGCTTCTGGCGCATGATGGAGGAGGTGTTGGCGACCGTCTTGTACGACGACTGTACCAGCCAGGCGATCTCGGACAGGCTCTTTCCGGCACTGAGCAGCCGCAAAATCTCCATCTCCCGCGCGTTCAGCTTCGACAACGGGCTTTGCGCCAGTGTCGGTCCGGCGAAGGCGATGCTGCGCGCGATCGCGCTCGGCAAGTAGGTGCCGCCGCCGCCGACGGCGCGGATCGCCTCGACGAGGTCGTCGGGGTCGCCGGTCTTGGAGACGTAGCCTTTGGCGCCGCATTCGATCGCGCGCGCGGCGAAGGCCGGGTCGTCGTTCATGCTGAACATGATGATCCGCGCCTCGGGCGCGCGCTCGAGGATGCGGCGGGCAAGCTCGAATCCGGAGACGGTCGGCAAATTGATGTCGATGATGCAGAGGTCGGGACGTTCGACGATGAAGACGCACTCGCCGTCTTCGGCGTCGGCGGCCTCCAAAATCTCGATCTCGCCCTCGTCGGCCAGCACGGCGCGGCAGCCGGAGGCGACGATGGGATGATCGTCGACGATCAGAATACGCATAGGCGTTCCCCGTGACAGCGCGTTCCCTGTGACAAAACTCGCCTATTCTGCGCCGCATGATACCGATCTGGGCAGGCGCGTGAGCGATGTGTCCGAGCTCGCCTCATGCAACCCGGCCGGGATTGCTGTACGCTTCCGATTAGATATCCGCCGCTCCGCCCCTGTCAACGTCGTCGGACAGCGGCGGGCAGAGCTTCGCGAGGCACAAGCGACACCCATGTGGCAAAATCTATCCTTGCGCGGGCGCATCAACCTCTTGCTGGCACTGCTGCTGGCGCTGGGGCTCGCTGTCAATATCGGCCGCCAGGTCGCGGAGGCTGGTCCGCGCGTGCAGGCCGAGGACCAGAGCGTGATCCGCCTCGCCCGAGAGTTCATCGAGATGATCGTGGCGGATCTCAACGAGGCCCCCGATCCGGATGCCAGGCTCAACCAGATCGCGCGCGATCTCAGCCGCCTGCGCCACGTCAGCATCACGCTTCGGGACGCCGGCGGCCATCCGCTGACGCCCCCCCGGGCCGATGCCGGCGTCGACACGCGCGTGCCGCCGGCCTGGTTCGTCGCCCTGGTTCACCCAGAGCAGACCGCGGTCAGCGTGCCGGTCTCGATCCAGGGCAAACCCGGCTCGCTCCTGATCACCTCGCATCCCGATGACGAGATCGCCGAGATCTGGGACGGCATCGTGACCCAGCTCGAGGTCGGCTCGGTGATCGCGCTCGCGCTGTTCTTCCTGATGATGAACGTGGTCGGCCGGGCGCTGGCACCGCTCCAGTCGCTGGCGGAGGCAATGGGGAGGCTCGAAGGCGGACATTACGATGCCCGTGTCGCGCCGGGCGGCGCGCCGGAACTCGCCGCGATCTGCACCAAGCTCAACCACCTTGCTGCGACGCTTGGTGAGGCGGTCGAGGACAAGCGGCGTCTTGCCGAGCGTGCGGTGTCGCTTCAGGATATCGAGCGGAAGGAGATCGCGCGCGAGCTCCATGACGAGTTCGGGCCTTACCTGTTCTCGCTGCGCGCGCACGCGAGTGCGCTGGCGAAGCTGGCGGACGGACGCGACCCGAGTGCGGATGCCGTGCGAAAACATGGCAGCGCCATGCTGGAACAGATCAATGCACTCCAGCAGTTCAACCGCCGCGTGCTGGAGCGCCTTCGGCCCGTGGGCCTTGCCGAGCTCGGCTTGAGCAAGGCGCTCCAATCCCTGTCGCGGCTGTGGCGGCAGTCGCATCCCGACGTCGCGATCGAGACTGTGATCTCGCCGGCGCTCGGGCCGACCGGCGAGACCGCCGATCTCACCATCTATCGTATCGTGCAGGAGGCGCTCACCAACGTATTCCGCCACGCCGGCGCGACCGCGGTCAATGTCGTCATCGAGCCGGTGGAGCAGATGACTCACGACGGCCGCTGCTGCGCCCGGGTGCGGGTCAGCGACAACGGCCGCGGCATGGAGCCGGGGCAGAAGCTCGGCTTCGGCCTCGTCGGCATGCGCGAGCGGATCCTGGCGCTGGGCGGCACGCTCAATGTCGTCTCCGGCGCAGGCGGCTTGACGGTGGAGGCGCTGGTTCCGACTGCGGCCGCCTGACCGCGCCCGAGGCGATCGGGAAAAATTCCCGATTTGGTCGGGAAAACGGGAGCGGATATTGCCCGATCTTTTGTGGCTGGCGCGCGACTTGCCGCCGATTACACTCGTCCCGACCAATCGGCGAAGGGCAAAACAGCCGGTGGTCACGGATGGGAAGGCGGGGATGGGCAAGGTTCTTTGGTTCAAGCGTCGTTTGTTGATGGCTTCGGTGTCGACCGGTCTGGTTTCCGGGATGGTCTTCGCGAGCCCCGCGAGGGCCGCGCAAGACGAGGAGACCAACGTCCAGAATTTGCCGCCGGTCGAGGTGGCGGCGCCGCCGCCTTCGGCGGCTAGGCGCGTCTCACCGGCGCGACCGGTTGCGCGCATAGGGGCGCCGGCGTCAGCCAGCCCCAGGACACGCCTTTACGTCTACCCCACCGCGCCCGGCATCGGCAGAGGTCTTGATGTCGACAAGGTACCGTCGGCGATTAACGCCGTCGATCCGAGCCAGATCAAGCGCACCGGTTCGCTGAACGTCACCGACGCGCTCCGTGACAACATCGCCGGCGTCAACATCACCGAGGTCACCGGCAATCCGTTCCAGCCGGATGTCGAATTCCGCGGCTTCGTCGCCTCTCCCGTGACGGGCACGCCGCAAGGCCTTGCGGTGTATCAGAACGGGGTCCGCATCAACGAGGCCTTCTCTGACGCGGTCAATTGGGACCTGATCCCCACCGCCGCGATCAGGTCGGTTACGCTGGTGACCAACAATCCCGCTTTCGGCCTCAACGCCCTGGGCGGCGCGCTTAATCTGCAAATGAAGGACGGCTTCACCTATCAGGGGGCGGAACTCGATCTGATGGGTGGCTCGTTCGGCCGCATCCAGGGCTCGGCCCAATGGGGCAAGCAGGTCGACAAGAACTACGCCGTCTATGCCGCGCTCGAAGGCTTGCACGACAACGGCTTCCGCAATTTCGCTCAATCGGACGTACGGCGCTTCTACGGCGACGTCGGCTATAAGGGGGGCGACAGCGAATTCCACGTCAACATGGGAGTCGCCAAGAACAATTTCGGCGCCAGCGCCACCGTCCCGGCCGAGTTGCTGGATAAATACTGGGGCGCGACCTACACCACACCGCAGACCACCGCCAACCGCGTCGGCTATCTCAACCTGACCGGAAAGGTCGACGCGACGCCGACCTGGACGCTCGAAGGCACCGCCCATGTGCGCAGGTTCGAGCAGAACATCGTCGACGGCAATCCAACCGACGTGGAGGAGTGCGCTGCAGATCCGGCGCTGCTCTGCTTCGGCGACGACGCCACACCCGCCAACGGCGCGGGCGGCGTGCAACTCGCCAACCCGTTCGCGCCGGGAACAATCTTGGGTGCGATCGATCGGAGCTCGATCCGTTCGACCACGTTTGGCGTGTCGGGGCAGGCCACCAACACCGATCAACTGTTCGGCCACGACAACCGGTTCGTGATGGGCGCAACCTATGACGCCAGTACCACGCGCTACAACGCCAGCTCCGAGATCGGCTCGATGGGTGAGAACTACGTCGTCAGCGGTAGCGGTGTTTTCCTGGGGGCGACTCCTACGGCAGATCCCGTGGCCGGCCCCGTCTCGTTGCGGACCGTCAATCAATACAATGGCCTCTACGCGATGGACACGTTCAACGTCACGGACGCTTTCGCGATCACCGGCGGCGGTCGCTTCAACGCGGCGCGGATCTCGCTCGAAGACCAGCTCGGGACTGCGCTGAACGGCGATCACACCTATACCCGCTTCAATCCGATGATCGGCGGCACCTACAAGATCACGCCGGGATTGACCGCCTATGCCGGCTATTCCGAGGCCAACCGCGTGCCGACGCCGCTTGAGCTCGGCTGCGCGGATCCCGCCCGGCCCTGCCTCATTGCGGCCTTCCTGGTCGCGGATCCGCCGTTGAAACAGGTCGTCTCCAAGACCGTGGAGGCCGGATTCCGCGGCACCAGGGAGCTGAATATCGGCACTCTCGGATGGAAAATCGGCGGCTTTCGCGCCACCAACTATGACGACATCGTAGCGGTGCCCGCCGTCGGGCGGACGGGCTTTGGCTATTTCACCAATGTCGGCCGGACGCGGCGGCAAGGGCTGGAAGCGGAGGTCAACATCAAGTCGCCGACGCTTCAGTTCCAGGCGAGCTACGCCTTCGTCGACGCGCGCTTCCTTGATCCGCTCGAGCTCGGCTCGGAAAGCCCGTTCGCCGATGACGCCACCGAGACCATCCAGGTCAGGCCCGGCAACCAGATCCCCGCGATCCCGCGCCACCGCGTCAAGGTCGGCGTCGATTACGCCCTGACCGACGTCTGGAAGGTCGGCGGCAACGCGCTGTTCGTCTCCAGCCAATATCTGGTCGGCGACGAGTCCAACCAATATGCCAAGCTGCCGTCCTATACCGTGTTCAATCTCCACACCTCCTACCAGGTGACCAAGAACGTCCAGCTCTACGGCCGCGTCGACAACATCTTCGACAAGCGCTACGCGACTTATGGACAGTTCTTCGATCGCGAGGCCTTGCCCAACTTCACCAACGGCGGCGCCGAGTTCACCGACCCGCGCTCGCTGAGCCCGGCCAGGCCACGCGCGTTCTACGCGGGGATGCGGGTGACGTTCTAGACACTCTGGAAGTGCCGGCGTCCTCCCGTGATTGAGCGCATCTGTGTCGGACACAGGCGCCTGCGCAAACCGTCGCTTTCACTCCGCCTTCATCTTCTCGACCGGTACGGCCGCCGCGCTCGCCTGCCCTCGGCCTTTGGCCGTACCCACGCGGTGGCGTCGCTGCACCAGATACTGATCGCCGAGCACTCCGGCCAGGATCACCGTTCCCATCACCGCGAAATTGAGCGAACTCGGAATGCCCAGCAGGTTGACCAGATTCTGTAGCATCTGGAGCAGCACGGTGCCGAGCACGACGCCGATGATCGAGCCTTCGCCGCCGCGCAAGGAGCAGCCGCCGAGCACAGCGGCGGCGATGGCATAGAGCTCGTAGAACGAGCCGTGCACGGCCGGCGAAATCGAACGGGTGTACATCGCGATCAGGATGGCTGAAAATGCCGTCAGCCCGCCGCAAATGATATAGGCCGAGATGATCACGCGGCTGGAGCGAATGCCGGAATAGCGTGCCGCCTCCTCGTTCTTGCCGACGGCATAGAGATAGCGGCCGAACACGGAGCGGTGCAGCACCACCCAAGCGATGATGGTCACGACGCCAAGCGCCACCACGCTGTGCGGCAGCGGAAAGCCGAGGACGTTGGTGCGGCCGGCGGCCAGCCATTCCAGCATCGGAAAGCTCGCACCGAAGCCGAACCCCGCCGTCGCGTCCTCGGTATAATAGCGTGCCGCGCCGCGATAGATCAGGAGGCCGCACAGCGTTACCACGAAAGCCTGGATCCGCATCCTGGTCACCAGCGTGCCATGAACCAGGCCGATCACGAGCCCGGCCGCAACGATGATGGCGGTTGCCACCAACCAGTCGACGTCGTGATTGACGATGAGGTCGATGAACAGGACGCCCAGCAATGCGATCACGGAACCAACCGACAGTTCGATTCCGCCGATGATGATGACGAAGGCTTGCGCGATGGAGAAGATGCCGAACAGCCCGACCTGGTTGGCGGTATTGGAGAGGTTGCCAACGTACAGGAATCTCGGATTGATGAGGGCGACGACGGTCCCGACCAAGAGGATCAGGACCAGAAGGCTCAGGTCTTTCTTGCTCAAGGTCCCTCCGGCTCAATTGCGTGACCGACGGCAAGCTGCAGCACATTGTGCTCGCTGAACTGGCTGCGATCAAGGAAGCCCGAGATTGCGCCTTCATGCATGACCGCGATCCGGTCGCTGATCCCGATCACCTCCTCCATGTCGCTGGAGATCATCAGGATCGCGACGCCGGCGTCGGTCAGACGGCGCAGCATGTCGTAGATTTCCTGCTTGGCTCCGACGTCAACGCCACGCGTCGGCTCGTCGAAAATCAGGACCTTCGGCCGCATCGACAGCCATTTGGCGAGCACGACCTTCTGCTGATTGCCTCCCGACAGAGAGCCGACGGCGGTCTCGACATCGGGCGCGCGGATATTGAGACGCTCCCGCTGGCGCATCGCATTCTCCTTCTCGCGGGCCGTATCCACCAGCCAGAAGCGCGAATAGGACGCTAGATCGGGCAGCGAGATGTTTTCGGTGATCGAGACGTCGAGCAACAGGCCCGAGCCCTTGCGGTCCTCCGGAACGAGGTAGATGCCTTGCTCGATGGCGGCCCGCGGATTTGCGATACGGATCGGTTCGCCATCGAGTCTGATCGCGCCGCCACGCAAACGGTCGACGCCGAAGACGGCGCGCGCGAGCTCCGTGCGGCCGGACCCGACGAGGCCGGCAAGTCCGAGGATCTCGCCGCGGCGGACCGACAGGCTCACAGCGCGGTCGGGGTAGGTGTCGGTGACGGCATCGACAATCTGGAGCACGCTGTCCCCAGGGGGGGCGGCCGGGGGAACGTAAAGCGATTTCAGGTCGCGGCCGATCATCAGGCGGATCATCGCGGCCGGCGAGAGCTCCGCGCGTGTCAGTGTGCCGACCACGCGGCCGTCACGCAGCACGACCGCGCGGTCGGCGCACTGCATCACCTCGTTGAGCCGATGGGTGATGAAGATGACGCTGACCCCGTGGGCTTTCAGGTCGGCGACGATCCGCATCAAGCGGTCGGTCTCCGTGAGCGTCAGGCTCGAGGTCGGCTCATCCATGATGACGAGACGAGCATCGAGCGAGAGCGCCTTCATGATCTCGACGAGCTGGCGCTGCGCCAGCGACAATTCGGCGAGCGGCGCATCGGCCGCGAAATCGCAGCCCAGCCGATCGAGCAGCGGAGCGACGCCGGCATGCATCCGTTTGCGGTCGATCAGCCGCAAGGGCCCGCCGCGCACGGGCTCGCGGCCGATGAAGACGTTGGCGGCGCCGTCCAGATTGTCGAAGAGGTTCAGCTCCTGATGGACGAAGGCGATGCCGGCCTTGATCGCGTCCGTCACGGTGAGCGAGCTTCGCGCGGCGCCGTCCACACGGATGACGCCGCTGCTCGGCTCCACGACACCGCCAAGCACGCGCATCAGCGTCGACTTGCCGGCGCCGTTCTCGCCGATCAGCGCAATGACCTCGCCGGGCGACACCTGCAAACCGACGCGGTCGAGCGCGACCACGCCAGGATAGCTCTTGCTGATGTCAATCAGTTCGAGGAACGGTCCTGACATGGCGGGCTGCGGCTCGGGCAGCGGGGATATCTCCTATTTCTTCAGCATCTGCTTCATCGAGGCCATGAAGTCGTCGACATTCGCCTTTTCGATGACCTTGCCCGGCACGATGATGATGCCGTTGGCAGGAACACCAGACTTGTTGCCGCCGATGTAGTTCGCCATCAGCTTCATGCCTTGATAGCCCCACTCGAACGGCTGCTGGACGACCGTGCCCACGATGCTGCCTTCCTTGACGCCGCCGAGCGTGATCGGATCCTCGTCAAAGCCGATGATCTTGATCTTGTTGAGCTTGCCGGCTTCCTTGAGCACCTCGTAGATGCGCGGCGTATTGTAGGAATAAAAGCCGACGAGGCAGCTCACATCGGGCATCGCAGCAAGGATGTCCTCGACGTTGCGCTTGGCGCGGGTCTGGTCGATCTCGTCCCCGCGGACATCGACGAGCTCGACCTTCGAGCCCTTGATGGTGTCCTTCACGCCTTCGATGCGCTCGCGCGCATTGTCGGCGCCGGGTAGGCCGACGAAGCCGACGCATTTGCCGCCGTTCGGCAGCGCCTTGACCATCAGCTTTCCTGCCTCCTTGCCGAGATCGGTGTTGGAGGAGCCGATATAGGCCACGCGCTTGGACTGCGGCGCGTCGCTGTCGGTGGTGAACAGCACGGTCTGGGACGCAACCTTGTTGAGGTGATCGGTCTGGTTCTTCGGATCGACCGCGCTGACCATGATGCCGGCGGCGCCGGCGGCGACGAGGTCGTCCATCACGCGCTGCTGTACGGCGGCCGCAGCCTGTTCCGGATATTTGAACTGGAGGTCGTAGTTGGGCAGCTCGCCCTGCGCCTTCTTCATGCCGGCCTCAGCGATCTTCCAGAAGTCGGATGCGCCGTTGACGACGAAGGCCAGAACCTTCTTGTCTGCCGCACCGGCCGAGCCGACACCCGATGCTATCGCGAAGGCAATAGAGACACCTGCAACCAAGAGACGCTGCATATTATCCTCCCTAAGGCGGTCGGCCCTTGATGAAGGCCAACTCTGCTTGTGCCCAAATTGGACGCACGTCTCACCCCCAAGCTGCGCGGCGATCAGCCGCCATCCGCATCGTTGCGGCGGGGCAGACTCACCGACGGCCGGCGAGGTGAAATGAGGCACGTACCTCAAGGTAGCAGAAGCGCGCCGGGCGTGCAATCGGAAGCGGTCGCGGCGCCGACCGCGAGGCCTTGCCCAACCGCACCAACGGTGGCGCCGAGTTCACCCGACCCGCGCTCGCTGAGCCCGGCTCGGCCGCGCTCTCGGACGCCGCGTCCATTGCTCTGCGGGAGTGCTCGCTGATCTTGCAGAATATTCCGCCTCCGGCATGATAGCTTCGGAGGCCTGCTTTGCCGTGTCGTTGAAGAATCCGGATGCCGTCGCTGCGATCGTTTCAGCGCTTCGGCACGTCTACGGCGACGAGATCGCGCGACTGATGCTCGTCGAGGGCATGAGCCTCGCCGACCTGATCGATGCGATGTTTTCCGCGCCCTTGACGCACCGCGAGGCGGTTCGAGATATCACGGACGCATTGGATGATTTTGTCGTTTCTCCGGACCTGGGTCTGATGTGGCATCTCAAGTACATCTATGCAGACGAGCCCGGTTCCCTGCACGTCGTGGACATGGAGATCGCAACGCCCAACGGCACGCTGGCAAGCAAGGACGTCTGGCTTCGTCTGTCCACTTAGAGGCGATAGCGCCGTGGCGATGCTTTGGTCCCGTTCAGCGCAGCGCTATCTTTACCAATCAGAAACCATCAAAAATGATCTGAAAACTTTAACGAAACTGCCCGGCACTCTCCGCGTCAACTCGACGGAGGGCCCGCGTGATGACAGAGCACCAATTGAGAGAGCAGGAATGCCGGATCGCCCGTTATCGGCGTTTGGAGCGGGAGGTGACGGATCCGCTGGCCGCGTGTCTGCTACACGACATCGTCGAGGAGCTCGAAGCCGAGCTGCGCAAGGACAGGCCGGAATGGAACGGGCCGCGAGATTAACGCTTTCTTAGCGCTAATCATGCGGATTATCGTCGGGGAATGCCAGGGGAGACTGCTCCCATGCTGAAGGACGGGACATATGCGGCGTGGTACAAGACGCCGCTCGATCAGGGGACCGGGATCGTCCATGTCGCAGACGGACAGATCTGGGGCCGCGACAGCCTGATGACCTATCACGGCTCCTGTCAGGTCGATGGAGATCGCTTCACCGCCACCGTGTCGACGAAGCGCCATACCGACGGTCGTGCAACCGTGTTCGGCGTGGAAGACGAGCTCACTTTGGACATCGAGGGAAACTGCCCCGGCAAGATCGCGACTTACACCGCGACGGCACAACAAGTGCCGGGCATGATTCTCCAGGGAACGCTCATTCTCACCGAACCGCCGCCGCCGACACGTGAACAGCGAGCCGAGCAGCGCCCGGCGTTCAACCCCGCCAAGTTGCCAAAGCTGCCGAAGCGCCCGCGCTGAGCCGGGAAGCACGCGGGGCAGTTGCCCGGCTTCCATCTGTCGTGCTCCCGGGCCGCGCGATTCTGCATCCGGTTTCTCCCAAAGCTTGCTTCTCAAACCGCCCTGAACTCGCCATTGTGCGCCCGCAACAGGCCCCTGAAGCGGAGAAGCATCAATGTCGGACAAGGTCTCGCGTCGCCGTTTCGCGAAACTCGCGGGGCTGTCCGCAGCCGGCCTGACCGGTTCGCTCGATGCGGCCGAAGCGAGGCCGGCAGCAGCGCCGCGCGCCGGCTTTCCCGCCGGCTTCGTCTGGGGCACGGCGACCTCCTCCTACCAGGTCGAGGGCGCGGTCAACGAGGACGGGCGAGGGGCCTCGATCTGGGACAAGTTCGTGCGCATCCCCGGCAAGATCGAGGACGGCACCACTGGCGACCGCGCCAACGAGCACTATCGCCGCTACAAGGAGGATATCGGGCTCATCAAGGAACTCGGCTGCAAAGCCTACCGCTTCTCGGTGGCCTGGCCGCGGCTGTTTCCGGACGGCGACGGCAGGCCCAATCCGAAGGGGCTCGACTTCTACAACCGGCTCATTGACGAGCTCCTGAAGAACGGCATCGAGCCGTGGCTGACGCTCTATCATTGGGACCTGCCGCAATCGCTTGAGGATCGCTTCGGCGGCTGGCGCTCGACAGAGACCTGCAAGATCTTCGGCGACTACGCGGCCTATGTCGCCGAGCACCTCACCGACCGCGTGAGGAATGTGTTCACGCTGAACGAGAGCGGCCGCTTCGTCTATTTCGGCTACGGCATCGGCATCGACGCGCCCGGCGTGAAGTTGCCGCAAGCCGAGGTCAACCAGATCAGGCATAACAGCGCGCTGGCGCACGGGCTCGCGGTGCAGGCGGTGCGCGCCCATGGCCGTCGCGGCACAAGGGTGGGGCCGGCCGAGAACATCGATGCCTGTGCGCCCGCGATCGACACGCCGGAAAACGTTCGCGCTGCGGAGATCGCGCTGCGCGAGATGAACGCCGGCTATCTCAACGTCATCATGACAGGCCGCTATACCGATGCCTTCCTGAAATTCGCCGGGCCCAACGCGCCCAAATACACCGATGCGGAGCTGAAGATCATCTCCTCGCCGGTCGATTTCCTCGGCCTCAACATCTACGCGCCGCAGCACTACGTGGTGGCGTCCGACCAGGGCGCGGGCTTCATGCCGCTGCCGATTCCGAAATCGTTCCCGCACATGAATTCGGACTGGCTGCGCGTCGGACCCGAGACGATCTACTGGGTGCCGAAGCTGGCGGCAAAGATCTGGAAGACGGATGCGATCTATATCAGCGAGAACGGGGCCTCCGGCGACGACGTCGTGACGCCCGACGGCAAGATCTACGACACCGATCGCATCATGTACCTGCGCAACTATCTCGCCCAGCTCCAGCGCGCCACGGCCGAAGGCGTGCCGGTGCGCGGCTATTTCCTCTGGAGCCTGATGGACAATTTCGAATGGGTCTATGGGCTGAACAAGCGCTTTGGGCTCTATCACGTCAATTTCGATACGCAGGTGCGTACACCGAAACTCAGCGCCAGCTTCTACCGCAACGTGATCGCGAAGAACGCGGCGGGGGCGTGATTGCTTTCCTCGCCCAGAGGTCGTCATGCCTGGGCTTGTCCCGGGCATCCACGTTCTTCGTCCATTGACTAAGACGTGGATGGCCGGGACAAGCCCGGCCATGACGTCGCCGAAGCTTCGTGGGCTAACCGCGCAACGGAAAATCCGCGCGAGTGACGTCTGCAACGCGGATTGACTCTCCTCTCCCCGTTATTCAGAACTGTCCTCAACACTCATAACAAGAGGACAGCGCCCATGACCGACGCACTCATCATCGATGCCTGCCGGACCCCGCGCGGCGTCGGCAAGGCCGGCAAGGGGGCACTGTCGGGCATACATCCGCAGCAGCTCGGCGCAACCGTGCTGCGCGCGCTCGCCGAGCGCACCGGCATCGACACCGCCGACGTCGACGATATCGTCTGGGGCTGCAGCGCGCAGGTCGCAACGCAAGGCGGCGATCTCGGCCGGATGTCGGCGCTCGACGCCGGCTACGACGTGCGCGCCAGCTCCGTGACGCTCGACCGCTTCTGCGGAAGCGGCATCACCAGCGTCAACATGGCCGCAAGCTCGATCATGGCGGGTGTGGAAGACGTCGTCATCGCCGGCGGCTGCGAGATGATGTCGATGGAGGGACGCCGCGGCTCGGGTCCGATGATGATGGACAATGGCAATCTGCGTCTGCGCGCGCGGCATCCGCAGTCGCATCAGGGCGTCTGCGCGGATGCGATCGCGACGCTGGAAGGCATTACCCGAAGGGATGTCGACGCGCTCGGGCTGGAGAGTCAGAAACGTGCCGCGCACGCGATGGCGAACGGGTATTTCAAGAAGAGCCTCGTGCCGGTCCACCGCGAGGACGGCAGCCTTGCGCTCGACCAGGAGGAGTATCCGCGGCCGCAGACCACGATGGAGGGGCTGAGCAGCCTGAAGCCGGCATTCCCGGGGATCGCCGACTATGCGCTCGACGACAAGGGCACGACCTATCGCGGCCTGATCCTGCAGAAATATCCTGATCTCGAGATCGACTTCGTGCACCATGCCGGCAACTCGTCCGGCGTCGTCGACGGCGCCGCGGCGATCCTCTTGGCCTCGCCCGCTTACGCCAAGGCGCATGGCCTCAAGGCCCGCGCCCGCGTGGTGGCGATGGCGAATATGGGGGACTCGCCGACCCTGATGCTGAACGCACCGGTGCCGGCCACGCGCAAGGTGCTGGCGAAGGCCGGCTTGACCGTCGACGACATCGACCTGTTCGAGATCAACGAGGCGTTCGCGGTGGTGGCGGAGAAATATATCCGCGACCTCGGGCTCGATCGCGCCAAGGTCAACGTCAATGGCGGCTCGATCGCGCTCGGTCATCCCATCGGTGCCACCGGCTCGATCCTGATCGGCACCGTGCTCGACGAGCTCGAACGGCGCGACTTGAGGCGCGGACTTGTCACCATGTGCGCCGCCGGCGGTATGGCTCCCGCCATCATCATCGAGCGCGTCTAGCCAATTGCTCGCACTTCTCCCTGTTCTTACGGGGAGGAAGACCGGCGACATCGATCCAACCCTTATTTTTCAGGGTGAATCGCGCGCTTCCTTGCACAAAGAGGCCGGTCGTCGCTTGTCGAAGGCGGCGAATCAGTTCTAGCAAGATGTCGTGCGGGCCTTTGAAACAAGGCAAAATCCGCTGCCTGAGGCTTCTCCCGCTCCGGAAGTAGCTAAAAAGCAGGGCTTTTTGCCACAGAGGGCCAAAAAAGCCCGTAAAACCGCGACAAAACTGTGCAGAAGGCTATAGGCCTTCGCCGGTTGGTCTAATATGCAGCCGTCACGAATCAGAGGAGACACGATGGCAACCCAAATGTCCAAATCGCAGTTGATCGAAAAGATTGCGACCGCCACAGAGCTTTCCAAGCGCGACGTCAAGAACGTCATGGAGACGCTGACCGACGTCGGCCACAAGGAGCTCAAGAAGAACGGCCTGTTCCTGGTGCCCGGCTTCGCCAAGTTCGTGGTCATCAAGAAGCCCGCGACCAAGGCGCGCAAGGGCACCAACCCGTTCACGGGTGAAGAGATGATGTTCAAGGCCAAGCCGGCCCGGAAGATCGTCCGCGCCCGCCCGGTCAAGGCGGCCAAGGACGCCGTGGGCTAGCGACGCAAGGCCCCCTTGGGTAAGGGGGCCTTTTGTTTGGGGCAGCCGCGAGGACTTGAGACGGAGGGCTCAACCCTTGCGGCGCTTCACCCTGACCGGAACGGGTTGAAGCTGCCGCCCGGGCGCCGCCAGCGCATCGCGAAGCCGGTCGATCGCGCGATCGAGCATTTGGCGCAGCCGCTGCGTCTTCCGCGATCCCTTCGCTTTCTCCAGCAGTTTCTTCATCGCGTTACTCCGCCGCTTCGACTTTCGCGTTGACCTTCGCATTGACTTGGGCCTCGACCGGTTCGAGCGCCGCGGCGATGGCTTCGTCGACACGCTCCAGCCAGATGAATTCGAGGTTGTCCCGCGCGCTCTTCGGGATGTCGTCATAGTCCCGCTTGTTGCGCGCCGGCAGCATCACCCGCTTCAGGCCGGCGGCCGCGGCTGCGACCACCTTCTCCTTGATGCCGCCGACCGGCAGCACCAGGCCGCGCAGCGAGATCTCGCCGGTCATGGCGGTGTCGCTGCGCACGGTGCGGTTGGTGAGCAGGGACGTTAGCGCCGTGAACATCGCAACGCCCGCGCTGGGCCCGTCTTTCGGGGTTGCTCCCGCGGGCACGTGCACGTGGATGTCGCTCTTCTCGAAGGCTTGCGGATCGATGCCGAGCTGCGAGGCGCGGCTCTTCACCAGCGTCATCGCAGCCTGCACGCTCTCGCGCATGACGTCGCCGAGCTGACCGGTCAGGATCATGCCGCCCTTGCCGGGCACCTTTGATGCCTCGATGAACAGGATGTCGCCGCCGACCGGCGTCCAGGCAAGGCCCGTGGCCACGCCCGGAATGCTGGTGCGCTGGGCGATCTCGCCTTCGAAGCGCGGCTGGCCGAGCACGGTGACGATGTCCTTCGCCGCTATCACGACCTTGGCAGCCGTACCCTCGGCGACCTGCACCGCAGCATGCCGGAACAGCTTGCCGATCTCGCGCTCGAGGTTACGCACGCCGGCCTCGCGGGTGTAGCCCTTGACCACCAGCTTCAGCGCCTCCGGCTCGATCTCGGCCTGCTCGGCCGAGAGGCCGTTGGCCTCCAGCTGCCGCCGCACCAGATAGCGCCGCGCGATCTCGAGCTTCTCGTCCTCGGTGTAACCGGCGAGGCTGATCAGCTCCATGCGGTCCAGCAGCGGCCCCGGGATCTGGTCCAGCATATTGGCGGTCGCGATGAACACCACGCGCGACAGGTCGAACGGCACGCCGAGGTAATTGTCCCGGAACGTCCCGTTCTGCTCGGGGTCGAGCACTTCCAGCATGGCGGCCGAGGGATCGCCCTGCACGCCGCGGCCCATCTTGTCGATCTCGTCCAGCATCATGACGCAGTTCCGCGCGCCGGCCTTCTTGATGCCCTGGATGATGTTGCCCGGCAGCGCGCCGATATAGGTGCGCCGGTGGCCGCGGATCTCGGCCTCGTCGTGCACGCCGCCTAAGCTGACGCGGACGAAGGGACGGTCCATCGCGCGGGCGATGGATTGGCCAAGCGAGGTCTTGCCGACGCCGGGCGGACCGACGAAGCACAGGATCGGCGCCTTGCCCTGCGGGGCGAGCTTGCGGACCGCCAGATATTCGATGATCCGGCTCTTGATCTTCTCCAGGCCGAAATGGTCGGCGTCGAGGATGGCTCGCGCCTCCTTGATGTCGATCGGCTTCTCCGCAGGCAGCGCCCAGGGCAGCTCGATCAGCCAGTCGAGATAGGTGCGGACCATGCCGGCTTCGCCGGCGGCCTCCGGCATGCGCTCGTAGCGGCGCAGCTCCTTCTTGGCGTGTGCGTCGGCCTCGGGCGGCATATTGGCCTTGGCGATGGCAGCCGTCAGCTCGGCGACCTCGGCGGCCTTGCCGTCGCCTTCACCGAGCTGGCGCTGGATGGTCGCCATCTGCTCGCGCAGGATCGCCTCGCGCTGCCGCTCGTCGAAGGAGGCCTTGGTCTTCTGGCCGATTTCGTTGGAGATGCGCAGCACCTCCAACCGCTCGGCCAAGTGCTTGGACACCTTCTCGACGCGCAAAACGAGGTCGATGGTCTCCAGCACCTCCTGCTTGTCCTGCGGCTTGATGTCCATGAACGAGGTCGCCAGGTCCGCCAGCGCGCCGGGCGCACTGGTGCCCTGGAACATCGCGGCCAGCTCGGGCGGCGCCTGCGGCAGCAGCTCGATGGCCTCGATGGCCTGGCGCTGCAGGTTCAAGGCGCGCGCCTCGATCTCGGGCGAGGTCGTGGTCGGCTCGGGGATCTGCTGGAAGCGCGCAACGGGAAACGGCGTCCCCGGCAGGAAGTCGAGGAGGCGTGCACGCTGCACGCCCTGGCAGACGATGTGGTGGCTGCCGTCGGGCGCGGTGATATAGCGCACGATGTTGGCGATGGTCGCGACCCGGTACAGGTCGTCCGGCCCCGGCGCATCGGTCTCGGGGCTGCGTTGCAGGACGATGCCGACGGGCCGCTGCTCGCGCAGCGCCTGCTGGGCGGCGGCGATGGACTTCGCCCGGCCGATGGTGATCGGCGCGATGGCGCCGGGGAACAGCACCATCTCGCGCACGGGGATGATGATCAGCGCGTCGTCGGGGATCTTCACGTCGTTATTGGTCTGTTCGTTGTTCATCTGTTCGGTGGCCATGATCGACCTCAGGATTTGGCGAGGCGCAGTGCGACGCAGCCGTCCATCACGAAGCGGCTGATGGCGTAGCGGCCGACGGGCAATGCAATGCGGCGCTCAAAACGCCCCTGCGGCAGCTCGAGCCGATGGATGCGGGCGTTGCGGAGCTCCGGCGGGAGGGTGCGCTGGCCGGAGATGACGAGCACGCCGTCATGGATGACCGTCTCGACATTGTCCGGATTGACGCCCGGAAGCGCCACCAGGATCAGGAGCTCGTGCTCGGTTTCCAGCACGTCGATCGGCGGCTCCCAACAGGCTTCCTGGCGGCCGAACTGCTGGCGCAGCCGGTCGGCGCGGGTCAGCGAGTCCAGGGCTTCGGACAGCATCCAGTCGAGGGGATTTTTGGGTTGCATGTGGAAGGCTCAGGGGTGGGAAAGCCTGCATATGGGGCCGGTTCCCGGAAAATCCAGTGCGCCGGCGCCGACGTGCCATGCGCTGTCGTGCGACCCAAAACAAACGCCGCGGCATGGGCCGCGGCGTTCCGTCATCGGCAGCGGCGCGGGTCAGGCCGCGGCGCGGTACTCTTGCTCCGCTTCGAGGTTGATCACGGACGTCGCGAGCTCCGTCAGCGCGTGATCCGTCGCCTCTTCTTCGTCCAGCGTCGCCTGAAGCAGCCTTGCCGCGTCCTGCATGCCGAGCTCCTCGGCCCAGGTCCGCAAGGTGCCGTAGCGGGAGATCTCGTAGTGCTCGACCGCCTGGGCGGCCGCGAGCAGTCCAGCATCGAGCGCCGGTGCGCCCTTGAAGTCCTTCATGATCTCGGCGCCCTCGTCGGTGATGCCGTTGATGGCCTCGCAGGGCTTGCCGCGTGCAGGCTTGCCCAGCATCTTGAAGATCTGGTCCAGCCGCTTGACCTGACCCTGGGTCTCGCGCAGGTGCTTGTTGAAGGCGGCGGCCAGCTCCTTCGACCGCGCTGCCTTCGCCATCTTGGGCAAGGTCTTGATGATCTTGTTCTCGGCGAAATAGATGTCCTTCAGCGTCTCCAGAAACAGGTCGCTGAGCATCTTCGGTGCCTGTCGCGGTCGGCGCGCCGCGGTCTTCTTGGTCGTGCGCTTCTTTGCTTGCTTAGCCATAGGTCCTCCTCACGAGGTGACACAGGAAGGCCTCGCCCTCCTCAATCCTCAGGCGATCAAAGCCGCTTCAGCAACGAAAGTTCCAATCTGCAACCGGTCAACGCTCAGGTCGGGCGCTTATACGGATCTTCCTGGCGCTGCCGCGCCTCGGTGTTGCGATCGAGCTGTGCCCGCTCGCTGCGCCTGAGGTGGCCGGCCTTCATCACGCCATAGACGAGGGCCGCGCCGAGCACGAACGCGCCGATGAACCAGAGCCAGAGCAGGTTGGCAGAGAGCTGGCCGAGCAGCATTCCGATTCCACTGTCGCTCATCGATCGTCTCCAGTGATTTTGCAAAACGGTCCTGCCGGGCTAAGTCAGACCGCCCGCCATCGTTCCAGCGTCCAGGGAGCCCACCGGGACATGATCGACTTCGCCCTGTCAGCCTTCGTGACGCTGCTGCTGGTGGTCGATCCTGTCGGCCTCGTTCCGGCTTTTCTGGCGGCCACAGCCGGGCTGCCCGACACGATCAAGCGAACGATCGCGCTGCGCGCGCCGCTGATCGCGGCCTCGATTTTGGTAATGATCGCGCTGCTCGGAAACTGGCTGCTGCGCCAGCTTGGGATCGGCGTTCCAGCCTTCCAGATCGCCGGCGGGCTGCTGCTGTTCGGCGTGTCCTATCAGATGATCTTCGGCGATCGTCCGCACCGCGAGCCCGCGAGGCCGACCGAGCGACCTCGGAGCACGCCTCCGATGTCGCGGTGTTTCCCCTGGCCATCCCCATGATGGCCGGCCCCGGTGCCATCGCGACCACGCTGCTGCTTTCGGGCGATGCCGGCTATGGGGCGAGGCTCGCGATCATCATCGCCGCCGTCCTCTCGGTCTGCCTGCTCTGCATGCTGTGCTTCGTCTCCGCTCACCTGATCGCGCGCACTCTCGGACGCACCGGAAATGCCGTGCTTTCGCGCGTCCTCGGCATGCTGCTCGCGGCCTATTCGGTGCAGTTCGTGATCAACGGGATCGCGGCCGTCCGGGCCGGCCTGTCATAGGGCTACGATAACAGGTGAATCCATTGATTTTGCCGTCCGTTTCGTGGTTTTGGCACCCGATCCGGGCCGCTTTCGCTTGCACTGCCATGTTGCTTTGACGTACTTCCGGTCTAACAAGACCATCGTCGGGAAATCGGGATGTCGATGACAACGGACGAGCTCGCCAAGCGACAGGCCATCATCGACGCTTGCCGGCGCATGAATGCGCTCGGCATCAACCAGGGCACCTCAGGCAACATTTCTGTCCGGCATGTGGACGGGCTGCTGGTCACGCCGACGTTCGGAACCGCGGAATCGTCCGAACATGCGGTGCGGGCGCTGGAGGGCCGGCTTGCCTGTCTGCTCGACCATCACGGCATGATCGCGGTCGGCAAGACGCTGGACAAGGCGATGTGGCTCGCCGTCGAGGTCGAGACGCTGGCGCGGCAATATCACGGCTGCCTCCAGATCGGACAACCGCCGCTGCTCCACAGCGCCGAGATCGAGCGGGTCCGCCAGCGCATGGCCGGCTACGGCCTGCCGGAAGGGTAGGGCAGGCAGAAAGTGTTCGTGCGGATCAGGCATCTCGTCGATCGCAAGGGAACGAACCGGACCATGGTTCGGCTGCGCGCCCTCTTGCGCAGCAACGAGTTCTACCTGATCCCGCTTGCGCTGGTGATCGGCACGCTCGCGGGCTCGGTCGTGACGCTGATGGCCCAGATTGCCCAGATCGCGCATGTGGTGATCTACGGCATTCCCATTGATGTTCACCTGTCGGCTCACGAGAGCGTCAGCCCGTGGGCGGCGCTGATCGCGCCTGCGCTCGGCGGCCTGTCGCTCGGCATCATGGAATGGTCGCGGCGGCGCATGAAGATCTCGAATGCGGTCGACCCGATCGAGGCGAACGCACTGCGCGGCGGCAATCTGTCGATGCGCGACAGCATGGTGGTGTCGAGCCAGACGCTGATCTCCAATGGCTGCGGCGCCTCGGTCGGCCTCGAGGCGGGCTATACCCAGATCGGTTCGGGGATCGCCTCGCTGTTGGGCAAGTTCTTCAATCTGCGCCGCAACGATCTGCGCCTGATGGTCGGTTGCGGCGCTGCCGCGGCGATCGCGGCGGCGTTCGGCGCGCCGATCACCGGCGCCTTCTATGCCTGCGAGTTGATCGTCGGAGTCTATTCGGTCAGCAGCGCAGCGCCGATCCTGGCAGCCTCGCTGGCCGGCGCGTTGACCGCGCAATGGCTCGGCGGCGCGCCGTATTCGCTGGAGATACCCAAGGTAAGCGCCGTCGGCGTCGAGCAATATCTGGCACTGATCGGGCTTGCGCTCATCACCAGCGGCGTCGGCATCGCCGTGATGCGCTCCTCGCCGATGTTCGAGCGCCTGTTCGCCTGGATGCCGGTCTGGCTGCGTCCGGTGATCGGCGGCCTCATCGTCGGCGGCTTTGCAATCATCACGCCGCAGGTGCTGGCAGCCGGCCACGGTGCCATGGTGCTCGATCTGTTTCACGAGATGACGATCGGCCTGATCGCGCTGGTCATCGCCTTGAAGGTGACGGCCTGCCTGATCTCGCTCGCCTCGGGCTTCCGCGGCGGTCTGTTCTTCGCATCGCTTTTCGTCGGCAGCCTGATCGGCAAGTTCTTTGCCGCGGTGCTGCTCCTGATCAGCCCGAACTTCGCGATCGATCCGCTGGTCGCGATGCTGACGGGCATGGCGACGCTCGGTGTCGCCGTCGTCGGCGGCCCGCTCACCATGTCGTTCCTGGTGCTGGAGATGACCCGCAATGTCGACGTCACCGCCGTGGTGCTGGCCGGCTGCATCGTCACCTCGATCTGCGTCCGCTTCATGTTCGGCCACTCCTTCTCGACCTGGCGCCTGCATCTGCGCGGCGAGACCATCCGCAGCGCCAACGACGTCGGCTGGCTGCGCAATCTCACCGTCGAGCGCCTGATGCGCTCCGACGTCGGCAAGGTGCCCTCGACCACGACGATCGCCGCGGTTCGTCGCGAGTTCGCGCTGGGCTCGCGGCCCGGAATCGTGATCGTCAACAATGCGGACGAATATGTCGGGTTGGTCATGCTGCCCGACTTGTTCTCCAATGATCTCGACAGCATCGCCGACGACATCCAGGTGGTCGAGCTCGCCCGCCTGATCGACATCGTGCTGATCCCGGAAATGAACGTGAAATCGGCCATGGCGGTGTTCGACGAGGCCGAGGCCGAGATGCTGGCGGTGGTCGACTCCACCGACAGCCGCAAGGTGGTCGGCTTCCTCACCGAGAGCTTCGCCCGCCGCCGCTATGTCGAGGAGATCGACAAGGCCACGCGCGGCGTGCTGGGCGCGTTGTCGTAAGCGCGCCTATAGGCGGGATGGGGCTGCAACGAGGCAGGTCACGATCCGCCGCACCACGGCAGCACCACGAGCAGCGTTGGAAAGGCGACCGGCGAGGACAGCGCCCAGGTGCCCGGCGGTGACCGCAAAACGCAGCGGCTGTTCATGATCCGCTCAGGTTGGAGGGTGCATGCTGGGCTTCGGCCGTTCGTTTACAATCGTTCAAAACGTGGCGGATTGCCGCGATTAGGAAACCATTTCAGTGGTTTGCGCGTTTAACGTGGTTTGCATATTCTACGTTTGCGCAAGGACATAGGAGGTCAAAATGACTGCCAGACCGATGATTTCTGCCGGCCGCAAGACGCTACTGGCCGCGTTCGCCAGCCTGGCAATGGTCGCAACCTCCGCATCGCCCTCTGCTGCGGGGTCCGCAGGGGCGGCTGAGGCGCTGTCCACGAAGCCTGTCACGGCAGGGCAGGGCTCGTCCGACGTCACTGATTTCAGCTCAGCCCGGCGTCGCCATTACTATCGACGCGGGCCCAACGCTGCCGGTCTCGCCTTCATGGGCCTCGCGGCGGGGATGATCGGTGGTGCGATCGCCGAGAGCCGGCGCCGCGAGTATTACGAGAACCGCTATTACTACGGCCCGCGTCCTTACTACGGCGGTACCGGTTATTATGGCGGTCACGGCTATTACGGCGGCGGCAGCCCTTACTATTACGATCCGGGCTATTAGGGATCGTATCGAGCGATCGTTTTCGGCGCTGCCCGGATTGGGTTGCACAAAGAGGGCGGTGCTTTGTGCCGCCCTTTTTTGATGCGCCGGTGCTTCTGTAGCCTGGATGGAGCGGCCCGTCCCGGATTGGGCCGGCACGTGGAAAGAACCTGCGCCAGACTCAACTCTCGTGCCCCGGACGCAGCGCAGCGCTTCTTCAGCGGTGCGCCGCAGAGCCGGGACACGAGGGGGTGATGCAGCTAGCTCTCTGTCTTTGCGCGCCTGCCGTCCCTCGCGGAGCCGCCCGGCCCATGCCGGCCAATTATTCGGCAATCATGCCCGCCGGCGCCGATGGACTTGCCTGCGGCAATCCGGTTCAATGGGACCCATTGAGTTTCCAGGCGACGCGCGAGCCAAGATGGCGGCGAAGGCCGCGGCCGGACGTCCCGATCCTTCTGCCCCGATCGGGGCGTACCGCAGACCGCAAGCTGGTACTCCATGACGTGTGATGCGGCGCGCCACTTGCGCGAAGTCGTCGGGAGTGCTCTTTGCTTGAGCGTTGTCCGGGGCCACCGGACCCGATCCCGAGAGATGAGATGAGCAAGCTCGTTATCCGCGCCGGCGATTTCACCTTCGATGCCCGCTTCGAGGAGCAGCTGGCACCCAAGACCGTCGCCGCCTTTCGCAAGGCGCTGCCGTTCGAAAGCCACATCATCCATGTGCGCTGGAGCGGCGAAGGCGTGTGGATGCCGCTCGGTGATCTCGATTTCGGCGTCGGCTATGAGAACCACACCAGCTATCCCGCGCCCGGCCAGATCATTCTCTATCCCGGCGGCATCAGCGAGACCGAGATCCTGCTGGCCTATGGCAGCGTGCATTTCGCGAGCAAGATGGGCCAGCTCGCCGGCAACCATTTCATCACGCTGACCTCCGGCCTGGAGAATCTGGCGGCGCTGGGCAGGAGCGTGCTGTGGAAGGGCGCCCTGCCGATCCGTTTCGAGGAAGCCTGAGTGACCGATAAGAGCTACCCGCGCGATCTCCGCGGTTACGGCCGCAATCCGCCGCACCCGCAATGGCCCGGCGGTGCGCGGATCGCGGTGCAATTCGTCGTCAATTTCGAGGAAGGCGGCGAGAACAACATCCTGCACGGCGACGCGGCCTCGGAGGCGTTCCTGTCCGACGTGCTCGGCGCGCAGCCGTGGCCCGGCCAGCGCCACGCCAATATCGAATCGATGTTCGAATACGGCTCGCGCGCCGGGTTCTGGCGGCTATGGCGGGTGTTCGGCGAACGCAACTGGCCGACCACGGTGTTCGGCGTCGCCACCGCGCTCAAGCGCAACCCCGAGATCGTCGCGGCGATGAACGAGGCGGGCTGGGACATCGCCAGTCACAGCCTGAAATGGATCGAGCACAAGGACATGACCGAAGCGCAGGAGCGCGCCGAGATCGCGGAGGCCATCCGCGTCCATACCGAAGCCACCGGCGCGCGGCCGCTCGGCTGGTACACCGGACGCTCCTCGATCAACACCAACCGTCTGCTGATGGAGGAGGGCGGCTTCCTCTATCTCTGCGATTCCTATGCCGACGATCTGCCCTATTGGATCAAGGGCGCGAATGGCAAGCAGCTCGTCATTCCCTACACTCTGGATGCCAACGACATGCGCTTCATCAACCCGCAGGGGTTTGCAGAAGGCGAGCAGTTCTTCACTTACCTCAAGGACGCCTTCGACGTGCTCTATGCCGAAGGCGAGACCGCGCCCAAGATGATGTCGGTCGGTTTGCATTGCCGCCTCGCCGGTCGGCCCGGTCGCGCTGCTGGCCTGATCCGCTTCCTCGACTATATCGGCAAGCACGAGCGAGTCTGGGTGCCGACGCGATTGCAGATCGCGCAGCACTGGCACGCCAGGCACGCGGAACTTGCCGCCGACGCATTTGAGATCGGTTGACGATGTCGCAGATTTCCCTCTCCAATCTCAATGGCGCTGCCAAGGCCGATTTCGTCGCCGCGCTTGCCAACGTCGTCGAATATTCGCCGTGGATCGCCGAGCAGCTCGCCGACAAGCGGCCGTTCGCCGGCATCAACCAGTTGCACACGGCGCTGATGGCGGTGATTCAAGGCGCCGACCCCGATGTGCAGCTCGCGCTGATCCGGGCGCATCCCGATCTCGCCAGCAAGACCCGGCGCGCGGCAGGGCTCACGGCGGAATCGACCAATGAGCAGAACAGCGCCGGCCTCGATCGGCTGTCGGATGCCGAATATGCCGCGTTCGAGCGCGTCAACAACGCCTATCGCGCCAAGTTCGGCTTCCCCTATATCGTCTGCGTGCGCCGGCACACCCGGGATTCCGTGCTGCGCGATTTCGAGGTCCGGTTGCGCAATATCGCCAAGACCGAGACACGGCGGGCGATCGAGGAGATCGGTCGCATTTCCGCGCTGCGGCTCGATCAGCTCGTCATTGCCGACGACGAGTTGAAGGTGCATGGCCGGCTGTCGACCCATGTGCTGGACAATCAGATCGGCAGGCCCGCGGCGGGCATCCCCGTGGAGCTTGTCGAACTCTCCGCGCTCGGCGAGAACCGAATCATCGCGCGCGCGGTCACCAATGCGGACGGCCGCACCGACCAGCCGCTGATCGGCGGACGGCCGCTGCCGATCGGCCGTTACGAACTCAGATTCAGCACTGCCGGATACTACGCCGAGCGCAACGTGCAGCTCACCGACCCGCCGTTCCTCGACGACATCCCGCTGCGCTTCGCGATCAGCGAGCCGGAAGGCCACTATCACGTGCCGCTGCTGGTCACGCCGTGGAGCTATTCGACCTATCGCGGCAGCTAGCCGCCGAACTTCTCGAGCAGCGCCGGAAACAGCCGGTCCGGCTTGAACGGCGGTGCGGTGAAGCGGATGCCGGTGGCATCGGCAATGGCGTTGCCGAGCGCGGCAGCGACCGGATTGTACGGACTCTCGCTCATCGACTTCGCTCCCAACGGACCGATGGTGTCGGTCGTCTCGGCGAAGAACACCTCGGTGCGCGGCACGTCGGCGAAAGAGGGCAGGTGGTAGTCGCGGAATTTCGGGTTGGTCACGCGCCCCTCAGCATCGATCACCATCTCCTCGTAGAGCGCGGCGCCGAGCGCTTGCGCGACGCCGCCTTCGACCTGGCCGCGGCACTGCATCGGATTGGCGACGACGCCTGCGTCGGCGGCGTGCACGCTCCTGAGAATCCAGAGCTCGCCGGTGCCCCGGTTCACGCCGACGCGAAAACCCTGCACGTTGAAGCCGACAGAGCGCGGCGTGCCGCCGGAATTGCCGCTGCCGACGAACGGTCGTCCGCGTTCGCCGCCGAGCTTCGCCAGCTCAACAAAGGACATGCGCCGTACGCCGCTGACGACCGCATTGTCCTCGAGCACACAGGTCCCGACGTCACAGAGCCACGCGCCGGCGGCGGCCGCCTTCAGCTCGGTCGCGAGTTGCATGGAAGCCGCATGGGTCGCTTTGCCGGCGACGAAGGTGCCCGCACTGCCATAGGCGCCGGTGTCATGGCCGCCATGGGCCGTGTCGGACTGGCGCAGGTGGATCCTGTCGACGGTGGTCGCAAGTGTGGTCGCCGCGATCTGCCGGTGCACGGTGCTGGTGCCGTTGCCGAACTCGGCGGTGCCGACGGTGAGCTCGAAGCCGCCGTGCCCGTTGAGCACGATCATGGCGTCGGCGATATGTCCGGCCGGCGGCACGGTGTGAATCATGGTCAGCGCGACGCCGTCGCCGATCAACCATTCCGGCGACAGGTCCGGCTGGGGACCATCGGCATGCATGGCGCGCTCGACGAGGTCGAGACATTGGTCGAGCCCGTAGGAGCCGTAGACGACGTCGTGATATTCGGACGGTGGCGGCGACAGCATGGGATCGCCGGGTCTGACGATGTTGCGCCGGCGCATCTCGTAGGCGCTGATGCCGAGTTGCTTCGCCAGCTCGTCGATTGCGGCTTCGACGGCGATGAGCGCCTGTGGCAGGCCGTAACCGCGAAACGCCCCCGCCGGCACCGTATTGGTATAGACCGCAAAGCCATCGACCCGCTTGTTCGGGCAGTTGTAGACGGCAATGGTCTCCGCCAGGGCGTGGAACATCACGGGTCCCGCGTGATTGCCGTAAGCGCCGGTGTTGGAGAGTAGGTCGAGCTGGAGCGCGGTGAGCTTGCCGCCGGCGTCGGCGCCGGCCTTGATGTGGACCCGCATCGGGTGCCGCGTCGAGGTCGCGATGAACTGCTCCTCGCGGGTGAACTCCAGCTTCACAGGGCGTCCGGTCTTCAGCGCAGCGAGCGCCAGAATGTCCTCGACGAACATCTCCTGCTTGCCGCCAAAGCCGCCGCCGACGCGCTCGCAGAACACGCGGACCTTGTCCATGGGAAGCTGGAAGATATTCGAGAGCGCGCGGCGGGTCAGGAACGGCACCTGCGTCGAGCTGCGGACGTTGAGCACCCCGGACTCATCGAGCCAGGCGAGGCCACCATGGGTCTCCAGCGCGGCATGCTGCACGCGATGACTGTGGAAGGTGGCCTCGTATGTGACGGCGGACGCGGCGAGCGCCGAGGCGACATTGCCGAATTCTCCATGCGTCTCCGCCGCGAGGTTGCGCTGGGGATCGGCGATGCGGTTCGCGGTGGTTCGATCGGGATGAATGACGGGCGCGCCCGGCGCCATCGCCTGCTCGGGATCGATCAGCGCCGGCAGAATCTCGTAATCGACCTTCAGCCGGCGGCAGGCCTCCTCGGCGGCGGCCTCGCTCTCGGCGACGATTGCGGCAACGCGCTGGCCGATGAAGCGGACGACGTCGTCGAGAATGCGGGTGTCCTCCGGGTCCATCCAGTCCATCTCGTGCCGCGCAGTCGAGATCAGGACCGATGGTGCATCCTCGTGCGTCAGCACCGCGAGCACGCCGGGAACTTGCAGCGCTTGCGACTTGTCGATCGCGGCGATCCTGGCGTGGGCATGAGGCGATCGCGCCAGCTTGACGTGAAGCAGGCCGTCGATCGCGGTGTCGAAGGTGTAGCGCGCGATGCCACGCACGATGTCGGGGCCGGCGGGCGCCGGCAGGCTGCGGCCGAAGGCGGCGCCTGCCTCGACGCCTGTCTCGACGTTGGTCTTGCCGAGCAATGCATCCTCGATCGAGCCGTAGCCGGTGCAACGGCAGATATTGCCCTTCAGCGCTGCGCCGAGATCGGTGCGCTGGGCCTGGTTCAGCGAGGCGCAGGTCAGGATCATCCCGGCGGTGCAGAAGCCGCATTGGAAACCCTGCGCGTCAAGGAAGGCCTGCTGCATCGGATGCGTGCCGCGGTCTCCGGCGAGGCCTTCGATCGTGGTCACGGGGCGTCCCTCGGCCCGGAACGCCGGGATCAGGCAGCTATGCACCGGCTCGCCGTCAAGCAGCACGGTGCAGGCGCCGCAATCGCCGGCGTCGCAACCCTTTTTCACGCCGAAATGGCCAAGCTCGCGCAGGAACGTGCGCAGGCATTGACCGGCGCGCGGCTCCTGCGCGAACGTCTTGCCGTTGATCTCGAAGCTCACGACGTTGCTCCCAGGAGCTCGCGGCGGATCTCCTCGGCGAGCCGCAATGTCATGTGTTTGCGCCAGAGCGGCTGGCCGTGGATGTCGGTGTGATACAGATCGTCCGTGATCTGCTGCGCGATCGCTGCATGCAACGCACTCGCATCCGGAGCGCCGCGAAAGGACAACTGGATCGGCCGCACCGTCGATGCGGTAACCGTGAGCGTCAGCACGCCATCGGTATCGCGGCTGCCGATCAGGAGCGCCGCCGAGCGGCCGACCGGTGCCAGCGAGATCTGACGAAACGCCGTGCGGCGTTTCAACGCGGCAACCGGAATATCGATCTGGCGTAGCAGGTCGCCCGGCGTCAGGCGATTGCGCTGGTTGCCGGTGACGAAGTCGATCACCGGAATCTTCTGCTCGCCGCCACCGGCCTTCCAGATGGTGCAGACGCCGTCGAGCGCGGAGGCGAGCGAGATCATCGGCCCTGCCGGCAACGACATGCAGAGATTGCCGCCGATGGTCGCGGTCTTCCAGATCTTGAACGAGGCCAAGAAGGCCCGGCAGCACTGGCCGATCAGCGGCGCTGCGCGCCAGTCAGGCGGGCAGGCGAGACCATCGAGCTGCGCGATGGTGCAGGTCGCGGCGATGCTGAGATGGTTCTCAGTGACCGTCAGCGCCGGCCATTTCAGATCGGCGAGATCGATCAGTCGTGTCAGATGAGTCTGCGGCTCCGAGAACAGCCAGGTGCCGCCTGCCAGCCAAGCATCCCCTGCCGTCCAGACCGGCAACTGTGCGCGCGTTTGCGGATGGGCGACCGCTGTGATGGTATTCAAGTCCATGGCTGCGCCCACGCTAGCGTCGGGTGAATCGTCCGACGGAAAGTCTTGCAAGACCGGAGCCAAGTCGCAACAAGAAGTCGCAACGGCAGGTCGCAGCAAATCCGCGATCGGACCCGCCTCCGCCTTGCGGTCCCGTCGTCAACGAATGTGAGGAGAAGCGGAATCATGGACGACACAAGGCCGATTTGGATCAGGGATCCCCTGGCGATCCTCGCCGACGGTGCCGAGCGCGGGATTGTGGTGACGGACGGCCGGATTGTCGAGCTGGTGCCGGCCGGCGGCACGCCTGCGACCGCCGATGTCGCGGTGTTCGATGCGGCCGAGCACGTCGTGCTGCCGGGTCTGATCAACACCCATCATCACTTCTACCAGACGCTGACGCGGGCGCTGCCGGCGGCGATGGACCGCGAGCTGTTCCCCTGGCTCCAGGCACTTTATCCGGTCTGGGCCAAGCTGACGCCTGACGCTCTCGAGCTCGGCGTCACCGTGGCGATGTCCGAACTGCTGCTGTCGGGCTGCACCACCACGACCGATCATCATTACGTGTTCCCGGCAGGACTCGAGGGCGCCGTCGACATCGAGGTCGGCGTCGCAAAGCGGCTCGGTGTTCGCGTGCTGCTGACGCGCGGCTCGATGAACCTGTCGCAGCGCGACGGCGGCCTGCCGCCCGACAGCGTGGTGCAGGACGAGGACACGATCCTCGCCGACAGCGCGCGCGTGGTCGCAAAACATCACCAGCGCGGTCCGGATGCAATGGTGCAGATCGCGCTGGCGCCGTGCTCGCCGTTCTCGGTGACGACGTCCCTGATGCGCGCGACCGCCGATCTCGCCGGCAAGCTCGATGTGCGCCTGCATACCCATCTCGCCGAGACCGAGGACGAGAACAAGTTCTGCGAGCAGATGTATGGCTCCCGCCCGCTCGACTATCTCGAACAATGCGGCTGGCTCTCTGCGCGAACCTGGCTCGCTCACGGGATTTTCTTCAACGCCGACGAGATCAAGCGGCTCGGCAAGGCCAGGACGACCATCAGCCATTGCGCATGCAGCAACCAGTTGCTGGCGTCAGGCTGCTGTCCGGTCTGCGAGATGGAAGAGGCCGGCGTCGGCATTGGGCTCGGCGTGGACGGCTCGGCCTCGAACGACGGATCGAACCTGATGCAGGAGGTGCGGGCTGCGTTCCTGCTGCAACGGGCCCGCTATGGCGTCACGAAAGTCAGCCACAAGGATGCGTTGCGCTGGGCTACCAAGGGCTCGGCGGCCTGCATCGGCCGGCCGGAACTCGGCGAGATCGCCGTCGGCAAGGCGGCCGATCTCGCGCTGTTCAAGCTGGACGAGCTGCGCTTCTCCGGCCATGGCGATCCCCTGGCCGCGCTGGTTCTGTGCGGAGCGCATCGGGCCGATCGCGTGATGGTAGCCGGACGATGGGTCGTGACCGACGGTGCGATTCCGGGTCTCGATGTCGCCGATCTCATCCGTCGCCACAGTTCCGCGGCGCGGGCCATGCAGTTGGGATAAGGCAGAAATTGAAAGAGGGGGCGACCACAAGTGCCGGGTGCTTCTGGCCACCCCCTCCGAACCTCCTCCGGGAGGAGCAGGTGATCTGGGCAAAGCAAGAAGCGTGCTACTTGCCCGGCAGCTTGTCGTCGATGCCCTTGACGTAGAAATTCATGCCGAGGATCTGGCTGTCATCGAGGTGATCACCGCCCTTGCACTCCACCGGCTTGCCGTCCTGCCCAACAATCGGGCATTTGAACGGATGCAGCTTGCCTGCGGTGATCGCGGCCTGGGCATCCTCCGCCATTTTCTTCACCTCGTCGGGCATGTTGGTATATGGCGCCATCGCGAACATGTGGCTGTCGAGGCCGCCCCAGCTGTCCTCGGACTTCCAGGTGCCGGCGAGCTCGGCCTTGACGCGCTCGATGTAATAGGGGCCCCAGGTGTCGAGGATCGAGGTCAGCTGGGTCTTCGGCCCGAACTTGATCATCTCGGAATCCTGGCCGAAGGCGAGCTTGCCGCGTTCGCTGGCGATCTGCATCGCCGCGGGCGAATCCGTATGCTGCATGATCACGTCGGCGCCCTGGTCGATCAAAGCCTTGGCGGCGTCGGCCTCCTTGCCCGGATCGAACCAGGTGTTGGCCCAGATGATCTTGACCTTGATGTTCGGGTTGATGGTCTGCGCCGCCAGCATCGTCGCGTTGATGCCGGAGACGACCTCCGGAATCGGGAATGAGCCGATATAGCCGAGCACACCCGACTTCGACATCTTGGCCGCGATCAGGCCCTGAATGTAGCGGCCCTGATACCATTTGGCCGAATAGGTCGACATGTTCGGGTTGCGCTTGTATCCGGTGGCGTGCTCGAAATGCACATTCGGATATTTCTTGGCGACCTTCAGCGTCGGATCCATGTAGCCGAACGACGTCGTGAAGATCAGCTTGTTGCCGGCGCGGACGAGCTGCTCGATGGCGCGTTCGGCGTCGGGGCCTTCGGGCACGTTCTCGAGATAGGTGGTCTCGATCTTGTCGCCCAATTCCTTGACCAGAGCCTGGCGCCCGAGATCGTGCTGATAGGTCCACCCCAAGTCTCCGATCGGGCCCAGATAGATGAAGCCGACCTTCAGCTTGTCGGCGGCGGAGGCTGCACTGATGCTCCCGGCGAGCAAGAGTGTGGCGGCCAGCGCAAGAAGTGATTTCCTCATCATCGATCTCCAAACATCAGGGGGAAGCCACGATCCGCAACCTGCGCGCCCCATCGCGCCTGTCGCGAAAATGAAACTCAGCGGTCAGGTACGAACACGGTCCCGAGCGCGGCCGGTGCGGTCGAGCCGCCGCTGCGCGCACGGGAGAGCAGAACCAGAACGATGACGGTCGCAAGATAAGGCAGCGCCGACATGAATTGCGAGGGAATGCCGACGCCCCAGCCTTGCGCATGCAGCTGAAGGATCGTCACGGCGCCGAAGAGATAGGCGCCGACTACGAGCCGGCCCGGCCGCCAGGACGAGAACACCACCAGCGCCAGGGCGATCCAGCCGCGGCCCGCGGTCATGCCGGGGATGAAGAACGGCGTATAGGCGAGCGGCAGATAGGCGCCTGCAAGCCCGGCGCAGGCGCCACCGAACATCACGGCGAAGGTGCGGATGCGCAACACGGGATAACCCAGCGCATGCGCGGAGACGTGATTGTCGCCGCAGGCGCGCAGGATCAGTCCCGCGCGCGTGCGGTACAGGAACCACCAGACGGCGACGACGAGTGCAATGGAGAAGTAGACGAAAGCATCCTCGCCGAATAGCACGCGGCCGACCAGCGGGATTTCGGTGAGGCCCGGAATGGAGAGATGGGCTGCCGGCGTGATGCGCTCGCCGACGAAGCCGGCACCGACCAGTCCGGACAGCCCGACGCCGAGGATGGTCAGCGCGAGACCCGTCGCGACCTGGTTGACGGCGAGCCCGAGCGCCATCAATGCGAAGATCAGCGACATCATCGTGCCCGCGAGGATGCCGAACAGCGCCCCAACGAAGATCGACCCGGTGAGCCAGGCCCCGGCAAAGCCGCAGGCCGCGCCGACGATCATCATGCCCTCGACGCCGAGATTGAGCACGCCGGAGCGCTCGGTCACGAGCTCTCCGGTCGCGGCGAGCAGGAGCGGCGTCGATGCGGCGAGCACCGAAAGGATGATGGCTTCAACGAGTTCCACGGGCCACCTGACGGTTCGGGAAGACCAGCCTGAAGCGATAGAGGATCAGGGAATCGCAGGCGAGCACGTAGAACAGCAGAATACCCTGAAAAACCTTGGTGACATCCAACGGGATCTTCATCGCGATCTGCGCTTGCTCGCCGCCGATAAAGGTCAACGCAAGGAACAGGCCCGCAACCAGTATTCCCAGCGGATTCAGCCGGCCGAGGAAGGCAACGATGATCGCCGTAAAACCGTAGCCGGGGGAGATGCCGGGCTGGAGATGGCCGACGGGACCTGCAACCTCGATGATGCCGGCGAGGCCCGCGAGCGCGCCTGATACCACGAAGGTCAGGATGACCAGATGGTCGGCTTTGAAGCCGCCGAACTGCGCCGCGCGGGGGGCTGCGCCAACGACGCGGATCTCAAAACCCTTGATGGTTCGCCCGAGCAGGATTGCGGCGGCCGCCACGACCAGAAGCGCGATGATCGCGCCGAGATGCAGCCGGCCGCCCTCGATCAGCAGCGGGACGGTCGCCACCGGGTCGAACTCGGCCGTGGTTGGGAAGTTGAAGCCGTGCGGATCACGCCAGGGGCCGCGCACGAGATAGTCGAGGAAGAGGTCGGCAACATAGACCAGCATCAAGCTGGTCAGGATCTCGCTGGCACCGAACCTCACCTTGCAGATCGCCGGGATCAGCGCATAGAGCGCACCTGCGGCGGCGGCAAGGACGATCATGGCGGGCAGCACCCAGGCGCCGGCGTCGGTGCCTTGCGTCCTCACCGCGATCCAGCTTCCGGCCACCGCGCCGATCAGGAATTGACCTTCGGCGCCGATGTTCCAGGCATTGGCGAGATAGCAGAGCGACAGCCCGATCGCGATCATCACCAGCGGCGTTGCCTTTACCGCGATCTCCTGCAGCGAATAGCCGTCGGTCAAGGGCGCGATGAAATAGGCGTGCAAAGCGAGCAGCGGGTTCTTGCCGAGGATCGCGAACAGGATGACCATGGTCACGATCGTGAGGCCGACCGCGATCAGCGGCGAGACCAGCGCGATCGTGCCGGAACGCTCGGCGCGCTTCTCAAGCACCAACTGCATGCGCCGCCTCCTTCGGCTCCAGCATGCTGCCGCCCATGAGAAGGCCGAGCTTTTCGCGCGTCGCCTCGCTGGCGGCCAGCGGCGCTGATAACCTGCCGTGGAACATCACGGCGATACGGTCGGCGATCTCGGCGAGTTCGTCCAGATCCTGGCTGGTCACGAGCACGGCGGCGCCCGCGGTTGCGAGATCAAGCAGCGCCTGGCGAATGACGGCGGCGGCGCCGGCGTCGACGCCCCAGGTCGGCTGGCTCACGACCAGCACCGCGGGGTTGCGCAGGATCTCGCGTCCCACGATGAATTTTTGCAGATTGCCGCCGGAAAGGGATGCTGCTTCGGGATCGCGCTTGGCCTTGCGCACGTCGAACGTCTCGGTCGCGCGGTCGACGGTCTTCAGCGTGGCGGCGGTATCGATGAAGCCGCGATGCACCATGCCGCTCGCGGCATGGCCGGTGAGCAGCGCGTTCTCCGAGAGCTTCATGCGCGGCGCCGTGCCGTGGCCGAGCCGCTCCTCGGGAACAAAGGCGGCACCCAGCTTACGCCGTTGCGTGATGGAGAGATGGCCGGCGGCAATGCCTTCGATCACCACCGTGCCCGGATCCTTCGACAATCGCTCGCCGGACAGCGCGGCGAATAATTCGTCCTGGCCGTTGCCGGCAACGCCCGCGATCCCCAGAATCTCGCCGCCCTTCAGTTCGAAAGAGATGTGCGCGAGCCGCACGCCATGCGCCTCGCCTGGTGCGAGCGACAGATCGTTGACGACGAGCCGCGGCACGGTGGTCGTTCGGCCGGCCGCCGCCTTCACCTCCTTGATCTCTCCGCCGACCATCATGCGCGCGAGCGAAGCGGCGGTCTCGCGCCGGGGATCGCAGGTCTCGACCTTTCTGCCGCCGCGCAGGATCGTGGCGGTATCGCAGAGCCGCTTCACCTCCTCGAGCTTGTGGCTGATGTAGAGGATGGCGCGGCCTTCGGACTTGAGGCGCTCCAGTACGATGAAAAGCTGATCGGATTCCTGCGGCGTCAAGACGGCGGTGGGCTCGTCCAGGATCAGGAATTTCGGATCCTGCATCAAGGCGCGGACGATCTCGATGCGCTGGCGCTCGCCGACCGACAATTGCCAGACCTCGCGCCGGGGATCGAGCGGAAGGCCGTAAGTCTTCGACACCTGTGCCAGCCGCGCCGACATGTCGTTGAAGGATTCCCGTCCGTCGAGGCCGAGCGCGACGTTCTCGGCGACCGTGAGATTGTCGAACAGCGAGAAGTGCTGAAATACCATGCCGATGCCGCGGCTGCGGGCTTCCGAGGGGCCGGACAGCACGATGCGTTCGCCCAGCCAGTAAATTTCACCGGCGCTGGGCTGGATCAGCCCGTAGACCGCCTTGACCAGCGTTGACTTGCCGGCCCCATTTTCACCGAGCAGCGCGTGGATTTGGCCTGGCCAGATATCGATGTCGATGGAATCGTTGGCAAGGAAATCGCCATACCGTTTGGTGAGCCCGATCGTCCGCAGCAGCGGAGATTCGCCGGAATTCAGGCCGTCAGGTGTTGAATCTAACATTCGCTGATGCGCTTGCATGGGTGAAATATCGCGATAGTGGGCCAGTTTGGAGCCCGGCGTAAGGTGTGAAAATGCATCATCCCTTGCTCAACGCTTCGGCAGGCACCGGGGGACCGTGTGTGTTGAAGCCCTGGCATCGCCTGCGGGCGCCGCTTCAGCTGGGCCTGTTGCAGATTTGTGACGGTGGAACCCGCCATGCTGACTTGACGTCGCAGTGGGCAAAGATGCGCGCGCCCATGCACTGCGGATCGACTCAACGTCGGCTCCTGACCATCGTGCTCCGCAACATCCGCTCGATATGAAGAGCGAGATCAAATGGAATGCTGCGGCGGCCGGCCTCAGCCGGCAAGTCATCTGGACGAAATACGAATCAGCCAAGCTTCGGATGGTGGCCGCACCATCGGAGTTACCCTAGCCCGTATATGAATAGCGATATCTCGTTGTCCTCAGATCGCGGAAACCGGTTCTACCAAGGTGTGGCTGCGACGTTTTTCGCCAACGCCCTCCAGGCGGTCAATTTTCTCGGGGATCGATTCCTGAGAAAATCGCATCATTCGTTGTCGGCCATCGAGGACCTCTACCGGCACGCGATGGACAGCGCATTTTCGGTGACCGAGGCCTTCCTCGTCACCGGCGCACCCCACGCATCCGCCTATTACCCCCGTGACTTCGCCTGGTTCTATCCTGACGTCCTCGACCCCGAAACCATCATGGATGCGCAGGACGCGGTGCGGCGGGCGCGGCTTCTCGACAGGAGCATCCGTTTGTTGCTGGAGGCGGTTCGCGCCGATGTCGTCACGACGACCATCGTCCCGGCCGGGCGCGGTCGATACCTCGGCGTGAATTACTTCTCGCGCCCGTCGGATACGCTGCTCGGCATTCTGGCCGGCCTGCAGCAGATGATCTTGGCCGACCAGAGGGCGCCGTCCTATCTGGCGATGTCACAATGCGCGCATGCCGGCCGCCTGCTGGTGGCCGAATATGGCGGTGACCTAAAGCGTGCCATCCTTAAGCTCGCAAGCGAGCTCGAGCCGTTCGATCATGACGGCAGCACCTATTTGCTGTGCGACGCTCGTGGTCCTCGCTCCGCCGCAACGGATACCCGCGCCGAGCGCCGGCGCTTCGTGACCAATGCCTGCGTCCATACGACCTTCGTGTGGAGCGTGCAGCTTGGAATCGTCGATGAGAACGAGCTGAAGCGTCTGCTCGGGCGCGACCTCGTGCAGTACAAGAAGGATCTGCTCCGCCTGTTCGGCAGGGACGGATACGTCAGGCATTCTCTCGACGGACCGGAGGGCCCGCCGGCGTCCTCGGTCGCGCTGGATTTCGTCAGCGTGCATCGCGGCTTCTGGAATCTGAACGATGCCAGCGAGCGGGCGCTGTTCGCGGCGACGGCGGATCTGATCATTGCGGAGCCGCGCTTTCGCATCCCCAGCACGTACCACTTCCTGGTGTCCGCGGATAATCCGCGGAACAAGATGATCCACAAGATCGCGGCGCCTGCCTACCAGGGACGTACCTCCTGGCCGACGTTCAACGTCGAATTTGCGGATCGCATGCTGGACTATGATGAATTCTCGGGAAGCGACACCTACCGTTCCTGCGCTCAGGGAATATTGAAGGACATACGGACCGCGACCGAGCTGCACGGCGGATATCAGGAGTTGATCTCCGAACAGGGTCTGAAATATCGCACCTGGGCCTATAACGGCGCGGTGGCTCACTCCTGGTTTCCGCGCTTCTTGTCCGTCTGGAGGAGGGCATATGGATCCCCGCTCCTGCAGTGGAACGACTGGACTCGGTGATATCCCGGCAGGTTGTCGCCGAGGATCAGCGCGAATCTGTCACGCCACGAGATCCAGCAACCGGCACGATCCGCGCACGAGCACCTTGCGTCCGGCCGGCGTTATTGCAGGTACACCGTCGTTGATGGCAACAAGGCCAAGCTCGACGAGGCCATCGACGAGATAGGACTTCGCGAGGCGGCCGTTCGACAGCGGGTTACGAAGTGTACGCAGCGCTTCCCACTGGTCCGACGCAAGTTCGAAGTCGAAATCGTTGCTCATGTCACCTCAGGAGATCGTGCCGTTCGCGCCCCTGTTAGCGGCGCCGCATGAAGACCATGCGACGACAATGAGTCGGGAATTCGGTAGGCCGTTTAGAACGCCTCTTCACAAATTGCCGCACTACGTTGCGACACGAGAAGAAGATCGCTTGATCGGGAATACGTCCGTGGCTTGATCACTAATTGATGATCCACAGTTGATGCTGCGCTGCGAGCTACCGCAGTGCACGGGAAGTATCACTGTCCCATGATGCGTCGCGATATGCACAGAAATCGTGACGCGAGCAATCCGGGATTCTGTTAGGTTGATTTGCGGGGAATGACTTCACGCGGCAGGAGTGGAGTGCATGAACAGGCTGGTCGAAATTCGCAGTCAGGAATCCCTGTGCCGGGAGCGTGCGGCCCGCGATTTTGATCGCCGGCTGTTTTGGCTCGCGCAAGCCGAGGAATGGAAGCAGCGCGCGCTCGACGAGATCGCCTATCACTTCCGGGAATGCAACGTCGGCCAGGCGGAGCTTGCGCGAAACTGACGTTTCGCCAATGCGGTTGGCCGCGCGCGAGACTTACTGATAAGTCGCCACGATATCCGACACGGCGCGCTCGAGCTGTTGCGCGGTGGCGCATTGGCGCACGACGGTGCAGAAGGTCGCGTAGCGCGGCATCTCGGAATCGCCGAAGCCCCAGGCGAGCCGTCCTTCGGGATTGAGCCAGACCAGCCGCTTCGAGCGTTCGGAGATGCGGCGCAGGATATCGGCGCGCGGGTCGAGATTGTTGCTGCGGGCATCGCCGAGGACGATCACCGTGGTTTGCGGCGTCAGCGCGCTCATGAAGTCCTTCTCGAAATCGACCAGCGAAGAGCCGTAGTCCGACGAGCCGAAACCGACCTTGGACATGATCTCGGCCATCGCCTCTTCCGGCGATTTCGCCTCCAGGACGTCGCTGACCTCGATCAGATGCGAGGAGAAGGCGAAGGAGCGGACGTCATCGACCACTTCGTGCAAGGAGTGGATCAGGAGCAGGAAGAAATCGGAGACCTGGGCGACAGAGCCGGAGACGTCGCAAAGCGCCACGATCTTCGGCCGGTCGCGATGCTTGCGTTTCCACGCAGTCAGGAACGGCACGCCGCCCCAGGCCGCGTTGCGGCGCAGCGTGCGGCGGACGTCGAGATGGCCGCGGCGCTGGCGCTTGCGCGGCTTGGAATAGCGCTCGCGCAGCCGGCGCGCGATCTGGCGGATGAGGGCGCGCATCTCGGCGACCTGGCGCTGCTCGATGCGGGCAAGCGGCGCGTTGCGCAGGATCTCGTTGCGAAGATTTTCGGCCTCCTCGCGGGCATAGAGCGCAAGCCCCTGCGCGACCGTGTCGCGCACCGCCTCGCGCAAGGCGTCGAGCGCGGCGCGCAGGCGCTCGGCCAGCGCCGGGTTGGTCGCGGTCAGCTGTTCGAGATCGTCGCGCAGGCGCTGCAGGCCCATGGCGTCGAGGATGCGGCTCGAGAAGATGCCGCGCTGGGTGGAGTAGCGGATGTCGGACAGGGAGGCCGCACCGGAGGCGCTGGCGATGGCGGCCGCGATCGCATTGCGGTCCTGCGACAGCAGCATCTGCGCAAGTGGACCCAAACCCTCAGGAGGTTGACCTTCGCCCGGCTCGCTGGCCGAGCTGGAAGAGGGCGACTGATCCGTGTCCTGCGACGCGTCGTCGTTGCTCGTCTCGGGCTGGTCCTGCCGCGGTTCCGGCCGGCTGAAGAACAGATCGAAACAATCGCCGAGCGCGAGCTTCTCGTCCTGCGACTTGGCGAGCGTCAGCAGCAGCGCGTCGCGCAGCACGGCACGGTCGGAGATGCCGACTTGTGCGACGGCGCGCATTGCATCGATGCTTTCGGCAGGCGAAACGTGAACGCCGACGCCCCGCGCTGCCCGAAAGAAACGATGGAGGTTCTGGCGCATCGGCGTCAACCGAAGACGTTGGACCGTGCCGCCTTGGCAATGAAGGTCGTCACCTGCGGCGATGCGGCCTCGATGTCAGCTTCGTATTTCAGGAGCACGTTGAGGGTGTCCTTGACGATATCGGTGTCGAGCTCGGTGGCCTGGAGCAGCACCAGGACGCGTGCCCAGTCGATGGTCTCGCTGACCGACGGCAGCTTCTTCAGATCCAGCGAGCGGATCTCGTGGATGAAGCCGACCATCTGCCGGCGCAGCGCTTGCGAGATGCCGGGCACGCGGCTTTCGACGATGCGCTCCTCGAGCCGCTGCTCGGGAAAGCCGATATGCAGATGCAGGCAGCGCCGCTTCAAGGCGTCGCCGAGGTCGCGTTCGCTGTTGGAAGTGAGGATCACGGTCGGCGGCGTGATCGCCGAGACGGTGCCGAGCTCGGGGATCGTGACCTGGAAGTCGGACAGAATCTCCAGCAGCAGCGATTCGAATTCCGCGTCCGACTTGTCGATCTCGTCGATCAGCAGCACGCAGCCGCCCGGCTGCTCCAGCGCCTGAAGCAGGGGACGCGGCTCGACGAATTCCTTGGAGAAGAACACGTCGCCAAAATCGTGGAGCTGGTCGAGCGCGGCATGCAGTGTCTGCGCGCCGCCGAGGACTTCGCCGAGCTTGTCCTTGAGGATCTGCGTGTAGAGAAGCTGCTTGGCGTATTTCCACTCGTAGAGCGCCTTGGCTTCGTCGAGGCCTTCATAGCATTGCAGGCGGATCATCTTCATGCCGCGCCAGGCGGCGATCGCCTTGGCAAGCTCGGTCTTGCCGACGCCCGCAGGGCCCTCGACCAGGATCGGCTTCTCGATCTGCTGCGACAAATAGACGGCGGTCGCGATCTGCCGGCTCGCGATATAGCCCTGCGCGGCGAGGCCGCTCTCCACTGCCTCGATCGAGGTCGAGGCCTTCTGATCAGCCACGAATGGGCGCTCCCAAGGTCTTGCTTGAGGCTTGTTCTGCCTGCGTTCCCGGCAAAGAACAAGCCTCGTTTAGGAGACATCAGACCCGCATCAGCGGCGTTTTTTTCCGCTGAACGCAAATAGTTGAGCGGTTCGCCGTCCGCAGGATCAGTGCCGCAGCACGGTCGGCTTGCGGATGGTCTGTCTGACTTCGGCGCCGCAATCGGCGCATTCATACACAAAGTCGATCTTGGCAAGGCTCCAATGCGGCTCGACCTCGCGCACATACATCGGCAGGAACCCCATGCAGGTGGGGCAATTCACGGGCGCGATTTCGACGTCCTGATGATGCTGTACATAAGCTGGCATCTCGGCTCTCCTTCGCAGGCGACCACCAAACCCCGCGCAGAAGTTACTGCCGGTTGCGTCAGGCGCACCATCAACTCTTTCGAACGGATGTCGAACGGCGGAGGTTTGTCGCTCGCTGTGACATTCTTGTTACGTGTCTGTACTGTAACGGGCAGACGGAATGCCTATTTCTGCGGCCAATCCGGCTTTTTCGGATCCTCACCCAACGATAAGGGAGCAACGCCCATGACCCATGCCATTCGTTTTCACAAGACCGGCGGTCCGGAAGTCCTGGTCTGGGAGGAGGTCAGCGTCGGCAAGCCCGGGCCGGGCGAGGCGCGCATCCGCCACACCGCGGTCGGCCTCAACTTCGTCGATATCTACAACCGTTCGGGCCTGTACCCGGCGCAACTGCCGAGCGGGCTCGGCAGCGAGGCGGCCGGAATCGTCGAGGAGGTCGGGCCCGGTGTCACCGATCTGAAGCCGGGCGATCGTGTCGCCTATGGCGCCTCGCCGCTCGGGGCCTATTCCGAGGCGCGGCTGATCCCTGCTGACCGTTTGCTGAAGCTGCCCGACGGCGTCGACGACAAGACCGCGGCGGCGATGATGCTCAAAGGGCTCACCACACAATATCTGATCCGGCAGACCTATCGGGTGAAGGCTGGCGACACGATCCTGCTGCATGCGGCGGCCGGCGGCGTCGGCCTGATCCTGAGCCAGTGGGCCAAGCACCTCGGCGCGACCGTGATCGGCACCGTCAGCAACGACGAGAAAGCCAAGCTTGCCAAGGCGCATGGCTGCGATCACGTCATCATCTACACCCGCGAGGATTTCGTGAAGCGGGTGGACGAGATCACGGGCGGCAAGAAGGTGCCGGTGGTCTACGATTCCGTCGGCAAGGACACGTTCCTGAAATCGCTGGACTGCCTCGCGCCGCTCGGCGTCGCCGCGCTGTTCGGCCAGTCCTCCGGCGCGGTCGAGCCGCTCAATCTCGGCCTGCTGGCCCAGAAGGGCTCGCTCTACGTCACCCGCCCGACACTGTTCACCTATGCCGCCAAGCGTGAAAATCTGGTTGCGATGGCAGGCGAGCTGTTTGACGTCGTCAAGTCCGGCGCGGTCAAGATCGAGGTGCATCAGACCTACCCGTTGAAGGACGCCGCCAAGGCGCATGCCGATCTCGCCGCGCGCAAGACGACGGGATCGACCGTCCTCACGGTCTGATCCGCTCCGGGACGTGACGCAGGCTCGGCTGCGTCACGTCCGTTCGTGCTTGCGCAGATCGCGGGTGTGGTCGAGGCGGACCGCCTGGAGGTCGACCTCTTCCGGCGGGATCTGGGGCAGGGCCGCCTCGGTCAGGATGGCCTCGGTGACGTCCTCGACCGAGTTTTCCGCGATCTCGTGGATGAACGAGACGTTCTGATATTCGCCCGAGGCGATGCGGAAGACGACCTCGCGCCTGGTGATTTCGGGGTCGACGACCGCCTCACGGCCGCGCCGCCCATAGTCGATCATCACCACGAAATATTGCATGAAAACGACCCTGCCGCGCTCCCGTCACCGGGGATGCGGCAGAGTATTTCCGAAAAACAGAATCAAGTCAAGGGCTATTTCTGTAAAACGGAAATGAGCGTCACTTGCCCTTCTTGCGCGGCCGCGCTGACTTGGCGCGCAGCCGCTCGAGCTGTCCTTTGGGCATCGACAGGCAGATCTCCCCGACCCAGTCGAGCTTGACGCCGACGATCGGCTTGGCATTGAAGCTGGTGAGATTGACGACGGACGGACTTTTCCCCCGCTCGATGGTCTTCAGATAGCGCTCGCCGGTCTTGAGCCGGACCACGGCCTCCTCGCCGTAGAAGCTCGACAGCGGGTGGCGCTGGTCCTTGTAGACCACGATCACGTCGCCGCTCTCGTATTTGGGCAGCATCGAATCGCCCACGATTTCGAATGCGACGGTTTCTTCCATGATCGGGAAGGGCAGCGTGATGTCGCCAAGCCCCTCGGGCGGAACCTGCTCGTAATCCGGCTCGATCACGGCGCCGGCGCCGACCCGGCCCATGATCGGCGCGAGATTGAGCTCGAGATATTCCATGATCGGAATGATCTCCGAAGCCTTCACCAGACGTTCGCCGCCGAGGATCTCCGAGACCGCGCCTGGGCGCACGCCCATGGCCGCCGCCAGGCCGCCCTTGCTCTTGCCCGTCTTCTCCAGGCCCCGCTCGATCATTGCAACGTCCAACATGCTGATTCCCTCGATTGCGCACCGTCTTGCCTCTTGTAATCCGAAATTCGGAATTGATGCAATTATGAATATCAGAATTATCGCTTGACTCGTGCTTCGGAATACCGGAATGTGTGTTTCGTCTCCCGGTCGCTCAACGGGGGGAGGCGCATCACAGGACAGCATCATGGAACCGGGCCATTGGCCGTCGGAGCACTCCGACGCGCTTCGCGACTATTTTCGCAAGGGCATGTCTTATGCGGAGATCGGAAGACAGATTAATGCAAGGTTTGGAACGGCTTATACCCGCAATGCGGTGATCGGCCGCGCCAAGCGGCTCGGGCTCGTCATCCCGGAATGGATAGCGAGCCCGTCGATCACGCCATATGTGCCGGGTGAGGCTCCGGTTTCGCCGCGCCGCGCCGTGTTACCGAACCTGAACGTGCCGCCGAAGTCCGCAATGAAGCCGGCGGCGCCGGTGAAGTTGCGCTGCGTCGGCGTTCAGCCGCGCCTGATCCAACTGGTCGAGCTCGAGCCGGCCGATTGCCGCTATCCCTATGGCGGCGACAAGGACGGGGAGGAGATTGCCTTCTGTGGTCATCCCTGCCGGCCGGGTTCCAGCTATTGCGCGCCGCATGCGCGCCTGACGCGCCGCTCCGGTGCGGCGTCCGCCCGCGCCCCCGGTCCCGTCGTGCTGAGGCTGGTCTCCGCTGCCTGAGCTCCCACCCTTTCATCGTCCATTTTCGCAAGGAGTATCCGAGTGGCTCGTGTCCGACGCAACAGGTCCTATAAATTGGCCCAGATCTACGACCGGCGGTCCCGCGAGGTGCCGTTCAACGCCGAAGTGGCGGAGGTCGAGATCGACAATCCGCTGGCGCTCGATTCCGGTGAGAAGATCCTGGCCATCCGCTCGATCCGCGGCGATCCGCTGGGGCGGCTGCACGCACACCACCAGATCGACGAGGCACAATATCGCGGCGGGCGTGCCTTCCAGAATGATTGGGAGAGGGCGGAGCGGGGGCCTCAGGCGGTGGACCCGACCCGGGAATATGTCGACGGCACGCGCACGCGCGACCCCGTCACCGAGAGCCAGCGCCAGGCGGTGTTGCGGTTGAACCGGGTCGAGCGCGAGCTTGGCACCGACGGCGCCGCGCTGGTGCACGACGTGCTGATCCTGGGCCTCACCATGGATCAGGTCGGCGCGCGTCGCGCCGTTCGGGCGCAGCGCTGGAACGACTATTTTGCGCGGCGCTTTCGCGAATGTCTGGACCGGCTGGCGCTGGTCTATGGCTTTGCGACAGAAACGAGCGCCCGGCGGGCGGAGCGGCGCGGGTGAAGACAGTCGGTCGCTTATGGATGTGGTACGATCTTATAAGGCGTCGTGTACGGCTCGACGCGCAGCGAGGCATTGGCCAGAAGCCCGATCTTGGCGGTCGGCGCCTGCTGCAATTCGCCGTTCGGGCCGCGATGCACGTTGTACTGCCATACGGTGAGATCGCCCTTCTGCGCGAGCGCGTGCGCAACCGCGCTCGCATCATTGCCCCCGAGCCCGTGGAGTTCCTCCGCCGATAACCCGATCACGAATTCGTCCTTGATGGTGATGATCTTGAACAGGTTCATCTTGGTCTCCTGCGCCCATGCGCCTTGTATCGAGAGGGTGAAAAGCGCGACCGCGGCGCCCTTGATGAGATCGCAGCGAGAAATCATGTCGTCATCCTTGGTGCTGAGGCGCGCCCGAATCGAAGAGTCTCAGCCATGGCGCCCGTAATCTGCGTGGCTGTGTCGCAACGGCTTGGTCGCTCGCTTATGGACAATGGTTCATAGGCGGACATCCGGACCGACGAGCGACAGCGCGCCGAGATCGGGACGCTGGAGATCAGCTTTCGAGGTCGAGGTTCATTTGCCGCCGATACAACCGCTGGGCCAGACTCAACAATTACGTGTACGCGCCGAGAAGCGCTCGTATGCAGCCAATGTGCATTCATGGCGGAAACGAGCCGAAACGTTGGGCCCATTGACAGCGGTCGAGGCTGTGTTGCGTGATAGATGCCGCTTCTTGACGCAGGTGGGTGACGGCGGTCGATATTCCTGTTATCCGGAATTGCCGTGCTGCGATGCAGATGAAGCATCTCTGCACCCACTGTCGGACTTGCCGGGCGGGTTGTTCCTTGGCATAGTTACAACCAGATGGTTGAGCGTTGTTGGACATGTCGTTCGGCGGTGCCAGCCGGCCGGGGCCACCCGGCCGACAGTTCGTCGCCATAGGTCTGTTGTGGCGGCTTGCTGCGGCGTCTTGTTGCGGCGTTCGGTCTCGAGCGGATCACGAAGGCCGACGCTTGTCATAGGTGCGAGATGAAGAACCTCAATTTCGCGGCTGAGTTGCACCTCAAGCTCGGCGCGCCCGCAAGCGGCACGGTCGAAAGTCTGCGCTTGCTCCGCGCGTTCCTTAAGCTCGCGCCGCGACAGCGTTTCGAGGTGATCAAGCTGGTCGAAGACCTCGCCACCGAAGAAGCCCTTCCCGAGCACCCCTTGTCCTGAGTCCGGCCCGTCTCTTCGCTTTCCTGCCCTCGCCGGGCCCCGGCGAGGTTTCCCCGCGGCTGGCCGCTGGAAGGCGATCCGGCAAGTGTGGTATTCAGTCGGGAAAACGGGAGGAGTGCGAACCATGATCGAACCGAAGCTTGAAGTTCCGGCCGAACTGCGCGACCTGGCCGAGAAGACGATTGATCAGGCCGAAAAAGCGTTCGGCATGTTTTTCGAAGCCGCCAGCAAGTCAATGACGTCGGTTCCAGGTGCGGGGACGGAGGTGTCGAAGCAGGCGTTGAATTTCACTGAGCAGAATATGAAGTCGGCTTTCGAGCATGCACGCAAGCTGGTCCACGCTACCGACCTTCAGGAAGCGATGCGAATCCAGTCCGATTTCCTGCGCAGCCAGTTCACCAGTGCTGGAGATCACATGCGCCAGATGACCGGCAGTCTTATGCAATCGGGCAAGGGCAAGTCCTGATCCTCGACCTGTGCGCAGAGTGCCCACAAATTGAACTTGCGTGGCACGGCGATCCGCATTTCGATGCTGACGCAGATCCATGACGGGCCACCGAATGACCTTGTTCGCCGTCCGTCATCTCTTCTGCTGATCCCTGTCGGTCCTCCGGCAGGGATTTTTATGTGTGGCAGGTCCCGTGCTCGGCGCGCCACCAAAGCGCGATGAGATCAGGAAGAATCGTCATCGTGCTTTGGGAGTATTGTTTGAGCATGATCTCTTCGGAAAGCCGCTCCGCGCTTTTCCGGATCATGCATTAGCGCAGCGATGCGATGTAGGCCGCGATGTCGCCCGCTTCGGTCCGGCTCAAGGGGAAGTTCGGCATCTTCGGGTGCGGATCGAGCAGGAAGAAGGCGAGCCTCTCCGGACTGAAATCTGGCCTGCGCGCGACAGAGGCAAAGGAGGGGACGTCGGCGCTCGCCTGGGTCTGGCCGTTGGCGACGAAATGGCAGCTTGCGCACCAGCGCTTGGCGAGGTCCGCACCGTGGCCGGCATCGGCTGCGAGCGCGGGCGACGTGCCGATGCTCGAGGTTACGGCAAGCAACAGGCAGATTCGTCTCAAATGCTGGTGCATCGGGCAACCTTCATGCGTTCCGTCCGCCATGCCTATCCGCAGCACGATCCCGGAAATTGCGAGAGATCAATGCGGGCGATGATCGACCGCAGCAGCTTGCGAACCGAACGATAGAGATGCCGTGCGACTGCCGGCATTCTCGCCGCCGGCAGGCTCAGGCTTCCTGCATCGAGACCCTTCGTATCAAGACTTTCGATGGAATGCGACACCTGTCTCTCCGAGGCCATGTGGTTTTCTATCCTGCCGTCTCGGAGCCGCCTTGATCTGCCGCAAAGCTTTCCCGGCTAATAGTCGCCCGGATTCATGATCATCGGGCTTTTCGTATCGGCCGGCGCGAGCGCGCTGCTGGCGCTCTCACGCAGAAAGCGGTCGAGCGTCTCCTGGATCTTCTCCTTGACCGAGTTGGGGCCGCGATCGCTCATTTCCGTGTGCTGCGCGCCGGTGTGGACGATGGCGATGCCGCGCGCCTTGGCTTCTTCCGGCGTCGGCAGCACGCCGGGATCGGTCACGAAATGCGGGTCCTTCGACCGGAACGACAGGATCTTCATGCCGTCACTGACCACGAAGGGCACCCGCAGATTGTCGAGCGTGATCACCTTCGACACCAGCTCCGGGTGCTGATGGGCGACATACATGGAGACATCGCCGCCGTTCGAGTGGCCGACGAGGGTGATGTGGTCGTAATCGACGTTCTCGTGCTGCCTCTTCAGTTTATCCAGCACGAAGAGAATGTTCGCCTCGCAGCGGATATAGACCTCATGCCGGCCGACATATTGCTGACCGGCAAGGGTCATCAGCGGCGGGTCGCTCGGCAGGTCCTGCTGGATGCTGGCAACCAGATAGCCGCGCGCGGCGAGCGCATTGGCGAGGAAGGAATATTCGGTGGCCTTGACGGTATTGCCGTTACTGATGATGGCAAGCGGGAGTTTCCAGAGGCCGAGATTGGCCTTGGTCTCGTAATCGCGCCGCACCGCCAGTTCGACCGAGATCGGTCGCTGCCGCGAGGCGTCGAACAGCGCCAAAGTCTCATGGCGGATCGCGAACCGGCTGACGACGAGATATTCCCCGACGCCGAGGACGCTGAGAAACGCCAGGACCGCAAACACCCTCTTCATGGCTTCGTCTCAAATCACGTTCGGCTGAACATGGTCATTGGGAACTCTCCGATCGAGCGATCGTGAGCAGGTTACGGGATTAAATTTAGGCAACTCTGTGAGCAAGGCGCAATGGCCGTATGCCGGGGGCCATTTGCGCAAACGACCGGGCGGCTAGAGACAGCCCGACCTGCCGCGTTCGGGGCAGAGCCGGAGTGCGCTCGACAATGTGAACAGAAGGCGGGGGCTGCGGCGTTCGTTGTCCGGCGCCCGGTAGCTCAACGGCACGGCCACGCCGAGATCGGCCTGGATATCGTTTGGCAGGAAGAAGCGGACACCGGCTCCGGCCGATGTGAGCGACAGGCCTTCGCTCAAACGGTAGCCGTCGTTCCAGACGGCGCCGGCGTCGCCAAAGGCATAGAGCTGATGGCCGGTCCAGTAGCGGAAATTGAGCTTCTGATCGAAGCGCAGCTCGAGCGAGCCGGCGAGGCCGTTGTCGCCGCTGATCTCGGCTGCGCCGCAACCCCGGCCGAAGGCCGCACCGCCGAGATAGAACTGCTGCGAGGTGAACAGCGGCCGCGACGCTGTCTGGCTCGCCGCCGCGAGCTTGAGTGACCAGGCATCGTTGAGCGTCTGGTAGCGCGTGAACCAGAGGTTCAGCACCGAGAAGTTCGAGGAGGCGCCGTTGCGCGACAACAGATCGTCGTCGAAGTGCGAGGCGCCGAAGACGTCCAGGCCCTGGCGATAGGTCAGCGTCGCGAAACTGGTGCCGCCGAATGGATCCTGCAGCCGATAGTCGGCGGTCAGGCTCGCCGTTCTGATGTGGTCGTTGTACCACGGGCCGTAAACGTCGTGCTCGGATACATTGCTGAAGGTCGTCGCCGCGGTCAGCGTGAGCGTCGAGGATTGCGATTGCAGCGGAACGACGCTGGCGCGCAGCTCGAAGGCCTCGGTCGTCGTGATGTCGCTGTCGAGGCGGCGGGCATCGCCTGGTCGGACCGCGCTGTAGAGGACGGAAGCGCCGAGACGTACGCCGTCGACGCCGACGGGCGCGTCATAGGATAGCCGCGCAAAGCCGAGCTGGCGAGGATCGTTGGCAATGGTCGACAGGTTGACGGCCAGCGCGTCTCCGGGCGTGAGGTAGGAGTTGAACGCGCCGGTGGCGTAGGTCTGCCACGGGCCCACCGAGGATGATCCGAGGTTGTCCAGGCCGAACGAGGAGAAGACGTGCCAGGTCTTCAAGTAGACGGTGAGACGGAAGCGGCCGGAGCCGCTGCCGATTTCCTCCAGCGCGCTGTCGGTGATCCGAACGCCCGGCCTGGCGTTGATGAGGAAGAGCTGGCGTTCGAGTGTCGGGAGGCGCGACGGCTGCTCGGTGAGAACCGGCTCGAGCATCGGCCTGACGCCGAACTGCTCGGCGCCGTCGCCTTTCAGCTCGACCTGCACGATGGCGCCTTCGATCACCTGGATCCGGACCCGGCCGTCGGCAATGTCCTGCGGCGGCACAATCGCCCGGCTGAGATGGAAACCGTCGGTGCGGTAGAGATCGCTGATCGCGCCGGCGATCCCGGCGAGATCCGCCTGCGAGACCTTCTTGCCGAGGTAGGTCTGATAGACTGAGGCAATGCGATCGCGGGAGACGGCGTGGGCGCCGCTGACGTTTACGCCGCGCAGGACGAATTGCGGCTTGGTATCGCCGCCGCCGTTGGGTTGGCCAACCGTCGGCAGGCTGACCGGCGGGCGGCTCAACTTTTCCCGTTCGGTTTGGTTTTCAAAATATTTCTCGGGCTGGCGCGGATCGAAGCCCGGCTGGTTCGCCTGCTGTGCGAACGCTTGGAGACCTCCCGCCAAAATCGGGACCAACGAGGCCAATGCGGTAATGAGATGCCGCTTCCCGACGCGCGCGGCGAAACTTTCTCCGTAGTTCGACGGAGGAATCGTCGCCGGGCGGAAAAGGTTCGTTAGCTGCATGATTTTTCATAGTTTTTTATGGTCAATGATTGGTTAATGGCGCCGCTCCACTGGCCGCTTCCTGCTAATCCTCTCTTGAGTGATTTCGGATACCCCTCAGATCTGGCTGTAACGCGGACTGAGGATCGTCATGCTCGGCAGAATTGGAATGCGGTGTGCCTTCGTGGTGGCGCTGATGCTTGGAACGGCTTCCGGCGCGTTCGCGGCGGAGGATGGCGTCTGGTCGATCAGCAAGGCCACCGGTGAGGTGTGGGTCGCAACCGACGGCGCGCAACAGGTCGCGCTGAACCAGGAAGAGACGCTCAAGCCCGGCAATACCATCCGCACCGGCCGCAACGGCCGGGTGCTGCTGGTCCGCGGCGAGGAAACGATCCTGATTTCTCCGAACTCCGTGGTCGGCTTGCCGGCCGAGAAGAAGGACGGACTCTCGACCACCATCATCCAGCAGGCCGGTTCGATCCTGCTCGAAGTCGAGAAGCGCAACGTCAAGCACTTCGAGGTCGAGACGCCCTATCTCGCCGCCGTGGTCAAGGGAACTCAGTTCAGCGTCACGGTGGAGGCGGGCAGCACCAAGGTCGGCGTGCTCCGCGGCCAGGTCGAGGTCTCCGACTTCAGGACGGGACAGATTGCCCAGGTCATGAAGGGACAAGCAGCAACCGTCTCTGAGCACGGCAAGCCCGGCCTCAGGCTGAGCGGTGCAGGGACGTTCAACCCGATCGAGCACGGCAAGCCGCGCACTCCGACGATCGAGCGTGTGCCCGTGCCGAAATCAGGCCTGTCCGCGCCGCGCAATGCGGCGAACGGCCATGCCATCCACGCGCTCGGTCCGATCGACAAGGGGACCAAGGTTGCCGGGGCGCCGAAGCAATCGCATCAGGCGGCAGGAGGTCATGTTTCCAAGGCCGGAATCGTGCGCATCTCGAGCTCGCTCGGCGAGGTCAAGCTGAACTTCCACAAGGTCACGCGTGGGCTCGCCCACGGCAACGTTGCTCCCGGCCAGGTGCGCAACGCGAACGCCAACGCCGGTACCGAGACGGTCTGGAGCGAGGGCAAGGCCGGCACCGCCGCGTCCAACATCGCAGCCCAGACGGCATTGACGAGCAACGGTGCGGCAGCTTCCATCAGCAACAGCGCGTCGAACCCGGGCGCTGCGATCGCCGCGGCTGCCAGCAACGGAAACGCCGGCGGCAACGGCAATTCCGGCAACGGCAACAACGGCAATGGCGGCGGCAATAACGGCAACAATGGTGCCACCGGCAACGGCAAGGGCAACAATGGCAACGGCAATGGGAATAGCGGCGGCAATGGCAGCAATGGTCATGGTCACGCCTACGGCAGACGCTGAGGCGATTTCCTAGGGGATGAGGGGCGTACCCGCAGAAGCGGGGACGGGGGAGGATCGGAGTGAAACGCTATCGGCCGCATATTCTGGTTGTGATCGCGCTTGCGATCGTGCTGTCCACGGGATGGCATGGCGCACTTCGCAACGCGCTCACCGATCTGCGGTTCACCTGGCAGTCGCGTGACGCCAGCGGCAAGGTGGTCGTCGTGGCCATCGACGCACCATCCATCGATCAGATTGGCGTGTGGCCCTGGCCGCGCTGGCTTCACGCCGACCTGTTGAAGAGACTAGAGGCGGCCGGCGCGGGGGACATCGCGTTCGATGTCGATTTCAGCACGCCGTCGGATCCGGCTTCCGACGAGGCTTTCGTCAAGGCCCTTCGCAATGCCGGCGGCTCGACGATCCTGCCGTCCTTCAAGCAGCCGACGCCGAATGGTGGCGCGGCGCACGTCAATCGTCCGCTGAAGCCGTTCGGCAACCAGTCGTGGCCGGCGGTCGTGAACGTCGCAATCGAATCCGACGGGCTGGTTCGCCGCTATCCGTTCGGCGAGAAGCTCGGCGATGCCGTGGTGCCGTCGATGGCCGTGGTGCTGGCCGGGCAGGACGTCAATCGGCGGCCGCCTTTCCTGATCGATTTCAGCATTCGTGCAGCTTCTATTCCGACCGTCTCCTACGTCGACGTGTTGCGCGGCGATGCCGCGACTCTCGACGGTCTGAAGGACAAGAAGGTCATCGTCGGGGCCACTGCGCTCGAGCTTGGCGATCGCTTCAGCGTTCCCAACGGCAGGATCGTCTCGGGGCCGGTGCTCCAGGCCCTGGCCGCGGAATCCATCCTTCAGGGCCGGATGCTGCGCTGGACCTCCGATACCGGCATGATCCTGGGCTTGGGCCTGATCACTCTGCTGATGATGTATTCGTGGCGGCGCCTCGCACCAGGGATTCGCGTCGCGGTCCTCGTCGCCGCCGGCGCGGCCATCGAGCTGGCCGCGGCCCTGGTGCAGGCAAGATGGCCCCTCGTCATCGACACATCGCTTTTTCACATTGCCATCGTCGCCTATCTGACCGCGATTGCGCTGGACGAAATCGATTTCCGTGGGCTGCTGGGGCGCATCGCCGAGAGCCGCTTTCACCGCATCGCGATGTCGCTTGGCGACGGTCTCGTCTGCACCGACGAGGATCACCGGATCACGGTTTGGAATCCGGGCGCAAGCGCGATCTTCGGCTACATGCCGGCCGAGATGATCGGCCGCCCGTTCGAAACGCTGTGCGCTGTGCCGGTCGACGGCGATGCCAGACCGTCCATGCACGACGCCGCGCGCCAGGCGCTGCTGGTTCCTGGCGGGGCGGTGGTCGTCGAGTTCGAGGGCCGGCGCAAGACTGGTGAAACCTTCCCCGTCGAGGCGAGCTTCTCGGGCTGGCAGGGAACGGACGGCTTTCAATACGGCGCGATCCTGCGCGATATCTCGGTCCGCAAGCGCGAAGCTGAACGTATTCAATATCTGGCCGAACATGACGTGCTGACGGGCCTCCCCAACCGGAACATGCTGCACGCGAGCCTTAGCGACCTGATCGCCGCGGCGGAGCGCCGGTCGTCCGGCGTTGCTCTGCTCGTGCTCGGGCTCGACGGCTTCCAACAGATCAACGACATGCTCGGGCACTCGTCCGGCGATCTCGTGCTCTGCGCGGTCGCCGAGCGGCTCCGCGCCGAAGTCGATGGCAAGGCGATCGTAGCCCGGCTCAGCGGCGACGAATTCGCCATCGCGCTCGATTGCGCTGATATCGGCGAACCGGTCGCGGCGTTCGCCGAGCGCATCGCGCAGGCCTTTGAAGCCCCCCTCGCGACCGGCACCCGGCACCACCGCATCAGGATAAGCGTTGGCGTCGCCGTCTATCCGGAGGGCGGGCAAACGGCCGACGATCTCCTGAGCAACGGCCATCTCGCGCTGAGCCGCGCCAAGGCGACGCGGCGCGGCGGCCATGTTCTGTTCGAAACCGCAATCAGGCAGGAGCTGGAGAACCGGTTGACGCTGGAGAGCGAGCTGGCGCTTGCTGCGGATCGCGGCGAGTTCGAGCTGTTCTATCAGCCGCAGGTTCGCCTGATCGACGGCAGCCTGGTCGGAGCCGAAGCGCTCATCCGCTGGCGACATCCGGTGCGCGGCTACGTCTCGCCAGCCGAATTCATGCCGGTGGTCAACACGTCGGCCCTGTCCGAGCGGATCGCGAACTGGGTGATGGAGACGGCCTGCCGTCAGGCGCGAGCCTGGGAATTGTCCGGCAACAACGTGCGCGTCGCCATCAACCTCTCGCCCTCGCAACTGCAATCCGGCGATCTCGCGCATGCGGTTGCAGCACTGCTCGAGGTGACCGGGCTGACGTCGTCGCTTCTCGAAATCGAAGTCACCGAAGACATCCTGCTCCATGACGAGCGCCGCGTGCTTGCCATGTTCAAGCGGATTCAGGACCTCGGCGTCCGGGTCGTGTTCGATGATTTCGGCACCGGTTACGCAAGCCTGAGCTATCTGAAGAAGTTTCCGCTCGACGGGCTCAAGATCGACCGGTCGTTCGTGTTTGGTCTGCTTGCCAATTCCGACGATGCCGCGATCGTCGGCTCGACCATTGGCCTCAGCAAGCAGCTCGGCCTCACCGTCGTGGCCGAAGGCATCGAGAACGGCGCCACGGCCGACTTCCTGGTCGGCATGGGATGCGAGGAAGGGCAGGGCTATTTCTTCGGACGTCCGATGCCTGCCGAGGCGTTCGAGAGGCAATTTCTGACGGCCGAGCTGGACGCGGTCACCGCTGCCTGAGCAGGACGGTTTGGCCGAGCAGGCGGCTCGTTTCTAGCGCCGCCGTGCGACCGCGACGCCAAAGAGGAAAGCCACGAACAGGCTGGCAAGCGGCGCTTCACGCGTGATCGCCGCGACCGTCGCGAGGGCTCCGCCGGGCTTGCGCGATTCCTCAATTGTCGAGGTGAAACGATCGACGGCCGCGTGCAGGCCGCCCGCGACCTCACCGATCGTGCGGGAGACATCCGCCGCCGTATCGATGGCACGCTCGGCCATGCCGGGTTGGGACGTGGATTCCGGTATCTCCGTGCTCAAGTGCGCGACCTCCAAGCCTGATGGCGGAGGCCGGCACCTTTGGCTATCCGCGCGAGCGCTTGTTTTGAACAGCGGGTCTGACGACCTTTGGCTATCCGCGACAGGCGCCGTCATTTAACGGCGGGTGCCGGCCTTGGATGGGCAATTCGGCGCTCGGGCTTTTGTTCCTCCCGAAGCGAAGCGCCCCCGTGAAACGACGGATGCGAATCTCTGTTAGGCTGGATCAACCTTGTTGACTGAGGAGGCGGCCGTGACCGATCGGACCATGACGGATCGAGCCCGGCGCATCGCTTTGCTCGGCGCGCCCATCGATATGGGCGCATCGCAGCGCGGCACCTTGATGGGGCCTGCGGCGCTGCGGACCGCGGGCCTTGCGACACTGCTCGAAAGCCTGGATTTCGAGGTCGTCGACTACGGCGATCTTTCCGCAAGCGAAGTCCGGGACCTCACCGACAGGCCGCCGGAGCGAGCCAATCACTACCGCGAGATCCAGCGCTGGACACGGGTTCTGAGCCGCAAAGGCCATGAGATCGCGAAGACCGGTGCGCTGCCGATCTTCCTGGGCGGCGATCACACGCTGTCCATGGGATCGGTCAATGCGATGGCGCGCCACTGGCAGGAGCGGGGCAGGGAGCTGTTCGTGCTCTGGCTCGATGCCCATGCCGATTACAACACGCCGGAGACGACGATCACCGCGAACATGCACGGCATGTCGGCCGCGTTTCTGTGCGGTGAGCCCGGCCTCGATGGCCTGCTCGGCGGCGATCCGCGCGCGTCAATCCATCCGGACAGGCTCGACCTGTTTGGCGCGCGTTCGATCGACAAGCTGGAAAAGGAGTTGATGCGCGCGCGCCGGATCAGGGTCGTCGACATGCGCCAGATCGACGAGTTCGGCGTCGCCGTGTTGATCCGGCGCGTCATCGAGCGGGTCAAGGCGAGCAACGGCGTGCTGCATGTCAGCTTCGACGTCGATTTCCTCGATCCCTGCGTGGCGCCGGGCGTCGGCACCACGGTGCCTGGTGGTGCGACCTATCGGGAGGCGCACCTGATCATGGAGCTATTGCACGATTCCGGCGCGGTCGGATCGGTCGACATCGTCGAGCTCAATCCCTTCCTGGATGAACGCGGCCGGACGGCGCGCACGGCTGTCGAGCTGATCGGCAGCCTGTTCGGCCAGCAGATCACCGACCGGCCGACGCCGAGCAACGCGATCGCTCCGGGCGAGTGAAGCGGCGGCTGACCGAGACGGTGAGTTTCGAAGCGGAAGTTGCTTGGCCAGCCTATTGAATGACGTCGGCCCAGCGGCGAAATTTCTACCGGGCGGGCGGCTCTTATCACTCAGCGACGATTGAGTGCATCAACGCCGGCCTGACAGACGACGGCGTCCTGCGCTCCAGTCCCACCGCTGCAACCGATCGCACCGACGAGTTTGCCTTCAAGGATAATTGGCAGGCCGCCAGGTGAGGCCACTAGAGTGCGGTCGAGTGTCATCACGTAGTTATGACCGGTCTCGGTGAGATCGAACATGATCTTGGTGCCACAGCGGTCGAAGTGAGCACGGCGCCGCGTCCGGTCTGCCGCCGATAGCCAACAATACGATGTTCTCAGCATTGTTCGGTCAAGGGTCCACATTCGGACATGTGCGTCGTTAAGCTGACGGAGGTCCTTCAACAATCTTCCAATACGAGTCCTTGCGGATCACCTCGCCCGCGCGAAAAGTGTAAAAGTCACATCCTCGGACCTCGATCTTTTTTCCCTCGCCTGTAGTGCCCGTTAGCGTCCATTTTGAAATGCCCGTGTTTGCCATCGTATCCACAAAATGTTCGGCGTCGCCGTAGTGAACATCCGGTAAGCCTGCAAAGCGCGTCGCGAGCCCGTCTCGTACCTTGCGTTTGCCCTCGAAGCGAGAGCCCCAAGGCTTGCTTCCCCTCGGCATCTCCAAGACACAATCGTCAGCAAAGAACTCCATGATGGAATCCAAGTCGTGCGCGTTGAACGATTCACACAGCGCCGTCAATTTCGATCGAATGTCCATCCTTCCCTCCATCGAGTTCTCGAAAGGGCTACAATAACACAAAGGCACACAGGTGAGTTGAAGGACCGATTAAACGTCTGGTCGATGTCGCCCTTCGGGTCACAGGCCGACTTCCGAACCGACTTGAGCCTAGGTCGGCTTATCTCCTGAAGGCAGACATAGCGGCCCCGTCAGGCGAACGGCGGCAACGGACCATAAGCGGGCGCGGCAAAAATATGCCAACGCATGCTCGGGCAAATGTTGCTGGTCTACGCCTGGGCGGAGTTGGAGTTGCGCCCGGCGAGCCAGAAAGTCCTTGACGCAACGGAATGCCATGGATTTCTTTCGGTCGGAAGTAGTTGTGCGATGGACGGAGCCGACCCGTGGGATTCTTTCTGAGACTTGTGCTCGCAACCGCTTTCGTGAACGTTCCTCCAGCCGGCGCCCAGGCGAAGGGAGCCGTTGCTTCTCCTGCCTTGCAGAAGGAATTCGATGGCTTCATCGAGAAGTTTCGCGCGGCGCTGAGGACGAACGACTCCGCCGCCGTCGCTGGTATGACCCGATTGCCGTTCATGAACCACAGCGAAATTCGCGACGCCGCGCAATTTCGGGCCAAGACCTATCGAACCTCGTTCACGGCGAAAAATCGCGCGTGTATCCAGCGCGGCAAGGCGGTTTACGATCGTGATCAAGAGAAAAATGACAATTACCTCGTCTTTTGCGGCGAGCTCATCTTCGTCTTTACCAAGACGCCGGCAGGGTTCCTTTTTACAGGCATCGGCGTGAATGACTGACCAGGCAACGGGGGGTCGCTTGTCAATGCCGCTCGGCGGCGTGCCTTCGCTTCGAGGGTTCGCGCATCGGTCGGAACATTCGAGAAGTTGGCCGAGTTTGAAGTCTGCTGGCAGTTCTGCTCTGCGGACAGGCATTCGCAACACAGTCGCGTCATTTGTCATGGATCGCACTATTTGATGAGCTGAGGCGGATCGAGCGCGATGTAGTCGAAGGAGAACGACGGCTCGCTGAGCAAGAAACGGCTCCTCTCTCAAGGCTCCCCCTGAAGGTCTCCGAACCAGGGAAATGTTGCCGTCTCGCCGGAGGGCAAGGCGACATGCGGGATATTATTCTATCAGCAGCAGCCCCGCTTCTTGTCGCCGTCGAACATACTTGTGGCGACGGACAACCGCTTCCGCTCGACAAGCCGTGGCTGGAAATGGAAATTGACATCGAGCGAGAAAACGAGGTCCCTCGGCTTCGAATGAGCCCACAATTGAGCACGGGAAAAGTGACAGCCTATCAGACCCTTTTCCGCAGCATCCCCTCCGACACGAGGTATCGGTGTCGGGACTCCAGATGCTAGATTTCCGGCCTCTACCGAACAGGAGGACGTCATGCCCGATAGCGTCTACAAGGTCATTGAACTGATCGGCACCAGCACCGACTCGTGGGAGAAGGCGGCTGCCAATGCGGTCGAGCAAGCCGCTAAATCTCTGCGGGATCTTCGCATTGCAGAGGTCGTCAAGCTCGATATGCAACTAGATGACAAGGGAAAGGTCGAGGCCTATCGCGCCAAGCTCAACGTGTCGTTCAAGTTCGAAGGCACCTGAGCTTCAAGCACCTCGCCCTTGCGGGCGAGGATGGCTCGTTGGACAAAGTGCGTTGCACGGATGCCGGGCGCTGTGGCCTATCCCGGAAGTTGGCACTGGTCCGACCGGGACGGATGTGCTCTGATGCGAGGGAGCGTATGGTGCGTGGTGGCCCCATGTACATGATCATTCGCAAGTACACGAAGGTTCGTTCGGTTGCGGACGCCGCTCGTCGCGCCAAGAGCGGCGTCGGTGAGATCCTGAGGCAATCGCAGGGATTTAGATCTTACCATGTGTTGGATGCGGGCGACGGCGTCGGTATCGCCGTGATGTTATTCGATGACCGCGAAAGCGCCAACGCAGCGAACGCCAAGATACTGGCGTTTGTTCAGGCAAGTCTGCATGACCTCGATCTTGGGGTTCCCGAAATAATCAGCGGCGAGCTATTGGTGGACATAGAGTCTGATGGATCTTCCGGCATAAAGTAGCGTCGCCATTCCATGACGGGTGCTGCCCTTGCTCTGGATCTACGCGTGCCGCCGCTCAGGAACATCCGACCGCGGGGGCTTTCGAGGAGCAGCAACGACATGAAGCAACACACTTTCGAAGCATTTTCCATCACGGCGGTCTGCTGGACGTCGCTCGTCCTTATGGGCACCGCGGAGCCGCCAAGAGATCCTGATGAAGATGAAGAGGAAGAAGATGAGGAGAACGAAGACGACGACGAGGAGGATGACGCAGACGAACCGGCGGTCGTGCGCGAGCCGGACGAAGACTAGATTGACGCGTGCTTGGCAATCGGCGTTATAATATCCCCCATGGGCTGGGATGCGAAAGACATTGGGCTCCTCACCAGGCTCTGGTCCTCAGGGCAGAGCGCGGCGCAGATTGCGCGTCGGCTCGGATGCAGTCGTAATGCGGTCTGCGGGATGCTGACCCGTCAGGGACTGAAGCGAGGCCACAGGCCGCCCACGGCAAGGCCCAAGATAAGGCCGTCGCCGAAGCTGAAGGCGACGTCGGCAGCTTGCACCCGTCCAGTCGCAAAGAAGGTGTCGCGGAAAGCACCTGAGAGGCAGCAGCCCCAGCAATTCAGCAAGCAGCAGCTTTACGAGATCCTGGCTGAGGCGGTCAAAAATACTGGCTAAGAGTTCACCGCGGACGCTGTTGCGCTGCAGTCGGTGTCTGGCCCGGCTCGTCGGTTTCGGAGGTGGTGCACCTTGTTTGTCTGCTTCGCATGTCTGCTATGGGTCTTGGTCGTGTAAAAACGCCGGTCTCAAGGCAGTCGAGCGGAACCAGGACCAGCTTAGTGTCAGGCCGCGATCGCAGCCATCAGCGGCTTGATCCCGACGATGTTCATGACTCGTGTCAGATTGTAGGCCAGGACGGAGAGCGCCATTTCGGCCGCCACTTTCGGAAGCGTTTTGGTCAGGAAGTGTGTCGCTCCCATGCGGGCTTTCATGGTGCCGAACGGATGCTCGACTGTTTCGC
>NZ_JBWJZE010000008.1:0-350136 GCF_056429085.1 Bradyrhizobium sp. CFUWI
AGCCCACATCTGGGCTGATGCCGAACCGCCGGCACAACTCACGCCGGTTCGCTCCCTCCTGCATGGCAAGCCACACGAACTCTCGTCGTTGATCCATCACCGACACCTCGTTCCAGGGCATGGACGGTCTCCCGAATCGACCAATCCAGCCCATTTTGATGTGTCAGCTATGTCTCCGAACACCCGTCAGTGATCTGTCCGGGCTAAACACTGCGCGGGCGATGACCGCTTTGTTGGGTGAGGGCGTCTGCCTGACGCTTGCCCAGCGCTCGCCGGCTCATCACCGTGCACCCAGTTCGGGCCATCCCACGGAGAATTAACCGGCCGTTAACCATATCCGCGGCATCGTTAACCATTCAATAACAGGGAACGAGTCGGCCGCCATGGAGGCTGCAGTCAAACCTCAACGCCAAATGGTGCGCCTGCGCGGGCGCTCCTATGTGGCCTTCGTGTTTACGCCGACGGTTCCGGTCCAGGACTGGCTGCACGAGATCGACGCCACCATTGCGCGCTCGCCGGGCTTCTTTGCCGGCCGGCCCGTGGTGATCGATTTGTCCTCGGTCGATCTCAGCCAGTCCGGCATCGGTCATCTGCTGACCAGCCTGCAGGACCGCAACATCCGCGTGCTCGGCATCGAGGGCGTGGAGGAGGCGAAGCTCACGCCGATGATGCCGCCGCTGCTGTCGGGCGGGCGCAGCTGCGTGGTCGAGCCGACCGCGCCGAAGAAGCCCGAGACGAAGTCCGAGACCAAGCCAACCTCGCTGCTGCTCGAAAACCCGGTGCGCTCAGGCCAGACCGTGATCTTCCCGGACGGCGACGTCACCATCCTGGGTTCGGTCGGATCGGGCGCGGAGGTCGTCGCCGGCGGTTCGATCCACGTCTATGGCGCCCTGCGCGGCCGCGCCATGGCGGGCGTCAACGGTCACACGAGCGCGCGCATCTATTGCCAGAAGATCGAAGCCGAACTGCTTGCGATCGATGGGTTTTATCAGACCGCCGACGATATCGACGCCGCGCTTCGCGGTCGGCCAGCCCAGGCCTTCCTGCAGGGCAACACCATGCGAATTACCGCGCTGAACTGACCAGAAGGAGATTTCAGAAATGGCCAAGGTACTGGTCGTGACATCAGGCAAGGGCGGGGTCGGCAAGACCACGACCACCGCCGCGCTGGGGGCCGCGCTGGCGCAGCGCGGCGACAAGGTCGTCGTCGTCGACTTCGACGTCGGTCTGCGCAACCTCGACCTCGTGATGGGCGCCGAGCGCCGCGTCGTGTTCGACCTCATCAATGTGGTCCAGGGCGTGGCCAAGCTGCCGCAGGCTCTGATCCGCGACAAGCGGCTGGAGAACCTCTGGCTGCTGCCGGCCTCGCAGACCCGCGACAAGGACGCACTCACGGAAGAGGGCGTCGGCAAGGTCATCGCAGACCTGCGCAGCCGTTTCGACTGGGTGATCTGCGACAGCCCGGCCGGCATCGAGCGCGGCGCCTCCATGGCAATGCGCTTTGCCGACGAGGCCGTGATCGTCACCAACCCCGAAGTGTCCTCGGTGCGCGATTCCGACCGCATCATCGGCATGCTCGATTCCAAGACCGTGCGGGCCGAGAAGGGCGAGCGGGTCGAGAAACACATTCTCATCACCCGCTACGATCCCTCCCGCGCCGCGCGCGGCGAGATGCTGACGATCGACGACATCCTCGAGATCCTCGCAACACCCTTGCTCGGCATCATCCCCGAGAGCCAGGACGTGCTGCGTGCCTCCAACGTCGGCACGCCGGTGACGCTGTCGAATGCCGACGGCGCACCCGCGCGGGCCTATATCGACGCGGCACGCCGGCTATGCGGCGACACCGTGCCGATGCAGGTGCCGACCGAGCGCAAGGGCTTCATGGATCGCCTGCTGCGACGGAGGGCGGCATGAGCATGGGACTGCTTCGGCTTCTCCGCGGCAACAAGGCCTCTGCACCGGTCGCGCGCGAACGGCTGCAGATCCTGCTTGCCCATGAGCGCGGAATGCGTGGCCAGCCCGATCTGCTCGGCGTGCTGCGTGAGGAAATCCTTGCCGTCGTCTCCAGGCACGTCACGCTGGATCCGACCAAGGTCATCGTCCGGCTCGAACGCGGCGACGAGGTGTCGACCCTGGAGGTCGATATCGAGGTGCCCAACGATTTCGAGCGCAAGAAAGCGGCGGTCGCGTAGGGATCGCGGCCGACGAGCCATTTGGGGTGGGTGAGAAGGCGGTCCGCTGGGCATAGCGGGCCGCCTTTGTCGTTCGCGTCACTCAGGCGCCCCAGCCTGCCGATGTGATCGGCGGCGGGCGGAACGGGGCTTGCGGCCAAATCGTTACCGAAAACCGCGGAGAGCCGAGCCAGGCCCCCGCGGTTTCGTCAGACGGAGAGCGCCCATGATGTCCGAGGTCCAGGTCCATACCGTTGCGCGGCAGATGCTCGAACAGCACGGTTTTGCTGCGATCGCGAAGGCCGCCGAGCAGGCCCAGGCCTGCGAGAGCCGCGGCGAGGGCGATGAGGCCAGGGAGTGGCGTCACATCGCCGACGCCATGAAGATCATGCGCGGGCCTCACCAGAGCTGACCGCCGCAGCAGCACACCGCGTCAACGGCCGTCGCGTTCGGTTCCCTGCGATTGGGATCGGCGGGTTTGCGACTGGCTGCGGTCCCCTGCTTCCTTACAAGGGAGCGGCTCCCAGGTCCCATCAGGCGCCTGCTGATACGCGCTGCAACTGGAAGAGGGCGAATTGCCCTCGGCTTTCTGGCTGTTTGAATTCTTCGCCAGCACAGGGCCGGTCAGCACCGTGGCGGCCGCAAGCATGCCGGCGAAAACGAAATGGATCATCCGGAGAGGTTCCTGTTCGAATTCGAGGAGGCCCCGCATGCTTTCCAGAATTGTGACAATTGTTGGCCGACGGAAAATCTCGCGGCCGCGTGCTTAACGCCGCGAAAACCGGCCTGCTAGCCGCCCTTGCTAACCACCCTTGGCGCGGATCAGGCCGGCGAGGTCGGTCTTCTGGACCTCGCACCAATTGGGCATGCCGAGGCGGCGCTGGTTGAGATCGGTCGCCTGGGTCGCCACCGCGACCTCAGCCATCAAATCGTCATCCTGCTTCTCGCCCATCTTGCCGCCGGTGTGCATCCAGGCGATCGCCTTGCGCACCTTCTCGGTGGTGCCCTCGGGCAGGTGCATTTGCTGTGCCTTCTGGACGAGGTCCTGGTAGACGACGTCGGTGCCCGGGCATTCGACCTTGGCGGCGAAGGCCTGCAGGACCATCGTCACATAGGTCGAGCGCGGGTGGTCCTCGGCTTGGGCCGGAGCGGCGATCAACAACAGGCCAGCCATCACGAAACCGTAGCGCATCCTTGGTATCTCCTCCGATTTTTTGGAGAGGCTAGCGTCCGGCGGGCTGCTCGGCAATGGTGGCGCTGCGAATTTGTCGCTTTGCCCTGCGGTGCGCTATCGTGGCCCGCACCCGACCTCGGAGAGCGACATGAGCCTGTTCAGCACGCCGTTCGATCCCACCCGTGACGCGGCGCTCGTGACTGGCGCCGGCAACGGCATCGGCCGCGCCATCGCGCAGGCTCTGGTCGGCGAGGGCGTCCGGACCGTGTTCGCCGACGTCGATGCCGAGCGGGTGAGTGCTGCGATCGGCGCCAGCCCGCGGCCCGAACTCGCCGTGCCCTGGGTCGGCGATCTCGCCGAGCTGGACGCATGCGAGGCGCTGCTCGAAGCGGCGAAGGCGGCATTGGGCGAGATCACGCATTTCGTCCACAGCGCATCGCCGCCGCGGCGCGAGGCCGATCATGCGCTGGCGGTCGATCGCAGGACCTGGCAGCAGATGCACGCCGTCAATCTCGATGCCGGCTTTCATCTGGCGCGCGAACTCGCCAAGCGCCTGATTGCGGCGCAGCGGCCGGGCTCGTTCCTGTTTCTCACCTCGCTGCATGCGGGCACGCCGCGCAACCTGCCGCATTATTCCACGGCGAAGGCAGGGATGGCGATGCTGGTGAAGGAATTGGCCAGGACGTTCGGCCACTACGGCATCCGCGTCAATGCGCTGGTGCCTGGTGCGATCGCGGCCGGCGGGTTCGTTGCGGATCCCGCGCTGGCGCGGCACATTCCGCTCGGGCGTCTCGGCGAGGCCAACGACCTCGCACCGATGGCGCTCACGGTGCTGTCGAACAAGCTGTCCGGTTACGTCACCGGCGCGGCCTTTGTCGTCGACGGCGGCTTGGCGCTGACGAACTGGTTCGAGCCGCCGGCGCTCGACGAATGATCAGCGGCGCCAGGCCGGCACCGGATCGAGCGGCGTGCGATAGAGCTCGTTGTGATCGCGATCGGTGACGCGCACCGCGCAACCCTTCTGCTGCAGCTCCGGCTTCACCTGCGACAGCTCGCATGCGAGTTGATCGGCGCGATCGGAGGCGACCTCGATGTCCTCGAGAATGATTCCGCCCTGGTTCCTGAACTCTTCACCAACCACAAGATCGAAGGAGTAGTAAGGCATCCGAATTCCCCGATGTGACGACCCGAACTTTGAAAACAAGTCTTCAATGGAAGTCTCGACACGTCCCGGATGGTACCACTGAGTCGATATCTATCGAATGAGAAGGTCGCGCAATCTCTGTGCTTATGGCGCAGAAATGATGTGCAGCCCGCGGGGCCATTAAGAATTTATTAAATACGCGGCGCAATCATAAGGCATGGAATTGCAGCAGAACCGGGCTCCGGGAACCGGCAGCTGCAAGAGAAGGCCGCCGGCATAGATCCCGACGGCCTTTTCTCTCTTGAGCGGAAACGTCGCTTTCCCGTAATTGCCCGGACTCAACGCATCATATCGACTCGGACAGCGTGCGCGTGGTCGCCACGTGGAGTGCGCGCATCTATCGCAACGGCATCGGCGGACGCACGACGGGTCCGTCGTCATCGGCAACCGCCTGGGTCGTGGCGGCCGGCGGCGGGACGGCTGAGGCCTGCGATGGCGGCTGAGCAGGCGCGAGCGGCGGGGGCGAATAAGCCGGCATGTAGGTTTGCGACACCGGCTGCGGCCTGCGAACCGTGGGCGGCGCCGGAGGTTTCGGCGGCAGCGCGGCTGCGCGTGTGCGCGGATCGACCGGCTTGGCGTTGGCCACCGGTTTCGGCGCGGGCGGCTTCGCCATCTCGCGCGCCATCTGCTCCTGTCCGGCCTTCAGTTCAGCGATGTTGGCCTTGAGCTGCTCGATCTGCTGCGCCATCGCAGCGAGGTCGCGCGTCATCGATTGCACCGACTGCGCTGCATCGGAAGCTGTTGCCGCAGGCGCGGCCGCTGCAACCTGCGCCACAGGCGGCGTGGCCGATTGATCTGTGGCTCGATCGGTTGCCATTTGCGCTGCGGGCGGGGCGGCTTGCTCTGCAGGCGCCGCGGCCTGCGCGGGGGCGACCGGCGCGGTCGGCGATGTCGAGGGCAGCAGCGACGTCAGCGACGTTAAAGCGGGCGTCCATTCCGCGAGCTTCTGTTTGGCTGTATCGCCGTGCTGCTGCCAGGCGATGGTGGCAGCCGCGCTTCCTCCCGCAAACAGAAACGTGACGAACGCACCACGCAGCCACTTGCGCACTGCAGATCGCTTCGGCCGGACATGATCGTCACTCGCCGCGACGCGTACGGCCGTGTCGATCGCGGGCGGCGGCGCCGCCGGCGGCTCCGAGACAGGAGCGAATCTCGGCTCCAGAGAGCGTTTGGGCTCCAGGGAGATCTTGGGCGGCAGGGCGAATTTCGGCTCCGGACGGGTCGTGATGTCAGGCGCCAACGCGGGTGCAACGCCGGCGGGGCGCGAGGCCAGCACGATGTCGGGCGCAATCTGAATCGCGTCGTGCGGATCGTTGTCCTTGACCGTGTCCTTCACGATCTCATCGACGATTTGCTTGGGGTTCAGAATCGCGAGCATTGCAGCTCCTTTGAAGCCCAGACGTTGAAGCCCGGGTGTTAAGTCGTGGTCGCTCGCATTGGCGCGAGCCGATCTGTTGAGGGGAGCCCATCCAAATCCGATGAACCCGGCCGATGACGCACGAGTCCAGCCGGGTTTGACCAAAGCAAGGCGAGGGGATGGAGATGATGCGACGTCTCCCGCCGGTTGTGGTCATGGAACCCAATTTGCCGAACACGTGCACGTGTTCCCCGCTGCCTTTTTTTGAGCACGATTTTGGCAACATCTGGAGGTGCTGGGGGTGCTGCTATCCGCTACAGGGGCCGGCGGTGCCAAGATCTTTAATCGCTTTATTCGCTATCGCCTTGCTGCCGCTGGGCGGCTGCATGCAGACGACGTTGTCACCGTCGACCGATGCGAGCATGACGCCGCGCGATCGGCAGCTGCTCGCGCATACGCCTTATGCGAAGGCGAATGTGCCCGAGCAATATCTCCGTCACATCGTCGACTATCACCGCAAGGAGCAGCCCGGCACCATCCTTGTCGATACCGACGCGCGCTATCTCTATTACGTGCTGCCCGACGGCAAGGCGATCCGTTACGGCGTTGCGGTCGGCGAGGAAGCCATGGCTTTCTCCGGCGTCGCGCGGGTCGGCCGCCTGGCGGAATGGCCGGACTGGGTTCCGACGGCAGATATCCAGGCGCGGCTCGGACCGTATCCGGCGCGGGTTCCCGGTGGCCCCGCCAATCCGCTGGGCGCGCGCGGCATCTATCTCTATGTCGGCAACAAGGACACGCTCTATCGCATCCACGGCACCAACCAGCCCGAATATATCGGGCAGGCGATCTCGTCCGGCTGCATCCGGATGCGCAATGAGGACGTGATCGACCTGTACGACCGGGTGAAGCTCAATTCGATGGTCGTGGTGCTGCCGCCCGGACAGAGCGCGCGGGCCGAGACGGGCGGCGGTTGGCGGGGCTAACAGAGCTTACGCGCTCTGACCTTCACATGCCTGGGCTGATCGCATCGCGCTTTAGTTTTCAGGCCGCGCTATCCGCCATTGCAGTGTCGTGGCGTTGCCGTTGGCGTCGCCGGGCGCCTTGTCGGCGGGCGAGGTGTAGAGCGGACGATAGCGGTACGCCCACATCCTGCTGCCGTCGTTGCGGCTGATCACGGTGAAGTCGCCGACCGCCTTGGCGTCGGCCGTTGCCGGCAGCGGCACCCAGCTCTCGGTGCACTTGCCGTTGCAGTTCGATGTCTTTCCGGTGGTGTCGCGCTCGTAGGTATAGAGCGTCATGCCATTGAGATCGACGAGCTTGGGACCCTGTTTGGTCAGGATGACCTTGGCCGGAGCCACCGGCGCCTCGACCTTCGGCGGAGGAGGGTCACCGCCGCCATGGCCGCCCGCCACCGCATGACTGGCCGTGAGCGTCATGGCTGCGGCCACAACGAGGAACCTGAACATTCCGAACTCCGTCCCGCAAAGTTAATCGCGCGTTAAGCGCCCAATGCGGCCGACGTTAGCAGCCGAAAGTTAGTTCCTGGTTTCGGGCGCCGCGATAATTGCGGCACGTGCGGTATCAGACCTGCGCCTCGCGCAGCGGCGCGCGGCTCAGATCGTTGCCGGCGGCAATCGCCTTGCGCAGCAGCCGCATCAGTTCCTCGCTCTCTTTCGCGCTGAGTCCGCGCAGCATGATGCGCTGGGCCGATTCCACCGCCGGTGTGATCTTGCGCAGCGTGCGCCGGCCCTCGTCGGTGATCACGAGCTCGCGGGCCCGGCGGTCGCGGCTGGAGGCGCGGCGCTCGGCAAGGCCCTTCTGCACGAGGCGGTCGATCACGCCGGTGATGGTGGTGCGGTCATAGGCGATCAGTCCCGCGAGCGTCACCTGGTCGAGCCCGGGATTGGCCTTGATGGTCGCGAGCGCGGCGTATTGCACCGGCGTCAGGTCGAAGCCGGCATCCTCGACCTCGGCCAGGAACACCGCGACCGCGATCTGCTGGAACCGGCGCGCCAGATGCCCGGGCATGTCGTTGTTGTCTTTCACCGAAATTCTTCTCCTGGGACAGGGGCGGTGCGGCTCGTTGACAAGCATACTGATAGTCAGCATACTGAGCAATATCCAAACAGAACGTTGCCGGGAGAGGTGCTCATGCAATTCCATCTCAATGGATTTCAGCCGGGCGATCCCGAGATTGCCGATCCCGCCGACCGCGTTCAGGCTTCCGGCGCAGCGGGCGCGGTGCCTGATGAGGTCGATGTCCTCATCGTCGGCTGCGGGCCGGCCGGCCTCACGCTCGCAGCGCAGCTCGCGCAATTCCCCGATATCAAGACCTGCATCGTCGAGCAGAAGCCCGACCGCCTGCTGGTCGGGCAGGCCGACGGCATCGCCTGCCGCACCATGGAGATGTTTCATGCCTACGGCTTCAGCGAGCGCGTGCTGAAGGAAGCCTATTGGGTCAACGAGACGACGTTCTGGAAGCCGGACGAACGGCGGCCCGACACCATCGTCCGCAGCGGCCGGGTGCAGGACGTCGAGGACGGGCTGTCCGAATTCCCGCACGTCATCCTCAACCAGGCGCGCATCCATGACGGCTTTCTCGACATCATGCGCAAATCGCCGGCCAAGCTCGAACCCTATTACAGCCGCCGTCTTCTCGACCTCCAGGTCGATCCGGCTGCGCGTCCCGGCGATCATGCCGTGACCGTGCGCCTCGAACGCGTCGATGCCGCGAACGAGGGCAAGGTCGAGACGATCAAGGCGCGCTACGTCGTCGGCTGCGACGGCGCGCGCAGCACGGTGCGCAAGTCGATCGGGCGCGAGCTGCACGGCGATTCCGCCAACCACGCCTGGGGCGTGATGGACGTGCTGGCGGTGACGGATTTTCCGGACATCCGCTTCAAGTCGCTGATCCAGTCGGCGAAGGACGGCAGCCTGCTGATCATTCCGCGCGAAGGCGGCTACATGGTCCGCATCTATGTCGAGCTCGCCAAGCTCGAGGTCGGCGAGCGCGTCGCGAGCCGCAACATCACCGCCGCCGACGTGATCGCCAAGGCGCAGCGGATCCTGAAGCCGCATACGCTGGAAGTGAAGGAGATCGCCTGGTGGTCGGTCTACGAGATCGGTCAGCGCCTCACCGACAAGTTCGACGACGTGCCGGACGCGGAGATCGCAACGCGCCTGCCGCGCATCTTCATCGCCGGCGATGCATGCCACACCCACAGCCCGAAGGCGGGGCAGGGCATGAACGTCTCGATGCAGGACGCCTTCAATCTTGGTTGGAAGCTCGCGGCCGTCATGCGGAAGCAGTGCGCCCCAGAGCTGCTGCATTCCTATTCGGCCGAGCGCCAGGCCGTCGCCAAGGAGCTGATCGATTTCGACCGCGAATGGGCGGGCATTCTTGCCTCCGCCAAGGCCGGCGGCGCCGATGCAGCCAGGACCCAGGACTATTTCGTCCGGCACGGCCGCTACACCGCGGGCACGGCGACGCATTACAGGCCGTCACTCCTCACCGGCGCGGCGTCGCATCAGCACCTCGCGCAAGGCCTCGTCATCGGCAAGCGCTTCCATTCGGCCCCGGTGATCCGGCTGGCTGATGCAAAGCCGGTCCATCTCGGTCATGCCGGGCAGGCCGACGGCCGTTTCCGCATCTATGCGTTTTCTCCCGCAGAAGATCCTGCCGCCGCAGGCTCGGCCATTCGCGCGCTCTGCAATTTCCTGACCGAGGCCAGGGAGTCGCCGATCAGGCGCTATACGCGGAGCGACGCAGACGTCGACAGCGTGATCGATCTGCGCGCGGTGTTCCAGCAGAACCATCGTGAGCTCGCCGTCGAGGCAATGCCGCCGCTGCTGCTTCCGCGCAAAGGCCGTTACGGCTTGCTCGACTACGAGAAGATGTTCTGCCCGGACCTCAAGAGCGGCCACGACGTTTTCGCCATGCGTGGCATCGATCGGAGGGCCGGTTGCATGGTCGTGGTGAGGCCGGACCAATATGTCGCGAACGTGCTGCCGCTCGACGACTTTGCCGGGCTTGCATCGTACTTCGACGCCTTCATGCTGCAGGTCAACTGACGGTCCGGCAGGCCGCTTGCGCTTTGCGCCGATGAACGGCGAATGAATATTGAACCGCGCGCCGTCTGCGTTTCAATCTTTTGACGGATGCGTCCCTCGCGCACGGAACGCCCGTTCCGCCGGCGCGTTCCGACTCGAACGAGGAGGAACACGCCATGAAATTCAAGAGCGTTTTGATTGCCGCATTGCTGCTCGCGCCAACGGCCGCACTGGCCGCGCCGGGCATCGTCACCGTCTCGACCGGCCTGCGCGCCGGGCCGGGCGCTGGCTTTCCACTGGTCGATCGCATCCCCGGCGGCGCCCGCGTCAACATCCATGGCTGCCTGCGCGGCAATGCCTGGTGCGACGTCAGCTTCTCCGACGATCGCGGCTGGGTGTCGTCGCAATATCTCGAATATCTCTATCGCAACCACTACGTCTACCTGCCCGACTACGCCGATGTGATCGACGTGCCCGTCGTCCCGTTCGTGCTGACCTCGTACTGGTCGAGCTATTATTCGGGACGTCCCTGGTATCGTCGCCACGCCTATTGGAACAGCTACTGGAGCTCGCACCGGAGCATCGCGACCCGGATGACGCTTGATCCGCGCGCGGCTCGCATCGGTCGCGCGGCGACGCGCGATGCGGCGGTTGCTCTGGAACGGGAAGGCGTGCGGGGCAAGGGCGCCACGATCTCCGGACGGAACGCCGCGAACGCGCGTCCCGACGCCGCGATCGCCACGCGCGACGCCGCGACCACGAAACGTGACGCTGCGATCACGAAGCGCGACGCGGCTGCTGCCGCCGACCGGACGCGTGCCGGACGGAGCGAGCGCATCGCGCATGAGCGGACCAATGTGCAGACTCGCAATCCGCGCGATGGCCAGGCCCGCATGATGCACGAACGGGCCGCAAGCCCCGCTGCGGTGCGGGCCCAGCCGATGGCCCGCGCGCATGAAGCGCCGCGTGTCTCGGCCGCACCTGCTGCGCGATCCGCGACGCCGCATGTGGCGCGGCCGAATGTGAGCCACGGCGCGCCAATGAATGCCCGGGCGCAGATGCCGGCGCCCCGTGCCGCTGCGCCTGCAACGTCGCACGGCGGTGGCGGCGCTCCGCACGTCAGTGCCGCGCCTCGCGGCGGCGGTGCCCCGGCCGGCGGCCCCGGTGGCGGCCACCAGAAGCACTAGGAAGCCCTAAGGAAAGCCCGGCGCTCGCGCCGGGCTTTCTGCTGGAGTCATCCGGGTTCCCTGCGCGTACAATTTAAGAAAGTTCTTCGCGGGCAGATTTCATCGATCGTAAGATGTGTACCCAAAGATGCAAGCATCCACTCGGGGCAGCGGGGCACGGGAGGATGACGATGAGACAGAGCCAGGCGGAGACGCGCCGCCACAATGTCGCGAAGCGGTCGATGACCAAAGAGGCCAAGCAGCTGGCCGGTCTGATTGCCGGACTGCGCGAATCCCTCGAAGGGATTCACAAGGAGCGGATGAGCGCGAAGCTCACCGGCGCCGAGATGGGAATGCTCGACGAGCGCCGTAACAATCTGCTGCTCACCATCGCAGCCCTCGACGACCGCCTCTCGGCGGTGCAGGGACTGATTGATCTCGGCCGTCCCCATATCATCCGCGTGCACTAAAGCGCGATGCGATTAGAAATGAATCGTCATCGCGCTTTAGGTTGTTGTTTAAGCATGATCTTTTCGGAAAACCGCTGCGCACTTTTCCGGATCATGCTTTAGCGGAGCTCGAAGTTGGGACGCTCGGTTCCGTTGCAGCTGATGTGACGGACCGGCTCGCGGCGGCCGATTCAGCACGACATGAAGGTGGCGCCGGTGCCGTCGCAGGCGGGGAAGCCTGCGACGCCTGACATCGTGTTGCAGCAGGCAATCGCGCCGCCGGCGCCGTGCCTGCAGATGGCACCAAATTGCCACGCTCCCGGCGAATTGCCGCCAAAGCCCGCTGCCACGAGGAGGACGGGTGCAGGGCGAGCAAGGGGACGCGAATTGGCCTACAAGATGGTCGCAGAACGCGACAACGAAAAGTACAGTTTCGCCCGCGAGAGCCGGTTGCTCATCGTAGCGAAGGCAAGGGTGTGGGCGAGCGAAGGGTGGCGGGTCGTGATCACCGACCAGGACGGCAAGGCCTACGCGCCGCCCGAATTCGATCAGCTGTCGGCGGCGTAACCGACAGGCGGCGAGGGAACGTCATTTGACATCGCTGTTTGGACCGGGGCGCACGCGGATCGTGCCCCTGATGAGTCTTGCAGTCGTGGCCGTTTTGACGGCGACGGTCGCAGCCGCGCAAAACCTCGACGCCGGCAAGTCGCCCGCCAAGCTCTTCGCTGACAGCTGTACAACCTGCCATCGCAGTCCGCGCGGCCTTGCCAAGGGTCGCTTCACCCTGACGCTGTCCTGGTTCCTGAAGGACCATTACGCGACCAGCTCGGATTCGGCCAAGATGCTCGCCGCCTATCTGGTATCGGTCGACGAGCCGCCGCCGCGCGCTGCGGCCAAGCCCGCGAAGAAGCCGGCGCGATCCACCCCGCATCAACCCAAGCCGGTGCAGAGCCAGTAGCTCTGCGCGCCGCAGCTTCCCGGGATCAACGCACCGCACTCTCCGAGAACAGGTTGATGACCACCACCCCTGATACGATCAGGGCGATGCCGACGAAGGCTGCGGAGTCCAGTATCTGACGGAACAGCACGAAGGAGACGGTGGCGGTCAGGATGATGCCGACGCCGCCCCAGATCGCGTAGGCGATGCTCAACGGAATGACCCGGATCGCGACCGACAACGCATAGAACGAGGCGACGTAGAACATCACCATCGCCAGCGTCGGCCAGGGACGGGTGAACTGCGCGGACTGCTGCAGGAGCGCCGATGCGGTGACCTCGAACACGATGGCGAGGGCGAGAGCCGCGTAAGCATTGAGAGCGGAGGTCATGAGCCTCTCGGCGTGAGAGAGATACCGTAGGGCTGCCAAGCCAACCCCATGGACGGCTTTTTGCCGCGAGCAGATATCATGTGTGAGTGACGAACCTGCGACACCGATTGGAGCAAACGGGCCGCGAGGACCTGTGCTGAGGCCATACGATGCCGCCGCGCGCGATCATGGTGCGGCGGCTCGGATCCTGCGGTGCGTCGATCCAGCGCTAGCTGATCCGCACGGAGAGTTCGACGTCTTCGGCGAAGGGCGTCGACATATAGCCGCTTCCGGGCCTGCGTACGCGCGCCAGATAGTCCGGGCTGTCGTCGGCATTGTCGGCGACGATGATCGCACCCGGTCCGAGGCGGTTTTCCAGCAGATCGAGGATATCCGGGTAGAGCGCCTTGGCGCCATCGAGCAGCACGAGATCGATTGTATCGGGCAGATCGGCTTGAAGCGTCTTCAGCGCGTCGCCTTCACGGATTTCGACGAGATCGATCAAGCCGCCGGCCGAGAGGTTTTCTCGCGCCCGCGCCGCTTTGGACGGCTCGAACTCGCTGGTGATGAGGCGGCCGCCACCATTGTCGCGCAAGCCTGCGGCAAGGTGCAGCGTCGAGATGCCGAACGACGTGCCGAACTCGACGATCGTCCGCGCGCCGGAGCTGCGCGTCAGCATGTAGAGCAATGTTCCGGTCTCGCGCGAGACCGCGAGCGGGACGTCTTTCAGGCGTCCGTAGAGGGCGCGGTAATCGGTCTTGCTCCGCATCATCCGCGCCCGGTCTGCCTCGGACAAATCGGCGACGGCGGCTCGCGTTGCGCCGCTTGCTGCCTCGGCCTCGTCGAACAGGCGATCCAGCAGCGGCGCAAGCGATGTGATGGTTGGGGTGGTCATTCGGGGTCTCCAGGGGTGAGAAAGAGCGCGTGCTTGCGCGCCGGGTGAAATACGACTAATTCGTCGCATTTCCTATTCGCATTCACCGGGCACACCATGGTCGATCGTCGAAGCCGTTCAGTTTCCTCACGAAAACAGCCGCAACAGGCCCGCTCGACCGGCTTGGTCACGGCCATTCTCGATGCCGCTGTTCAGGTCCTGGCCAGGGAGGGCGCGCAGCGCTTCACCACGGCGCGGGTGGCGGAGCGGGCCGGGGTGAGCGTCGGCTCGCTCTATCAATATTTTCCCAACAAGGCCGCGATCCTGTTCCGTCTCCAGAGCGACGAATGGCGGCGCACCAGCGAGCTGCTGCGCGGCATCCTTGCGGACCGGACGAAGCCGCCGCCGGCGCGGCTACGCGCGCTGGTCCATGCCTTCATCCGCTCCGAGTGCGAGGAGGCCGCAATCCGCATCGCGCTCAACGATGCCGCGCCGCTCTATCGCGACGCGCCGGAGGCGCACGACGCGCGGGCCGCGGGGGAGGGGATCATCGCGGCGTTCATGCGGGAAGCGCTGCCGAAAGCCACCGCTGCCACACGCGAGCTTGCTGGCGAGCTGATCAAGACGACGCTGAGTGAGGTCGGCAAGCGGTTTTCGGAGACGCCGCGCAGCGCGGCCGAGATCGCGCGTTATGCCGACGGGCTGGCTGACATGTTCTGTGCTTATCTCGGGGAATTGACACGGCGCTGAAGCTTGAGATCCGGGCTCCTGTTGCATCGCCTGACGTTTGTCCGTACGGACCTTTTCATGCTCGTCATCTCAATTCAAAGCCAGGTTGTCCACGGCCATGTCGGCAACAGCGCGGCCGCCTACGCCATGCAGGCGGAGGGCGTGAACGTTGCGGCGGTGCCGACGACGCTGCTGTCCAACCATCCGCGCTATCCGAGCCTGCGCGGCCGGGTGCTTGAGACCGAGCTCGTCGCCGATCTCCTGAAGGGTGTCGAGGAGCGCGGGCTGGTCGACGAGGCGGCCGTGCTCGTGACCGGCTATCTCGGCTCGCCGCGCAATGCCGCCGTGATTGCCGATTTCGTCGAGCGGGCGCTGACGCTGAATACGAAGCTTGTCTATCTCTGCGATCCCGTGATCGGCGATGACGGCCGCGTCTATGTCGCCGACGGCATTTTGGACGTGGTTCGGCACCGGCTGCTGCCGGCGGCGAACCTGACGACGCCGAACCAGTTCGAGCTCGAGCTGCTCTCAGGTCTCACGATCGCGGATGCGCAGGGCCTGCGCGCGGCGTGTGCGGCGCTGGCGGGGACCGGCCGCATCGACGTCGTCGCGACCGGCTGCGCGCTCGCCGACACGGCGGCAGGGCAGGTGGAGACGATCCTGTGCGCCGGCGGGCAATTGTCGCGCTTTGCAACGCCGCGCCTGCCGATCCGCCCTTACGGCACTGGCGATCTCCTCACCGGCCTGATCGCAGCACATCTGGCCAAGGGCCAGGCGACGGAGGCCGCGGTGCGGCTTGCGGTCGAGACCGTCTTTGCGGTGCTGGTGCGCACACAGGACGCCGGCACGGCCGAGATGCGGCTGGTGCCGCTGCCGACGTCGGGACGCGCGCCGTAAGGCTTCAGGTCGCGGGCTTGCCGGCCGATTGCGCCGATTTCTGCGGCTTGGCCGGGCTCTTCTGCTCGCGTGCGGCCTGGGCCTTTGGCGGCTTGGCCTGGGATGCTGCCCGCACGGTCGCCTTGGATTTCACGCTGGCGACTTGCTTGCCGTCGCCGGTGCCGCGGCGCGAGATGTACTCATGGCCATCGATGGGGCCGACATGCGGCGGATCGCGGCCGAGATAGGGCCGGCCGATGCCATACGCCTTGCCGTTGGCATCGACCCACTTCCACAGGATTTCGGTCGAGACCCAACGCTGTGCGCGGTTATTGCCTTGCGTGCTGACGATGTCGGCCGCCATGCCGTGGCCGTAGCCGCCGCGCGAGCTGCCGCCGTGATAGGACCGGTTGGAGGCCGCCTTCAGGCCGCTCGCGATCGACTGGCGATAATCGTCGCGGAACGCGCTGGTGATGCCGGGCGAGAGGCCGGCGGCCTCAGCGGCGAGAAGCGTGCGGAACAGCTTCCGCTTGAAGCTCTTGTCCATGCCGCCGATGACGTAATCCATCATCGACATGCCGGCGCGCTCGGCGGCCTTCGGATCCTTCCAGGTGAAGTCCTGATCGACCAACTTCGTGAAGCTGCGCATCACCGTGACCGTCTTGCCCTTGCGCTTGATCGTAACCGCGCGCTGCTCCTGAACCTTGATCGTGTCTTCCTTGGCGGTGCGCTGATAGAGCGCCCAGAGATAGCGGTCGATACACGCATCCATGACGAAGCATTCGTCGAGCACAGCGACGGTGTCGGCCGGCGGCGAGACCTTGCTCACGGGCGTGACCGGGCCGCTGGCGATCGCCGCGGGGGACAACGCGTCCGTCGCCACGATCTCGGTGGGATCGGCTGAGGCGAGCTTGACGGGCTCCGGCGCCGCGACCGGGGCAGTCTCGCCGACGACGGGCTCCGGTTCGGGCAAAATCTGCAACGCAGGCGGCGCCTCCACCGGCAGGATCACTGCCGGATCGGCCGAGGCGAGCTTGATTGCGGGAGCGGGCGTCTCGGGCGCCGCTTCAGCGCTCGCGGGGGCCGGTGCCGCGGTCACGGCAGCCGCGACGTCGGCGGTCAAGGCGATGCCGTCCTCGATCGTCGCAGCGCGCGGCACGTCGGCGAGGTCGAGCCGGCCGAGATCCTTGGCGCGCGAGACGGCAGCCGCATTGGCACTGCTGTTCTCGATGAGGGCAGGGGCATAGGCGGCGAAGGAGAGCGCCAGCCAGCCGGCGAGCACGGCCGCGGGGCATGTGACCGCCACCAGAAGAGACCGCCGATCGTTCATGATCCCTGCCTCCAAACGGTTCTGCCCGAACCCGTCTCATTCGGACAGTCATGATGCAAACAGTCTGACGCAAACAGTCTTGCACGGTAAGGCACGCAGCACGTCGATTGTTCGGGGGACCGTGTGGCAGCGCAATGGCGCAGATCGGCGAAAATCGGCTTTTCGCAGGACTGTTGCTGGGGGGCAACGCGGGTTCCACAAAGCAGCTTGATCGCCGCGTCGCGGCAACTTTGTTGCTGCTCGCACGTTTGGTCGCTCATGACGCATGCCTCGCTTCGTCCCATGGACGCCTTCGATCCCACCGAACCCGCCATCCTGCACGACCGCCTCACCGACACGATCGTCACCTGGACTGCTGACCAAGTCGACGACTACAAGCGGGCCAGCCGACCTGGCGCCGATGGAACCGTGGCCTGGAAGAGCTATCTGTTTGATGGCTGGGGCAACGTGCTCGGTGGCTGAGCACTGTCCGCAAATGCGGTTGTCGCGGCCGGCGTGATTCGGCCAACGCGTTGGACACATTAAACATATTGCCATGCGCCGCACGCGATGTTGCAATGCAGCAGAGCATGTCGCAATGCAGCAAAGCCGGCCTAAATATGCTCCGACCTTCCCCTTCCGGAGTATCACTAATGAACAAGAAGACTTTGTCGATCGCCGCCGCCATTTTGGCGATCAGGGGCAGCACCGCGGCTTTCGCCGCCGAGCTGCCGACTTACCAGGCCAACGGATTTCCGGTCTCGCCGCTGCAGGTCCGCGTCCTCGGCGCGGCCCATGTCGAGCAGCAGGCTGCAGCGCCGACCACGGTCGCCTCGGTGCACCAGACGAAGGTGCTGAGCCCCCGCCATGTGAAGACCGCGGACGTCACCACGAGCCCGGCCCGCTGAGCTGACACGCGTGAAGGCAGGTGGATCCCGCGGAAGCGCGGGATCCACGGCATCTAAGCCTTGCGCGCGCGCGCGGCGCGCAGGCTCGACGGCGAGCGGCCGTAGAGCTCGGCGAAGGCGGCGTTGAACCTGCGCAGGCTGCCGAACCCGGCCTGGTACGCGATCGCGGTCATGCTGCCGTCGCCCGCATCGAGCAGGCGCTTGGCGCGCTGGACGCGTAGCGTCTTGACAAGCTGCTGCGGTGTGGCGCCGACGTGGCGCTCGAACAGACGCGCCAGGTGACGTGACGAGATGCCGAGCCGCATCGCGAGATCAACCACCGAGCCTTCGTCCAGCGCGCCGTCATTGATCAGCCTGACGGCCCGCGCCACAGTCGAGCGCGTGCCGTTCCAGGCCGGGCAGAAGGGCGCAGTCTCGGGTCGGCAGCGCAGGCACGGCCGGAAGCCGGCGGCCTCGGCTGCCGCCGCCGTCGGATAATGGACCACGTTGCGCGTCAGCGGCTGCTTGGCCGGACAAACCAGGCGGCAATAGATGGCTGTGGTCTTCACCGCCGTGAAGAAGCGGCCGTCATAGCGGGGATCGCGGCGCAGTCGCGCGGCGTTGCAGACATCGAAGCTCAGCATGGCCGTATAGTAGCGCACGACGACAGTGGCGGAAGGGCTGCGGGATGACCGAGTCCTATTGTGGCGAGCCGCGGCGCAGGTCGCGGCCTAGAAGGCGGTTCTCGTCGCAACACAGCCGGAGAGCCCATCGTGACCAGCCCGAGAGACGTCGTCCTGAACGCCTGGAAGACCTTTTCGTCACGCGATCCCGAGCGCATCGCGGCACTGTTCACCGACGACGCCGAATGGATCGCCCCGAAGGGCAATGCCACCGCCATCGCGCTCGACCACACCGATCACATGAAGGGACCGCACCAGATCGCGCGCTTCATCGCGCAGGAGATGCACAGATTGTTCTCGGACATCGATATCGCGTTTCGCGGCGTGCATGCCTCCGGAGATGTCGTGATCGTGGAGGAGCGGATGCGCGCCACGCTGCCCGGCGGCAAACCGTACGAGAACGATTATTGCTTCGTGTTCACGGTGGTGGGCGACCGGATCAGGCAGGTGCGGGAATACATGGATACGCGCAAGGGATGGCGCATGGTCTTCGATGAGGGCGCGTGAGACGCGGAGCCGTCATCGCCCTCGCGTGACAGCCCTGCAGCGGCGTGGGTTGAGCGGCTCAGCGCGCCGACCTATCGAGTGATCCATGGATCAGCGGACGAGCGGCGCCGACGCTCAGAGGAAGGATGCCACGCCGGCATTGCTCGGCGTGGTCTGCGGGCTTGCCGCGGCGCTGTTCTGGGCGCTCGGCTTTGCCGCCACGCGGCACGGCCTCAAGGCCGGCTTCACGCCGGTCGATCTCCTGGTACATCGCTATGTCTGGTCGGGGATCGCGTTCCTGCCCCTGGTATGGCGCGCGGGGATCTCCGATCTCTGCGGCATCGGCTGGGGCAGGGGGCTCGTGCTCATGGTGCTCGGCGGTCCCGTGATGTCGCTGATCTCCTACAGCGGCTTCCTGTTCGTCCCGCTCGGCCATGGCAGCGTGATCCAGCCCTCTTGTGCGACGCTGGGCGGCCTGCTGCTCGCGGCGGTCGTGCTGAAGGAGCGGATCTCCGCCTCGCGGCTTGCCGGCGCGCTCGTCATCGTCGGAGGCCTCGGCGTGATCGGCGCGGAATCGATCGGCCATATCGGCGCCGACGGCATTCAGGGCGACCTGATCTTTGTGCTTGCCGGTTTCATGTTCGCCGGCTTCGGCGCGATGCTGCGCCGCTGGCGCGTCTCGGCCGTGCCGGCTGCGCTGGTGATCAACGTGCTGTCGCTGCTGCTGGTGCCGGTCTACGTTGCAACCGTCGGCCTTGCCCACATTGCGGCGATCGGCGTGACCGAGAATGCCATCCAGGCGCTGGCGCAGGGCGTGCTTGCCGGCCCCGCGGCGCTCTATCTCTACGCCGTCTCCGTCCAGCGTCTCGGCGTTGCCCGCGCCGCGGTGTTTCCGGCCTGCGTGCCGGCGCTGACGCTGCTCACCGGCTGGCTGCTGCTCGGCGAGCCACCGACGATGCTGCAGACGGCAGGCCTCGTGACGGTGCTGTGCGGGTTCTATCTGGCGCAGCGGCAGAGCTAGCTGGACTCACGCCTTCCGCACGAACTCCGATTTCAGGTTCATCGCGCCGATGCCGTCGATCTTGCAGGCGATGTTGTGACCATCGCTGGCATCCTGGAGGCGGATGTTGCGCACCTTGGTGCCGCCCTTGACCACCGAGGATGAGCCCTTGATCTTCAGATCCTTGATCACGATGACGCTGTCGCCGTCAGCGAGCGCATTGCCGTTGGCATCGCGCACGCCGGCATCCTGCGCGGTCTCCGCGGCCGCCTCCGCCGCCCCGCTCCATTCATGGCCGCATTCCGGACAGACCCAGAGATCGCGGTCCTGATAGGCGTGCTCGGAGCTGCAGGCGGGGCATTTCATCGTGTCGGTCATGGCAAGTCTCGTCTCAACGGTTCGTTCGCGGCGCGACCGTAGAGGCGGGAACCGGGAAAGCAAGGAAAAGCTGCAAGCCGCGCGGGCAGGGCTTCGCCTGCCGGTGCGATGTCACCGAAACAGCGCGACGAAAATCACGTAGAGCCAGCCCAGGATGCCGTGGATGATCGCCCACAGGATCGAATGGTTGTCGGCGTAGGAGATCGCGATGGCAAGCGCCGAGCCGAAGCCGACGCCGTATTTCGCGCCCTCGACGCGAACGCCGTAATAGCGGTTGCCGTTCATGGTGATGCCTCCTGACGTCGACTGAGCGCGAGCTTATGCATTCGCCTTGATCCTGGCGAGCGGCATGATCGATGAGGCATACTTGCGCGCGCGGGTTGAGCGGCGTCAACGGCATCGCGAGCAAGGGGCGAATCGACAGCCCTGATCCGCTCCGTCCTTGACGCAGATCAACTTGGCCCTGCCGTGCAAACCTAGGCTGCTCCGATGATTCAATCACGGTGAGGTTGGGCGATGTCGCATAGTGCTCGAATCCATCTCGGCCTCGCTCTCCTGATCGCGTTGTCGGTGCTGTTCCTGTTCAGCATGGTCCACACCGCCGCGGGCGCCCCGCGGTCCGGCCCCCGTGCGGTCGCCGACGGGCATCGCCTGGCGCAGGCATGGTGCCAGACCTGCCACGCGGTCGAGCCGGGCATGGCCGGATGGTTCGACGGAGCCCCGAGCTTCCAGGCCATCGCCGACCGCAGCGGCACCACCGCGCTGTCGCTCAAGGTGTTCTGGCGGACCAGCCACCAGAACATGCCGAACCTCGTGATCTCGCCGGAGCAGGCGGATGTGCTGTCGGCCTATATCCTCAGCCTCAGGGGCAGGTGAGCACCTCGCCAGCACGATTTCGCGAAAACAACCCCATGCACAGTAGAGGGGGCCTTGATAAGGCTCGATTTTTCAGTTGCGCCGAAATTCTTTTGAGGCGTCGGGCAAAGCAGGCGCATCATGCAATGGTGCCGCCATCCGGTGACGAGGCGATCGCATCTGAACGCGACGTGTGTGGCCCTCCTTCGAGACGCCCGCTTGATGCGGGCTCCTCAGGATGAGGACGGAAGGCGTGGCGGCAGTCGCAACGGATGCCATGCCGCTTAGCCTCGTCCTGAGGAGGCGCGTAAGCGCCGTCTCGAAGGACGGGGCGCGCGCGCCGGCAGACGCTGCAGCGCGAACATGAGGCATCATCCCGGATGACGCTGACGCGCCGTCCAGCTAGGCTCGCGGCGCAAATGCGCAGCGAGTCCGACATGAGCTTCCTCCTCAACATTGACGTCCCCGATATCGAACAAGCCACCAGTTTCTACACCGAGGCCTTTGGCCTCTCGGTCGGCCGCCGCTTCGGCGCCGGCTTCGTCGAGCTGCTCGGCTGGCCGGCGCCGGTCTATCTCCTGACCAAGCAGGCCGGCACGGTGGGCGCCGGCGGCGACCGCCGCCGCTACGAACGGCACTGGACTCCGGTGCATGTCGACGTCGTGGTCGAGAACGTCGATGCGGCCGTCGAACGGGCGCTGCGCGCCGGCGCGATCCTGGAGGTGCCGGCGCGCGATGCACCCTATGGCCGGATCGCGATGCTGGCCGATCCGTTCGGGCACGGCTTCTGTCTGCTGGCGTTCAGCGAGAAGGGATACGATGCGTTGCTGGAGAGTTCGTAGTTCGTAGCCCGGATGAGCGAAGCGACATCCGGGAATTGCCTTCGGCGGGATGAGTCCCGGATATCGCTTCGCTCATCCGGGCTACGGGGCGACAATCGGGGCGACATGCCAAAGCGAGCGAAAAGCAAACCGACACGGAAGCTGAAGACCTACCAGACCTCGCTCGGCTTCTACGACCAGGCCATCGCCGCGCCCTCGATGAAGGCGGCGCTTGAGGCCTGGGGCGCCAGCTCCAATCTGTTCCATCAGGGCGCCGCGAAGGAGACTGACGACCCCGACATCGTCGCGGCGACGCTGGCGAAGCCGGGGATCGTGCTGAGGCGCCCGGTCGGATCCGACGGGCCGTTCACCGAGAGTGCCGAGCTGCCCACCGATCTTGCCGAGGACGATTCCGGGCCCAAGCGCAAACCCGGCAAGCGTCCGGCCAAGACAGCAAACAAGACAGCAAACAGGACCGCCAAGGAGCCGTCGCGCAAGCTCGACGAGCAGGCGGCCCGCAAGGCCGCCGCGGCGTTCGAGAAGGAGGAGCGGCGGAGCGAGGCCGCGCGCCGCAAGGAGGAGGCCGCCCGCGCCAAAGAGCGCGCGCGCCGCGACAAGGCAGTCGCTGCAGCGGAAGCGGCGCTGGACAAAGCGAGGCGGGAGCACGAGGCGAAGGCGGAGGAGATCGAAGCCGCGCGGGCCGCGCTCGAGGAGCGCGCCGAGGCCGAAGAGACCCGCTGGGACAAGCAGCGGAAAACGCTGGAGCAAGCCCTCCGCCGCGCGCGTGAGTGAGGCTGACCAACAATCGCGCCTGCTGAAGCTTGCTGCCGCGCTACCCCTCCCTCATCCTGAGCAGCCCGCCCAAAGCGGGCGTCTCGAAGGATGGCCGCACAAAAGAGCTCGCGCGAAATTTGCTTGCCTTGCCGAACATCCTTTTGCACTCTTCGCTGCGAAGGAGACCCACGCATGACCAAAATGACCGCCGCCTGCGCGCTCGGAACCGCCCTGGTGCTGTGCAGCCTTGCAACCTCCGGCGCCGAGGCAAAGACGCGCAAGGCCGTCGTCGTCCGCGCACCGCAAGAGCGGATTATCGTCACGGCGCCCGTGCTGAGGCCGACGCCGTGGGATTACAACATCGTTCCGCGCTATCGCTATCGCCCCGAGGACGACAAGGTCGATCCCTACGGCCCGCCGCTGGTGCCGTCGTATGTGCGCTACGAGGGATGGCGCTGGCCGTATTGGTGGTAGGTCACGACAATTCGTAGGGTGGGCAAAGGCGCGCTTGCGCCGTGCCCACGAATTGTCTCCGACATGATCAAGGTCGTGGGCACGCTTCCGCCTTCGCTCTTCGAGCTACGGCGGCAAGTCGCTTTGCCCACCCTACGGCACCGCGCAAGCGCAGCTAACGCTCTACATCTTCAGTCCGGCTTGCGTCCACTGATGGCGTGCGCGCGGGCGCTGTAGGTGATGCTTCCGTCGGCATCAGTGGGCAGTCGCGCCGTCACACGCTGCATGAGCGCGGTGACATCGGCTGGCGGCATGGCCGCGATAACAGGTGCGATAGAGGGGGCTTTCGTCTCCACGGTCCAGAACGCGTCGAAATCGGCAAACGTCCGCTGCACAATGATCTCGCGGGTCTCGATCTGCCGCAGGCCCGCCGCGCTCCAGAGGCCCTGAAGCGCCGTGAGAGTGGACACCTCCATATGCGCCGGACGGGTCGGCGCCAGCCCCATCGCGCGCATCTCGTCGAGGATCGGATCGAGCGGAAATCCGCCGCCCAGCATGTCCCACATGTAGGTCGCAACGAGGCCGCCGGGACGAACGACCCGCGCCAATTCCGCGACGCCTTTCGACGGGTCCGGCACGAACACGAGGACCAATGCCATCACCGCGACATCGAAGCTTGCGGCTGGAAAGGGCAGTGCCATGGCATCGCCGGTTTGAAACACGGCGCCGTGCGCACCGGGACGGGCGCGGGCAAAGGCGAGCTGTCCCTCCGAGGGATCGATGCCCTGCACGTCACTGGGGGCGCAGCGCGCGACAATGAGCTCGGTGAAGGCGCCGCTGCCGCAGCCGACATCGATCCAGCGCAGCCCTTGTTCGGGCTTGAGCCAATCGAGAAAGACCTCGCCGACCGCACGGCTCCAGACGCCCATCACCTGCTCATAGGCGGCACCGTCATCGAAGCGAAGCTCGGGCATGGAACGGCTCCCTCGGCGTTTTCCACAAGGCAATGCGGGGGCGGCGAGGTTAACACATTGGTTATTTCTTTGCGGTCATTTTCGCGACCTCAGTCAGCGAGGAGGCACCATGTCCGACATCACCATTCCCGGCGGCAAGATCCGTTCCTTCGTCGAGCGGATCGAGAACCTCGACAGCGAAATGCAGGAGTTGAGCGAACAGAAGAAGGAAGTCTTCGCGGAAGCCAAGGGCGAGGGTTTCGACGTCAAGATCCTCAAGGAGATCATCAAGCTGCGCAAGGAAGACAAGAACGAGCGCGACGAGCGCGAAAGCCTGCTCGATCTCTACATGCGCGCGATGGAAACGGCCTCGCCGGAGCAAGCGAAGGCGGCGTGAGACGATCGGGTTGATCGGTGAGGAGAGGTAGCCGCGATCTGCGGATTGCGACTATCGTTTCGGCGCGGCCAGGCGAGAGCGGCCTGGTGGATCGCCTGGGGCGGAACGATGAAAGGGCGGCCATGGGCCGCCCTTTCTGTTTGTGCGTGAGCCGTCGGTTTGTGCTTAGCCCTCGATGATATAGACGATCTCGTGGGTGTGCGGACGAAGGATGACGTACCTGCCGTTGACCAGGATGAACTCGTATCCGCGCCACTCCGGATAGATTTCGACGATACGGCTCGGCAACGCATGATAACGGACGCTTGTCGGGACGACGGTGCCGATCGATACGTTGAAGTTCACGTTGGTGACTTCCTCGACCTTCACCTGCTTGATGGCCGAAGTGATCTGGGTTCGCTTTTCGGCCGGAGGCGCGGCGACTGCCGTGGTCGCGGCATTGCCGGTGGTCTTGCCTTCCGGCGCGGCAGGCTTGCTCTCGGCGGTCGGCGTCTTCACGTCCTTCGATGTGGTGGCGGAATCGGTCGCCTTTGTCTTCCCATCGGCCTTCATCTCGCCGGTCGTCTTGCTGTCGGCGGTCGACTTGGTTTCGGAAGGCGAATTCTTCACGTCCTTCGTGGTCGGCGGGGCCATTGCTTCAGCGGCCTTCGGCTTGCCGTCGACCTTTGCGTCACCGAGGTGCTTTGCATCGGGCGCGCCCTTTGCTGCGGGCGCATTCATCGGTGCCGCGCTGTCAGCTTTCGGCGAAACGGCAGCGGGGGACTCCGCACCCTTTGCTCCGCCTTGAGCCATCGCAAGACCGGTCGCTGCAAACAGGGCCGCAACGGCGACTGAAGCCATCAAAGTATGTCTCATCTGATTTTTTCCAATTCAATGTGAATATTGATGCCGACGAGGGTCAGCCATGGAGAGCAAACGGCCCCGACCGTACGAAGTTCCGTTTCTATTTATGGTTTAATGACGATCGATGCATCGTTATCGAAACGCAGGCAAAAACCGGAAAAAGAGTGACGTTTGCGGTCTCATTTCCGGTGCGGGCCTGAAAAGAATCGACATATTCAAATATAAGTTGTGTGCGGAGGAACCGTTGGCTCTTGCACCTGTTGAGCCGATGATCCGGCGCGCAGCGAGATCGAACTTCCGATCCTGAATCCCTGCAGCGACAAGAAGACCGCATTCGCCTTGCTGGAGCGGCTCGGGCACAACGCCTTTATCCTCCGTGCGTACCAACCGGAAACTGTCCGGACGGCGCGATGCGGCAATGCGATTCAGATCGGCCGCAGACCGGCTTGCACAGACCCACCGTCATTCAGACCTAACGATTGAGGTAGCAAAATGCATATGTCGAGCGAAAGTCTCTTGGTCATCCTGTTTGTAGGTCTCATCGCCGGCTGGCTGGCGGGCCAGATCGTCCGCGGCACCGGCTTTGGGATCGTCGGCGATATCATCGTCGGAATCCTCGGCGCGTTTGTCGGCAGCTGGTTGTTGCCTCAGCTCGGCGTGCATCTGGGCAGCGGCATGATCAGCGCGATCGTCAACGCCACCATCGGCGCGGTGCTGCTGCTCCTGGTCGTCCGCCTGGTCCGCGGTGGCGGTGGCTGGGGAAGCAGCTGGCGCGGGAGCTGGGGGCGGCGCTGGTGACCCATGCTGAATAAGCGACATCGCGCGCCGGCAGACGCGGGCGCGCGGTGACCTCCGGATTGGTGCCGCCATGCTAGACTTTTCGAATGCATCGTTTTCGCCTGAAACGATCGAGGTCATGAAAGCTGCGCTGGATAGGGCGGTTGCGTCGCTGCCTGCGCCGGTCGGCTCCGCGCATGTTCAGGCGATCGCGGAATCGATCCTCCGCACCGCGAAGGAGGGCGAACGAGACCCCGTTGTCCTGCAGCGCATGGCGTTGATGGAGCTTCAGATCTCGACGCGTTGTGATGCCGATCGGCGAACTTGAGTGCTGGCGCGCCAAGCGCGAGGGGTTTTGACGTCAGGATCCTCAACGAGTTCATCAAGCTGCGCAAGGAAGACAAGAACGCGCGCGAAAGCCTGCTCGATCTCTACATGCGCGCGATGGGATGGAGACGGCCTCGCCGGAGCAGGTGAGGGCGGCGTGAGACGATCGGGTTGGTCGGCGAGGAGAGGTAAAGTCCAGGATTCATTCTTGAGCGAGAGATGGCCGGTCTCGGCCAAGGCGCTCGAATCTCCTGAACGGCTTTCCTCTCGGCCGCTGCGACATCGCGTGTCACTTTTCCTTCTTTTTCACGCTGATGTTGCCGTCGCCTTCGATATAGGCCTCGATCACGTCCGCAGGGCTCTCGACGCCTTCTTCCCGGAGCTTGCTCAGCAACTCGTCCATCGTAACCAGCTCCTCTCGTAGGTGGCGGCGAAGGACCTGGCCGTTCTTGATCAGAAGCAGCGGCGGGGGCCGAACAAGCCGCTCCACGAAGGGCACGCGATAACCGAGCCAATCGATGGCAAGGTTCCAGAAGACAATGGTGGCAACGAGCACCAGACCTTCGGTGATCGATCGGTATTCACCTGCCATGCCGTTTTGTGCGGCGTCGGCCAGAAGCACGACGAGCAGCACGTCCGGGATGCTGATTCCGCCGGTCTGTCGCTTCAGGATGAGGCGCATCAAGATGAAGATGCCGAAATACATGATGGTGCCCCGCACCAGCATTTCCATGAGCGAATGCGTCGGAGCAAAGATCTCGTGCCATGGCAGCTGGAAGTTCAACATGGGGCCTCGCATCTGGACAGGAGCATCGTGCTACCACGTTCAGCTGGCCTGGTAGAGCAACACTGAACGTCTCACCCTCGTAGGATGGGTAGAGCGAAGCGAAACCCATCGATAGCCGTCGGGGAATGATGGGTTTCGCAAAGGCTCTACCCATCCTACGAACTGCTTCTTCGGCAACGAGCTGGCAATCAATAGCGGCCGCCGCTGCCCTTTTGCTGCGTGATCCAGTCCGACAATGTTTTCGGTGGCGATTTCGCAGACCGGCCGGGCGATGCCTTCGGATTGTCGCGGACGCCTTTCGTCGCACGGGTGCGCAGCGCTTCCGTTGCGCCAGCGCCCTTTAATGCAGCCGTCGATGCCTCTGCGGCTTCCTTCTCGAGGCGCAACTGCTTCAATCGCGCCATCTTGATGCGCTCCGCCTCGACTTCGGGTCGCTCGGCTAGCGCGTAGGATGGGTAGAGCGAAGCGAAACCCATCAATAGCCGTCGCGGAATGATGGGTTTCGAACGGGCTCTGCCCATCCTACGAACTGTTACCGCAATCATCGGTTCACCGATCCTGATCGAACAGTCGTGATCACTGTTGCCTTGCGGCATGATCTGTTGCGAAACGCCCGCTCATGGCGTTGCGGCGACTCGCGCAGCGTAGCCCACCCTGTTCCTACGGCTAAAAGCTCGCGCCCGACGCCATCAGCACGGCACCGGCGGCCATCAGAACGATTCCCGGCCAGTTCGATGCGATCCCAAGAAATCCCAGGCCGCGGCGAGGCGGCTCCAGCGTGCCGCGAACCGGTCGAGCGGAATCCCGACCGCTAAGGGGCCCCCGCCAAATCGTGGTGCGCAGCATGTACAGGAGTCCGCCAAAGATGAGCAGCGCGCCAAGTCCCGTCAGGAACATTTTCGCCTCTCAACTTGTCACTGCCCATCCGTAACCGAGGCAGTACATTTCAAAGCAACAGCGGACGAATAAGTTCCGCTACTCAAGCGCCGCGGGATGGGTTGGGGCCTTGCAAGACCCTTCACTTTCGGCGCAGCAGTCGATGGGTATCACTTCCGCGTTCGCTCGCCGAGCTACGGTGGATAAGCCGCTCTATGCCTCACATCCTGGGGGCCGACCGTTGGCTCATTCCTGCCGGCTCTCGCTGGTGGGAGATCCCACACTCATGAAAAATTCGTTCAGAGGAACGGGGCGTTGGGTCCATTCATTGCATTGCGGGGGCTTTTGTGAGGAGGACGTCATGAAAGCAATGATCATTGCGCTTTCGGCTGCCGTTGTCATGGCTACAGCCCCAGCCGTGTTTGCTCAGGGTGTATCGAGCAAGACGCCGGGTCATGAGATGCAGCAAATGGGTTCCAAGAAGGGCGAGCCGGGCGCTTCCAGCTATGCTCCTGGACATAAGAAGAAGCACGCCAAGTCCTCGAAGAGCACCGGCCCCGGTGCCTCGAGCTACGCTCCAGGACAAACCACAGGACAAACCACCGGCGCGAGCACGAGGCCGACCACCGGCTCGAAGTCAGGGTACTGAACTCCAGGCGGTCCTCAAGCGCGTAAGGTGGGTTAGCTCCGCGACGGCGCAAAGCGCAGTTCGCGTGGCGTAACCCACCTCCTTCATCTCGGCGCGCGGACCATCAACGAATGATGGGTTTCGCAAGGATATTGCCCATCCCACGGGCTTCCGGCCCCGCGATAGGCAGCTGCCGTTAGTGACGTATCCCGCGGATTTCGAGCGTCGTCTGGGTGATCCTGGCCACGAACCCCTCAAAATGCATGACCCTTTGTCTGGTCAATTGTTCATGCAACTCGGTGATCTTCTGGGATTCGGCGACAAACGAATCGCACGCCTGCTTCGCGTACGCCATCTGAAGCTCAAACGCGTCGATGGGTGAACGCGCCGCCGCGAGCTTTCCCAGAAAGCTCCAGGCTTGCTCGAGCGACGTCCTGATGTAGTCGCTATAGGCGTCGGCAATCGCCTGCGTGCTGGCCTGGAAGGGTTCGACCGGCGCGACGGGCGGGCTTGCAGCGATCTCCATCCCGGGCGACTCGTCCGGCAAGGCTGCAGCCGAAGGTATCTCCGCACTGATCTCTCGGCCCGGCTCTTGCTCGGAATCTTGCCTGTTCTCCGCCGAGGCATCCGGCAATAGATGCGCTGCACTTGCGCGTTGCTCGCCGGCCCCGGTCCGTTGTCCCGACTTCTTCTTACCGCCGCGCCGGCCGGATTTTCCCGTCGGCTTGTTGTCCACCGCACTCAACATTGCAAATGGCTCCCGAATATCGATGAAGCCGCGAGCCTCCGTCGCGTTTGCGCTGAAATCGCGATTGTGGGCTGTCGCTTGCGTGGCGGCCATGTGGTGAGATTTTGCCGCTGCATGTTTGATGCATCCGGCAAGAAGTAGCCGATCCTGATCGTTGCGGGATTGCCGTGGCGCACCGGCATCGAAATTCTGGCGCCGACAATCAATAGCGGCCGCCGCTGCCCTTTTGCTGCGTGATCCAGTCCGACAACGATTTCGGTTTCGATTTCGCAATCCGGCCCGGTGATGCCTTCGGATTGTCGCGGAGGCCTTTCGTCGCACGGGCGCGCGGCGCTTGCGTTGCGCTGACGCTCAAGGCAGCGGTCGATGCCTCGGCGGCTTCCTTCTCGAGGCGCAACTGCTTCAATCGGGCCATCTTGATGCGCTCTGCCTCGACTTCGGGTCGTTCGGACAACAGCGGCTTGGGTTGAGCAAGCTCCGCCGGGACCAGGACGCCGAGAATGGTCGTCTCGCCGAGCGCCTTGCAGGCTTCGAGCCGATGCAGTCCTTCGACCAGAACGAGGCGGTCTCCGTCGCGCCGAACGGAAATGGGGGTCTGCTGTCCGATGTCCAGAATACTTTCCGCGATCTCCCCGACGATCTCGGGCTTGATAGCTTTCTTCTGCTTCGTGGGAACGAAGATCTTCTCGATCGGGAAGCTTTCCGGTTTGGGCATACCTTGACTCCGCTTCTACCGCGCCCGTCGGAACTCAAGCCGGTGGTGTTGGGAGTTTAGGAGGGATGGGCTCGACTGCAAAGGCAATTTCGGCGCGCGGTATTGATGAGCATCGAGGCCGGGACCCATCTGCGATTTCGGTGACCGGCCGAATAGCTGATCCAGCGATAGCGTTACTGTATTTCTGTTTGCATTGACCCGTCCTGCCTATCACTTCGGCCGGGCGATCTCCCGGCTTTTGATAAGACGAGTCAGCTCAGCCTCATCTAACTCCTGCAGTTCGGTCTCTGTGTGAAGTCCATTGCCGCCGAAAAACAGCCTCAGAATCTTTTTGGCGTTGACGCTTTGATGGAGCGTTTGATTCATCACTATAGTTAAGAAGCTGCGCCAAAAATCGTTCTCTTTCGCCAGCCTGTTCAATCTTAACACGTATACTTTTCGGATCGCTGCAATCTGTGCGCTCGTCGAGTTCTTAATTTCTTCAAGTTGCTCCAATGTGTCGTCAGCGAAACGTTTGCTTTCCTCGCTAAGTCGAGCGTAGGTCCGTCTCAAACGCAGCATGAAGAAGACTAATATGGCTGCCATCGGGGTGTATACAAACGTTATGTAGGCGAGCAATTCTGAGTAGATAGGTGAAACGAGCCGATCAGAGCGAGAGAAGGTAACACCCAGAGGCCCGTCAATTTTATGAATCCCGCTCTGATCTAGCGGCGTTCTTGTAATAAGGATGACCGAGAAACGCTTGAGTGGAAGTACCTTTGCTATTGTGACCGATCGTTCAGTTGATGAGACTTCTTCAACGCTAATTTGTGTGGTTTGGCTTTGAGACCTGAATTCGACGTTTGATGCTTCAAATCCTATCTGAATTTTTTCAAGTGAGGAGAATGAGTAGTTGTCAACAATCAATAAGCTTGAATAGCGGCTATCCGAAAAACCGAGATCTGCGATAGTGACGTGAGCGCGTTGGACGAAAAAATTCTGAACGACGAACCCGGCGAGCCCAATTGCAAATGTTGTAGCCAAGCTCTTTATGAGCGAAGCGACAAACTCAGAGCCAAATCCTTTCTCTATCGGCTTTGAGTTATTTTCAGACTTCTTGGCCATAGTGTCCATCGTTCGGCTTTGCTGGGCCGGAGTGCCCTACCGCGCTGAGGTCAAAATGTGCAAACGGATCTCAGCGTCTCACTTCGTGATACAGGCATGTCGCAATAATCTGGTGCGAAAGAAATGATTGATCGCGCGCTAACCGACTTGCTGAGGTTTCGTCCCGCCTAAGCAGTCGGGGCCGCCCAAGCGAGTTGGCTAGCCTCCCATCTCAGAGGGAAAAATTGTGTCAGCCGTACCCTTCATAAACTGCCCAGTAGACGGTAGTAGCTGAATCGCCAATCTCGTTGCGCTATCCAATCTCAACACTTTTCCCTTCATGCCCGCGCGATCTTTGATCTTTATCGGAGTTGGCGGAATCATGTCGACGAGGAGTTCCTTAATCAGCGTCTCCAAGAACTCAAAATCGACGCCATCCACCAAGATCTCGGTTTCGATGGTGCGTAGCAAGTTGCGATTGAAGACCTCCCGGCTGCACGCGGATTCTCCGGCCGTCGTCAGAGCGAACCTCTGGTCGGGTCTTACGATCCATTTCGCCTTCAGAAGAAATTCTACGTATTCAGCCAGTCGATCAGGCGAAATATAGCGGTCCTTACCATCGTCGTTCCGCCTGAGCAGAAAGATGTTCCCGTCCTTGATTAAAGATTTGAGCCCAGCAAACGTAGGCTTGTGCTCTCTGATCAGGTGCAGAATTGCAAAAAGCCTTCCATAAATACTTCTTTGAGAAGCAAATTCGTTGAAGCTTTGCGGCACTCGGACAGGAGCCTTCAAGAGGACTTCGCCGACATAGTCTCCAAAACTGATAGGGGAGGACGCTGTTATCGCCTCATCTCCTGTTGAGGGCAAAGTGCGACCGCGTGCGACTTGGAAGATTTTCTGCCAAGTCGTTCCTCCTTTCTGTCGGTCGATGCGCTGGTCATTCTTCTGGACCGGCTGCTCAAGCGCTCGAAGAATGTTGTCCGAGAAGTTGGCATCGAAGGCATATGCGCTTCCGGCAGCAAACATGACGTAAGTTCGCTCCCGCATTGCACTGAATGCGTCGACGGCTCTGCCGGCGTGACAGGTATCTAGGATAACGACAAGTTTTCGGATTTTTGTCTCGCGCTCGATCGTGTCTATGAGCCAGCTTAACGATATCAATCGGTCTTCTTCTGTGTCGTCCATTCCTATAATCAGGCGAACATCGGCTTCGCCTACGCTAACGCTGTGTCCCAGAAAAAAGAGAAGCACTTCTGTCTCAGACGTAATACCCCGGGCATCCTCATCGAGATGCCGCAACAGTTCCGCCCTGGTCGGATTTTTCAGCGCCGTCGGCCTCTTTTTGGGATTGGTCAGGCTCCGAAATCGGTACTCGGTAGATTTGAATAGTTTCTCCCACCGGCGGAGAATGGAAAGCACTCTTTGCCGGGAAGGCTTATCCCGTCCCTTGGCCAGCCAGCTACCGAAAACGAGGGCGCGGCGATCGACCACTATTGATCCTCTATGGTGTCGAGGACCGCTTTGATTGCGGCCTGCGTTGCTGGCAACAAGATTTCTTTGCCAAGTACTTTAATCTTAACAGGCTTTTCGTCTGTATCGGCTGCCTTGCTCGACGACTTTTTCTCTGCGCCCTTTTCCTTCGTCTTCGCTGCGGATACTAATTCATTGATTGCAAATACGAGGACTTGAACGTAGGCCTTCACCATCGCTGGATCCGCAGCGATCTTCATTATCCATTCAGTGATGGAAGAGTCCCCTTGAGCACCGGCTGGCGCGGGTTTCTGCCGAGCCTCGACGCTTTTGGCACCCAATTGGGCAGAAAACTTGTCAACCTCTGCTTGGATGTTGGAAATGAGAGCGGCTCTGTCGATACCTGCTACTGCAGACCCTTTCGTATCGAATACAATAGCGACATCCATTTTAAGATTCCCTATGTAGACAAGGCTCTTCAATAGGGTGAAGTGCGATACAAATCAACTTCCGGGTGCAACGCCGTCGCGAGTCTTTAGTAGGCAGTTCAGTAATGTAAGAACCCCGCCGTCGCCGGCGGGGTTCGCTGTCCGCTACGCAAGTAGAGGGCACCTTATGCTATTTCTCACGAACACCCCGTCGTGCTGCCACACGTATCGCACTTCATGCACGTCCCATTCCGCACCAGCGTGAAGTTGCCGCACTCCGAGCACATCTCGCCCTCATAGCCCTTGGCCTTCGCCTCGGCGCGACGCTCGGCCTTGGAGGGGACGGCGGTTGCGGCGGTGCCGGCCTTGCTCCATTGCAGCGCTTCCAGCTTCTCCGTCGGCGAGAGGTCGTGCTGGACTTCCTGCTTCAGGGCGACGGCGCCTTCGAGGACATCGCCGACGCGGGCGCTTGCGCTGTGCGAGGCCATCGCCGTGACCTTGCTGCCGCCGGAGGGCGCGCTGTCGTTTCCTTGCGTGACCGCGGCGCTGCCGCCGCGCATCACGACCAGGTTGTCGGTCCGCGAGCGGGTGAGGCCGCGCGAGACCAGCCGGGTGGCGTGGTGGCCGCCGTCCTCGTTCGGCTCCTTGCCTTCCTCGACGCCCTTGCCGAGCGCGTCGAAGCCGGTCTCGTTGGGATCGACGTGGGCGAGATCGAAGCGCGACATGTAGCTCACCGCCAGCTCGCGGAAGACGTAGTCGAGGATCGAGGTCGCGTACTTGATGCTGTCGTTGCCCTGCACGGGGCCCGCCGGCTCGAAGCGGGTGAAGGTGAAGGCGTCGACATATTCGTCGAGCGGCACGCCGTATTGCAGGCCGAGCGACACCGCGATGGCGAAGTTGTTGATGAAGGAGCGGAGCGCGGCGCCTTCCTTGTGCATGTCGATGAAGATCTCGCCGAGACGGCCGTCGTCATACTCGCCGGTGCGCAAGTACACCTTGTGGCCGCCGACGACTGCCTTCTGGGTGTAGCCCTTGCGTCGGTCCGGCATCTTCTCGCGCTCGCGCATCACGATGATGCGCTCGACCAGCTTCTCGACGATCTTCTCCGAGACCTGGGCGGTGCGCGCCGCCATCGGCTTCTCGTAGAGCGTCTCCACCGCATCGTCCTCGTCCTCATCGTCGCTGATGAGCTGCGAGTTGAGCGGCTGGGAGAGCTTCGAGCCGTCGCGATAGAGCGCGTTGGCCTTCAGAGCGAGCTTCCACGACAGCATGTAGGCGGACTTGCAGTCCTCCACCGTGGCGTCGTTCGGCATGTTGATGGTCTTGGAGATCGCACCCGAGATGAAGGGCTGGGCCGCCGCCATCATGCGGATGTGGCTCTCGACCGACAGATAGCGCTTGCCGATCTTGCCGCAGGGATTGGCGCAGTCGAACACCGGATAGTGCTCGGCCTTGAGGTGCGGGGCACCTTCCACTGTCATGGCGCCGCAGATGTGGACGTTGGCCGCCTCGATCTCGCGCTTGGTGAAGCCGACCGCCTGGAGCAGGTCGAAGCCCGGCGCGGCAATGGCTTCAGCGCCGATGCCGAGCTGGTCGCGGATGAAGTCTTCGCCGAAGGTCCACTTGTTGAAGGCGAACTTGATGTCGAAGGCGGTCGGCAGCGCCTTCTCGACCTTGGCGATGGCTTCGTCGGTGAAGCCCTTGGCCTTGAGGGTCGAGGCGTTGATGCCGGGCGCGTTGGAGAGCGAGCCGTGGCCGACGGCGTAGGCCTCGATCTCCGCGATCTCGCTCTCGCGATAGCCGAGCGCGCGCAGCGCTGCGGGGACCGCGCGGTTGATGATCTTGAAGTAGCCGCCGCCGGCGAGCTTCTTGAACTTCACCAGCGCGAAGTCGGGCTCGATGCCGGTGGTGTCGCAATCCATCACGAGGCCGATCGTGCCGGTCGGCGCGATCACCGTGGTCTGGGCGTTGCGATAGCCGTGCTGCTCGCCGAGCTCGAGCGCCGCATCCCAGGCCGCCTGCGCGTGGCTGACGAGGTCGGCCTGCGGGCAGGAGACGAGGTCGAGCGGCACCGGGTTGACGCTGAGCGCCTCGTAGCCGTTGGACTGGCCATGGGCGGCGCGGCGGTGGTTGCGGATCACGCGCAGCATGTGCTGGGCGTTCTTCTTGTAGCCGGGGAAGGTGCCGAGCTCGGCGGCGATCTCCGCCGAGGTCTTGTAGGTGATGCCGGTCATCACAGCGGTCAGCGCGCCGCAGAGCGCGCGGCCTTCCTTGCTGTCGTAGGGCAGGCCCATGGTCATCAGGAGGCCGCCGATATTGGCGTAGCCGAGGCCGAGCGTGCGGAACTCGTAGGAGAGCTCGGCGATCGCCTTCGACGGGAATTGCGCCATCATCACCGAGATTTCCAGCACGATGGTCCAGAGCCGGCAGAGATGCTCATAGCCCTCGACGTCGAAGCGCTTGGTCTCGATGTTGTAGAACGTCAGCAGGTTGGCGGAGGCGAGGTTGCACGCCGTGTCGTCCAGGAACATGTATTCCGAGCACGGATTGGAGGCGCGGATGTCGCCGGACGCCTTGCAGGTGTGCCAGTCATTCATGGTGGTGTTGAAGTGCAGGCCCGGATCAGCCGAGGCCCAGGCGGCGTAGCCGATCTTTTCCCAGAGGTCGCGCGCCTTCAGCGTCTTCGTCACCTTCCTGGAGGTGCGGGCGGTCAGATTCCAGTCGCCGTCGGTCTCGACCGCACGCAGGAAGTCGTCCCGCAGCGAGACCGAATTGTTGGAGTTCTGGCCTGAGACCGTGAGGTAGGCTTCGCTGTCCCAGTCGGTGTCGTAGGTGTCGAACTGGATGTCCTTGTAGCCCTGCTTGGCGAACTGGATGACGCGCTTGATGTAATTGTCGGGCACCAGGCTGCGGCGGGCGAGCTTGATCTCGCGGCGGAGCGCCGGGTTCTTCTCGGGATCGAAGCAGTCATCGCCCGAGCCTTCGCAATTGACGCAGGCCTTCAGCACCGCCTTGAGGTGCTTCTGGTTGATCTTGGATCCGGTGACGAGAGCGGCGACCTTCTGCTCCTCCTTCACCTTCCAATCGATATAGGTCTCGATGTCGGGGTGATCGACGTCGACCACGACCATCTTGGCGGCGCGGCGGGTGGTGCCGCCGCTCTTGATCGCGCCCGCGGCGCGGTCGCCGATCTTGAGGAAGCTCATCAGGCCGCTGGAGCGGCCGCCGCCCGACAGCTTTTCGCCTTCGCCGCGCAGGCGCGAGAAGTTGGAGCCGGTGCCGGAGCCGTACTTGAACAGGCGGGCCTCGCGGACCCAGAGGTCCATGATGCCGCCTTCGTTGACGAGGTCGTCACCGACGCCCTGGATGAAGCAGGCGTGCGGCTGCGGGTGCTCGTAGGCGGACTTGGACTTGGTCAGCTTGCCGGTGAAGGGGTCGACGTAATAATGGCCCTGGCCGGGACCGTCGATGCCATAGGCCCAGTGCAGGCCGGTGTTGAACCATTGCGGCGAGTTCGGCGCGACCATCTGCATCGCGAGCATGTAGCGGAGCTCGTCGTAGAAGGCCTGGGCGTCCTCGTCGCTCGAGAAATACTTGCCCTTCCAGCCCCAATAGGTCCAGCAGCCGGCGAGGCGGTCGAACACCTGCTTTGCGCTGAGCTCGCTGACATAGCGCTCTTTCTCAGGGAGAGCAGCGAGCGCCTCGGTGTCGGGCACGGAGCGCCACAGGAAGGAGGGGACGGATTCCTCCTCGACCTTCTTCAGGCGCGCGGCGACGCCCGCTTTGCGGAAATATTTCTGGGCGAGCACGTCGGAGGCGACCTGCGACCATTCCGTGGGCACCTCGACATTGTCGAGCTTGAATACGACCGAGCCGTCGGGATTTCTGATCTCCGACGTGGTCAGCCGGAAATCGATCCCTGCGTAAGGTGACTGTCCTACCGTGGTGTGGCGCCGCTCAATCCGCATTGTCTTGCCCCGTCCTTAAGTTTTGACCGGTCCCGCCTCCGTTCAGGCATGCCGGTCGACATTTCGTTTCGCGGCGCCCTCGGCCGTTCGGCCTTGGAGCACCGCAGTTCAGCCGGTGGACCCGGCCCTTGTTCTCCCGACGCGATGGCTCGATGCGCGCACCGATCATCCGCCGGCATGCCTTGCTGCATCCGCCCCCAAGGGGATGAGCCCGACATGCGTTCAACGCCCCACCGTCACAACGTCTTTCCTTGCCATCCGAGCCTGTTGCCGGCCCGTTCTGGCGCCCGAAGAGTCCCGCCTTTAGCGGGCAGACAAGCCCTCATCCGCTGCCTTTGGCTGGCTTGGCGGAGTGCCGATTTGCGGGACCCTTTGGGGGAGTGCCGGCGGGACGCAAACTCACTCGCGCCGAACGGACCGAAAGCTAGGACTCTCCGTTGCGCCCGTCAAGAACTAGTGCGAGTTCCTGAATCAAATACTAAATATGGTGGATTGTGGGGGATAACAGGGGGCTTCGCCGCGCCTGTTGTGGAGGCAAGTATCAGTGAGTCCTCAGGGATTCCCAACTGAAAAAATTTGCATCCGGTGAGGTTGCGCAGGCTTCATCCCGCTGTTCACAGGGCAGGTATATTTTTAGGCGAAGGGATTGCGTCAGCCGGACTCACGTAGCCCTACGGAAGGTGAGGGCAGGCATGCCCCCCGAGGTGGTGGTTTGGGCGGCGAATCCGCGCCAAGCTGACGCTCGATTTTGCCGGATACCCCCATGCTTGATTCGACTCGCCGGGATGCGCGGCCGCGCATCGCCCCGGCCGGCCTGATGTTTCTCGCCATCACCTCGATCGGCTGGGGCTTCAATTGGCCGGTGACGAAATTCCTGCTCTCCGAGCTGCCGCCGCTGACCTTGCGCGGGGTGACAGGCGTGCTCGGCGCCGTGCTGCTGGCGGCGCTGGCGGTGCTGCGCCGGCAGAGCCTCCAGGTGGACGCGGCGACGTGGCCGCGCCTGCTCACCGCCGCCGTGCTCAACGTCACCGGCTGGATGGTATTGATGGGTCTGGCGCTGCTGTGGCTGCCCGCAAGCGAGGCGGCGCTGATCGCCTATACGATGCCGGTCTGGGCCTCGATCATCGCCTGGCCGGTGCTGGGCGAGCGGCCGACGCTGCTGCGCACGCTGGGGCTGGTGCTGGCCTTCGTCGGGCTCGCCTCGATCATGGGCGGCAACGGCATCGCCGCCAGCGTCGAGAAGCTGCCTGGAATCATCATGGCGCTGGGCGGCGCGTTCGGCTTCGCCGTCGGCACGGTGTTCTCCAAGAAGTATCCGATCCGCCTGCCGCCGATCACGGCCGCGGCCTGGCAGATCGGGATCGGCTGCCTGCCGATCTCGATCATCGGCCTTTTGGTCGAGACCACGCATCTGGACAAGGTGACGCCGCTCGGCTGGTGGCTGTTGATCTACTCGACCGTGGTGCAGTTCTGCATCGCCTATGTCAGCTGGTTCGCCGCATTGGCGCGGCTGCCGGCCTCGGTCGCCGCGATCGGCACCATGGCGGTGCCGGTGCTCGGCGTCGTCGCTTCGGCAATTGCGCTCGGCGAGCCGCTCGGGGCAGGGCAGATCGCCGCGCTGATCTTCACGCTGGCGGCGGTGGTGCTGGCGACGCGGTAGCCCCCAGCGCCTTCCGGATCATCTTCGCGAGCTGGTTGCGCCGGTAGGGCTTGGTCAGCAGCATCACGCCGTCGTCGAGCTTGCCGTGATGGACGATGGCGTTGTCGGTGTAGCCGGAGGTGTAGAGCACCTTCACACCCGGCCGCAGCTTGGCCACCTCGTCGGCGAGGTCTCGCCCGCTCATGCTGCCGGGGATGACGACGTCGGTGAACAGCAGGTCGAACGTCTGGCCGGCCGTGATCAGGTCCAGTGCGGTCTTGCCGTCGAACGCGGCGATGGTCTTGTAGCCGAGGCTCCGCAGCTGCGTGGTGACGAAGTTGCGCACAAGCGGATCGTCCTCGACGACGAAGATGGTCTCGGCGCCGCCCTCGGCCGGGGGCGCGGCGGCGACCGCGACCTCCGCCGTGCCTTCGCCCGGCGGCAGATAGAGCTTGATCGTGGTGCCGTGGCCTTCCTCGCTGTAGATCTTGATGTGGCCGCCGGACTGCTTGACGAAGCCATAGACCATGGAGAGGCCGAGGCCCGATCCCTTGCCGACCTCCTTGGTGGTGAAGAAGGGCTCGAACGCCTTGTGCTGGGTCTCCAGGGACATGCCGGTGCCGGTGTCGCTGACCGCGAGCATGATGTAGGGGCCGGCCGTCACGTCCGCATGGGCCTGCGCATAGGCCTCGTCCAGCACGACGCGGTGGGTCTCCAGCAGCAGCTTGCCGCCGTTCGGCATGGCATCGCGCGCGTTGATCGCCATGTTGAGCACGGCGTTGGTGAGCCGTGACGGATCGATATGCGCGGTCATCGACCCCTGTTCCAGCACGGTCTCGATCTGGATCTGCTCGCCGAGGGTGGGGCGCAGCAGCTTTGCGATGTCCGCGATCGCGGCGTTGATCTCGACGTTGCGCGGCTGCAGCGGCTGCCGGCGCGCAAAGGCGAGCAGGTGCTGGATCAGCTCGGCGCAGCGCTCGGCGGCATCGTCGATCAGCCGCGCCACGCGCTGCAGCTCGGGCTGCTGCTTCAGGCCTTCCACCAGCGTCTCGGTGTTGCCGGAGATCACGGTCAGCATGTTGTTGAAGTCGTGCGCGACGCCGCCGGTCAGCTTGCCGATCGCGTCCAGCTTCTGCGACTGGTACAGCTGCCGCTCGGTCTCGCGCGACATGGTGGCGTCGTGATAGACCAGCACCGCGCCGGAAATCTCGCCTTGCCCGTCCAGCATCGGCCGGCCGCTGACCATGAGATGGCGGGGAGGAATGTCGTTGTGCGGGCGGACGATCATCTCCAGATCTTCGAACTTCTCACCCCGCAGCACGCGCACCGAAGGCAGCTCGTCGGCCTGCATCGGCGTCACGCCGTCGCCGTGGAGGACGTCCGACAGCGCGCGCAGATTGCCCAGGTTCATGCCGGTGTGATGCAGCAGCATGCGCTCCGCGGCCGGATTGGACAGCAGCACGGTGCCCTCGGCGTCGATCACCAGCACCGCCTCCGCCATGCTGTGAAACGTGCTTTGCAGCACGTTGACCGACAGGCGCAGCTCGTCATGCGCCGTCACCAGATGCTGCGTGCGATCGGCCACCGCCGCCGCTAGCGCGTCCTTGGCGGCCGTGGTCTCGCTCAGCGTGCTCTGGAGCTGCACCGTGGCGCGCCGGCTCTCGCGCATCACCAGCGCGACCAGCAGCAGGATCAGTACGGCGCCAGCGACGTCGATGCCGAGCAGCACGACGCCCGTGCGGCGCGAATCCTGGGCGCGCGCGGCGAGCAGGCGTTCCTCCTCCGCGCTCAGGCGGTCGAGGTTGCCCATCACGGTGTCCATGAGGCCGCGACCCTCGGCCCTGCTGTTGAGCACGGCAATGCCGGCCTGGTCGTTCGCCGCGCGCAGCCGCATCGCTTCGGCCGCGATCTCGACCCGGCGCAGCGCCAGCGGTTCGGTGCCCTCCAGCAGCGCGACCTGATCGGGATGGTCGCGCACGCCGCGCTTGAGGTCGGCCAGCGCCGGCGCGATCTGGGCCTGCACCGCCTGGAACTCGGCGCTGAAGCCCGGGGTGCGGTAGAGCTCGTAGCCGCGCGCGGCGCTCTCGGCCCGGCGCAGCAGCACGCGCAGATCGGAGATCTTCTTCTGGACCTGAACCGTCTGATTGACCCACGCCGCCTCGGACCGCGATTTGACGTCGAGGGCGATAGAGGCCGCGGTGATGATCAGGAGGATGGCAAGTCCGGTACCCAGAATGACGCGCTGCGTTGGAATCAAGGGGATTCTTTCTGGTCCTTCGGCTGCGCGCTCTCGCTTGCGAGGCATTCCCGGATCGCGGTCAGCAACGCTTCCGGTGTGAACGGTTTGCGCAGGCAGCGCGTTGCGCCAAGCTCCAGCGCCATGCGGAGGAAATCGGGAGAGGGCGAGGCGGATGACGCGAAGGCGTAGCCGGACATCGCGATCAGCGGAGTAGCCGGTGCGCGCTCGTGAAAGATGCGGATGGACTCGAAGCCGCGCATGTGCGGCATGAAGATGTCAACCAGCATCACCTCGAAGGTCTGCGTTTCCAGCGCAGCCAGTCCACTTTCACCACCGTCGGTCAGCGTGACATCGAAGCCCTGACGCTGGAGGAGGACCTCAATGGTCGCGCCGACCATCGGATCGTCATCAACCACGAGAACACGCGGCATGAAACTTCCCAGTAGATCGAAGTCCCCACTGGGATTGGTGATATCCGCGAATCGTGTGTCGGGTCAATTTGGGATTGGATCGCGCAGGATATGCACGGTTCGGTGCATAAAGGTCCATTTGCATCGATTTGTATTTATCCGTGCACGCGCGAGGTGATCGAGCCGGAGCGATGAGGAAGACGCCAGTCGCGCAAAAGGCGCCGCATCGCTGCGACGCCTTTCGCTTCTCGTCTCGGCGATCTGCTTACGGGCAAGGATGCCGCCGGCCGTCGTAGCCGAGATAGGTGCCCGAGGCCGGGTCGTAGGATTTGAAGCGCCGCGCGCAATAGGCGGGGTCGCCGCCGCCATCCTGCACCACGGCAACCGACGGCTCGTCATAGTAGCCATAATAGTAGGGATCATCGTAATAGCCGTAGCCGTAGCCGCTGCCGTAGTAGGCGTAGGAGCCGAGGCCGCCGATCGCGGCTCCAGCCGCGAAGCCCGGCCAGAAGCCGCCGTGGCGATGGCGCCAGTGGTGGCCGCCGTGCCAGTGACGACCGCTCCAGTTGCCGCTACCGCCCTGCCAGTTGCCCGCGGTTGCAGCGCTGCGGGTCCCGCTGAAGGTCGGCGAGATAGCGGCACGGTCTGCCGCGCCCCCGACGAAACTGCCACCACCCGGACGGACCGCGCCACCGGCTGCGAAATTGCCTCCGCCCGGGCGCATCGCGGCTCCGCCTCCGAAACCACCGCCACCGCCGTGGAATGCGGCGCCGCCGCCGCCCATGCGGGCGCCGCCACCGAAGCCGCCGCCTCCGCCACCGACCGCGGCACCTCCGCCACCGATTGCGGCACCACCGCCCGCTCCGACCGCGGCGGCACGACTCTGCTGCGCAAAGCTCGGGCTCGCCAAGGGAAGAACCAACGCCACCGTCGCGGCGGCACTCAACAATTTCAGACTGTTCATGGGGTTAAACTCCTTTCCCGGAAAGCAAACCCTACGAAAGCGCGGGGGTTCCTGAGATCACGCCGGTTTGCGCGCGCATGAAGCCTTGCGCTCCGGCCGCTGTACCGGCCCTGAATGAATCGCGTCCGCTTTGCGGCAGGGGGTGCGGCATTTGCGGGGGCGCCGGAGCACCTGGCGAACTGGACATTTCACCGCCCGGATGGCATCAGGACCCGACGAAGCAGGGCCCTTGCCGCATGAAACAATTCTTCCTCAAGTTCTTCACCTGGTGGAATGGCCAGACTTTTGGCACCCAACTCTGGACCAAACGGTACGGGGAGCTGGTCGGTCAGGACGAGCAGGGCAATCTCTACTATCGCACCCGCGGCGGCGCGGTCGATCCGACCCTGGGCTTCGAGCGGCGCTGGGTGGTCTATAACGGCTATGCCGAAGCGAGCCGGATCCCGCCGTCATGGCACGGCTGGATTCATCACACCGTCGATGTGCCGCCGACCGAGGACAATTACCAGCCGCGCGAGTGGGAGAAGCCGCACCAGCCGAATCTCACCGGCACGGCGAAGGCCTATCGTCCCTCGGGATCGACCCTCGCCAGCGGCAAGCGTCCGAAGGCGACCGGCGACTATCAGCCCTGGACCCCTGGCTAGTCTTTCGGCCCGCGATCTTCATCGTTATCGTTCAACTGGATGCAGCCGCATCCGCCTCACGCCGCTGTGGACAACGGGAACAGCGGGGACGGCGCCTGCGCGGCCGTTGCGGCCGAGCCAGCAATGCAGTCCAATGATCCCATCTTACGGAGATGGGAGACCATCGCGTTCGGTTCGGGCAACAGTTCGCGACTGTCCCGAGATGCAGCGGCCGCCGAGTATGGACTCGATCGGGAGATAGGCCCCCGGTCTGGAAGCTCCGACATCGCTCGATGTGAATGTGCAGCCGCCGTAAGACAGGAAAGGCCGCTTGGGAAACCGAGCGGCCTTTTTCTGTCGTTATCGTCTTCTGTTGTTATCGTCCTGGCGGGTGCCCCGGACGCAGCGCAGCGCTTCCCCGGCGATGCACAGCATCGTCCGGTTCAGCAGTGCGCTGCAGAGCCGGGGCCCATCTCGCGGTGCGCCGTGTTGCGTTCTGATGGGGTGGACGGCCCCCTACGGCATCAGTTGTGCCAGAATGAGGTTGTCACACACCCATTCACAGGAGCCGTCCGTGAGCCAGATTATCCGCATTGGGATGGAGGGGAAGCACCGTCGTGGATCGCGCTGGCTGCTCGACCTGCTCCAGCGCAAAACGCCGAAGCAGGCAGCCGTGGCGCTGGCCAACAAGACTGCACGCATCGCCTGGAAGCTGATGACGACGGGAGAGGATTATGACAGCGCGCGGTTCGATGCCAAAAGCGAGGCCGAAGTGGCCGCCGCCGCGTAGGTGAGAGATTCGGCCGACCGGCGGGTTCGCCCACCGGCCGAACCGGAGCTGCAAGAGCAGAGGAGATGGTGCGATCGATCGTTCCGAGATGCGAGCAAATCCGTGGGACCCAGTGACCGAACAAGGTCGCCTTTCTGATTGGAACTCGCGTCGCGAAAACCATCTTGGCCCGCGGTTCAACACGCCGCATCAACAGGCCGGACATATGGATGCAAGCGATCCGATCAAACCTCACAAAGCTCTTGTGCCACGGGGGCCGTCCACATATGGGTCCCGGCTCTGCGGAGCGTCACTGCGTGCCGCGCCGCGTCCGGGACATGAGAGCGAGGCCCGCGCTACGCCAGCCGCTCGGCTGCGAGCTTGACGGCTTCAAGCCGCCGCGCCTGGTTTTGCGCGCCGCGCTCCCGGAGCAGGGTCAACACTTCGGCCGGCGCGGTATCGGGCGATCCCGAATTGAACGGCGGTGCCGGGTTGTACTCCATCTGGAGCTGGATCGCTTGCGCGGTGGTGCGATCGATCAGGATCGACACCAGCGTCAGCGCGAAATCGATTCCGGCGGTGACGCCGCCGCCGGTGATGCGATTGCGGTCGATGCAGACGCGCGTCTTTGTTGGCGTCGCGCCGAACTGGCCGAGCATCTCCATTGCGCTCCAATGGGTCGCGGCGCGGTAGCCCTTGAGCAGGCCCGCGGCGCCGAGCGCCAGCGATCCTGTGCAGACGGAGGTGACGTATTTCGCGCCCGCGGCCTGCTTGCGCAGGAAGTCGAGCACCTCGTCGTCGCCCAGCAGGTCGTTGGTGCCGGCGCCGCCGGGCACGCAGATCACGTCGAGCTGCGGGCAGTCGGCGAATGTCGTGGTCGGCGTCAGCGTCAGCACGGAATCGCTCGGCACCGGCTCGATCCGCTTCCAGATCAAATGCAGCTTGGCGCCGGGCACCATGGCGAACACCTGCAAGGGGCCGGTGAAGTCGAGCTGGGTGACGCGCGGAAATATCAGAAGACCGATCTGGAGCGGTGACGACATGGCGGATCCTCCAAACTTGAGCTTGACGGGTGAAGATTGGCATGCTGCCTTTGTGTCCGGAATGGCATAATTCCCACTATTTCGGACATGGGCTATGATCGGCATCCTGATCTTCCCGAACTTTCAATTGCTCGATGCAGCCGGCCCGATCTCGGTGTTCGAGGTCGCGGCGCGCTGCGCCGACAAGCCGCTGGCGCTCCGCGTGCTCGCGCTGAACGCGGGGCGGGTGCTCAGCTCGTCGGGCGTCGAGATGATGGCGCGCGATTTCAAGTCGGCGAATGCGATCACGACGCTGGTGATCGCAGGCGGCGTCGGCGTTGCGGACGCAGCGCGCTGCGAAGTCACACGCGCTTTCGTGCAGCGCCTGGCGCGGCGCGGCGTGCGCATCGCCAGCGTCTGCTCGGGCGCTTACGTGCTGGCTGAAGCGGGGCTGCTCGATGGACGCCGCGCCACCACGCACTGGGGGCGGACGCGCGACTTTGTCACGCGCTATCCGAAGGTGAGGTTCGAGCCGGACCGGATCTTCACCCGCGACGGCAATGTCTGGACGTCGGCGGGCATCTCCGCCGGCATCGATCTCGCGCTCGCGATGGTGACCGAGGACCATGGCGAGGAGATCGCGCAAGCGGCCGCGCGCCAGCTCGTGCTCTATCATCGCCGCAGCGGCGGCCAGTCGCAGTTCTCATCGCTGCTGGAGCTGAAAGGATCGAACGGCCGCTTCGGCGCGCTGTTGTCCTGGGCGCGTGAAAATCTCGACGCGCCGCTGACGGTGGAGGATCTCGCCGATCGCGCCGGCATGAGCGCGCGGCATTTCGCCCGCGCCTTCGCCGCCGAGACCGGCACGACGCCCTCGAAGGCGATCGAGCGGCTCAGGCTAGAAGTCGCGCGCGAGCGCGTGCAGTCTTCGCGCGAGGGCATCGAGCTGGTTGCGGAAGCAACCGGCTTCCGCGATCCCGAGCGCATGCGCCGCGCCTTCATCCGCGCCTTCGGCCAGCCGCCACAGGCACTGCGGCGCGCGGCAAGGGCGGGATAGGCGTGTACGCTTGAACTGGCGCGTGCGAAATGGCGACGTCTGCGTTGTTCAGATTTGGACGCCGCCGATGGTCACTTGTCCGGCTTTTCGCGCACGATGGCGCCGGTTTTGGGATCGGCATGGAATTCCATCTTCTGTCCGTTCTTGATGCCTTCGCCCTCCCACTGGCCATCGTCGGCTTCAAGCTTGGTCACCTGCGAATAGCCAGATTCCATGACCTTGGCCTTCACTTGCTCCATCGGCATCCAGTCCGGTCCGGGTTGATCTGCTCTTGCTGCTGAGCCCATGGCAACGGAACCCAGAACCAGAATTGCGACAAACCTCATCGCCAATCTCCATTCGATGAACGGCTTCAACGAGATCTCTGAACTGATGTTCCTTCACTTCGTCTGTGCGATGCAAACCCTGGAAACTAAGCGACGTTGTCTGCCGCTGTAACCTTCGACGCATCCGCGCGCCCCGTCAGCCGCCGCGCGATCGGCATCAGCATGTAGGGCGCAAGATGAATCGGAAACTGCGTCATCGCGAAATAGAGCCAGGTGGTCGGCGGCAATGCGCCGGCCGTTGCCGCCAGCATCAGGCCGAGATTGCGCTGTGACACCATCAGCCCGAGCGCCAGCGCGCGCTCGGTGCCGATGCGGCGGAATAGCAGCGTGGTGATGGCGAGCAGGGTGAAGTAGATCGCGAAGGACAGAGCTGCGAGGCTGATGGTGAACAGCGGATGCGCGAGGAGGTCGCTCGCGACGTCGCCCATGATCGCCGCCGCGAAGATGAAAAGGATGATGATGTTGAGACCGTCGATCGGCGTCTTGTGACGCTGGATCGCCTCCGCGCCGAAGACCCACCGGATGGCTGTTGCGGCGAGCAGCGATGCGGCGAGGATGCCGAGCAGTTTCAGGCCGAGTGACAGCGGCGTGATGCTGAGCATGTCGCCGAGGAAGAGGCCTGCGAACATCGAGGCCGTGAAGGGCACCAGCGCGGTCGAGGTCACCAGCGTGATCAGCACGAGGGTGGCATCGAGCCCCATCAGCGCGGCGAGGGCCGGCGAGGCCATCATCGGTGAGGCCATGCTCTGCAGCATCAGTGCGAGCGACAGCCCGGGCGCGCGGACAGTGAGGCCGGTTGCGTGCGCGATCAACCCGACGATCAGCGGCACGCCGATCGTGGTCCAGGCCGTGGCGGTCGCAACCAGGGCGGGCCGGCGCAAATGGCCGTAGAGCGCAACCAGATCGACCCGCATGAAGGAGATGCAGAGCAGGCCAAGGATGGCTTCGGTGAGATAGGGACGGAGCAACGCGCCGAGCGGCGGCACCGCGGCGGCGATGAACACGACGGCGGCGACCCCGCGCGTGCCCTGGCTGCCCAGCCAGCTCAGGACGCGCAGCGGGAGGGCGGCGATGGTTTGGAGCGGAGAAGCCATGCGGAACGACGTTTCAGCCCAGTCCCTTCAACCACGCGCCGGTCACCCGGCCGCCGCCGTGGAACAGCACCGGCGCGGGCGACAGGCCGCCGGGCCGCCGCGGCTCCCTGGGCCTATAGAAGCGGGCGGGAATCGCGCCGTGCGGGGCCGGGATCGAGAGCGAAGCTCCGCAGGCAAGCTCGGGCGGCCCGGGGTTGGTGGCTAAGCGCGCCTGCGCGTAAGAGGCGCGGGCCTCCGGCGCGGTCAGGGTCTCGCAGGCGGGGCGGCCGGCGTCCTGGACGGCCTTGTAGACGGCGGCGGCATCGGGATCGAGCACAACGGGCATGATAGGAGCGACCTCGGGGTTTCCAGTCAGGTTGGGCGTCTTATTTGGGGGGCGATGCCGGGCCCCGGGCCCCTCGGAGGGGCTGTTTGACTATCCCATTGGGGAGCCGGTCTGGCCAGACGGGGCCGGGAAGGGCAGGGTTGCCGCCCTTCCCCCGCCGTATTCGCCGTGTTAACCGGATGGCCTGCGAGCGGCGGTAACCCCTATAGAATGTCGAACAAGCCCGATTCGCTGTTGAAGCCGCGCGAGATGTTTCGAACCATTACCCTGACAGGTCTTGCGGCGCTTTTGGCCGCCACCGCGCTGACGATTGCGACGCCGGCTCAGGCGCAGATCGGCACGATCTTTTCCGATCCGCCGCCGCTGCGGCCGCCCGGCAATATTCCGCGCGGCCAGCCGCAGCCGATCCCCGACGACGACGAAGAGGTGCCGGAGCTGCCGCCGCAGGGCCGCGTGCTGCCGTCGCGTCCGATGCTTCCGCCGCCGGGCCGGCAGGGCAACGTGATGCCGGGGCCGGTCGAAACCCAGCCGCTGGCGCCGCCGCCGGGCTCCACCGTCGCTCCGCCGAACCAGCCGCCTTCCGCGGCGATCGCGCCGCCCGGTCCGCAAGGCGCCCCGGGCGCGCCCGGGCGTCAGCCGCAGCAGAAGGGCGTTCCGGGCGCCGTGCCGCAGGCCCCGGCAAGTCTGCAGCCGGGCGACGAGGTCGTCACCGAGCCGCCGGCGCAGAAGATCGTGAACAAGAAGGCGACTTTCTCCGGCCTCGACAAGATCACCGGCCGCATCATCAATTTCGACGAGGAGATCGGCGAGACCGTTCAGTTCGGCGCGCTCAGGGTCAAGACCGACGCCTGCTACACGCGGCCGGCGACGGAGGCCACCAACACCGATGCCTTCGTCGAGGTCGACGAAATCACCTTGCAGGGCGAGGTGAAGCGCATCTTCTCCGGCTGGATGTACGCGGCAAGCCCGGGCCTGCACGGCGTCGAGCACCCGATCTACGACATCTGGCTCACCGACTGCAAAGAGCCGCAGCAGACCGTTGCGACAGCGGCGCCGGATCCTGCGGCCAAGCCGCCGCCCCCGCCGCCGGCGCAGAAGAAGGCCGCGCCGAAGCAGGTGCAGCAGCGTCCGCCGCAACCTCTGCCGCCAATCCAGCAGCAGCAACCGGCACCACCGCCGCCCCCGCCGCCGGAGCAGCGGCCTGGTCTGTTCGGGATTCCCGGGTTTGGCCGTTAGGCCAAATCCCCGGGGCCAGGTCGCCAATTATTGCTTTGAAGCGATGATCTCGAGTGCGCGCGCGCCCGGGATCGCCTCACCGGATGAGAGCCTGAGGAAATCGCCGGGCTCGCCGGCCAGCGCCTTGTCGAGCAGCGCGGTGTAGCGCCGCCGCGAGATTTCGACCGCGCCAAAACTCTTCAGGTGCTCGGTGACGTATTGGGTGTCGAGCAGCTCGAAGCCACCATGGATGAGCCGCGCGACCAGATGCACCAGCGCGACCTTCGAGGCGTCGCGCGCGGTGTGAAACATGCTCTCGCCGAAGAAGGCCCGCCCCAAGCTGACGCCGTACAGCCCGCCGACGAGATCATCGCCCTGCCAGGCTTCGACGCTGTGGCAATGGCCGAGCTGATACAGGCCGCCATAGAGGTCGCGGATGCGCTTGTTGATCCAGGTGTCCTCGCGCCCGATCTGCGGCGCGGCGCAGCCCGCGATCGTCGCCTTGAACGCGGTGTTGACGGTGACGCGAAACACGTCCGAGCGCACCGTGCGCGCAAGCCGCGAGGCGACGCGAAATCCGTCGAGGGGGATGACGCCGCGAAATTCCGGCTCGACCCAGAACAGGGTCGGATCGTCGGCGCTTTCCGCCATCGGGAAGATGCCGCAGGCATAGGCGCGCAGCAGCACGGCCGGGGTGATTTCAGACGGAGCGGAGTCGCGAGAAGTCATGGTTCGCGATCATAGCAGGATCGCGATGCGGTTGCGATGGGGGGCGCAGCGCGAGGTCAGCCGACGGCAGCGGTGCCGGTCTTGCCCGGACTTGCGGGCACGCGAGCGAACTTCAGCACGATCCGGGTTCCGGAATGCGCGGGGTCGCGCTCGACCGAGGCGTTGAGCTTGGCGGCCATGGCCGCGACGATGCGCTGGCCCATGCCGGTGGAGCGCGGATCGGCCTTGACGGCGTCGCCGACGCCGTTGTCGGTGATCGTCAGCAGGAGATCGTCGCCTGTCGCGGTCAGCTCGACATGGATCGGGCCGGCGCCGTCGGGATAGGCGTATTTCACGGCGTTCATCACCAGCTCGTTGACGATGATGCCGACGGCGACCGCCCGGTCCGGATCGATCTCGATCGGTTCGGCCTTCAGCGTCAGGCGCGACATCCGGTTGCCTTCGGCCGAGCGGCGGAGATCCTCGAGCAGGGAATCCAGATACTGGTTCAGCACCACGCTCTTGAGGTCCTGCGAGGTGTAGAGGCGTCGGTGCACCTGCGCGACCGCGGCGACACGGCCCATCGCATTGGTCAGCGCCGCCTTGACCTCTTCCTGCGCGGCCGAGCTGGCCTGAAGGTGCAGCAGAGAGGCGATGATCTGGAGCGAGTTGCCGACGCGGTGGTTGACCTCGCGCAGCAGCAGCTCGCGTTCGGCGGCAAGAGCCGCGTAGCGGTCGCGCGAGGCGTGGATCTCGGCTTCGGCTTCCTCGCGCGCTTTCTGCAATTCGGCCTGGCGCAGCGCGCCCTCGGTCGCGACGTGGAGCAGGGGGATGAAATCGCCGGTGACGTCCTTGACGAGATAATCGGCCGCGCCCGCCTTCAGCGCGGTGACGGCGATATTGGAATCCTGCGAGGCCGTGACGAACACGACGGGCGGTGCGTCCGGGATCGCCATGATCTGCTCGAGCGTCTCCAGCCCGTCGAGACCCGGCATGTACTGGTCGAGCGCGACCACGTCGATACCGCCCTCGGCACGAGCGCGGCGGATGCGCTCGAGGCCTTCCTCGCCGCTCGCGGCATGGACGACCCTGTAGCCGCGCCGCGTCAGGCCGCGTTCGACCAGGCGCGCCAGCGCACCGTCGTCGTCGATGTAGAGCAGGGTTGGCGTGCGCTGGTTCATGGGGCGGCGGGCGGGACCTGGATGACCGAGAAGAACAGGCCGAGCTGCCGGATGGCATTGGCGAAATTTTCGTAATTGACGGGCTTGGTGATGTAGACGTTGCAGCCGAGCTCGTAGCAGCGCTTGATTTCCTGGGAATCGTCGGTGGTGGTCAGAACCACCACGGGCGAAGCCTTCAGGTATTTGTTTTCCTTGATCTGCCTCAGAATGTCGATCCCGGTCATGTCGGGCAGGTTGAGGTCGAGCAGGATCAGAAGCGCATTGCCCTTCTGCACGAGGCCGCTGCGGTCGGCGCCGAACAGGTGCTGCATCGCGTCGGTGCCGTTGGCGAACGAGACGATCTCGTTGTTGACTCCCGAGCGGCGTATGTTGCGCTCGATCAGGCGGGCGTGGCCCTCGTCGTCCTCGATCATGATGATGGTGACAGGCTGGGTCATCGATCTCTGTTCCGGTTGCTCGCGTTCCAGGCGATCGGCAGCGTGATAGTGAAGGTGCTGCCCGCGTTCAGTTCCGATGATACCGACATGGTGCCGCCGAGGCGACGCACAAGTGCACGCACATGCGCAAGACCAATGCCCTGGCCGGGCTTGTCCTGGGTTCCCGCCCGGCGGAACAGGTCGAATATCCGATGGTGATCCTTCGGATCGATGCCGCGGCCGTTGTCGCTGATCTCGAAGATGGCGTAACCGAGCTTGGTCCGCCCGCGGATTCTGATCTCTCCGGGCACGCCGTGCTTCAGATATTTGATCGCATTGTCGATCAGGTTGGAGAAGATCTGCTCGAGCGCGAGCCGGTCGCTCACGACATTCGGCAGCGGCTCGAGGTGGATCTCGGCCTGCGCCTCGGCCGCCTGGTGCGCCAGCGTCGACACGACGGCCTCGATCAGCTCGGTCGTGTCGATCTTCGCGGGCTGGAATTCACGCCGGCCCTCGCGGGTGAGGTTGAGGATCGCCGAGATCAGGCGATCCATCTTGGCGATCGACGTCTTGATGAAGCCGAGCGCTTCGGAGAAATCCTCCTGGAGCTGCTTGTCCGGGCCTTCGAGCGCGATGTCGCCGGGCCCTGCGGGGGCAAGCGGTGCACCGTCCGCAGAGACATGGGCGAGGCCGCCGATGCGGCGGAAGATGTCGCCGCCGAGCTCTTCGAGCTCGCTGGTGAAGCCCATGATGTTGACGAGCGGCGAGCGCAGATCGTGGCTGACGATATAGGCAAAGCGCTGGATCTCGTCGTTGGCCTCGCGCAGGTCCGCCGTGCGCTCGTCGACGACGGACTCCAGATTGACATTGGCGTCGCGCAGGCGCGCTTCGGCCTCGTCACGGGCGCGGGCGGAGCGCCGCACCAGCCAGGTCGAGATCATGGCCAGCAGCACGACGAGGCCGGAGCCGATGCCGGTCATCGACGCAGCGAGAGTCTGGCTGTGGTCGGAGTTGGCGGTGCGCAGCCGAAACAGCCGCTCCTCCTCGCGGATCATCGCGTTGGCCTGGTTGTTGATCGTGGTCGTGGTGTTGCCGCGGGCGGCCTCGCGGACGAGCTCCATGGCCCGGTCGAGCTGCCCCTGCTTGACGAAGGTCATCTCGCGCGAGAACTGGTCGAGCCTGGTCTCGATCGCCGCGCTCAGCTTCTCGATGCTGTCGCGTTGCGCCGGATTGTCGCCGATCTGGCGCGTGAGCTTGTCGAGCGCCGGAATGATCGCGGCGACGGCCTTCTCGTGATCCGACTGGAAATCCGGTCCTTGCGTCAGGAGAAAGCCGCGGGCGCTGCTCTCGGCACGGCGGATCTCAAGCAGCAGGGCGTTGATCTGGCTCTCCGCCTCGATGGTGTGGAGCACCCATTTGCTGTCTTCCCGCGCCTTGTTGACGAGGTAGACCGAGCCGGCGCTGATCACGGTCAGCACCAGAAGGCCCGCCGCGATCAGCAGGATCTGCCAAAATGCCCGCCGTCGTAGGGCCTCGGCCGTCACAACGGCCTCGCTCTGTCACATCTCGCGGAAGTCAAAACGCCCCCTTGGAACTGACCCGCGACCAGAACGCGATCGGAGCCAAAGGGTTCCACGGCGAGCGTGGATTAGCGCGGGGCTGGTTCCGCCTTGCCGGCCAAATACTGTTCCAGCCAGTGGATGTGGTAGTCGCCGTTGATGATATCGTCTTCCCGCACCAGGGCGCGGAACAGCGGCAGCGTGGTCTCGATGCCTTCCACCACCATCTCGTCCAGCGCCCGGCGGAGCCGCATCAGGCATTCGGCGCGGGTCTTGCCGTGCACAATCAGCTTGCCGACCAGGGAATCGTAATAGGGCGGGATCGTGTAGCCCTGGTAGACGGCTGAATCGATGCGGACCCCCAGTCCCCCAGGCGGATGGTATTGCAGGATGCGGCCGGGCGAGGGGCGGAAGGTCTGGGGATTCTCGGCGTTGATGCGGCACTCGATCGCGTGGCCGATGACCTGGATCTCTTCCTGCTTGGCCGGCAGGTCACCGCCGGCCGCGATGCGGATCTGCTCCAGCACGAGGTCGATGTCGGTAATGCTCTCGGTGACGGGATGCTCGACCTGGATGCGGGTGTTCATCTCGATGAAGTAGAATTCGCCGTCCTCGAACAGGAATTCGATGGTGCCGACGCCGAGATATTTCATCTCGCGCATCGCCTTGGCGCAGGTCTCGCCGATCTTGGCCCGCGCGGCCGCGTCGAGCACGGGCGAGGGGCCTTCCTCCCAGACCTTCTGGTGGCGGCGTTGCAGCGAGCAGTCGCGCTCGCCGAGATGGATCGCGCCGCCGCGGCCGTCGCCGAGGATCTGGATCTCGATGTGGCGCGGCTTCTGGAGGTATTTTTCCAGGTAGACGGAGGCATCGCCAAAGGCGGATTTGGCCTCGTTGGCCGCCGTCGACAGCGCCACCTGGAGATCCGCCTCGCTGTGGGCGACCTTCATGCCGCGGCCGCCGCCGCCGGCCGCCGCCTTAACCAGCACGGGAAAACCGATCTTCCTTGCGATGGCCAGGGCGTCGTCGTCGGGGCCGACCGCGCCGTCGGAGCCGGGCACCACGGGAATGCCGAGCTTCTTGGCGGTCTTCTTGGCCTCGATCTTGTCGCCCATCAGGCGGATGTGCTCGGCCTTGGGGCCGATGAAATGCAGATTGTGCTCGGCGAGGATCTCCGCAAAGCGCGCATTCTCCGACAGGAAGCCGTAGCCGGGATGCACGGCATCGGCGCCGGTGATCTCACAGGCCGCGAGCAGCGCGGGCACGTTGAGATAGCTGTCCTTGGACGCCGGCGGGCCGATGCAGACGCTCTCGTCCGACAGGCGCACATGCATGGCGTCGGCGTCGGCGGTGGAGTGCACGGCGACGGTGGCGATCCCGAGCTCCTTGCACGCTCTGAGGATGCGAAGGGCGATCTCGCCGCGATTGGCTATGAGGATCTTGTCGAACATGGTGCCTCAGGGGCGAATGGGGAATAGCGAATGGCGAATAGGCAGGAGGAGCAGCTTTTCGCTACTCGCTATTCGCCACTCCCTCACTCAATGATGACGAGCGGCTCGCCGTACTCGACCGGCTGGCCGTCTTCGACCAGGATCTGCGTCACCGTGCCGGCGCGCGGCGAGGGGATCTGGTTCATGGTCTTCATGGCTTCGATGATCAGCAGCGTCTGTCCGACCGAGACCTTGGATCCGACCTCGATGAACGGCTTGGCGCCCGGTTCGGGCGCCCAATAGGCGGTGCCGACCATCGGCGAGCTCACCGCGCCTGGATGCTTCGACAGGTCGGGCCCGGCGGCGGCCGTCGCGGCGGGGACGCCCGGCAGGGCGGCGGGAGCCGCAGCCATCGGCACGGGCATGGTCGCAGCAACGCTGATGTTGCGGGCGACGCGCAGGCGCAGGCCCGCACGTTCGATCTCGATCTCGCTGAGGCTGGTCTCATCGAGCAGGAGCGCGAGCTCGCGGACGAGCGCGGAATCCTCGCTGGAAAACTTTGCGGCTGCTTTGTCGTCTGGCTGGCGCGCCATGTTGTTTGATCCGAATGTTCTGTTTTGATGAGGGAGCTTCAGGCTTTGGGCTTGATGGCAAGCTTGGCGGCAAGGCCCTGGATGGCGAGGCGGTAGCCCTCGATGCCGAAACCACAGAGCGAGGCGAAGGCCGCGCGTGCCGTATAGGAGTGGTGACGAAAGCTCTCGCGGGCGTGGATGTTGGTCACATGCACCTCGACCGTCGGGATCTGAACCGCGAGCAGCGCGTCGTGCAGCGCGATCGACGTGTGGGAATAGCCGCCGGCATTGACGATGATGCCCTTCATCTTGCGCCGATGCGCCTCGTGGATGAAGTCGATCAGCTCGCCCTCGCGGTTGGACTGCCGGCAATCGGCCTTGAGACCGAACGTCGCCGCCGTCTCCCGGCACAGCGCCTCGACGTCGGCCAGCGTCGCGTGGCCATACTTCTCCGGCTCGCGCGTCCCCAACATGTTGAGGTTCGGCCCGTTCAGGACGAGGATCGTGTCGGTTGCGGGTTCTGCCATTCCAATCCCGGAAGAGGTGCTTCAGCGTGGCGGGGTTATAGGTAACAAAGCGTCCCAGGGGAAGCCTTGAAGGACCTCCGAAGGGCCCTCAAGTACCTCATCCTGGCTGCAAAAATCTGTGCGGAAGCTACGGAAATTGCTTGTTAACCAGTCCGAACCATGGCTGCCGGCAACCGCAAAGGGGCGGGCATTGCTGCCCGCCCCCTGAGCTTGCCGGTGTCGCGGCCTTAGACGTTCAGGACCGCCACGATCTCGTAGGTGTCCGGATTGATGATCACGATCTCTTCCTTGACCAGGATGTACCTGTAGCTCCGCCACTCCGGATAGATGCTCACGACCCGGGACGGCAGGGCGTGAAGGGTAATGCCCTCACGCGGCACGCGGGTGCCAACCGAGATCGAGAAGTTCACGTTGGTCACCGGGGCCACGCGCTCCTCGCGGATCACCGAGGTGATCTGGGTCCGCTGCTCGGTCGAAAGCTTCGCAGCGGCGCCGGCCTGGCCGACCGTGGTCGAGGACGAGGTGCCGCCCTGCGCGTTCTGGGTGCTGCTGGTGCCGGTCTGGCCCTGAGCGTTCTGGTTGGTGCTCGTGCCGGTGCCCTTCTGGGTCTCGGCGCTGTTGGTCGAGGTGCCGCTCTTGCTGCCCTCAGCCTTCATGTCCTTCTGGTCCTTGGCGGACTTGCTGGTGTCCTTGCTGGTGTCCTGGGTCATGCTCTTGGACTTGTCCTGCTGGGACTTGTCCATCTGACCCTGCGCGCGATCGTCGGTGCGCTGACCCTTGGTCGCGCCAGCCTTGTCCTCTGCCGCGTTCTTGTTCATCGCACCGCCAGAAGACCGCTCGTCCTTCATTGCGCCCGACTTGTCGTCGGAGGTCCGATCGGACTTCATGTTGGTGGCGCCGCCGGCCTGGCCAACGGTACCCTTGTCATGGCTCATGGAGTCGCGGCCCATCGAGCCGCCGCGCTCGGCGGCACCGCCTGACGGCTGCGAATGCTGCATCTGCTGCGAGCCAGCGCCGCTGTCGCGGCCCTTGTCTTGTGCGTTCGCCAGACCGGCGCCCGCGACGAGGGCGACTGCGGCAACTGAGATCATAAAGCGGTTCAACATCGAATTCTCCTCACGTGTTTCTTTGCGTCATTGCCCGCGCCGACAACGAAAGGAGATTTGAGTTGTTCCGGAACTTCGTCTGTTCCGCGGCATTTGTTTGTTGAACGCCAGATGAATGACTTTGCACGAAGACGCCAACGTCCGGCGCAAGAAGAAAGGCCGGCTAATCAGCCGGCCTTGTCGCGTTTTCCTCGTATCGCAAAACGTGTGATCAGCAGGTTGCCTTGCCGCAGCGGGCGATGCCGATCTTTTCCCTGAGGCTTTCGACGCCGACGGCGCCGATCACGATCTGCTTGCCGATGACGTAGCTCGGCGTGCCGTTCATGCCCATCGCTTCGGCGAGCTTGAAGTTCTCCTCGATGGTGGCGCGCACCTCGGCGCTGCCGATGTCTTTTTCGATCCTCGCGGTGTCGAGGCCGGCTTCCTTGGCCGCTTGAAGCGCGCGTGCCTTGTCGGCGGCGCCGCGACCAGTGAGCAGCTTCTGGTGGAAGTCGAGATATTTCTTGCCGGTGGGATCCTGCATGCGCACGGCGACCGCGACCTGCGCCGCTTCGACCGAGCCCTGGCTCAGCACCGGAAACTCCTTCAGCACGACCTTCAGCTTCGGATCGCTCTTCATGATGGTCAGCATGTCGTCCATCGCGCGCTTGCAGTAGCCGCAATTGTAGTCGAAGAACTCGACGAAGGTGACGTCGCCGTCCTTGTTGCCGAGTACGACCTGTCGCGGCGAGTTGAAGATCGCATCGGCATTCTGCGCGATGCTGGCCTCGTGCTTCTGCGTTTCAGCCGCGGCCTGGCGCTTGCTGAGTTCGGCCATGGCCTCTTCGAGCACTTCGGGATGGCTGACGAGATAGTTCTTGATGATCTTCTCGATCTCGGTGCGCTGCGTATCGGAGAAGCTGTCGGCCGAGGCGGGTGCGGCAGCGCCGAGCATGGCGAGCGCAAACAACGCAGGAGCAAGCAGGCGCAGCGAAGGCATAGGCAAATCCTCTTATCCAAAGCAGGTTTCGGGAAACGTCCCGGGGGTGTCAAAGCTCGGTGTCGTGACGTCGTGGTGTCAGGCGTCGTTCTCGTCAGTTGCGCGGCGGTTTCGCCGCCACGATATCGTCGGCCTTGACCCATCCAGGCGTGCCGACGGCAAAGCGGGTTTTCGCGCGCGTGGCGAGCTCGCGGGCGGTCTTGTTGTCGCCGCGCAAGTAAGCGGCCTGTGCCGATGCGAGATCCGCCTCGGCATAATCTCCCTTCCGGCCATAGGCCATCGCGAGCTGGCTGTAACCGAGGATGGCCTCGGGCTCCCGCGCCACCGCGGCGCGGAGAATCCGAACGGCGTCGTCGGTGTAGGCCTTATTATCGGTTCCAACCAGAGCCTGCCCAAGTAACATCTCGATGAGGGGTGAATTGTTCGAGAGTGCGACGGCCTTGCGCAGGGCCGGGATCGCCTCGGCCGGCTTGCCGCTTTCCAGCAGGGCCTGGCCGCGCACCTCGTAGAAATACGGGTTGTTCGGCTGAACCTGGATCAGCGCGTCGATCTGGGTGAGCGCGTTGCGCAGATCGCCGTGCAGATAGGTGCTGATGGCGCGGGCATAGCGCGCCGGCATGCTGTCGTTCGACAGCGGATAGCGGCGGTACACCGTCTCCGGCCGCTCCATGAAGGCGGATATCTTGGCGCGAACCATGTCGTGGCGAAGCTGAAGCGCGGGATCGTCCTTCTTGGTCCAGTAGGGGCTGGAGCTTGCGAACTCCTGCAGCGCGGCAACGCGCTCGGCCGGCATCGGATGCGACTGGAGATAGGGGTCGGCGCCTCGCGCGGCGAACAGGCTCTCGCTGGTGAAGCGCTTGAAGGTCTCGTACATGCCCTTCGGCGATTGCTGGGTCGCGGTCAGGAATCGCACGCCGGCGCGGTCGGCGTTCTCCTCCTGCTGGCGCTGATAGGACAGCAGCGACCGGCGGATCACCTCCTGGGGAGCGGCGATCGCGGCGGCGCCGGCATTGGCGAGCCCGTTATTGCCTGCGCTGCCGCGCTGGGTGCTGCCCGCGGCGATCGCGCCGGCACCGAGCAGCATCGCGATGATCATCTGGGTCTGGGCGGCGGCGAGTTGCTCGCGCAGCTTGGACAGATGGCCGCCGGCCAGATGCCCGGTCTCGTGCGCGAGCACGCCGATGATCTGGTTCGGCGTCTCCGATTGAAGGATCGCGCCGTAATTGACGAAGATGCGGCGGCCATCGGCGACGAACGCGTTGAACGAGCTGTCGTTGAGGATCACCATCTGGATGTTCTGCTTCTCCAGACCCGCGGCGCGCAGGATCGGGCGCGTATATTCGCGCAGCAGCTGCTCGGTCTCGGTGTCGCGCAGGACCGGCGGTCCTTTGGCTTGCGCGTGCGCGGCGGAGAACGGCGTCAGCGCGATCGCCGCGGCCGTGACGAGGGCGGTGAGGGCGGAAGCCTTCTGGCGCAATGCGATCTGGAGCGACATCAAACGGTCTTGATCAAACGATCTGGAAAGCAGTTTCGTGATTGGTTTTGGCGATTGGCGGCGGACCGGATACGCGATATGCCCTTGTGAGCCGTTCCCCTTATGAGCCGCACAATGCGGCCAGTCTGGGGCGCAAGCGCCCCGTTTCCCGGACCGGACGCACCGGCCCGCCAGCGAAATAGCAGAAATCGATGCACGATGCGACTTTAAGGAACCGGTTGGGGCAGTGGCTCGAGCCCTCCCGCCGCAGCGATGTTCCCCCGTTCATGGTGATGGACGTCATGGCCGCGGCGGCCCGAATCGAGGCCGCCGGCGGCCACGTTATCCATATGGAGGTCGGCCAGCCCGCGGCCGGCGCGCCCAGGACGGCGATTGCCGCCGCCCATACGGCGCTCGAGGCCGGGCGGATCGACTATACCTCCGCGCTCGGCATCCCCTCCTTGCGCGAGCGCATCGCACGCCATTATCGCGACGCCTATGGCTGCGACGTCAGCCCCGAGCGGATCGTGGTGACCACGGGCTCCTCCGGCGGGTTCATCCTGGCGTTCCTGTCGATGTTCGAGCCGGGCGACCGCGTCGCCGTGACGGTGCCGGGTTATCCGCCCTACCGGCATATCCTGACCGCGCTCGGTTGCGAGCCGGTGCTGATCGAGACCACGAACGAGACGCGCCACGCACTCACCGGCGAGGCATTGCTCGCCGCCCATCGCAAGGCGCCGCTGAAGGGGGTGCTGGTCGGCAGCCCCGCCAATCCGACGGGGACGATGATGTCCCGCGAAGCGCTCGCCGGGCTGATCGTGGCCGCCGAAGACGCGGGCATCCGCTTCATCTCGGACGAGATCTATCATGGGCTCGATTATGCGTTTCCGGCCGTCACCGCCGCCGCGCTGTCCGAGCACGCACTCGTGATCAACTCGTTCTCGAAGTATTTTTGCATGACGGGTTGGCGCGTCGGCTGGATGGTCGTACCCGCAATCCTGGTGCGGCCGATCGAGCGGCTGCAGCAGAACCTGTCGATCTCGGTGCCGGCACTATCGCAGATCGCGGCGGAGGCCGCCTTCGACGGTGCGGCCGAGATGGAGGCGATCAAGCACGGCTATCAGGAAAACCGGCAGATTTTGATCGAGGGATTGCCGAAGGCGGGCCTCAGCAAATTCCTGCCGGCCGATGGTGCATTTTATCTCTATGCCGACGTCTCCGACTTCACCTCCGACAGTTTCGAGTTTGCCAAACAGATGCTGGAGCAGGCACGCGTTGCGGCGACGCCCGGCCTCGATTTCGATCCCGTCCACGGCCGATCGTTCATTCGCTTTTCCTATGCACGCTCGCCGGGGGAGATGCGCGAGGCAGTTGACCGGATCGCTCACTGGCTTAAATAGCCGCCAGTTTTCGACCAGCTCCGGAGTTCAACTTGCCTGACCACCGATCCGTCCCGACTGCTGCTGCGCCACATTTTTCTCTCGCCGCTTTGATGTGGCCAACCCGGCCGGGCGAAACCGTCGGCGCAGTGCGTGCCGTCGTGCTGGTTGGGCTCGGCACCGCATTGATGGCGCTATCGGCCAAGGTCAGCCTGCCGCTGCCCTATGTGCCCATGACGTTGCAGACGTTGGTGGTGCTGATGATCGGCGCGGCCTATGGCTGGCGTCTTGGCAGCGTAACCATGATCGCCTACCTCGCCGAGGGCGCGCTTGGCGCGCCGGTCTTTGCCGGACCGGTGGGTGGAATTGCACCGCTCGTTGGCCCGACCGCGGGCTACCTGTTCGGATTCATTGCGGCCGCTTTCGTGACTGGCTGGCTCGCCGAGCGCGGCTGGGATCGCAGCGTGGCGCTGCTATTTGCAGCCATGGCGGTTGGCCATGTCGTCATTCTGGCCGCCGGCTTCGGCTGGCTGGCGTTCGGTCTCGGGCTCGGCGTTGCGAAGGCCTGGCAGGTCGGCATCGTGCCGTTCGTTGCGGCTTCGCTGGTCAAGAACGCGCTTGGCGCGACGTTGATGCCGGCGGCGCGCAGGCTGATCGAGCGCCGGCGATAAAGCGCCAAAGTTCGCGGTTCTAATTGATCGGGCCGGCCAAGTTGATCCTGGCTGGCCCTCTGCGTTTGAAGGGGAGTGAAGCGATGACGACCACAACGATGGTGGGGGCGCCGATCGCGCCGCCGGCAGCAAAGCCGTGGTACAAGGTTCTGTACGTCCAGGTGCTGATCGCCATCGTGCTCGGCGCCCTGGTCGGCTGGCTCTGGCCTACAGTCGCTACGAATGAATGGATCAAGGCGCTCGGCGACGGCTTCATCAAGCTGATCAAGATGGTGATCGCGCCGATCATCTTCTGCACCGTCGTCTCCGGCATCGCCCACATCCAGGATGCCAAGAAGGTCGGCCGCATCGGCGTCAAGGCGCTGGTCTATTTCGAGGTCGTCTCGACCTTCGCCCTGGTGCTCGGCCTCGTCGTCGGCAATCTCGTCAAGCCGGGCGCAGGCTTCGGCAATGCTGCGGCAAGTGCGGAGGCGGTTTCCAAGTTTGCGGACCAGGCCAAGGCGCAGAAGTCAGTCGATTTCGTGCTGCACATCATTCCGGACACCGTGGTCGGTGCCTTCGCGCAAGGCGAGATCCTGCAGGTGCTGCTGTTCGCGGTGCTGTTCGGATTCGCGCTCATGAGTCTCGCGAACGCGGCCACACCATCCGCAGCTTTATCGACGACGCCGCCCATGCCGTGTTCGGCGTCATCTCCATCGTGATGCGCGCGGCGCCGATCGGCGCGTTCGGTGCGATGGCCTACACCATCGGCAAGTTCGGCACCGGGGCGATCCTCAACCTGATCGGGCTGATCGCGACCTTCTACGTCACCGCGGCCTTGTTCGTGTTCGTCGTGCTCGGCATCATCGCGCGCCTGGCCGGCTTCTCGATCTTCAAGTTCCTGGCCTACATCAAGGACGAACTGCTGATCGTGCTCGGCACGTCCTCCTCGGAGAGCGCGTTGCCGTCCATGATGGAGAAGCTGGAGCGGCTCGGCTGCTCCAAGTCGGTGGTCGGCCTCGTGGTACCCACGGGGTACTCGTTCAACCTCGACGGCACCAACATCTACATGACGCTGGCGACGCTGTTCATCGCACAGGCGCTCGGCGTCGATCTCAGCTTCAGCCAGCAGCTTACGATCCTGGTGGTGGCGATGCTGACCTCGAAGGGCGCCTCCGGCATCACCGGCGCGGGCTTCATCACGCTGGCGGCGACGCTCGCCGTGGTCGACCCGCGCCTCGTGCCGGGCATGGCGATCGTGCTCGGCATCGACAAGTTCATGAGCGAGTGCCGCGCGCTGACCAATCTGTGCGGCAACGGCGTCGCCTGCGTGATCGTCGCCTGGTGGGAGGGTGAGCTCGACCGCGACAAGCTCAACGCCAACCTCGCCAAGCAGATCGATCCGACCGACATGGAGACGGCGATCACGACGGACTGAGCCGGCACTGCAGCGCTGGTAGCGCTCGAAGTAATAGGGCTGGTCGATATCCTCGATCAGCCCTTTTCTTTGAGTCTAGAATCGCTCCGGCCGATAGGGCAGCGGATCGATCGCCGGCGTCTCGCCGCTCATGATCTCGGCGAGCAGGCGTCCGGTCGCAGGTCCCAGGGTGAAACCCTGGTGGCCGTGGCCGAAATTCATCCACAGGCCGGGATGACGAGGAGCTTGGCCGAGCACCGGCAGCATATCGGGCGTGCAGGGGCGGGTGCCGAACCACGGATCCGGCTCGACGCGCTTGCCGAGGTCGATCAGCTCGCGTGCGGAGCTTTCCGCACTGGCGAGCTGCACGGGCGTGGCGAGCGCGTCCATGCCGGTCAATTCCGCGCCGGTGGTGATGCGGATTCCCTTCGCCATCGGGCCCATGGCGTAGCCGCCGCCCTTGTCGACGAGCGGCAGGTCGAGCGAGGCACCGCCGCTGTAATGCATGTGGTAGCCGCGCTTGCGCACCAACGGAATGCGATAGCCGAATTTGGTGAGGAGATCGGGTGACCACGGCCCGAGCGTCACGACGGCGTGGGCGGCGTCGAGGCGCCCCTGGTCCGTCACGACCGACCAGCCGCTCGCGGTCTGCCGCAGCGACTGCGCATCGCCGAGCACGATGGTGCCGCCGAGGCGCTCGAACAGCTGGGCGTAGGACGTGACCAGCGCGCCGGGATCGGAGACGGTCCAGGTGTCGAGCCAATGGATCGCGCCGGGAAGATCGTCGCGCAGGATCGGCTCGGCTTTGGCGAGCTCGCTGCCGGAGAGCACGCGAAAATTCACGCCGAAGTCGCGCTGGTCTTCCTCCGCGGCCTTGATCGAGAGATCCAGGTCGGCGGCGTTGCGGTACAGCGCCCGATAGCCGGCGCGGCGGATCAGATTGTCGGCATGAGCTTCGCGAACGAGGATGTCGTGTTCCGAAGTCGCGTAGGCGATCAGTCGCGCCCACGCCTCGATCGCCTCGCGATGCCGTTTCGGCGCCGAATGCCACCAATAGCGGAGCAGGGGCTCGATATGGCGGTGAAGCGACGACAGGCTGTAGCGCACGTCGTTGGTGCGGCCTGTCGCGATCTTCAGGAGCGTCGCAAGGTCGCGCGGCATCGGATAGGGGCGGACCGCTTCGGCCTGGATCATGCCGGCATTGCCGTAGCTGGTCTCGCGACCCGGCTCCCTGCGGTCGACGAGCGTGACGGCCCAGCCGCGCTGCCGCAGGTGCAGCGCGGCGCTGACACCGATCATGCCGCCGCCGAGAACCATTGCGCTTTGCATCGGAAGACTTCTCCTGTCGGACCGGGGCGTTCCCAAGTTATTCCCAAGTGAGGAAGCCGGGGGCAGCGGACAGCGGCGGCGCCGCGGCAAGCCGCGCCAGATCCGGGACGGGCCGGCACAATTGCGCATCGCCTGCGAACGCGGCCTCGATGCCCGCGGCGACCGAGAGCACGATGGCGTCGCCGCCGCGTGGACCGATGATCTGGAGGCCGAACGGCAGTCCGGCTTCATCGAGGCCGAGCGGAATGCTGATCGCGGGATGACCAGGGAGCGTGACGGCGTAGGCCAGCGCGAGCCAGTGGAAGTAGGACCGGGTCGGCACGCCGTCGATCTCAGCGGGATGAGGCTCCGACCACGGCCGCGGGCTCAGCGTAATGGTCGGACTGATCAGCACGTCACAGGTTTCGAAGAAGCTCTGATAGGCGCGATAGATCCGCGTCTGCGTCGCCGTGGCCCGCGCATGGTCCTCGAGCGTGTAGCCGAGCCCTTCCTCGACATTGGCGCGGACATTGGGGCCGAGCATCTCGCGACGTTCTCTGTAGTTCTTGCCGTGCATGGCCAGGAACAGGCCGGCGCGCAACACGGCGAAGGCGTCGTCCGCGCCGGAGCAATCCGGCGTCGCCTCGCGGGATTCCGCGAACAGCGGCGCCAGCTTCTTCACCCGCGCGCGGAACACGCGCCGGATCGCCTTTTCGGTCGGGGCGAAGCCAAAATCCTCGGTGAAGGCGAGGCGCAGCTTGCCGAGCTCTGCGGGGTGCGGAGCGGCCCAGCGCTCGGCGCGAGCGCGCACGGGCTCGCCGGGCAGCGTATAGGCGAGCGGATCGCGGGCGTCATCGCTCGCCATCACCGACAGCATCAGCGCAGTGTCGGCGACGTTGCGCGCCATCGGCCCGTCGGTCGACAGATTGGACCAGCCGAACGCACGCTTCTCGCTGGCCACGAGGCCGTAGGACGGACGCATGCCGACGATGCCGGCGAAGCCTGCCGGATTGCGCAGGGAGCCGCCGGTGTCCGAGCCCGAGGCGAGCGGAGCCATGCCGCAGGCGAGCGCCACCGCCGAGCCGCCGGAGGAGCCCGCCGCCGAGCGCAGGGGATCGAAGGGATTGCCGGTCGCGCCGAATACGGGATTGCGGGTGTTACCGCCTGCCGCCCATTCCGGCGTGTTGGTCTTGCCGAAGATGATGGCGCCCGCGGCGCGCAGGCGCGCGACCGAGCCCTGGTCGGCAGCCGGGACGTTATCCTTCAGCAGCGGGCTGCCATAGGTGGAGCGCATCCCGGCGGTGTCCTGGGTGTCCTTGATGAGAACGGGAAGCCCGTGCAGAGCACCGCGATCCTCGCCGCGCAGAATGGCGGCTTCGGCCGCCTTGGCGGCGGCGCGTGCGCCCGGCTCGTCCAGCGTCACGACGGCGTTGACTGCGGGGTTGATCGCGGCGATGCGGGACAGACAGGCGTCGAGCAACTCGACGGGCGAGATCGCCCGGGCGGCCAACAGGCGGCGCAGTTCGACGGCGCTGGAATCGCAAAGCTCTGACAATGCCGGTCCCCTTTCAGATTGCGACAACGGCTTAGCACATCGGCACAACGGCGAAATAAAAACGCCCGGCCGGTGCCGGGCGTTTTGCATTTGGATGTTCGGTCTTATTCGCCGCCGCCGAAACGGCGGGACCACCAGCCGGCGCGGCGCGGCGCGGCGGGCGTTTCGCTTGCCGGTTGCGGCGCGGGTTCGGCTGCCGGGGCGGGCGGCGTGACCGGCGCGGCCGCCTGCACGACCGGCGTTGCCGGCTCGCTCGGGCTGCTCGACAGGAAGCTCACCTTTTCGCGCACCGTGGAGCGGCGCCGTGCGGCCTTGTCGTCGACGGGCTCTTCCTCCGCGGCAACCGCGGCAACGGGCTCGGGCTGGGCGGGCACCTCGGTCTGCACCTCGGCGCGCGGTTCCGGCTGCGAGGCTTGCGGTTCAGTGCTGTGCTCGGCTTGCGCGATCGAGGGCGCAGCCTCATTGCCGAAGCCGTCGAAATCGGCGACCGCGTCGGCAGCTTCCGACGGCTGATTGGTGCCGAGTTCGTCGCTGATCGAGCCGGCGAGACCTTCCTCGCCGCCACCGCGACGGCGGCGCCCGCCGCGGCGACCGCGCCGGCGCCGGCGTTCGCCGCTGCCCTGCTGCTCACCACGGGCCGCTTGTTCCTCGCCTTCCTCGCCGTCCTGCTCGGACTCGGCATCGTCCTCGACTTCGCCGGCCGCGACGGCCGCCTCGGGAAGAGTGGGGGGGCTATCCTCGCGCAACTCGCCGTCGCGCGGGCCACCGCGACCGCGGCGGCGACGGCGGCGCTTGCGGCGCTGGCCGTCCTGGTCGGACGCGGCTTCGCCGGACGCCTGCTCCTCGGCGAGACCTTCGGTCTCCTCGGTTTCGATCTCGGATTCGGTCTCGATGTCGAAGACGTCCTCATCGTCGTAAGGCTCTTCGGGCAGCGGCGGCGGGCTCGCAGCCGCCTGCGCCGCAAGCAGCGCCTTGGCGGCTTCCAGCGTATGCACCTGCTCGCCGCGGTCGATCACGTAAGCCTGAGGTCCGCTGACGGACTGATCGGCAATCACCGACAGCGTCACCTTGAAGCCGTTCTCGAGGTCGCGCAGGTGACCGCGCTTGTGGTTCAGCACATAGAGCGCGACGTCGGTGCGGGTGCGGACCACGAGATTGTGGGTCGCGCCCTTCATCAGGATTTCTTCGAGGCCGCGCAGCAGCTGGAGCGCCACCGAGGACACCGAGCGGACATGGCCGGTGCCGCCACAATGCGGGCACGGATCGGTCGAGCTCTCGAGCACGCTGGCGCGGATGCGCTGGCGCGACATTTCGAGCAGGCCGAAATGCGAGATGCGTCCGACCTGGATGCGCGCGCGATCCTGCCTGAGGCAGTCGGACAGCTTGCGCTCGACCGCACGGTTGTTGCGCTTCTCGTCCATGTCGATGAAGTCGATGACGATCAGGCCGGCGAGGTCGCGCAGGCGAAGCTGGCGGGCGACCTCTTCGGCCGCCTCCAGGTTGGTCTTCAGCGCGGTGTCCTCGATATGGTGCTCGCGCGTCGATCGGCCGGAGTTGACGTCGATCGAGACCAGCGCCTCGGTCTGGTTGATCACGATGTAGCCGCCGGAGCGCAGCTGCACGGTCGGCGAGAACATCGCGTCGAGCTGGCTCTCGACGCCCATGCGCGAGAACAACGGCTGGCCGTCGCGATATTGCTTCACCGCGCTGACATTGGCGGGCATCAGCATCTTCATGAAGTCGCGCGCTTCACGGTAGCCGGACTCGCCGGCCACCTGAATCTCGTCGATCTCCTTGTTGTAGAGGTCGCGCAGCGAGCGCTTGATCAGCGAGCCTTCCTCGTAGACGAGGGTCGGGGCCTGCGACTTCAGCGTGAGGTCGCGCACCGTCTCCCACATCCGGATCAGATATTCGAAGTCGCGCTTGATCTCGGGCTTGGTCCGGGCGGCGCCGGCCGTGCGCAGGATGATGCCCATGCCCTCGGGCACGTCGAGATCCTGCACCACTTCCTTCAGGCGGGAACGGTCCTGGGCGCTGGTGATCTTGCGGCTGATGCCGCCGCCCCGCGCGGTGTTCGGCATCAACACGGCATAGCGGCCGGCGAGCGACAGATAGGTCGTCAGCGCAGCGCCCTTGTTGCCACGCTCTTCCTTGACGACCTGCACCAGCATCACCTGGCGACGCTTGATGACTTCCTGGATCTTGTACTGGCGGCGCGGGCGGAACGTGCGCTCCGGCACTTCCTCCAGCACGTCGTCGCCGCCGACGGATTCGACGACTTCCTCTTCGGCTTCCTCGCCGTCCTCGTCCTCATCCTCGTCTTCGTCGTCTTCGCCGGCTGCGTCCCCGGCTTCGGCATGTGGCGCCTCGGTGCTCTCGCCGTACACGGCGTCGGCCGGCTCAGCGGCAGCGGTCACGGCTTCGGCGAGGGCCTCGGCATGCGCTTCGGAAAGGGCGGCCTCCTGCGGCTCGGCAACAGTCCCGGTCGCGACCACGGGCTCGGCGCCGATGGCCGCGACAGGCGCGGGCGTCTCGTCGGCATGATCGTGGTCGTGATGATCGTGCTGATGATCATGATCGCGATGATCGTGACCATGGTCGTGATCGTGGGCGTGCTCGTCATGATGGGCATGACGATCGTCGTGATCATGCTCGCCATGATCGTGTCCGTTATGGTCGTGGTCGTGGCTTTCGTGCTCGCCGTGATGCTCGGCATCGGCATGCAGATGCTCGCCTTCGTGCAAGGCACCCTCGCCATGCTCCACCTGCGCCGCGCCCTCGATCGGCTGGGCGGCGGGATCGGCACCGGCGTCGAGGCCCTCGACGATGTCGCTGCGCACGCGCTCGCCGTGACCGCGGCGGCGGGCATTGCGGTGGCGCGAACGGCGGCGCCCGTGGGAGCGGTTCTCGCTCTCCTCTTCGGCCTCGCGATGGGCCTGTTCCTCGGCCTCGATCAGCGCCTGCCGGTCGGCGACCGGGATTTGGTAATAGTCGGGATGGATTTCGCTGAAGGCGAGGAAGCCGTGGCGGTTGCCGCCATATTCGACGAAGGCGGCCTGGAGCGAGGGTTCGACCCTTGTGACCTTGGCGAGGTAGATATTCCCGCGCAGTTGCTTGCGTTGCGCGGTCTCGAAATCAAACTCTTCGACGCGATTGCCGCGGACCACGACGACCCGGGTCTCTTCCGGGTGGGTGGCGTCGATCAACATCTTGTTGGGCATGTCTTAACTCTTGGCGGCGGCGGGCGCGATTCACCGTGGGCGCGTATCGCGCCGCCGGGTGACGCGACGGTCCACCTGATTCGGGGGTGAGGGGAAGGCCGAAACGCCGTCTCTCGTGCCTTGCCGGACCGGAAGCTTCAGGACCATTGCGGCGCGCGGGATTTTCACTCCGCAGCGTCGCGAATGGTCCTTCAGAATTCGTCGGCACAGTCTGGCGCATCAAGCGTCGGCCCGTATGAAACATTGGGCGGCGAGGCCGCCCTTCAATCAGTTGCTGCTGGCCAGGCATGGCGCGAGCGCGCTCACCTTGGGGATCACGAACCGCTCCCTTGGGATCAAGGGACCGGGTAATGGGTTACGTCGCTGTCAGAACCGTCCCGGCAACGTGAGTGGTAATCCGGGACCGTTCCGCCGCCGACGCTTGACCCGTTCCACCCGCTGCCGCGCACCGCGCTGGCCTTAGAGGGAAACGGAAAACGCTGGAATTCCCAAACCTTGAGAGTTCCGGCGCTGCACCGGGAGGCTGAATGCGACACAACCGAAAATATCGGCCGTCAGCATTCCGTACATACGAGGAATGAGCCATCCGTGCAAGGGAGCGTCGCACGGCGGTCACAGTCAGAGAGTTTCGCACTTCCGTCATTAGGGATCGATTAACCCTGTGGTTCTATTGCGTTAAAAGGGGCTGCTCGGAGGCACGGAATCGGTGGCGAGCCGCACAAATCAACGGGTTTTGCTGGGATGCGCGCTGTTGTGCGCTGCAGCGTTGCCATGGGCTGATTCCTCGCGCCTGCGGGCCGCGGAAAGCCAGCCACAACCCGCTGTTGCAGCGGCGAATTTTCCAATCGCCTCGGCCGCGCGGCTGGCCGGTGACGGCAAGCAGACCCGCTTCATTCTCGACATCAACCAGGCCGTTACCTTCCGCGCCGTCACGCTGGCTGACCCCTACCGGGTCGTCGTCGACGTGCCCCAGGTCAATTTTCAGCTGCCCGCCGGCACGGGGGCCGCGGGGCGCGGACTGGTCAAGGCCTTCCGCTATGGGCTCGTCATGCCCGGCGGCTCGCGAATCGTGTTCGACCTGACGGGACCGGCCAAGATCGCCAAGTCCTACGTGGTCGAGGCGGCCAACGGCCAGCCGGCCCGGCTCGTGCTGGAGCTCGAGGAGGCCGACCGGGCCGCCTTCGTTCAGGCGCTGGCGCCCGAAAACCGCCCCGAGCTGCGGCCCACGATCGCCGAGGCGCAGCCTGCAACGGGTCCCGCGACCACAGGCCCGGAAACGGCGCAGCAGAAGGCCGACGGCCGCCCCGTGGTCGTGATCGATCCCGGCCATGGCGGCATCGACAATGGCACGCAGTCGAGCGGCGAGAGCGAGAAAAACCTGGTGCTGGCTTTCGGGTTGGCGCTCCGCGACAAACTGGAGAAGGCCGGCAAGTACCGTGTGGTCATGACGCGGGACGACGACACCTTCATTCCCCTCAATGACCGGACCAAGATCGCCCGCAATCACAAGGCGGCGCTGTTCGTCTCGATCCATGCCGATGCGCTGCCGCGGGCCGAGGGCGATGCGCAGGGCGCGACCATCTATACGCTGTCCGACAAGGCGTCCGACGCCGAAGCCCAGCGGCTGGCGGATGCGGAAAACCGGGCCGATGCGATCGCCGGCTTCAACCTCGCCGAGGAGCCGACCGACGTCGCCGACATCCTGATCGACCTCACGCAGAGGGAAACCCGCACTTTTTCAAACCGTTTCGCCCGCCTCTTGATGGGTGAAATGAAGTCAACGGTGCGGATGCACAAGCATCCCCTGAAGTCGGCCGGCTTCCGGGTCCTGAAGGCGCCCGACGTGCCGTCGGTGCTGGTCGAGATCGGGTACGTCTCCAACAAGGGCGACCTCGAGCATCTGGTCTCCGAGGGCTGGCGGTCCCGTGCCGTGGGCTCGATGGCGCAGGCAATCGATGGGTTTTTGACCAAACGGATGGCCACGGCGGGATCGTCAAACTGACGACCCTGGGATCGTCAAATTGACGACCCCGGGGATTTTCGAACTGAAAGGGGTTTTCCGCCCCCTCGCAAAGGCCCTAGTTTGGCCACAGCGGGCGCTTTATAAAAAACGCCGCAGGGGGTTCCGGAATCGGCGAGAATCCTGTTCGGCAAGCGTCTTAAGTCCGGCACTTGATGGTATTGTGTAGCCGGCGAATTCGCGACGTGAGGTTGGTGCCAGTTTGGGGTGCCAAGGGGTCGATACTGGGCTGATCCAGACTTTGAACGGATAAACAGATAATGCGCTTGCTGGTGCGGTTCATGGGCTTCCTGTTCGCCGCGGGAACAGTGGTGTTCCTTGTCGGTGTCGGGGCCGTGGCAGGCTTGATCTGGCATTTCTCCAAGGACTTGCCTGACTACTCTCAGCTTCAGGATTACGAGCCGCCGGTGATGACCCGCGTGCACGCGGTCGACGGCTCGCTGGTCGGCGAATACGCCAAGGAGCGGCGCCTCTATCTGCCGATCCAGGCGGTACCCAAGCTCGTGATCAACGCGTTCCTCGCGGCCGAGGACAAGAATTTCTACGAACATGGCGGCATCGACTACACCGGCATGGCGCGCGCGGGTCTGGTCTACATCCAGAACTACGGCTCGAACCGCCGTCCGCAGGGCGCCTCCACCATCACCCAGCAGGTCGCCAAGAACTTCCTTCTGACCAACGAGGTCTCGTTCGCCCGCAAGATCAAGGAAGCCTTGCTGGCGATGCGCATCGAGAAGACCTATTCGAAGGACAAGATCCTCGAGCTGTATCTGAACGAGATCTATCTCGGTCTCGGTGCCTACGGCATCGCGGCCGCGTCGCTGGTCTATTTCGACAAGTCGGTGAACGAGCTGACCGTGGCGGAAGCGTCCTATCTGGCGGCGCTGCCGAAGATGCCGGCGACCCTACATCCGGTCCGCAACCGTGACCGCGCGATCGAGCGCCGCAACTATGTCGTCGACCGTCTGCTCGAGAACGGCTGGATCAAGCAGGCCGATGCCGACAAGGCGCGCAAGGAGCCGCTCGCCGTCACCAGCCGTTCCAACGGCGCTCACACTTTCGCCGGCGAATATTTCGCCGAGGAAGTTCGCCGCGACATCTTCGAGCGCTACGGCGAAAAGAAGCTGTATGAAGGCGGCCTGTCGGTCCGCACCACGCTGAATCCGAAGATCCAGGTCATGGCCCGCAAGGCGATGGTCACCGGCCTCGTGAACTATGACGAGCAGCAGGGCTATCGCGGTGCCATGAGCAAGCTCGACGTCTCGGGTGACTGGGGCGTCAAGCTCGCCGAGATCAAGTCGCTCTCCGACATCTCGCCTTGGCGCATGGCGGTCGTGCTGGAAACCAGCGACCAGTCGGCGCGCATCGGCTTCCAGCCGAGCCGCGAGCTTGGCGGCGCCGTCAGCAAGCAGCGCGAGACCGGCATCATCACGGTCGACGGCGTCAAATGGGCGCGAGCCGCGCAAGGCGGAACCAAGGGCAAGACGCCGACGGCAGTGTCGCAGGTGCTGCAGCCGGGCGACGTGATCTATGCCGATCCGCTCTACAAGGACGGCCAGCCGGTCGAGGGCCAGTACCGCCTGCGCCAGATCCCCGAAGTGTCCGGCGCGATGGTGGCGATGGATCCCTGGACCGGCCGCGTGCTCGCAATGGTCGGCGGCTTCTCGTTCGATCAGAGCCAGTTCAACCGCGCCACGCAGGCTTATCGGCAGCCGGGTTCGTCGTTCAAGCCGATCGTGTATTCGGCCGCGCTCGACAACGGCTATACGCCCTCGACCGTCGTGCTCGATGCTCCGATCGAAATCGATCAGGGGCAGGGCGCCGGCGTATGGCGGCCGGAAAACTTCTCCTCGGGCAAATTCCAGGGACCGGTGACGCTGCGCAACGCGCTGCGGCAATCCCTCAACACGGTGACGGTGCGCCTTGCGCAGGACATCGGCATGCCGCTGATCGGCGAATATGCCCGCCGCTTCGGAGTCTATGACGAACTGCCGAACTATCTCTCCTATGCGCTCGGCGCCGGCGAAACGACGGCGATGCGCATGGTCACGGCGTACTCGATGCTCGCCAATGGCGGCCGCCGCGTGAAGCCGACGCTGATCGACCGTATCCAGGACCGTTACGGCCGCACCATCTTCAAGCACGACCAGCGCGAATGCCGCGGCTGCGACGCGCCGGGCGGCTGGAAGAACCAGGCCGAGCCGCAGCTGATCGACCGCCGCGAGCAGGTGCTGGATTCCATGACCGCCTACCAGATCACCGAACTGATGGAGGGCGTGGTCCAGGCCGGAACCGCGACCGTGGTCAAGGACGTCGGCAAGCCGGTCGCCGGCAAGACCGGCACCACCAACGAGGCCAAGGATGCCTGGTTCGTCGGCTTCTCGCCCGACATCGCCGTCGCCATCTATATGGGCTACGACAAGCCGCGCCCGCTCGGCAAAGGCAATGCCGCAACCGGCGGCCATCTGGCGGCTCCCATCGCGCGCGATTTCCTCAAGCTCGCGCTCGCCGACAAGCCTGCGGTTCCGTTCAAGGTGCCGGCCGGCATCAAGCTCGTCCGCGTCGCCTCCAAGACCGGCATGCGCGCCGGTCCCGGCGAGACCGGCGGCACCATCCTCGAAGCCTTCAAGCCGGGCACGGCGCCGCCGGACAATTATTCGGTCATCGGCGTGGCCGACGCCGACGGGCGCATGCCGGCCTCGCAGCAGCAGCAGCCCGATTCCGGCTTCTTCATGCGGCCCGGCACCGGCGGGCTTTACTAAGGCCGGATAACACACACGATCGCGGTTCCGGCGGTTGCGCTTTGCAGCCGCCGCCGCTACATCCCGATCTCAATTGCACGCGGGACCAATTCCGCGAGACCAGAGACCCACATGCGCGCCGAAATCGAACGGTTGGTAGAAGAGATCAAGCAGTCGGTCGGGCTGCTGAGGAGGCATCTTTGACGTCGAGAAATCGACGGCCCGCCTCGCTGAGCTGAACAAGCTCGCAGAAGATCCCAACCTCTGGAACGATCCCCAGAAGGCCCAGAAGCTGATGCAGGAGCGGACCTCGCTTGAGGATTCGCTCTCCGGCATCGGCAAGGTCGAGCAGGAGCTCGAAGACGATATCGGCATGATCGAGCTCGGCGAGGCCGAGGGCGATGACGGCGTCGTCGCCGAGGCTGAAGCTGCGCTGAAGAACCTCAAGAAGGAAGTGGCGCGGCGCGAGCTCGAGGCGCTGCTGTCGGGCGAAGCCGACCGCTTCGATTCCTATCTCGAAGTCCACGCCGGCGCAGGCGGCACCGAGAGCCAGGACTGGGCGCAGATGCTGCTGCGCATGTACACGCGCTGGGCCGAAACGCACGGCTTCAAGGTCGAATATCTCGAAGAGTCCGAGGGCGAAGAGGCCGGTATCAAGTCGGCGACCATCCAGGTCTCCGGCCACAACGCCTATGGCTGGCTGAAGACGGAAGCCGGCGTGCACCGCCTCGTCCGCATCTCGCCGTTCGATTCCAATGCGCGGCGGCACACCTCGTTCTCCAGCGTGCAGGTGTTTCCCGTCATCGACGACAGCATCAAGATCGACATCAAGGAATCCGACGTTCGCGTCGATACGATGCGGTCGGGCGGCGCCGGCGGTCAGCACGTCAACAAGACCGAATCCGCGGTGCGCCTGACGCATATTCCGACCGGCGTTGCCGTGGTCTGCCAGGCCGGCCGCTCCCAGCACAAGAACCGGGCACAGGCCTGGGACATGCTGCGCGCGCGCCTCTACGAGATCGAGCTGAAGAAGCGCGAGGAGAAGGCCGCCGCCGACCAGGCCGCCAAGACCGATATCGGCTGGGGCCACCAGATCCGCTCCTATGTGCTGCAGCCCTACCAGATGGTGAAAGATCTGCGCACCGGCGTGCAGACTTCCGACACATCCGGCGTGCTCAACGGCGAGCTCGACGAGTTCATGGCCGCGACGCTGGCACAGCGCGCGTTCGGCACCACGACCGGCGAGATCGAGGACGTGGACTAGCCATGCCCCGCGTCGCCTTCATCGGATTGGGGCGGATGGGGCACGGCATGGCTGGCCGCTATCTCGATGCCGGCTTCACGGTGATGCTGTGGAATCGCAGCAGGGCAAAAGCGGAAGACCTGATCGCGCGCGGCGCGCATTGGGCGACCTCGCCGGAGGATGCCGCGATCGATGCCGACGCCGTCGTGACCATGGTCGCCGACGACGAGGCCTCGCGCGCGGTCTGGCTTGGGCCGAAGGGCGCGGCCAAGACCGCCAAGTCCGGCACCATCGCGATCGAATGCTCGACGGTCTCCTATGACCATGCCCGCGAGATGGGCCGCGAACTGAATGCGCGCGGGCTGATCTACATCGACTGCCCCGTGACGGGATTGCCGGACGCAGCGGCCGCCGGGAAACTGACGCTGCTGGTCGGCGCCGACGCCGCCGATCTCGAACGCGCGCGGCCCTATCTCGAACCGATCGGCTCGACCATTCGCCATTTCGGCGCGGTCGGCTCCGGCACCGTCTACAAGCTCATCAACAATCTCATGGGCGCGATCCAGATTGCCGGCCTCGCCGAGGGCCTTGCCATCGCCGAGCAGGCCGGGCTCGACATGAACCTGGTGCTGGAGTCGATCCAGGCGGGCGTCGCTGCAAGCCCGCAGGTCACGCGTCATTCCAAGCGCATGATCGCCCGCGATTTCTCCGGCGCGACCTTCACCGCGGCGCTGCGGCACAAGGATGCCGCCTATGCGGTTAAGCTCGCCGAGAGCCTGCTCGCCGGCAAGCCGCTGGTCGCGCGCGCCGCGGTTGAGGCCTACGCGCAGGCCAAGGCGGCGATGCCTGATGACGACGAAGGCAGGATGATCGAGCTGGTGTCGCGGCCGAAGAGGGCACCCTAGGAACCTAGCGCGTGTACTCACAAAACCCGCGCTGCATATCACGTTAGGTCCGCTCTGCCCGGATAGCGGCGCGTTTGCGCACTCAACGCCAAGTCCGCTGCGCCAGAAAACAGACCTTACGAAGTTTGACCGTGGGCACCCGCTATTCGCCTGCATACCTCGCAGTCAGTGAGTGCCCGTGCAGACTTCCCGAAAAGACGACGATCGCCTTTGGCGAAGGTTCTGCTAGAAGCTTTCCGGTCATCATGTTCGGGCTGGCGGGGGCAAGTGGAACTGTCACCGTCTTGCCACCTTCTTGAATTGTCGCGCGTCCGCGCATGTCCTTTGTCGAAAGCGGCGAGCCGTCGTCGTCTCCCACATAGAAAAGGATATCCAAACCCTTCCGCACAAACTCGATCGGGTGCCCTTGCGACTTGACGACCGGACCGCCGTTGCTGCCCTTTGTCTGTGCCGCAGCAAGTTGGGTCATGGCCGCGATCGCGGTGAAAATGGCCGGGAAGATGTACTTTCGCATTGTCGGTCTCCTTTGGTTGGCGCGGGATCAGTAGGCTTCCGCAGGGGTGAGCGTTGCAGCGCGTTCGGCCAGCAGGCGGTCCAGCGGTTTCTTGCCGAGCATCAGAAACAAGATGGGGGTCACGAGGGCATCGAGCGTCGTGGTGCTCAGCAGACCACCGAAAATGGTGACGGCGACCGGATGCAGGATCTCGCGGCCCGGTTCGTCCGCGCCGATCAGGAGCGGGGTCAGAGCAAGTCCGGCACAAAGTGCCGTCATCAAGACGGGGCTGAGGCGTTCCATGCTGCCTCGAAGGATCAGGCCAGTCCCGAAACGCTCCCCTTCGTGGACGGCTAGATTGATGTAGTGGGAAATCTTGAGGATGCCGTTACGCGCAGAGATGCCTGCCAGCGTGATGAACCCGATCATCGAAGCCACCGACAGCGGCTGACCGGCGATCTTAAGACCAGCCACGCTGCCGATCAGGGCCAGCGGAATGCCGCCCATGATGATGAGCGCCAGGACAACCGATCGATACCGGCTGTAGAGCACGATGAAGATCATCGTTAGAGATGCAAGCGACAAGATGCCGATGCGCCAGGTGGCCTCTTGTTGCGCCTGGAATGCGCCCTCGAGCTTGGTGGTGTAGCCTTGCGGGAAATCCAGCTGCGAAACAGCTCTTTGGATGTCGGCGGCGATGTCGGCAATGTCGCGGCGGCCGTCGCCGTTACCGTAAACGACGATCCGGCGCTGGGTTCCCTCGCGCTGAATCTGATTTGGACCATCCGTCTCGACAACCTCAGCCAGCGCGCTCAGCGGGACGAATTCAATTCCGGCTGGTATGAGTAGGTTCTGCAATCCCGTCGTCGAACGATCCTGCTCTGAAAGGCGCATCACGACGTCGAAGCGACGATTGCCGTCAACGATCTGGGAGACCTTTCGGCCGTTTGACAGCGTATCGAGCGCCTGCGTGATCGCTGCCGGAGTCAAACCGTGAAGGGCGGCGCGGGCATGATCGACCTGAACCCGCACCTGCGGAATGAGAACCTGCTTCTCGACCTGGAGATCGACCAGCCCCGGAATTGTCGAAAGGCGCTGGCGCGAGGTTTCGGCCAGGCGGCGCAGCGTCTCGATGTCCTGACCGTAGATCTTGAGCACGATTTGGGCGCGAATCCCCGACTGCAGATGATCGAGCCGGTGACTGATGGGCTGCCCGATGGCAACCGAAGCCGGCAGTCCGGAAAGCGCTTCGCGGATGTCCGCGTAGACGTCTACCTTGTCGCGTTTCGACCGAACGACATCGACATCGACCTCGCTGTAATGGACGCCCTCGGCGTGCTCGTCGAGTTCCGCGCGACCGGTGCGGCGGCCGACGGATTTGACTTCCGGCACCTTTGCAATCAATTGCTCGGCCAGCAATCCGAGCCGGTGCGATTCAGCGAGTGAGATACCGGGATTGTACTGCAGCGACAGAACAAGCGTGCCTTCATTGAAGGGCGGTAGAAAACTGCGTGGCATGAGGCTCGCTGTGTAGAAGGCAATCACGACCGCTGCCGCGACCCAGCCGAGCACAAGTCGGCGCCGCTCGAATGCCCAGCCAAGCAGACGTTGGTACGCCTGCTTCAACCCTCGCACGACAGCACTTTCGCTCTCGCCTGAATGAGTTCGCCCGGAAAGCAGATAGTAGGACAAGACGGGCGTTACCGTCACCGAGGTCAGCAGCGAAGCGAGTATCGACACCACATAGGCAATGCCGAGTGGCGTGAACAACCGGCCTTCGATACCTGGAAGCGCAAAAAGCGGCACGAACACGAGGACGATGATCATGGTCGCATAGACGATGCCGGAGCGGACTTCCTGGCTCGCTTCAGCGATCACTTCGAGAACAGGCCGCGGCGCGGTGGAGGCGGCATTCTCCCGCAGGCGCCGCAGGATGTTCTCGACATCCACCACTGCATCGTCGACCAGCTCGCCGATGGCGATGGCAAGCCCACCGAGCGTCATCGTGTTGATCGTGAGACCGAAGGCGCGGAACACCAGGGCGGTAACGAGGATGGACAGTGGAATGGCGGTGAGCGAAATGAACGCCGCCCGTCCATTCATCAGGAAAATGAAGAGAACCACCGCGACAACGATCGCCGCCTCGACCAAGACCCGCTGTACGTTGTGGATCGACGTCTCGATGAATGTAGCTTGACGAAATTGAACGTTGGTGACGCTGATCCCTGACCGCATGGTACGTTGCAAGTCCGCGAGCGTCGTCTCGATATTCCGGGTCAAAGCGACCGTGTCGGCTGCCGGCTGCTTCATCACGCTGACAATCACCGCCGGTTTCCCGTTGTAGCCGGCGTCACCGCGCTTGGTGCGCGGGGCGAAATCCACCTTTGCGACCTGCTTCAACAGGATTGGATGCTTGTCCTGTGTCGCAACGACGGTGTTGCCCAGGTCCTCGATTTGCTTAGTGAAGCCGACGTTGCGGATGAGATATTCGCGGCCATGCTGGTCCACGAACCCGCCACCGCTGTTGGTGCCGAATCTAGCCACGGCCTGCTCGACCTGGTCGTGGGTGACGCTAAGGGACTGCATAGTCGCGATGTTCGGCGTTACCCGGTATTGCCGGACTTCGCCGCCTATCGGAATGACCTGGGCCACTCCCGGAATGGCAATCAATTGCGGGCGGACGACGAAGTCCGCGATCTCGCGAACGTCCATGGCGGAGGCTCTGCCATCGCTGGTCAGAGCGATCAGCATGATTTCACCCATGATGGACGTCACCGGCCCCATCTGCGGATTGACAGCGGAGGGTAGCTGCTCGCGGATCAGCGCCAGCCGTTCTGAAACGAACTGTCGGGCCCGGTAGACGTCCGCACCCCAATCGAACTCGACATAGACGATTGAGAGTCCCGCGCCAGAGACCGAGCGGACCCGGATGACCCCGGGCATGCCGTTCATTGACATTTCGATCGGGAACGTCACGAGCTGTTCCACCTCCTGTGGGGCCAGTCCTTCGGCCTCGGTCAGGATGTTGACGGTCGGACGGTTGATATCGGGCAAAACGTCAACAGCAATACCAGGTAGGACAAACAGGCCGTAACCAACAAGCACGGCAGCAGTCGTCAGTACGAACAGGCGATTTCGCAGGCTCGCCGTGACGATGAGCTTGAACATGCGCGGCTCCTACCGGATCTGGTTGATGAGGTCGGTGCCGCGGACGACAACCCGCTCACCTCCGCTGAGGCCCGATGCAATCAGCACGCGTGCTGCGTCCACCGGAAGAACCCGTACCGGGCGTGGCTCGAAACGCTCGGCGGCCGTGTGCAGCCAGACAATGTTCTCCCCGTTGCTGCTTCGCGCGACAGTGTCGCGTGGAAAGATCAGGCCGGAAACGGGCGCGCCGCTCTGAAGCATCACGTTCAGGGGCTGGCCGATGTTGAGGCCTGCCGGCGGCTCCTGGATGGCGAACTGAACGACGGACGCATGCTGCCGCAATGCGCGGCTCGTTCCGACATGAGACAGCGCAATCGTCTGTCCGTTCGGCGCGATCGCCGTCGCCGCTTCAGGAACCTTCAGCCCGATGTCTTCATAGGCCAGCGCTTCAACCCACAGGCTCTTGGGGTCGGCGATCTGGAAGAGAACGTCTTGCGGCTGAATCACCTGCCCTGGCACGACCTTGGCCGCGGTGATGATGCCGTCGGTGGATGCGCGCAGCTCCTCAAAGCCGGTGCGGGAATTGCGAACGGTTTCGCGGCGCGCCTGCAGCCCCTCCAGTTCGCTTTCGAGGTCGTTGACCTGCCCCTGCGGGACGGCGCCTCGCTCTGCCAACGGCCGCAGGCGGCGGAGCTTGTTCTCCGTGACCGCCATCAACTGTTCGATCTCGCCGACCTTTTCGAGAATCGTCGTGCGGTCGGCAATCGGCAAATGGGGCTCGATCTGGATGAGAACGTCGCCTTTCGCGACCGTTTGCCCGATGCGCGCTATCGCGCCAGCATTGGGAATGACGCGGCCGCCGTAGATGCTTTGCACGATGCTGCTGCGGTTCGGATCGGCAATGACGCGGCCGATCAGGTTGACGGCGGGGCGGATCGTCTGCGGTTCGGCCACCGCGGTGCGTACATCAAGCAAGCGCTGGGTCGGTTTGGCGGCAAAGGCGAAGCCGTCCTGCAGGCGCCTCGGCGCATCGCTCAGCGCCGGTGGTTCGGCTGGACGAGGGTAGTTCGCACCGGTCTGGCTTTCGCCGAACGACTTCGCGGCGAGAACAACGATTATGGTCGACGCCACTGTCGAGACTGTCGCCGCAAGTCTGCTGCCCGACCGTATTGAATAGCCAAGAAGCAGAGCGAGGCCGGCAGCCCCAACGGCAAGCGCTGGCACGAGACGACTGGAGGAAAGCCAGCCATGCTCGTGCGCTTGAGGCGGGCTGGCCGGCTGCGGCGCAGCCAATGAATCAACCAGGAGATCGTCGCCCTTTTGAGCGGACACTGAGAAGATGACTTCCACGGATTGGGCCGGCTGAACAGGCAAGGCGAGTGTGTAGAGACCGCTTCCTGCCTTCGAGGCCTCGACGGCGGTGGAATCGCCGACCGTCACCTGCAAGGTCGCATCCGCGACAGGCTCGTTGGTTACGGCATCGTCTAGGTAGATCGAAAGCTGGTTGTCCCTGAGAATCCCGACGATCTCGTAAAGCTCGGATCGCGCAGCGACTCTCGGATATGCAGATGAGACCGCGTTGTTGGTCTCTCCGTGATCGTGGCCCTCATGTGCGCAGGAGCCGGCGCAGTCAAAGATCAAGCTCGCCAAGCAAGCAAGGACCGCCAGCCCAAGCCGCGCGAGCTGCCCTTTCGGGCAGGACTGTGTCGTCAACATGGAAAATCCCTTCAGGCATGCGAAACGGCGGCCGAAAGGCCGCCCGAATTACGCGATGCTGAGGGTACTTGGTGGTCGGATGAGACCTTCGGGCCTGACGCCATCGATGACCCGCACGGCCGGCAGTTCGACACCACCAAGCAAGGCGAACGGGGTTGCCAGAACGGCCAATCCGGGCGACGCGATGGAGCTGCCAAATATGCTCCAAGTCAACTTTGGACCACCATCATCATCGTGGTCCGGTCCGTCGTGAACATGGCCTTCTGCATTGTCGCCGTCGTGCGAGTGAACGTGACCCGCGAGTTGATCGTGAAAATGCACGGAACCGCTCAAGGCGACCGCCGGTTCCGGCATGGCACCCAAGGCAGCTTCCGCCTGAGACACCGAAATGAGGGCGCCTTGAAGCACAAAGGCCGATATCGCCAGGAACATGGTCGTTCTGGCGATCTGGCGAAGGCGTTGAGGTAGGTCGTGCAGCACAGGGAACGAGTAGGAGATTTTCACTGCGGTTTCAAGGCGCCCCCAGCGAGCACCGCGACCTCGGTCGCGTCGGTGCTCAAGCTCGCCGGGGCGACCTGATGCTGCCGGGCATCATGGTCAACGCCTCAACCGAACGATTTTTTCCCATTTCCCGATCGAGCAGATGCAGCTGATGCGGTTCAACGGGCAGGCGTGGGAGCGGTTCAGTGATGTCATCGCCGGGGAAGTCGGCCCCACGCGCGCAGCCAATAGTCAGCGGGCGTCGGCCCTAGCCCGCGCTGAGGCGGACGCCGGCGCGCAAGAACTTCTGCGGGTCGACCGCTTCGCCCTCGATCCGGGTTTCGTAATGCAGATGCGGACCGGTGGAGCGACCGGTCGAGCCGACCAGACCCACGACCTGGCCGATCTTCACGATCTCGCCGACCTTGACGTTGATCTCGGAGAGGTGGCCGTAGCGGGTCGAAAGCCCGTTGCCGTGATCGACCTCCACCATGCGGCCGTAACCGCCGGACCAGCCGGCGGAAACGACCTTGCCGTTGGCGGTGACGCGAACCGGATCGCCGCTGGCGGCGCGGAAGTCGAGGCCGGTATGCATCGCAGGCCGGCCGAGGAAGGGATCGCTGCGGACGCCGAAGCCGGAGGTGAACTCGACCTCGCCGACGACGGGCTTGCGGTAGGGCACCAGCGCCAGCGTGCGGTTGAGGCGATCCATCTCGGCGCGGGTGATGTTGATGCGATTGAGCTGCTTCTCGAACGGCCCGGCGTTGGCGGTCAGTTTGATGGGAACGAAGGGTCCGCCCATTGCGCTGCGCGGCACGGCGGCTTCGAGACTGGCGAGATTGAGACCGAGATCGCTGACCACGCCGCGCATCCGGCGCATGCGTGAATCCATGCTTTCCTCGACGGCGCTGAGCGCCGCCATCTGGCGACGTTCGACCTGATCGAGCGAGGTGGTGAGCCGGACCAGGACGTTGTCGAAGCCGTGGTTCTTCGCAAATTGATTGGCCTGGGGAGCCACGACGGCCGGGGCGCGCGATTCGAGCCGCGCCTCACGATCCGGCGGCGCCACGAAGATCACGGTGTCGCTGATCGGCGAGGGCTTTGGCGTGCTCTGGCTTGAATCACCGCGCTGTGGGGTCGCACGGGGAATCGAGCCGGTCACGTCGGGCATGGCGCCGAGCGCCGTGGCCCGGGACTCCAGCGCCGTCTGGCGCTTCATGATCTGGTCGAGCTTCTGGTCGAACTGTTCCTGGTCGAGCAGCTGCCGGCTGGTGGTGCGATCGACCTTGGCGCGCAGCTCGGCGATGCGGTCCTCATAGGCGTATTGCATCTCGGCCTGGCGGGCGATCAGCCGGGTCAGGACGTCGTCTCGGAAGGCAAAATAGGTGGCGGTCGCCGCCGACCAGAGACCGAGCAGCACCACCGTTCCAACCACGATCCAGAACACCACGGGCCCGAAGCGGACCTGCTTGCCGGCATGGACGATGGTGTAGGCATCGTCGGTCGCGGGAAGGGGGATCGCTGCGGCGGCCGCGACGGCGGGACGGCGTTGGAAGCCCCGGCCATGGTCGTGCGGATGATGTTGGGGGTACTGCGAATATTGGGCAGAACTTTTCGACATCGGCACTCCCGCGCCGGTCGGATGAGTCCGTACGGCCCTAATTGTCGCAGCAATCTGGGCCGGTCATGGTTAATTTTCCGGAAACGGGAACAGGCGAATTCAAAGGACTGGTTAAAGGCTTCTTGCCGCTTCCAGCACCGCGTCGGCATGCCCGTCGACCCGGACATTGCGCCAGATCCTGGCCACCTTGCCGTCGGCTCCGACCAGGATCGTGGTGCGAAGAATTCCGAGGAAGCTCTTGCCGTACATGGACTTTTCGCCCCAGGCGCCATAGGCTTCCAGCATCTCGTGCTGCTCGTCCGAGATGAGGGGGACACCGAGAGAGTGCTTGTCGCGGAACTTCTCCTGGGCCTTTAACGGATCGGCGGAGATCCCGAGCACGGCGGTGCCGGCGGCCGCGAAAGCGCCGGCGAGGCGGGTGAAGTCGATCGCCTCCCGGGTGCAGCCGGGCGTGTCGGCGCGGGGGTAGAAGAACAGGACCAGCTTTTGGCCGGCATAGTCCGCCAGTGTGACGACGTCGCCGCCGTCGCGGGGCAGGCGGAAGGCGGGGGCCTTCTGGCCCTCGGCCAGGCCGGCCTTCGCCGCCGTCGTGGGCGCGGATGCCGATTTGGAGGAATTTAACTGTTTCGATGCGGCCTTATGTGATCCTGCTTTTGCTAAAGTCCCGGTTGATTTGCTCGCCGGTGTCCGCTGCATCGTTGCGGACTTTGCTTGAGTCGATGCCCGCGCTTTCAGGGTCTTCTTTTTAGCCGTCGGACCGCCGGAGGGCGCCTTGGACGATTTCTTTTGGGATTTCTTGGACATACGCCTTCCTTTCGACGCTTTCGGCGGGTCAACCGAAGCGGTATTGCAGCTCTCGTCCGGTATGCCGGACTGGCGCCCTTGGCTGGGCAAGTCTGACGACGCCGGAGTATGGTTACAAGGAATTCCACGCACCACCCCACTGCTCGTTGAACGCGCTCCCGGGGCGAAATGACGAACAGCAGGAATATTCGAAGTATGGCTGCAGTGCCGGCGCGGGGAGCTTTGCTTCCCGGGGGCGGCTGCGGTCCCGGCGGTGCTCAATCTCACGACGGGCGCCTGTATCGAGAGGCAATGGCAAGGGATAAGTCGCCCCAGGATTACAATCGGGACTTCGATCGGCGCGGCGATCAACAGCCGCAGGAATGGGACGACGCCGATTGGGATCCGGATCAGGAGGCGGCCGCGGGCCATCGCGCGCGCCGGCTGTTGGCGCGTTCCAACTCGGGCTTTCATCGCTTCGGCGACGGGTTTGGCGCGCTGCGCCGCTGGCTGGCCGCCGATCGCTGGCTGAAGCGACTCGTCCTTGTCGTCGGGACTCTCGCCGTCATCTTCGTCGGCTGCTTCGCTGCGCTGTGGTGGCGGCTCGGCGCCGGTCCCATCAATCTCGACATCGCAACGCCGTGGCTGGCCGCCGCGATCGAGGACAATATCGGTCACGGCAACACGGTTGAGATCGGGGGCACCCAGATCGAGCGGGCCGGGCGGGTCCGCATCGCCGTCCGTATCCGTGACATCATCGTCCGCGACCGCGATCACGCCATCGTCGCCAGCGCGCCGAAGGCCGAGGTGAAGCTGTCGGGGGCGGGCCTCTTGATGGGGCACCTGCGCGCCGAGAGCCTCAATCTCGTCGATGCCGAGCTCGCGATCCGGATCGCGCCCGACGGCACTGTCACGGTGTCGGCCGGCGACACCGCAAAGCCGCTGGCCACCGGCGTGGCCTCGAAGAAGGATGCCGGCCTGCCGCCGACATTCCCGCGCAACAGCGTCCCACCGCCGCCTTTCGCCACGGCGCCCGCGGGCCAGGATCCGTCTCAAGCCGCTTCCCAGGCCGCGCCCCAGGCGACCGCGCAGAGCGGCATTCTTCAGGGCCTCGACTGGCTCGACAGCCTCAGCATGACCGGTCTGGACGGCCAGAACCTCAACGAGATCGGCCTGAAGAACGGCAATCTGATCGTCGACGATCAGCAGCGCGGCAGCAAATGGTCGTTTGAGAACATCACGCTCAGCCTGCGCCGGCCGAGCCGCGGCGGCGTCACGCTCAGCCTCGGCGAGGAGGGCGCGCGGCCCTGGATGCTGCGGGCCACGATCGGTCCGGCCGAGAATGGTGTGCGCTCGGTCGACATCAAGGCCGACAAGGTCTCGACCTCCAACATCCTCTTGGCGCTGCGGGTCAAGGATCTCACCTATACCGCCGATTTGCCGCTGACCGGCGAGCTCAAGGGCGAGCTCGGCCGCGACGGCGTGCCGACCTTCTTCCGCGGCAAGATCGCGGTCGGCGCGGGCAATATCATCGATACCGACACGCCCGACTATCCGATGGCGATCGACCAGGCCGAGATCAATGTCGAGTGGGATGCCAACCGGCGGGTGCTGGTCGCGCCGTTCAAGGTCCTGTCGGGCGCGAACCGGCTGACGCTTCTGGCCCATCTCGAGCCGCCCAACGGCACGGTCAACGACTGGCAGCTCGGCTTCAGCGGCGGGTCGATCCTGCTCGGCGGCATCGACAACGAGCCGCCGCTCGTCTTCAACCGCATCGCGATCGGATTCCGGTTCGATACCGACCACAAGCGCTTCCTGCTGACGCAGGCCGACATCAGCAACGGCGAGATCGGCGTCGCCGGCACCGGTGCGATCGACTATTCGGGCGAGCCGCGCCTGACGCTGGGCTTTGCGGGAACGCCGATGTCGGCTTCCGCGCTGAAGCGGATGTGGCCGACGCTGGTCGTTCCCGAGTTGCGCGAATGGGTGATCGACCGGATCGAGCGCGGTACGCTCCAGCGCATCGAGATCGGCATCAATTCGCCGACGAAGAATCTTCCGCGCAAGGGCCCGCCCATCCCCGACGGCGGGCTGTCGGTCAACATCGTGGCGAGCGGCGTCGCGGTCCGCCCCGTGGACGGCATGCCGGTCGTGCACGATGCCGATCTGAAGGCGCGCGTGACCGGCCGCACCGCGACCGTGACGATCGGCCAGGGCATTGCCGATACGCCTGCGGGCCGCAAGATCACGATCTCCGATTTCGTCTTCGAGGTGCCCGACATGGCGCCGAAGCCGTCGCCGTCGCGGACCAGATTCCGCGTCGATGGTCCGGTGCCCGCGGCGGCTGAAATGCTGGCCAATGACCGCCTCAGCGATCTTTCGTCGACAATGGTCGATCCCAACACCAGCAAGGGGACATTCACGGCGAACATCCAGCTCGGCCTGCCGGTCAAGGGCGAATTGACCAAGGCTGACACCATCTATGCCGTCACCGCCGACCTCAACGGCTTTGCCGCCGACAAGCTGGTGATGAACCAGAAGCTGGAGGCCAACAGCCTCAAGATCGTCGCCAACAACCAGGGCTATCAGGTCAAGGGCGACGTCAAGATCAACGGGCAGGCGGCCTCGCTCGACTATCGCAAGCCGACCGAAGGCGATGCGGACGTCAGGCTGCAGGCGACGCTGGACGATGCGAGCCGCGCGCGCCTCGGATTTGATCTCAGCCCCGCCGTCAGCGGATCGTTGCCGATCAAGCTGTCGGGCAAGATCGCCGGCGGTCCCGACCAGACCACGAAGCTCGGCGTCGAGGCCGACCTGACGTCGGTCAAGCTCGACAACATCCTGCCGGGCTGGGTCAAGTTGCCGGGCAAGTCGGGCAAGGCCAGCTTCAAGGTCGTGCCGACCGCGCAATCGACGCGTCTCGAGGACATCGTCATCGAAGGCGGCGGCGCCTCGATCAAGGGTTCGCTCGAGGTCGACGCGAACGGCGACCTCGTGAACGCGAACTTCCCGATCTATTCACCGTCCGACGGCGACAAGACCGCATTGAAGGCTGAGCGTGGTCAGGACGGCGTCATCAGGGGCACGATACGCGGCGACGTGTTCGATGGCCGCGGCTTCCTGAAATCGGCGATTTCGGGCAATTCCAAGGACGACAAGAACAACAAGATGAAGAACGTCGATTTCGACATCGACGTGAAGCTCGGTGCCGTCGCGGGTTTCAACGGCGAGGCGATGCGCAGCGTCGATGCCAAGATGTCGAAGCGCAACGGCGCCATGAAGGCCTTCAGCCTGAGCGGCAAGATCGGCCGCGATACGCCGGTGGCGGCCGATCTGCGCGGTGGGCGGGCGCAGGGCAGCCGCGAGGTGATCTATCTCCAGACCAACGATGCCGGCGCGCTGCTGCGCTTCACCGACACCTACACCAAGGCGGTCGGCGGCCAGATGGTGGTGGCGATGGAGCCGCCGACATCCGAGCCGAACACCTCGCGCGAGGGCCTCATCAACGTCCGTGACTTCACGGTGAAGGGCGAGGCGCAGCTCGAACGCGTGGCCGCCGGCGCGCCCAACGGCACCGGCAACGGCGTCTCCTTCAGTGCGCTTCGCGCCGAGTTCACCCGGCAGAACGGCGCGCTGACGATCCGCGACGGCGTCGTCAAGGGCCCGATGATCGGCGCCACCATCGAAGGCTCGATCGACTATCCCGGCAACCAGGTCTGCATGAGCGGCACCTTCGTGCCGATGTACGGGTTGAACAACATGTTCGGACAGATCCCGGTCCTCGGGCTGTTCCTGGGCGGTGGCGATAAGGAAGGACTGATCGGCGTGACCTACGAGGTCATCGGCACGCCGGCCGCGCCCGTGATGCGCGTCAATCCGGTCTCGGCCATGGTGCCGGGTGTGTTCCGCAAGATCTTCGAGTTCAACACCGGTAAGCAGAACACGCCGTTCGAGGAATTCCCCTCGCAGTCGAACGACGGTTCGGGCGGCTCGACACGTCAGCTCTCGAGCGGTTGCAGCCTCGCGCGGCGGTAGGAGCGGGCGCGATCGTTTCCGTCGTCATGCCCGGGCATGACGACGATCGCATTGAATCTCTGCACGGCCTACGCCGCGCGCACGCCTGCCAGGAACGTCCCGACTTCGCCGGAGAGCTGCTCGGCCTGCTTGGAGAGGTTGCTGGCCGCGGCGAGCACCATGCCGGCGGCATTGCCGGTCTCGTTCGCGGCGGTGGAGACGCCGCCGATATTGGTGGTGACCTCCTTGGTCGCCTCCGCGGTCTGCGAGACGCTGCGGGCGATCTCGGCGGTGGCGGCGCCTTGCTCCTCGATCGCGGCCCCGATCGAGGTGGCGATGCGGCTGACCTCCTCGATGGTGGCGGTGATGCCGCCGATGGCGTCCACGGCCTCCTTGGTCGCGCCCTGGATCTGGGCGATCTTGTCGCCGATCTCGCGGGTGGCTTCCGCGGTCTGGCTCGCGAGCGACTTCACCTCGGAGGCGACGACGGCAAAGCCGCGGCCGGCTTCGCCGGCGCGCGCGGCCTCGATGGTGGCGTTGAGCGCGAGCAGATTGGTCTGGGCGGCGATGTTGGAAATCAGCTCGGCGACGTGCTCGATCTGCTGGGCGCCGTCCGAAAGGGCACGCACGATCGTGTCGGTGCGGCGGGCGCTGTCGACCGCGCGTCCGGTGACCTCTGCGGACTGGGTGACCTGGCGGCTGATCTCGGTGATGGAGGAGGAGAGCTCCTCGGCGGCGGCCGCGACGGTCTGGACACGCTGACTGGCTTCGGTGGCGGCCGTGCCGACCAACGCGGCGCGGCGGTTGGTGCCTTCGGCGGTCGAGGACATCGACTTGGCGGTATGCTCGAGCTCGCCGGAGCCGGAGGCCATCAGGCCGACCAGCTGGCCGACGGAGGCATCGAAGCGGTCGGCAAGCGCGATCAGGGCCTCGCGCTTCTCCTGCTCGGTGCGCGTCTTGGTGGCGGCCTGTTCGGCCTCCAGCGCGCGGGCGGTCAAAGCTGTCTGGCGCAGGATTTCGAGGGTCTCGGCCATGCGGCCGATCTCGTCGCCGCGATCGGTCTCCTCGACCGGCTTGTCGATGGCTCCTTCGGAGATCTCCTGCATGCGGTTCTTCTGGCGCTCCAGCGCGCCGAGCACGTCGCGGGCGATCAGCCAGGACAGTGCCGCCATCAGCAGCATCAGGCCGGTGCCGATCGCGGCAAGCTCGAGCGTCAGCGCGCGCACGTCGGCGTCGATGTCGTCGACATAGAGGCCGTAGGCAATCGCGACGTTCCATGGTGCAAAGTGGCGCGCGAACACCAGTTTGCGAACCGGAACGGTCTCGCCCGGACGCGGGAAGAGATAGGACAGGATCGCGCCTTCAGGCGCCTGCTTGGCCGTGCTGACCGTGGCATCGCCGATCACGATGCCATTGGCATCCTTGATCCCGTTATTCTTGCCCTCGAGCTGAGGCGCGCCGCCGTTCATCATAACGGTTGAATCGGCGGTGTAGACGACGGGATAGCCCTGGCCACCGTTGAACTTCATCTGCCGGCCGCGCAGCTTGAATTGGGTTTGCGCATCGGCGAGCGTCATCTTGCCGGCGGTCACCTCGTCCTGAAGCGATTGCGCGAATCCGTGCAGCAGATCGACCGCCGTCTGCATCTGGCGTGCGCGATCTTCGAGCATGCGGGTCTTGCTGAGATAGCTCGACCCGACGATGAGAGCGGTGACGGTCAGCGCCGCGAGACAGACCATGCTGGCGAGCTTGGTGCGGATCTTCAGGTGACTGAGCAGCGACATGACGGCCTCGGGAACGGTTGTAGAATGCTTGTTCTCGCGCAGTCGTATCAGGAAGTTCTTACCATTCCTGAACGCAGGAGACGTCGCGTTCAGGCGCTCCGCAATCGGCGCAGCCGTGGACACGCATATGCAGATGTGAGGTCGACGACTGCGGCGACGTGTCCGGAAAAATATGGATCGTGGTCGTGTTTATGTGGTCGAGCGTCGGCTCAATCGATGCATCGATTCGTCGATGCATCGTCGTGTTTGGACCACGGATGTCGCGCGGCTCACGCCGCGCGCACGCCTGCCAGGAACGTCCCGACTTCGCCGGAGAGCTGTTCGGCCTGCTTGGAGAGGTTGCTGGCCGCGGCGAGCACCATGCCGGCGGCATTGCCGGTCTCGTTCGCGGCGGTGGAGACGCCGCCGATATTGGTGGTGACCTCCTTGGTCGCCTCCGCGGTCTGCGAGACGCTGCGGGCGATCTCGGCGGTGGCGGCGCCTTGCTCCTCGATCGCGGCCCCGATCGAGGTGGCGATGCGGCTGACCTCCTCGATGGTGGCGGTGATGCCGCCGATGGCGTCCACGGCCTCCTTGGTCGCGCCCTGGATCTGGGCGATCTTGTCGCCGATCTCGCGGGTGGCTTCGGCGGTCTGGCTCGCCAGCGACTTCACCTCGGAGGCGACGACGGCAAAGCCGCGGCCGGCTTCGCCAGCGCGCGCCGCCTCGATGGTGGCGTTGAGCGCGAGCAGATTGGTCTGGGCGGCGATGTTGGAAATCAGCTCGGCGACGTGCTCGATCTGCTGGGCGCCGTCCGAAAGGGCACGCACGATCGTGTCGGTGCGGCGGGCGCTGTCGACCGCGCGTCCGGTGACCTCTGCGGATTGGGTGACCTGGCGGCTGATCTCGGTGATGGAGGAGGAGAGCTCCTCGGCGGTGGCCGCGACGGTCTGGACACGCTGACTGGCTTCGGTGGCGGCCGTGCCGACCAACGCGGCGCGGCGGTTGGTGCCTTCGGCGGTCGAGGACATCGACTTGGCGGTATGCTCGAGCTCGCCGGAGCCGGAAGCCATCAGGCCGACGAGCTGGCCGACGGAGGCATCGAAGCGGTCGGCAAGCGCGATCAGGGCCTCGCGCTTCTCCTGCTCGGTGCGCGTCTTGGTGGCGGCCTGTTCGGCCTCCAGCGCGCGGGCCGTCAAAGCTGTCTGCCTGAGCACCTCGAGGGTCTCGGCCATGCGGCCGATCTCGTCGCCGCGGTCGGTTTCCTCGACCGGCTTGTCGATGGCGCCTTCGGAAATCTCCTGCATGCGGTTCTTCTGGCGCTCCAGCGCGCCGAGCACGTCGCGGGCGATCAGCCAGGACAGTGCCGCCATCAGCAGCATCAGGCCGGTGCCGATCGCGGCAAGCTCGAGCGTCAGCGCGCGCACGTCGGCGTCGATGTCGTCGACATAGAGGCCGTAGCTGATGGTCGCGTTCCAGGGCGCGAATTTGCGCGCGTACACGGTCTTGCGGACCGGCTCGGTCTGGCCGGGACGGGGGTAGAGATAAGAGGTGACCCCACCCTGCGCGGTCTGCTCACCCGCCTTGACAATGGCGTCGGCGATCAGGACGCCGTTGGAATCCTTGGCCCCGGTGATCTTACCCTCGAGCTGCTGGTTGGCGCCGTTCAACAGAAGCGACGTGTCGGAATTGTAGACGACGGGGTAGCCCTGGTTGCCGTTGAAGTTCATGCGGCGTCCGCGCTGGTGGAAGTGGGCTTTGGCATCGGCCAATGTCAGCTTGCCGGCGGCAACCTCGTCCTGAAGCGATTGTGCGTAATTGTAGAGCAACTCGACAGCGGTCCGCATCTGCTGGACGCGGTCTTCCATCATGCGGCTCTTGCTGAGCACGGAGGATACGCCGATGATGGCCGTGACTGTGAGGGCTGCAAGGCAGACCATGCTGGCAAGCTTGGTGCGGATCTTCAGATGGCTCAGCAGCTTCATGACAGCCCCTACGGAATGGTTATTGCTCGCCTGGGTAGCATGAAGTTCTTACCAATCATGAACGTAGCATGCGGCGGCCTGCCGCGCGCGGCGTCCGCAGCCTCATGCGCAATCGTGCAGGCAAATCGCCTTGCCGACGGGCTCAAGCCCGTCTGGGGGAAAGAATCGATCTTGGACTTTGGGAGCTAAAGAGCCTGACTGGACCTGCAATGACTCGATTCGTTCATCGCATCATCATGTCTGTGCTGCTCGTCGCGGCCCTCGTTCTGATCTGGAACGTGCTGGGGGCGCGCTGAGACGGCACCGTCGGTTGCCGGTGCCGTCCTGTTTGTTGTCAAATCGGGGCGCGTCAGCGCCGCACGAAGTTTGTGCTATTTCTTGCCCATCGCCGCGTCGGCGCTGACCGAGCCGCCGCCGGCTGCCGACAGATAGAGGCAGGCGAAGCAGAACAGGATCGCCGCGGTGCCGCCATTGAGCAGCGGCAGGAACACCGGCGTCTCACCCTTGAACATGTGGCCCATGAAGTAGGCAAAGGCCATCTCGCCCGAGAGGATGAAAGCGGAAAGACGGGTGAACAGGCCGATCATCAGGAGCGCGCCAAGCACGAGTTCGAGCGCGCCAGCCGTCCAGATCAGCGGCGGGATGTTGGCGAAGTAGGGAAGCACCGGAAACTTGAAGATCTTGGCGACGCCGTACTGAAACAGCAACAGGCCGGTCATGAAGCGAAACAGGCTCAGGAGAACCGGTTGAAAGCGAGTGAGATAGGGAAAGTCCATTGGTTTGTGCCCTCCATCCAATGCGCGACTAGGATCGTATTCAGCGCCGCCTCGCAAGTCACCCCAGAGCAATTTCGCGCTGACATTTTCGTCATGTCGGACAAGACACCGCAGTTCGTCCGTTCGTGCCCGAGCTCTTGCGGATGGTGCCCGCATGTCATGCGTAATTCCCCGGTGACATCGAGGGATGCAAGTTACGTCGGGGAGACTTACTCCCGCAAGGCGGGAACGATCAGGAATGGAATCATTCCGAGAATCACGCTCGCAAGTGCGAAAACGAGCAGCAGATTGTAGCCGTGCGTGACATCGTGGATGAGGCCGCCGCTCCATGAGCCGAAGGCGGAGCCGAGGCCGCTGCCGATCGAGATGGTGCCAAAGATCGTGCCGACCCGCTTGCCGCGGAAGATCTTCATCGCGGTCGCCGTGATCAGCGGCCCGCGCGAGCCCATCATGCTGCCGAAGCAGACCACGAAGCCCGTGAGCAGGATGACATCAGGATAATACTGAAGCAGCCAGAGCAGCACGATGCCGAGGATCGAGATGGCGTAGCTGATCAGCACCGACGGCCGCCGCCCGATCAGCCCGTCAAGTGCGGACACGCCGAGCATGCCGAACACCAGCGCGACTCCCGAAAACCCCCAGGCGGTCGCCGCCTGGAGCGGCGGGAAGCCGGCGTCGATCAGATAAGCGACGATCTGCGCGGCGATCGCATACATGCCGACCGCGGTGAAGAAGAAGGTCGAGAACAGCGCCCAGAAGGCATGGTGGCGCATCGCGCTCGCCAGCGTCCAGCCGTTGTCGATGAAGTCAGGATCGCTTCTCTTGGCGACATGCGGCGAGCCGGCCGCAAACATCCGCCAGGGCAGGAGCAGCAGCGGCACCAGCAGCGCGAGCGCGGCAAGGCCATAGACCTGGTAGGTCTCGCGCCAGCCGAGATGATCGATCAGAAGCTGCGAGGCCGGCAGCAGCGCCAGCACGCCGCCGCCCATCGCCGAATAGACCACCGCCATGGCGGTCGGCAGCCGTGGTCCGAACCAGCGGCCGAGCAGGATCGAGTTCGGCACGTTGCCGATGAAGGCAACGCCGATGCCGACACAGAGGCCGATCGAGAGCTGGAACTGCCACAGCGCCTGGGCCCGGCTTGCGATCAGGAAGGCTGAGCCGAGCAGGAACAGCCCGAGCGCATAGACCATGCGCGGGCCAGTATGATCGAACAGGCGCCCGACCAGCGGTGCGGTCAGTCCGCTGATCAGCCAGGTCAGGGAATAGATCGAGACGGCCTGCGCGCGGTCCCAGCCGAAGTTCTCGGAGATCGGCTTCAAGAAAACGGTGAAGCTCTCGCTGAGCCCGCGGCCCAGAACCGCCAGCGTAAAACAAAGGCAGAGCACCACGAGGGCGGTGCGCACCGCCTCGCGCTTGGCGCTTCCGGCTTGTTCCTTGCGCGTTTCCCTGGGCGTGTTCTGGTCCATTGCCGTCAGGGAGCGCGCATCCGCGCACCCTGACAAGCAGCGAAAAGCTCATACGCCTATGCAGGCTTGATCAGGATGTGCTTCTTCTTGCCGAAGGACAGCTTGATCACGCCTTCCGGCGTCAGATTGGCCGCAGAGAGCGCCATCTTCTCGTCAGTGACGGGCGCGTCGTTCACACGCAGGCCGCCGCCTTTGATCTGCCGCCGCGCCTCGCCATTGGAGGCAACGAGGCCCGCCTTGACGAAGGCGGCGAGCACGCCGAGGCCGGCGTCGAGTTCGCCGCGCGGAATTTCCACGGTCGGCAGGCTCTCGGCGAGCGCGCCTTCCTCGAAGGTGCGTCGCGCGGTTTCGGCAGCTTCGTTTGCCGCGTCGCGGCCGTGCAGCAGCGCGGTCGCTTCGGTGGCGAGCACCTTCTTGGCCTCGTTGATCTCCGAGCCGCCGAGCGCTTCGAGCTTCTTGATCTCGGCGATCGGCAGCGTCGTGAACAGCTTCAGGAATTTGCCGACGTCGGCATCCTCGGTGTTGCGCCAGTACTGCCAGAAATCGTAAGGGCTGAACTGGTCGGCGTTGAGCCACACCGCGCCTTGCGCGGTCTTGCCCATCTTGGCGCCCGACGCGGTGGTCAGCAGCGGCGTCGTCAGCGCGAACAGCTGGTGCGTGCCCATGCGGCGGCCGAGATCGACGCCCATGATGATGTTGCCCCACTGGTCCGAGCCGCCCATCTGCAATTTGCAGCCGGTACGCTTGGCGAGCTCGACGAAGTCGTAGGCCTGGCAGACCATGTAGTTGAACTCGATGAAGCTCATCTCCTGCTCGCGCTCGAGGCGCAGCCGCACGGAGTCCATGGTGAGCATGCGGTTGACCGAGAAGTGCCGGCCGACGTCGCGCAGCATCTCGATCCAGTTCAGCTTGGTCAGCCACTCCGCATTGTCGAGCATGATGGCGTCGCTCTTGCCCTCGCCATAGTTGAGCACCTTGGCGAACACGCCGCGGATCGAGGCCTTGTTGTCCTCGATCTCGGCGACGGTACGCATCGCGCGCGTCTCGTCCTTGCCCGAGGGATCGCCGACCATGGTGGTGCCGCCGCCCATCAGCGTGATCGGCTTGTTGCCGGACTGCTGCAGCCAGTGCAGCATCATCATGGTCAGATAATTGCCGATGTGCAGCGAGCGGGCGGTGCAATCGTAGCCGACATAGGCGGTCGCTTCGCCCTTGGCGGCGAGCGCGTCCAGCCCCTCGAAATCGGAGCACTGGTGGATGAACCCACGTTCCTGCAGGATATTGAGGAAATCCGATTTAAATACAGTCATCTGTCGGCATGCCCAACAATTCTTGGTTTACTGTTTTGGGGGCAATTTAAGGGTCTTGCGTTGGAACCCGATGGCCGCCCGCCACTTGGCGCTGTGGCATTATAAGATGTGTCCCTCTGGCACAAGATCGGCATGCCGGAACGGGTCTTGAGGACGCTGATCCATGATGTTGACGGCACTCGGTCTGATGAGCGGCACCTCGCTGGACGGGGTGGATGTCGCGCTGATCGAAACCGATGGAAAACAGGTCAAGGCGTTCGGGCCGTCCGGCTACCGGGCCTATCATCCTGCGGAGCGCAATCTGCTGCGTCAGGCCCTGGGCGAAGCCGTGCATTTGACCCAGCGCGATGCGCGCCCAGGCATTCTGGCCGAGGCCGAGCGGGCGGTGACGCAGGCCCATGCCGAGGCGGTGGCCAGCTTCCTGACGCAGAACCGTATGAGGCCGGAGGACATCGACATCGTCGGCTTTCACGGCCAGACCGTGCTGCACCGGCCTGAAAAGCGGCTGACCGTGCAGATCGGTGATGGCCCTGCATTGGCAAGAGCGATCCATATTCCCGTGATGTATGATTTCCGTGCCGCCGATGTCGAGGCCGGCGGGCAGGGCGCGCCCTTCGTACCGGTCTACCACCGCGCGCTCGCCAACTCGCTGGACCGCGAGGGACCGATCGTCGTGGTCAATATCGGCGGCGTCTCCAACATCACCTATATCGACGGCGACACACTGATCGCCTGCGATACCGGCCCCGGCAATGCGCTCCTGGACGATTTCATGTACCGCACCATGAATCAGGCGTTCGACGCGGAAGGAAAATTCGCAGCTCTCGGCAAGGTCGACGAGCCCTGGATCGCGCGGGCGCTGGAGCTCCCGTTCTTCGCGTTGCCTCCACCGAAATCGCTCGACCGCAACGACTTTGCTTCGCTCAAGCTCGGCGACGTCGCGCCGGCCGACGGCGCCGCGACCCTGACCGCCTTCACCGCGGCGGCGATCGCCCGCGTCATCCCGTTGTTGCCACGGCGGCCACGGAGCTGGATCGTCTGCGGCGGTGGTGCCCGCAATCTCACCATGCTGCGGATGCTGCGGGAGCGGGTGGGGTCAGCCACGGTCGAGGCCGCCGAGACACTCGGCTGGGCGTCCGACGCCATCGAGGCCCAGGCCTTCGGCTTCCTCGCCGCCCGCGGCCTGAAGGGCCTGCCGCTGTCGTATCCGGCCACCACGGGCGTGCCGATGCCGATGACCGGCGGGGTGATCGCAAGACCTTGAGGTGGCCCCAATCACGAGCGGTTGATGCAGATGCACTGACCTTGACGGTTAAATGCAAATGCATCTATATCGATGCAGTTGCATCTAACCGCCGGGACCATTGCCATGACCGCTTCCCTCAAACTCATCAGCCACAAGCTTTGCCCCTACGTGCAGCGCGCCGTGATCGCGCTGAAGGAGAAGGGCGTGCCGTTCGAACGGATCGACATCGATCTCGCCAACAAGCCGGACTGGTTTCTAAAACTCTCGCCGCTCGGCAAGGTGCCGGTGCTGGTGGTGACGACGGAGCAGGGCGAGGTCGCGCTGTTCGAGAGCAACGTGATCTGCGAGTACATCGAGGAGACGCAAGGCGGTGCGCGGCTGCATCCGGCGGATGCTCTCAAGCGGGCCGAGCATCGTGCCTGGATGGAATTCGGTTCGGCGATCCTCGGCGATCTCTGGGGCCTGGAGACGACGACCGATCCGGCGACCTTCGACAGCAAGCGTCAGGCGCTGGTGTCGAAGTTCGCGCGTGTCGAAGCCGCGCTTGGCGCAGGCCCCTTCTTCTCTGGCGAGCAATTCAGCCTTGTCGACGCCGTGTTCGCGCCGGTCTTCCGCTATTTCGATCTGTTCGACGAACTGACCGAGCACGGCATCTTCCGCGATGTCCCGAAAGTCCGGGCATGGCGCGCCGAACTGGCGAAGCGTCCGAGCGTCCGCACTGCTGTTGGTGAAGACTATCCGCAATTGCTGCGCGCCTTCCTCGCTCGCCACGACGCGCATCTGCTCAAGCTCGCGGCCTGAGCGCAACGCAAATGTCCTCATCTGTCGCATGGCTGATGCTGGTGGTCGCCGGTGCGCTCGATGTCGGCTGGGCGATCTCGATGAAGTATGCAGAAGGCTACACGCGCGTGGGCTGGAGCATCGTTTCGCTTGTGCTGCTCGCAGCGTTCGTCTTCCTGCTCGGGCGCGCCTTGAAAGTGCTCGAGGTCGGCGTCGCCTACTCGGTGTGGACCGGCATCGGGGCTGCCGGCACGTTCATCATGGGCGTCGTACTGTTCGGCGAGAGCTTGAGCGCGATGAAGCTTGCGGGCATCGCGCTCGTGTTGATGGGGATCGCCGCGCTCAAGCTTGCTTGAGCTGCACCCGTCAGCGCACGTTGGCCAGACGCATGTCGAGATAGGCCGTGATGGTCTCCATCAGCGGCTCGAGCTTGGCGTCGAAGAAGTGGTTGGCGCCGGGGATGATCTGCTGGTCGATCACGATGCCCTTCTGCGTCTTCAGCTTCTCGACCAGCGTGTTGACGTCCTTGGGCGGCACCACCGCGTCCTTCTCGCCGTGCACGATCAGGCCCGACGACGGGCAGGGGGCGAGGAACGAGAAGTCGTAGAGATTGGCCGGCGGCGCGATCGAGATGAAGCCCTCGACCTCGGGGCGGCGCATCAACAGCTGCATGCCGATCCAGGCGCCGAAGGAGAAGCCGGCGACCCAGCAGGCGCGCGCTTCGGGATTAATGGTCTGCGCCCAGTCGAGCGCTGCGGCGGCATCCGACAACTCGCCGGTGCCGTGGTCGAACGAGCCCTGGCTGCGGCCGACGCCACGGAAGTTGAAGCGCAGCACCGAGAAGCCGCGATGCGCAAAGGCGTAGTAACACTGGTACACGATCTGATGGTTCATCGTGCCGTGAAACTGCGGATGCGGATGCAGGATCATCGCGATCGGCGCGTTCTTCTGCTTGGCCGGGTGATAGCGACCCTCGAGGCGGCCGGCAGGGCCGGTGAAAATGACTTCAGGCATGGATGTCTCTGATTGAGTCCCTTGGAGGTGATCCCTGCGCAATCGTCCGATTGTGGCTCTCCCGGCGTTGCCGCCGCCGAGAGCACGGATGAAAGGTGGAGAGGCGCGCCCTCGGATGATGCGCGAGTGGCGCGCAGGTGAACTGACGCGCGCTTCTAACACGAGGCAAGGGTCAAAAAGCAAGCTTCTTCGACATCTCTCAATGGGCTCAAGAGCTTAGCCGGTCATGGCAGCGTCATGTCCGGCCTGCGGTCATGACTGGCATCAGCCTGAAACCAACCGGACCACGTCAGGAGCCGTCCGCTTCTCCGGAGGGCAGCGCTCAACCAATTGGAATCACGACTGTTTATGGATCGCTGGTCGATCGGCGGGGGCGATTCCGTCCGGGGCGGTTCGGCTTCCGAGCGAGGCGACCGCCGGCCGGTAGCGCCGGCTGCCCCCGAGCGTCTGGCCGTTGTCGAAGACGAGCTCGAAATCCCCGGACGCCTTGAGGTCCACGCCGCGCACTCGGTCGAGATTGGCAAGCTTGGTCCGATGAACGCGAACGATGGAAAAGCGCGCCAGCTCGCTTTCCGCAGCTGCCAGCGTGCCCCGGATCAGGTGCTGGGTGCCGTCGGCGAGGCTGTATTCGATGTAGTTGCCGGCCGACGCGACCCAGAGAATATCGCGCGGCACCACGCGAATGCGGCTGGTCCCGTCGCGCAACCAGATCACGTCGGGGGAGGGCTGTGGCGGGGCGGGTGGCGCGACGGCTGCGGCTGTCTTCAGCTCGCGCCGGCTTTCGAGCAGCCAGATCGTGCCGGCGATCAGGACGACGGTCACCGCGTCCTTGCGGAATTCATACAGGACCGTCGCGAGCGAAAAGCGGAAATCGTAGGCGCCACCGGCGAGCCAGAGCGCAAGCTTGCGCACCCAGACCATGCCGGTGATGTGGAGGGCCGAGAAGCCGAGCAGGGTGATCGCCCCGATTGCTGCACGGGCGGCGAGGCCGGGCGTTCGGCGCATGCGGCGGACCGCCAGCACCAGGATTGGCAGCAGCAGCAGGATGACGGAGATGCTCGACATCTCCCAGAACAGCCGCCGGCCGATGTCGTAGCTGTCGCCGCGCCAGGCCGCGTCCTGAGCGCCTGAGAATGCATTGACGATTCCGATCGCGAGCGCGACCGCCGCGATCGCAGCGAACGTCGTCCGGTCGGCCCCACTGATCCCAAAAGGCCCGCTATTCGTCCCAGCCGCCGGCGGCTCATCCCGTCGCGTCCGATTCTGATCCCAAACCGGCTCGACGCGCGGCGTCGGCGGAGCATTTTCGGTGTCAGCCATGGCCCGCAAACCGCGTTCGTCGTCCCGTCAAGGAGCAGAAAACCATGACAACACCACAGCAATTCCAAAGCTCGGACAGGCGCATCGATCTGGACTGGGTGCGGATTCTAGCGTTCGGACTGCTGATCTTCTACCACGTCGGCATGCTCTACGTGTCCTGGGGATTTCACATCAAGAGCGTGCACCGGCTGACCTGGCTGGAACCGGTGATGCTGTTCCTCAACCCCTGGCGGCTATCGCTGCTGTTCCTGGTGTCCGGGGTTGCCACCCGCTTCATGCTCGACAAATCGACCTTGGCCTCGCTTGCCGGTGCCCGGTCGGCCCGGCTCTTGATCCCGCTCATCTTCGGCATGCTCGCGATCGTGCCGCCGCAATCCTATCTCCAGATCGTCGAGAGCCTCGGCTATCCCGCGGGCTTTCTCGATTTCTATACCAGGCATTACTTCGCCTTCGGCGCGCAGTTCTGTCCGAACCCCTGCATCGTGCTGCCGACCTGGAACCATCTCTGGTTCGTGGTCTATCTGTGGGTCTACACGCTGGCCTTGATCGGCGTGCTCGCGCTGTGGCCGGCCGGCGCTGACTGGCTTGGCCGCAAGCTGGCCGGCGTGCTCGCCGGGCCATGGCTCCTGATTGCGCCTTGCGTGTTGTACGTGGCCTGGCGCCTGGTGCTGTTCCCGGCCTTCCCGTCGACGCATGCGCTGTTCGGCGACTGGTACAACCACGCCGACCACGCCACCGCCTTCCTGATCGGCTTCCTGCTCGCCAAGCAAGATGGGATCTGGCGCGAGCTCGAGCGGCGGCGCTGGGCGGCTCTGGCGGCTGCAGCGGCCTGCTTCTCGGCCTTCATCCTGGTTCGCGCCGGACTGTTTGCGCCGTCGCCCGCGCTGAAGTGGGCCGCCGCCTCGGCCTATGGTTGCTACCAATGGCTCGCGATCGCCGCCGTGCTGGGCTTTGCGCGACACCACCTCACCGCCGACAGCCCCGTGCGGCGCTATCTGACCGACGCGATCTTCCCGTACTACATCGTGCATCAGACCGCGATCATCGTGATCGCGCATGCATTGCGCGACAGCGGCCTTCCGGTTGGGGCCGAGGCCTCCATTGTCGTCATCGGGACCGCACTCACATGCGCTGCGACCTATGAAATGGTCCGGCGCATCGCTTGGCTGCGGCCGCTGTTCGGATTGCGGGCGCTGTCGCGGACGGTTGCCGCGACGGAGCAGCACCAGCCGGCCTGACGCACGCGGCCTCCGATTGGACGGATGGCAAAAGGTGCTAAGAGGGCAAGATGCCGACCCGTGTCTATCTCGACTGGAACGCGACCACGCCGCTGCGGCCCGAGGCCCGGGCCGCGATGGTTGCGGCCTTTGACCTGGTCGGCAACCCGTCGTCGGTCCATGCCGAAGGGCGGGAGGCGCGGCGATTGGTCGAGGAGGCCCGCGCCGAACTTGCCTTGGCGGTTGGCGCCTTGCCCCGGAACGTCGTCTTCACCTCGGCGGGAACCGAGGCCAATGCGCTGGCCCTGTCGCCGGGGTTGCGGGGACCGTCCGGCGGACCTGTCGAGCGGCTGCTGGTCTCGGCGGTCGAGCACGCCTCGGTGCTGGCGGGAGGCCGGTTCCCGGCTGACAGGATCGGTCTGATCCGCGTCACGCGGTCCGGCGTGGTCGATCTCGAACACCTGAAGGCACGGCTCGCGGACGGGCCGCCGGCGCTGGTCTCGATCATGGCCGCCAACAACGAGACGGGCGCGCTCCAGCCGGTCGCCGAGGCCGCACGGATCGTTCACGAGGCCGGTGGCCTCCTGCACGTCGATGCGATCCAGGCGCTAGGGAAGATCCCGTTCGACATCAAGACAGTAGGCGCCGACCTTGCGACATTTTCCGCGCACAAGATCGGCGGCCCCAAGGGCGTCGGCGCGCTGGTCGTGGCTGAGGGGATCGCCGGACTGGAGCCGGTGCTGCGGGGCGGCGGGCAGGAGCTCAACCGTCGCGCAGGAACCGAGAATGTCGCCGGCATCGCCGGCTTTGGCGCGGCGGTGAAAGTCGCGCTTCAGGCTCTGCCGGAGGATGCGGAGCGCATGACAACCCTTAGAATTCGTTTGGAAAATGGCATCCTTGGGATCGCGGGCGCAACCGTCTTCTCAGATGGCGTCGAGCGGTTGCCAAATACCGTCCTGTTCACGGCACCGGGTCTCAAGGCCGAGACCGCGGTGATCGGCTTCGACCTCGAAGGAATCGCCGTCTCCTCCGGCTCGGCCTGCTCCTCGGGCAAGGTCCAGCCGTCCCACGTTCTTTCGGCCATGGGCTTCGACCCCGCGGTGGCGCAGGGAGCGGTGCGTCTCAGTCTGGGCTGGTCCACGGAACCAGATCACATTAACAGGGCGTTGGAGGCTTGGCGAAAGCTCGGTAATACCCTACTTAAGAGCTAAGCGATGAAACACGGCTTGAACGGTTCTAAGCCCGTGCTTTCCGCAGAGAAATATCGTAATACTCGACCGAGTTTGATCCACCGCGGTCCTTGAAACCGCGAGCGGAGGATGGAATGCCAGCCGTACAAGAGACGGTCGAGCGCGTGAAGCGCATCGACGTCGACCAGTATCGTTATGGGTTTGAGACCCTGATCGAGTCCGACAAGGCCCCCAAGGGGCTGTCGGAAGAGACCGTCAAGTTCATCTCCGAGAAGAAGAACGAGCCCGCCTGGATGCTCCAGTGGCGGCTCGAAGCCTATCGGCGCTGGCTGACCATGCAGGAGCCGACCTGGGCCCGCGTCGACTATCCCAAGATCGACTTCCAGGACCTCTATTACTATTCGGCGCCGAAGCCGAAGAAGACGGTCACCTCGCTCGACGAGATCGATCCGGAGATCCTGAAGACCTACGAGAAGCTCGGCATCCCCTTGCGGGAAGTCGCCATGCTCGAAGGCGTCGAGCCGAAGGTGGGCGAGGAAGATCCCGCCCGCCGCAAGATCGCGGTCGACGCAGTGTTCGATTCGGTCTCGGTGGCGACCACGTTCAAGGCGGAGCTGAAGAAGGCCGGCGTGATCTTCATGCCGATCTCGGAAGCGATCCGCGAGCACCCCGAGCTGGTGCAGAAATATCTGGGATCGGTGGTGCCGACCTCGGATAATTTCTATGCGACGCTGAACTCGGCGGTGTTCTCCGACGGCTCGTTCGTCTACGTGCCGCCAGGCGTGCGCTGCCCGATGGAGCTGTCGACCTATTTCCGCATCAACGAGCGCAACACCGGCCAGTTCGAGCGCACGCTGATCATCGCCGACAAGGGCTCTTACGTCTCCTACCTCGAGGGCTGCACCGCGCCGCAGCGCGACGAGAACCAGCTGCACGCCGCCGTGGTCGAGCTCGTCGCGCATGACGATGCCGAGATCAAATATTCGACGGTGCAGAACTGGTATCCCGGCAACTCGGAAGGCAAGGGCGGCATCTACAATTTCGTCACCAAGCGTGGCGATTGCCGCGGCAACAATTCCAAGATCTCCTGGACCCAGGTCGAGACGGGTTCGGCGATCACCTGGAAATATCCGAGCTGCATCCTGCGCGGCGACAATTCCCGCGGCGAGTTCTACTCGATCGCGATCTCGAACGGCTTCCAGCAGGTCGATTCCGGCACCAAGATGATTCACCTCGGCAAGAACACGTCGAGCCGGATCATCTCCAAGGGCATCGCCGCCGGCAGGTCGCAGAACACTTATCGCGGCCTCGTCACAGCGCATCGGAGAGCAACCGGTGCCCGCAACTTCACCGCCTGCGATTCGCTCTTGATCGGCGACAAATGCGGCGCGCACACCGTGCCGTACATCGAGGCCAAGAACTCGTCGGCGACGTTCGAGCACGAGGCCACGACCTCGAAGATCTCCGAGGACGTGCTGTTCTACTGCGTCCAGCGCGGGCTCAGCCAGGAAGAGGCGGTCGGCCTCGTCGTCAACGGCTTCGTCAAGGACGTGCTGCAGCAGCTGCCGATGGAGTTCGCGGTGGAAGCCCAGAAGCTGATCTCGATCTCGCTTGAAGGGTCGGTCGGCTAGCTCGGACCTCGTCCTGAGGAGGCCGCGCAAGCGGCCGTCTCGAAGGATGGATACCGGAAAGATTGGTGGCCTCAATCCTTCGAGACGCGCCTTTCGGCGCTCCTCAGGATGAGGAGATAGATGGAAAGAAAATAAAATTATGGCTCTGCTTGAAGTGAAAGACCTCAAGGTTCGTGTCGAGGAGCGTGAGATCCTCCACGGGCTGACGCTGACCGTGAATGAAGGCGAGGTGCATGCGATCATGGGGCCGAACGGCTCCGGCAAGTCGACGCTCTCGCACGTCATCGCCGGCAAGCCCGGCTACGAGGTCACCGACGGCCAGATCCTGTTTAGGGGCGAGGACCTCCTGGAGATGGAGCCGAACGAGCGCGCCGCCAAGGGCGTGTTCCTGGCGTTCCAGTACCCGGTCGAAATTCCCGGCGTTGCCACCATGAACTTTCTGCGCACGGCGCTGAACGCCCAGCGCAAGGCGCGCGGCGAGGATGAGTACTCGACGCCGGACTTCCTCAAGAAGGTCCGCGAGGTCTCGAAGTCGCTGAACATCCCGCAGGACATGCTCAAGCGCGGCGTCAATGTCGGCTTCTCCGGCGGCGAGAAGAAGCGCAACGAGGTGCTGCAGATGGCGCTGTTCGAGCCGAGCCTGTGCATTCTCGACGAGATGGATTCGGGCCTCGACATCGACGCGCTGCGCATTGCGGCCGACGGCGTCAATGCGCTGCGCTCGCCGAAGCGCGCGATGGTCGTGATCACCCACTATCAGCGGCTGCTCAACTACATCGTGCCTGATGTCGTGCACGTGATGTCGAAGGGCCGTGTCGTGAAGAGCGGCGGCAAGGAGCTGGCGCTGGAGCTGGAAGCGTCCGGCTACGCCCAGTTCGAGGACGCCGCGTAAGGATTGTTTGCAATGAACGTTGCTGTGGCAAAGACCGGAAAGGGCCGCGCGGTGAGCGATCTCTTCACCAGCGCCGAGGGCCGGCTGCCGGGTTCGCCCGCGGTCACCGCCGTGCGCCGCGAGGCGTTCGAGACTTACGAGCGTCTCGGCCTGCCGCACCGCCGGATCGAGGAATGGAAGTACACCGACCTGCGTGCGCTCGTCGGCGAAGTGCTGCCGCTTGCGGCCAGCCCCGATGTGGCCGCGTTGCAGCGCGCCGCGGACGCGGTGAAGGTGCATGCGATCGATGGCGCCCGCAAGCTGGTGCTGGTCGATGGCGTGTTCGCGGCCGATCTGTCCGACGTGAAGGCGCTTGTCGCCGAGGCAGGCTTCAAGACCCTGCGTGAGGCGCTGGACAAGGACGCTGGTCTGCTGCAAACCGCGTCCCTTGATGCCGTGATTGCGCTCAACGCGGCGATGGCGACCGACGGTGTCGTCTTGTCGATCGCCGATGGCGCCAAGCTGTCCGCGCCGATCCAGATCATTCACATCGCGACCGCCGGGTCAGTGTCGGCGTTCACCCGTTCGCAGGTCGCGGTCGGGAAGGGCGCTCGCGCCACCATCGTCGAGACTTTCGTTGCGGCGGACGCCAAGGCCTACCAGGTCAACGACGCCGTCCTCGTCTCGGTCGGGGATGATGCCGACGTCGCCCACATCCGTCTGATGGACGATGCGCCTGACGCGGTGAACGTCACCTCGCATTTCGTCACTATCGGCGCCAACGTGAAGTACAATTTCTTCAACATGACCACCGGCGCTGCGGTGAGCCGTCTGCAGGGCTTCATCACACTGGCGGGCGAGGGCAGCGAGCTCTCGGCCAACGGCGTCAACCTGTTGCAGAAGACCGAACATGGCGACACCACGCTGGTGGTCGACCACGCCGTGCCGAACTGCGTCAGCCGCGAGATCTTCCGCGCGGTGGTCGACGACCGCGGCCACTCGGTGTTCCAGGGCCGCATCATCGTCCGTCCCGACGCGCAGAAGACCGACGGCAAGATGATGACCCGTGCGCTGCTGCTCTCGGACGAGGCCGAGGCGGACAACAAGCCCGAGCTTGAGATTTTTGCCGACGACGTCTCCTGCGGCCATGGCGCCACCGCCGGCGCGCTCGACGACAGCCTGCTGTTCTATCTGAAGGCCCGCGGCCTGCCGGAGAAGCAGGCCCAGGCGCTGCTGATCCAGGCGTTCGTGGGCGAGGCGATCGAGCAGATCGCCGACGATGGTTTGCGCGAGCATGTGATCGGCATGGCCGAGCGCTGGCTGGAGCGGCGGTCATGAGCACGCATCCGGCAGTCAAGAACGGCGCCTATGACGTCGCGCGCGTGCGCCAGGATTTCCCGGCGCTCGCTTTGCAGGTCTACGGCAAGCAGCTGGTCTATCTCGACAATGCCGCCTCGGCGCAGAAGCCGCAGTCGGTGCTCGATCGCATGACGCAGGCCTATACGAGCGAATACGCCAACGTGCATCGCGGCCTGCATTACCTCGCCAATGCCGCGACCGAAGCCTATGAGGGCGGCCGTACCAAGGTCGCGCAGTTCATCAACGCGCCGCGCACCGAAGAAGTGATCTTCACTCGCAACGCGACGGAGGCGATCAACCTGGTCGCGTCGTCCTGGGGCGGGCCGAACGTCAAAGAGGGCGATGAGATCGTCATCTCGATCATGGAGCACCATTCCAACATCGTGCCCTGGCATTTTCTCAGGGAGCGCCAGGGTGCCGTGATCAAATGGGCGCCGGTCGACGACGAGGGCAATTTTCTCATCGACGAGTTCGAGAAGCTGCTGACGCCGAAGACCAAGCTGGTCGCGATCACCCAGATGTCGAACGCGCTCGGAACCATCGTGCCGGTCAAGGAGGTCGTCAGAATCGCGCACGCGCGCGGCATTCCCGTGCTGGTCGACGGCAGCCAGGGCGCGGTGCATCTGCCGGTCGACGTCCAGGACATCGGCTGCGACTTCTACGTCTTCACCGGCCACAAGGTGTACGGGCCGACCGGCATCGGCGTGCTCTGGGCCAAGTATGACCACCTCGTCGCGATGCGCCCCTTCAACGGCGGCGGCGAGATGATCCGTGAGGTTTCGCGCGATGTCGTCACCTATGGCGATCCCCCGCACAAGTTCGAGGCGGGCACGCCGGCGATCGTCGAGGCCGTCGGCCTTGGCGCGGCCATCGACTACGTCAACTCGATCGGCAAGGAACGCATCGCCGCGCACGAGGCCGATCTCACCACCTACGCCCAGGATCGCCTGCGCGAGATCAACTCGCTGCGGCTGATCGGCACGGCCCGAGGCAAGGGCCCGGTGATCTCCTTCGAGCTCAAGGGCGCGCACGCCCACGATGTCGCGACCGTGATCGACCGCCAGGGCATCGCGGTGCGCGCCGGCACCCATTGCGTGATGCCGCTTTTAGAGCGGTTCAACGTGACGGCCACCTGCCGGGCCTCGTTCGGCATGTATAATACGCGGGAAGAAGTCGATCATCTGGCACAGGCGCTGTTGAAGGCGCGGGATTTGTTCGCATGAGTGACACGGCCGAAATCAAAGCCAATCCGATGGAGACCCATTCGGCGCTGCCGCCGGAGGAGACCGAGCGGTTGACCCGCGAGATCATCGCCGGGCTCAAGACCGTGTTCGATCCGGAAATTCCCGCCGACATCTACGAGCTCGGCCTGATCTACAAGGTCGAGATCAAGGACGACCGCTCGGTCGACGTGCAGATGACGCTGACGACGCCGAACTGTCCGGCCGCCGGCGAGTTGCCGACCATGGTCGAGAACGCGGTCGCCAGCGTTCCCGGCGTCGGCGTGGTCGACGTCAAGGTCGTTTGGGAGCCGCCGTGGTCGCCCGAGCGCATGAGCGACGAGGCCCGCCTCGTCCTCAACATGTGGTGACATAACCCCGGCATTGAATTCGTTCCGCAACGGACCAGATAAACAAGATGACCCAGGTGACCCCAGTGTCCACTCCGAAGCCGCGGCGACCGCGCCCGCAGGTGATGCGGCTGACGGATGCGGCCGCCCAGCGCATCACCGAGCTGACCCAGCGTGCGGATTCCGAGATCGTCGGCTTGCGCGTCGGCGTGAAGAACGGCGGCTGCGCCGGCCAGTCCTACACGGTCGAATATGCCCACGAGATCCGGCCGACCGATGAGGTCGTCGAGGACAAGGGCGTCAAGATCCTGGTCGATCCCAAGGCCGTGCTGTTCCTGCTCGGCACCGAGATGGACTACAGGGCCGACAAGATGCAGGCCCAGTTCGTCTTCAACAACCCCAACCAGATCTCCGCCTGCGGCTGCGGCGAGTCGGTCGAGCTGCGGCCGGCCAAGATCGACGGGTAGTTTCGTCTCCCACACGCCTTTCTCGTGTCCCGGACGCGCTGCAGCGCGCTGCGCTGCTGCGCAGAGCCGGGACCCACGCTATATTTCCGGCGTCGAGGACTGGGCCCCGGCTCAGCAGCGCAGCGTTAGACGCTGCGCTGCGTCCGCGGCACGAGGGAGCATGCGCATGGACCGCGAATTCCTGATCGACCTGTTCGCCGATTTCGGCCCCGTCACCATCCGCAGGATGTTCTCCGGCTACGGTATCTCCGCCGACGGCGTCAATTTCGCCCTGTCCTTGCGCGCCGGCCTGTTCTTCCGCGCCGACGAGACGACCATTCCTGATTTCGAGGCCGACGGCTCAAAACCGTTCCAGTACTCGACCCGCGTCAAGACCGTGGTGGTCAACTCCTATTGGGAGCTGCCGGCACGTCTGTTCGACGATTCCGAGGAGTTCGCGCAATGGGCGAGGGCGGCACTCGCCGCCGCCCAGCGCGCCAAGGTGAAGACCCGGCCGAAGAAGAGAGCGGCGAGCAAGGTCGCGCCGAAGAAGTCGGTGGCCAAGAAGACGGCCAGGACGCCAGCCAAGACAACGGTGCGTAGGGCGGGCAAAGCGCCTCGTCCGCCGGTTCTCGCAGAGCGAAGGCGGAAGCGTGCCCACCGTTCGAAATAGTCACGACGAGATGGTGGGCACGGCGCGTTACGCCTGCCCACCCCACGAGATCTGAAACTAATCCGCGGTCTTGGTCAGGCCGACCCGCATGTCCTTTGCCGTGAACACGCTTACGCCGTCGGCCAGGACGCGCCCGTCGGCGATTCCGAGCACCAGCTTGCCGCGCCGGACCATGCGCATCGCGACCTCGTAGCGAACGCTCTTCGTGTCCGGCGTGACGGTGCCGGTGCACTCCACTTCGCCGACGCCGATGGCGCGGCCTTTGCCCGGTGAGCCCGACCAGCCGAGCCAATAGCCGATCATCTGCCACATGGCGTCGAGGCCGAGCGTCGGCGGCATCATCGCGTCGCCGCGATAGTGGCAATCGAAGAACCAGTGGCTTGGTGTGATGTCCAGCTCGCCGACGATATGGCCCTTGCCGAATGCGCCACCGTCCAGGCTGATTTCCGTGATGCGATCCATCATCAGCATCGGCGGTGCCGGCAATTGCGCGTTGCCCGGGCCGAAATAGCCGCCTTCGCTCGATCTCAGCAGCTCGGCTCTGGTGTAGGACGGTTGCGGTGTATGGAAATCGTGGGGGGTGGGCAAGACGACAAAACCTTTGCGGGCTCGGGCTCAGGCGGCCAATTGGCAGATGTTGTTCACCGCGGAATAATGTCAAGCGGCAGTGCCGTAGGGTGGGCAAAGGCGCATAGCGCCGTGCCCACCGAAAGTCCGTGGGCACGCTCCGCTTTGCCCACCCTACGGCAGTTGATGGAAACCTACGCCACGCGGCTGTGCGACTCGACCGCGTATTCCGGATCGGCTTCGCAGATCACCCGGTTGCGGCCGTTGCGCTTGGCGGCGTAGAGGCAGGCATCGGCGCGCTCGATCAGGGCGTCGGTGTCGTCGCCCGGCTTGAGCATGGAGACTCCGACGGAGATGGTGACGCGGCCGAGGATCTCGCCGGTGGACTTCTTCTTCAATTCCTTCGCCATCACCGCGCGGCGGATGTGGTCGGCCACCGTGAGGGCTTGCCGCAGCGCCGTGTTGGGCAGCACGACCGCGAATTCCTCGCCGCCATAGCGCGCGGTGATGTCCTGGCCCTTGATGGTCTGCTTCAGCGACAGGCCGACGAGCCGCAGCACCTGGTCGCCGGTGAGATGTCCGTAGGAATCATTGAACGACTTGAAGTGATCGATGTCGAACAGCAGCAGCGACAGCGGCTCGCCCGAGGCGAGCGCGCTCTGCACGGCCATGTCGATCATGCGGTCGAAATACTTGCGGTTTCCAAGGCCGGTGAGTGGATCGGTCAGGCTCTCGGCGCGGATCGCCTCCAGGCTCTGCTGGAGATTGCTGATCTCGTTCTTCGACAGCGTCAGGCGGTCTTCCAGCGCCTTGTTGGTCTCGCGCATCTCGCTGGTCGAGCGCAGCAGCGTTTCGACGATCGTCTTGATCTGGTCGCGGCTCTTGGCCGACGACAGCTTCGCGGCCGCGCCAGACAGCGTGGCATCGTAGGAGCCGGTCATGCCGAGTGCGTCGCTCAAGACCCTCATCACGTCGTCGATCTCGCCGATGACGCGCGCGCCGACCTTGTCGATGCGGTCGGTGGTCTTGATGTGGGAGAGATAGGTCTCGTAGATCTGCTCGAGGTCGGCCTCGGTCAGCTTGCCGCTGCGCGCCAGCGTTTCGTTGACGATCTTGTTGAGCGGCGCGTTGTAGCCGGTGGCGTAGACATACCAGATCTCGTAATTGCGGGGAATCGCCGTCTGCCGAAGCGATCGGATCTGACCGAGCGCCACTTCGGCGAACGCCATCGTGCGTTCGTGTTCGTCGAGCACCTTGACCACGGAACATACCCCACAGCGGTCGGAGCGCCGGCGACCGCAGCAATGCTTAAATTATGTTCGTAGGCTAACGGACGATCGTGAACGCCCCGTAAATATACGTTCACGAAACGTCTAAAAACGTGTGTTTCCTGTTTCAGCAACCGAAATCTGGAGCGCGCCCCGCGCTTCAGGCGCCGGCGGGAGAGCGGACCGGGCGCAGCAGGAATGCCGGAAGATGTGAGTGGTCGCCCGGCTCGGCGTCGGCCTCGCGATGGCGGCGCGGCTCGGGGCGGCCGATCGACGGCACATGCGAATTATTGGCCTGCACGGGCTGGCGCGCGTCGTGGCGCGGCTCCGCCTTGCGCTTGTCGTCGGACCGATGCCGCGCTTCAGAGGGCTGCCTTGCGTCCGAAGCGTGCCTGGCCTCTGAAGAGTGCCTTGTCTCCGAAGAGTGCCTTGCCTCGCCACGCGCCTCGCGCGGCTCGTGGCTGCGCTCACGGTCGCGGCCGCGCTGCGGCTTGCCGCGTCCGCCGCGGGAACGTTCGCGGCCACGCGCCTCGCGCGGACGCTCGGTCCCGTCGGAGGATTCAGCCTGGATTTCGTAGTCGCCTTCGGCGCGCGGAATGCTCTGGCCGATCAGCTTTTCGATGGCCACCATCGACTTCTGGTCGAGCGGCGTCACGATCGAGATCGCGGTGCCGGTGCGGCCGGCACGGCCGGTGCGGCCGATGCGGTGGACGTAATCGTCGGCATGATGCGGGACGTCGAAATTGAAGACGTGGCTGACCTCGGGAATGTCGAGGCCGCGGGCCGCGACGTCGGAGGCGACGAGCAGCGGCAGCTCGCCCTTGCGGAATTGCTCGAGTGCGGCCGTGCGGGCCGACTGATCCATATCGCCGTGCAACGCGCCGACGCTGAAGCCGTGCTTCTGCAGCGATTTGTGAACGACCGCGACCTCGCGCTTGCGATTGCAGAAGATGATCGCGTTCTTGAGATCCTTGGCCTCGCGCAGCAGGCGGCGCAGCAGCTCGCGCTTCTCGTGCGCCTCGCGGCCGGCAGGCACCTGGACCTGCGTGACGGTGACGGCGGCGGTGGCGGGCTTGGAGACCTCGACCTTCTGCGGATTGTGCAGGAAGGTTTCAGTGATGCGCCGGATCTCCGGCGGCATGGTCGCGGTGAAGAAAAGAGTCTGCCGTGTGAACGGGACGAGCTTGCAGACGCGCTCGATGTCCGGGATGAACCCCATGTCCAGCATGCGATCCGCTTCGTCGATGACGAGCAGCTCGACGCCGGTGAGCAGGAGGCCGCCGCGCTCGGTGTGGTCGAGCAGGCGGCCGGGGGTTGCGATCAGCACGTCGACGCCGCGCGTCAGCTTGGCATCCTGGTCGCCGAAGGAGACGCCGCCGATCAGCAGGGCGACGTTCAGTTTCTGCCCGGCGCCGTAGCGGTCGAAGTTCTCCTTGACCTGGGCCGCGAGCTCGCGGGTCGGCTCGAGGATCAGTGTGCGGGGCATACGTGCCCGGGCGCGCCCTTTTTCGAGGATGGTGAGCATCGGCAGCACGAAGGCCGCGGTCTTGCCGGTGCCGGTCTGGGCGATGCCGAGCACGTCCTTGCGTGCGAGGACGTGGGGGATCGCCTGTTCCTGGATGGGGGTCGGGGTGGTGTAACCGGTGGCCGCCACTGCGGCGAGGACTTTTTCGGATAGTCCGAGATTTGAGAAGGACATTGAGCCTCTGGTCGAAACCGCCGTTCGGAATCGAGGGTAATAAGGCTGTCGCGTTCCACCCCGAAACGGCGCGCTCTCAAAGAAGCTGGGGGTGCTGACTCACGCGAACAAAGCGCAAGGCTCAGGAATCGCTCTTCGATCTGAGCCGCGTCGCCCCGGAACATAGGCGGGAATCGGCCAAAGTCAATGGAGCAGGCGCGGGAAGATCCTAAAAAACCTGAGGTTTTTGCCCAAATCTCGGGCGCTCCTAGGGTTTTCCGGCCGCGCATGAATCGAGCGAGGTTCCAGGCTCGGCGGCTAACGCCGATCCGAGCCCTGGGCCCGGAAGTCGCCGGGGGCCATGCCATAGGCGGCGTTGAAGACCCGGTAATAGGTCGCCAGGCTCTCGAAGCCGCAGGAGGCCGCGATATCGGCGATCAGCCGCTCGGGCGCCTCGCGCATCAGGCGGCGGCTCTGTTTCAGGCGTTCATCCGTCACGGTCTGCGAGAAGGTCTTTTCCGCGGTCTCGAACAGCATGTGCAGGTGGCGCACGGATATTCCGAGCTCGTCGGCGACCACCGTCGGCGCCAGATGCGGGTTCTGCAGATGGCGCGCGATCAGGCGGCGAGCCTGGGCGAGGCGGGCGGTCCGCAGCGCGGCCTGTCCGCGCCGGCTGCCGGGCCTGACGATGCCGCGCTCGATCAGCGCCAGATGGGCCAAAGCCTGGACCAGGGAGGTCGCATCGTCGGCGCCTTGATCCCTGGAGGCTTCGCCGAGTTCGGCAAAGCAGGCTTCGAGCAGGGGCGCCAGGGTGGGATCGCCGAACGTGCGGGGCGCAAGCTCGCGCATGCGCTTGTCCTGCCCCGGGATGATGCTCACGGGGATCTTCAGGATCCGGAGGTGGAAGCCCCCGTCGCCCAGCGGCGCGGTGCGGTAGGGCAGGTCGGTATGGCTGGTCGCGAAGCTGCCGTTGGCAATTGCAAAGTCGCTTCCGCGCAGCCCGCCGAACCAGCCGCCGCTGCCGAGCTGCTGGTAGACGCAGATGGCGTCACCCGGCGCGTCGGCGATGTCGGAGCTGCTGCGTTCGACCGCGTAGGGCGAGGCCTTGAGCTCGACGAGGCCGGCGCCGCCCAGCTGGCGCAACGAAAATTCGCCGAAGAAGTCCGCGCGGCGTTCGCGCGCGAGCTCGGCGGTGACGCCGAACAAGCCCTTGGAACGCACCTCGCGCCAATAGTCGAAGCGATCATTCGGCGCGACCTCGTCGGTACACCAATACACGGCAACCCCCGCTTGTAGCGCAATGCGCCAGAATGAGCAGATTCCGCGGGAATCTGCCATAGCCGGATCATGGATTCGGAGCCCAGGTCCCTTGAACCGTCGTTACGCCTGGGCCGACTATCACACAGCGGGCGGGGGGTCCAATGAACCGCCGTTCGAAGGAAGCGGCCTCTCCGCCGTTCTGCAACGGGAAATTTGCGATGACGCGTCGGCTTTTCAGAATTCTGGCGGCCCTTGGCCTTGCGGCGGGCCTGAGCGGCTTTGCGCTTCCCGCTTATGCCGAGAAGCGCGTTGCGCTGGTCGTCGGCAACAACGACTACAGGAACGTCCCGAAGCTGCTCAAGGCGGTCAACGACGCCCGGACCATGGGTGACACGCTGAAGCAGCTCGGCTTCTCGGTGATGGTCGCGGAGAACCAGAGCCGGCAGCAATTCTCCGAGACGCTGCTCGCCTTCGACAAGGCGATCGAGCCCGGCGATACCGCGTTCTTCTTCTACGCCGGCCACGGTTTCGAGATCGCCGGCCAGAACTATCTACTGCCGACCGACGTGCCTGCGGCGACGGAAGGGCAGGAAGAGCTGGTGCGCGACGCCTCGATCCTGGCCGACCGCATCGTCGAGCGACTGCAGAACAAGAAAGCGCGCACCTCGATCCTGGTGTTCGACGCCTGCCGCAACAACCCGTTCGAGCGCAAGGGCACCCGCGCGGTTGCCGGTGCCGGCGGGCTTGCGCCGATGATGCAACTGCCCGAAGGCGTGTTCTCGGTGTTCTCGGCTGGTCCCCGCCAGACCGCGCTCGATCGTCTGTCCAATGACGACACCAATCCCAATTCGGTGTTCACGCGCACCTTCGCCAGGGAGCTGCTCCAGCCCGGCGAGAACCTCGTGCAGGTGGCGCAGCGCACCCGCCGCGCCGTCAGCGAGATGGCCGATACCGTCAAGCACAGGCAGGTGCCGGTCTATTTCGATCAGATGGTCGACGACGTTTTCCTGAGCGGCACGGCGAAGGACGCCGCCGCGCGCCCGGCCGATCCGCCGCCGCAGAAGCTCGCCGCACTGCCGCCGGTGTCGGTGCCGCAGCTGCCGAAGGAGGTGACCACCAACGCGCCGATCGCGAGCTTCTCGCGGCACAATGGCGGCTGGAGCGTTACGTTCTCGTTCGCCGACCCGACGCTCGGCATTTCCTGGCGCATCGCCGGCAAGGGTGATTTCCGCGAGACCGGCTTCATCGACACGCTCGATCCGCGCACGCGCAAGCGGATGCCGAACCCGTCGATCGAATTGCCGTCGGACGCGCAGGCCGGCACTATCGAGGTCCGCTATGTCGACCAGTCCGGCGACATGCAGGGGCCGTTCCCGATCCGGTTCGATCCCGAGGCCGCGCTGATCCGCGACCAGCGCAAGATCCTCGACATGACTTCGACGAGCTGGCTGTCGTTCCGCGAGTTCAACGGGCTGCTGGTCTACTACACGCACCTCGTGTCCTACCGCTGCGCCATCCGCGAGGTGCGCATCGGCATCGACACCGCCGTGCCCAACCAGGTGCTGAAGATGCCGCCCTGCGACATGCGCGATCCCAGCGCCATCAGCGCCGGCATGCCGCTCTACATGAAGCTCGCGCCAAGCACGCAGTCCGTCTCGGTGGAGCTGACCTACCGCGACGGCAGCGTGTCCGAGATCAAGAGCTTTCGCAGCGCGAACCGCAGCAATAATTGAGGGCGATGGTCGGCGGATACGGATCGGAAGAGGAACAACTCCTGGTGTCCTGGATTGTCTGCCCAAACCAGGGAGATGATCCATGATCCGCAAGTCCATCCTCGTAGCCTTCGCATGCGCTGCGCTTTCGACGACCGTACTCGCTCAGGGCGGTGGCGGAGCAGGCGGCGGCGGTGGAGCGGGTGGCGGTGCCAGTGCCGGTGCTGCGGCCGGAACGGGGACCGGCGGCGCGGGATCGGCGGCCAGCTCGGGCGCCGGAATGGGCACATCCTCCAGCAGCGCCAATTCGGGGCCGTCGGCTCCTTCGGGGATGGGGATTCACGGCACCACGACCGGGGCCAACGTCAACACCAATACCGGCCAGATCAATCCGAACGTTCGGTCCCCGACTGCGAACGGCACCTCGCCATCGGCCGCGCAAGCTGAACGGAACGCAGGTGTCGGTCATGCGCCGAACGGCTTGCCGATCGGCAGTCCGGGCACCGGCACCAGCAATGAAGATCAGAAATAGGCAGGTGCTGTGCAGATAGGCCCGCGTGGTACGGGCCTATGTTGCCTCGCAAGCGGCGACCGGCGGCGCTGACGCGAACGGCCGCGCCGGCAAAGCTAGACCCGCGGCTCGCTCTCTTCCGCATCGCGGCTTCGGCGCGTGCGCAGATAGACCAGCGCGATGTTGATGGCGAGCCAGGCTGCCACGCCTGCAAGCAACCATGCCACGTTGAACGTTCCCTCTGGTACCCTTTTGGGGCGTATATCCCCGTTTTAACAACTGGGTGAGCGGCTTATTCCCGGGGGTCGGAGGGGCCGGCGCGATCCAAGCTGTGGGCCGGCGTTCGACAACCCGGCTCCAAATTCAGGCGCGGTTCGCCGGGAATCGGCGCTACATTATCCGCCATATCTCGATCGTACTCGCATCGCGGATCGTGGCTGCAATGACATCCGAACAACCATCAAGCCGGACGAAAAAGGTCCGCTGCTGCGTCGTCGGCGGCGGACCTGCCGGCATGATGCTCGGCTATCTCCTGGGGCGGGCCGGCATCGAGGTCGTGGTGCTGGAGAAGCACGCGGATTTCTTCCGCGATTTTCGCGGCGACACCGTGCATCCCTCGACGCTTCAGGTGATGGACGAACTCGGCCTGATCGAGGGCTTCCTGAAGCTGCCGCATCAGCGCCTGCAGAAGATGGACGGCCTGTTCGGCGGCACGCCGGTGCGCATCGCCGATCTTTCGCGACTCCGCACCAAATACCCCTTCATCGCCTTCATGCCGCAATGGGACTTCCTGAACTTCCTGCGCGAGGCCGGCCGGCGCTTTGCCTCGCTCGAGGTGATGATGAGCACCGAGGCGGTCGATCTGATCCGCCGCGGCGAGACCATCGCCGGCGTGCGCGCGCAGACGCCTGATGGCCCCATCGACATCGAAGCCGATCTCACCGTCGCATGCGACGGCAGGCATTCGACGGTGCGCGAGCGCTCGGGGCTCGCGGTCGAGGAGATCGGCGCGCCGATGGACGTGCTGTGGTTCCGCGCCGGTCGCAACGCCGAGGAGACCGAAAACGTGTTCGCGCGCGTCGAGCCCGGCAAGATGATGATCACCTTCGATCGCGGCGATTATTGGCAATGCGCCTATGTCATCGCCAAGGGACAGCATCAGGCGGTGAAGGCGAGGGGGCTGCAAGCGCTGCTGGACGACGTCGTGCGGATGGCCCCGGTCCTCAGATCCGGGATTGCCGACGTGAAGAGCTTTGACGACGTCAAGCTGCTGACCGTCGCGATCAACCGCTTGCCGCGCTGGACGCGGCCGGGCCTGCTTTGCATCGGCGATGCCGCGCATGCGATGTCGCCGGTCGGCGGCGTCGGCGTCAATCTCGCCGTGCAGGATGCGGTCGCGACCGCCAATCTGCTGGCGGACAAGCTGCAGCGCGGCTGCCCCTCCGAGAACGAGCTCGATGCCGTCAGGCGTCGCCGCGAGTTCCCGGTGAAGATGACGCAGCGCATGCAGGTGCTCGTGCAGAACAACATCATCAGCGGCGCCCTGAGGAGCGGCGACCGGCCGCTGAAGGTGCCGCTGATCGTGCGCCTCATCACCGCGCTGCCATGGCTCCAGGGCATTCCGGCGCGCCTGCTGGCGCTCGGCGTGCGGCCTGAGCACGTGCGTTCGAAGGCCGCGCCGGCGCCGTAGCGCAGCACTTCGGTAGGGATAACATCGCGTTAAATCGCACGGCGGGCGTTGCGGGTCTGCAACAGCGCGGGCGGATTTGCGGACCTGAGCGGCCGGCGCGCCGCGTTAACTGTGTTGATTCGAATTTTAGTAACACCCGTCTGTGACCGTGCGCCCATCAAAGGACACGGGGTGTACCATGCGTAATAAATTGATTGCCGCCTTCGCCTGCACGACCGCTCTGGTTTCGACCGGCGCTGCCTCCGCCGCCGATCTCGGTGCGCGCTACACGAAGGCGCCCGCCTATGTCGAGCCGCTGTTCACCTGGACCGGCTTCTATGTCGGCGGCCACATCGGCGGCGCATGGACCAATGAGCAGTTCATCAACAACGGCACCGGCGCGCCGTTCGGCGATCTTGTCCCCGGCGAGGGCTTCCGTCAGCGCAAATCGGGCATCATGGGCGGCGCCCAGATCGGCTACAACTGGCAGGCCAACAACTACGTGTTCGGCATGGAAGGCACGATCTCCGGGCTCGACAACAAGGGCACGATCACGAACACCGTGTTCGGGGCCGGGGACGACGTGTTCTCCTGGCGCGCCAACGTGCTCGCGACCGTCGTCGGCCGCGCCGGCTTCGCGGTGCAGAACAACCTCTTCTATATCAAGGGCGGCTATGCCGGCGTGAACAACCGTCTCTCGGTTACCGATACCGCGGGTGTGGCGACGGGCTCGGGCGGACAGACCCACTGGGCCAACGGCTGGACGGTCGGCGCCGGCTGGGAATACGGCGTCACCCGCAACTGGATCGTCGGCCTCGAATACAATTACGCTGCCTTCGGCAGCCAGACCTATCAGCTCGGCGGCACGGCGGGGAACTACACCTTCGACGCCAAACCGCGCGATATCCAATGGGCCGTCGTGCGCGCGAGCTACAAGTTCGACGCCCCGACTATCGCCCGTTACTGAGCACGTCGACGCAACGCGACCAACGATCAAAAAAAGCACCGCAAAATTCAAAAAGCCCCGGCTTGGTCCGGGGCTTCTTTTTTGCGCATGAGAAACGTCAATATCACAGACCCTTGCGTGATCCGAATGCCACTTTCTCCTAAATAGCGCACGGGGACCGGAGCGCAGGGCGAATTCGCCTCGCGGCGCAACCGGCGCGACGTATAACTTCGCTAATAGACCATTTCGCTTCGTTGCAACTTTTTCTGGAGCAATATCGATGAAAAGGGCTTTGGCTTTCGCAGGAATGATGTCTCTTTTGGTCGGCGCGCCCGGCGTCGCGACGGCAGCCGACATGGCAGTCAAGGCCGCGCCGATCGCGCCGCCGGTGGCCCTGTACAACTGGACCGGCTTCTACATCGGCGGGTTCGGCGGATATGGCTGGGGCGACCACGATCGCATCAACGACATCGGTTTTGCGAACAGCTACAGCTCGAGCGGCGCCATCGCCGGCGGCCTCGCCGGCTACAACTGGCAGATCAGGAATTTCGTGCTCGGCGTCGAAGGCGATCTCGCCTGGGCCGACATTAAGGGCGACGACAATTTCGTCGGCGGAACCAGGGACGAGACCACGCTGCGCTGGGTCGGCACCATTCGCGGCCGGGCGGGCATCGCGTTCGACAAATGGCTGCTCTTCGCAACGGGCGGCTGGGCCTATGGCGAGCAGCGCCACGTGAACACGAATCTTGGCGTTGGAGTTGATGCCTTCTCATCGAACACCAACGGCTGGACGGCGGGTGCGGGCGTGGAATACGCATTCGCGCCGAACTGGCTCGGCAAGGTCGAATATCGCTATTACGATTTCGAGCGCTATCACCGCGGCGGCGCGCCGCTGGTCACGCCCAACGGCAATGTTCCCTACAGCGTCGCCAGCCAGTACCATACCGTCACGCTCGGCGTCAGTTACAAGTTCGGCGGACCCGTGATGGCGAAGTACTGATCGCGCCAGGCTTTGGACGCAAAAGCCCCGGCAGGGATGCCGGGGCTTTTTTCATGCGTCGCGTCGCCTGCGCCTCAGGCCATCACTGAGAAGCCGCCATCGACGGGGATCGCGGTGCCCGTGACGAAGTTCGACGCGGGCGATGCCAGGAACACGGCGATGCCGGCAAAGTCGTCGATGTCGCCCCAGCGTCCCGCAGGCGTGCGCGCCAGCACCCGCTCGTGCAATCCCGACACCTGCTGCCGCGCGCCGCGGGTGAGGTCGGTATCGATCCAGCCCGGCAGGATTGCATTGACCTGGATGTTGTCGGGCGCCCAGGCATTGGCGCAGGCGCGCGTGTACTGCACGATGCCGCCCTTGCTCGCCGCATAGGCGGCGGCGAAGCTCGCACCGAAGATCGACATCATCGAGCCGATGTTGATCACCTTGCCGTTGCCGGACGCCTTCAAGGCCGGATAGGCGAGCTTCGAGCACAGGAAGGCGCTGGTGAGGTTGGTGTCGATCACCTTGTTCCACTCGTCGAGCTCGAGCTCGTGCGGCGGCTTGCGGATGCTGATGCCCGCATTGTTGATGAGAACGTCGATGCGGCCGAGCTCCTTGGTGACGCGGTCGATCATGGCCGCGACGGCCGCCTTGTCGGTCACGTCAGTGGTCACGGCGATCGCCTTCACGCCGCGCTGCCTGAGATCGGCCACCGCGGCGGCGGACTTGGTCTCGTTGCGCCCAACGACGGCGATGTCGGCGCCGGCATCTGCAAGGCCGCGCGCCATGCCGAGCCCGATGCCGCCATTGCCTCCCGTGACGATCGCGACCTTGCCGCGGAGATCGAACCGGCTGGATGTCATGCTCTTATTCCCTGGTTTCTTCTATCGGTTGCTCTGCCAGATCAGCACCAGCCCGAAGCCGGCCATGGCGGCGCCATAGCCGGCCCATTGCAGCTGGTTGACCATGAAGCTCGACCGCGGCCACGGAACGGTGCCCGTGCCCTGTCCGATCCAGAGCAGGCCGAGGGCAGTTGCAAACAGGCCTGCGACGAGCAGAAATCTGCGCATGCATTCCTCCCATCGGTCCGCTTCTGTCGCGCGCGACGATGAAGGATCCCCGGCGCCGAAAGCTTGGGCGCACAGTAACCGTAGGTTCGGTGTGGATACAATGCCGGCACCGGCGCAGGAGGGACGAAGCGTATTCCCGAAACGAAAAAGCCCCGGCGATGCCGGGGCTTTGACGTTTGATCGTGAGATCAGATCAGTACTTCGCGACGACCGGACCGGTCCAGTTGAAGCGGTAGACCAGCGAGGTCGAGATCGTCTGGTTCCAATGGTTGGCGCGGACGCTGTTGACGAGCGGCACGTTACCGGCATCGAGGAGCTCGGTTTGGGTCTTGGCGTTGTAGAAGGCCGAACGGTATTCGGTCTTCATGAACCAGCCGGGCGAGGTGATGCCGAAGATGTTCAGGCTGTTCTCGACGCCGCCGCCGATGAACCACCCATGGCGATCATAGCTATTGAGGTGAACACCGACCGGAGTACCGCCCAGCGTCGTGAAGTTGGTGCGGCCGAAGTGGGCGCCGGAGTAACCGCCGTTGACGTAGGAGAGAACGTTCGGAGCGACCAGCCAGCCGAGGCGCACGCCCGCGGCCCAAGAGGTTTCCAGCTTCTGGTTACCAGTGATGTCGAAGATCGGATCCTGGATGGTGGAGCGGATGCTGCCGAACTGAGCGTCGCCAAACACGCCGGCAACCCAGGTGCCGCTGAACTGCCAATCGTAACCAGCGCCGACCGTACCAAACCAACCTGAGCCACCTTGACGCTGAGTGATCGTCAGCGGGGTACCCGAGACGGTGTCGACAATCTGCTGGTCGGCATTGGAGAGCCCACCGCCGCCGCCGCCGAACACGTAGAAGCCGGTCCAGTTGGCGACGGGCGCCGGCATCGGGGCCTTCACGTAGGGACGGGCACCCAGGTCGGCGGCCGAGGCCGAACCGGTCATTGCGGCAACCGCGGTCAGAGCGAGCAAAATCTTCTTCATGTCAAAATCCCCAACCTTGGTCTGTCGTAGCAGGCGCGAGCGCACTGAAGTTCGTGTCATCTGATGACCTGAACTATAGACGTTTCCTCCCGAAATGCTGTTGCCGGGCAGGCACAGTCGCCGGAAAACGCCGGGAAGCGCGCATTTGCGGCCTGAATGCCTATATCAGAAATAATTACGTAAATTCAAAGACTTGTTCAGATTTTCACGTCGCCAATTCGGGTAGGGTTTCGTTAGGAAATTCGGCCTTCTCCGAAATCGTGGCCGTCCTGCCACGGCCCGAGCACCGCGAGTCGGTGGCCGAATCGCCGCGGCGGTGCCGGGAATCGCCGGATGCGAGGCGGACGGTAGGCAGGTATATCCGGCAAGGAATGGCCCCCAGAACAAGAGAGCCCCGGCTTCTGGCCGGGGCTCTTGAGCGGCGTGCGACGGTGCTGGCGCTCAGACGTCCAGCAGCTCTTCGCTGGCAAACTCAGCCTTGTCCGAGATGAAGGCGAAGCGCGCCTCGGCCTTGGTGCCCATCAGGCGCTCCACCGAATCTGCGGTGGTGTCGCGGTCGTCTGGCAGCAGGACCACCTTGAGCAGGGTCCGCTTGGCCGGATCCATGGTGGTCTCCTTGAGCTGGGCCGGCATCATTTCGCCGAGGCCTTTGAAGCGGTTCACCTCGACCTTGGCGTTGGCGTTGAACGCGGTCTTGATCAGCTCGTCCTTGTGCTTGTCGTCGCGTGCGTAGACCGACTTCGTGCCGTGGGTCAGCTTGTAAAGCGGCGGCACCGCGAGGAAGAGATGTCCTTCGTCGATCAGCTTCGGCATCTGCCGGTAGAAGAAGGTGATCAAAAGCGACGCGATGTGCGCGCCGTCGACGTCGGCGTCGGTCATGATGATGATGCGCTGGTAGCGCAGATCCTCTTCGCGATATTGCAGGAGCTGGCCGCAGCCGATCGCCTGCACGAGATCGGAGAGCTGTGCGTTCGCCGTCAGCTTGTCCTTGCCGGCGGAAGCGACGTTGAGGATCTTGCCGCGCAGCGGCAGCACGGCCTGCGTCTTGCGGTCGCGCGCCTGCTTGGCGCTGCCGCCTGCCGAGTCGCCTTCGACGATGAAGAGCTCGGAGCCATCGGTGCCGGCGTCGGTGCAGTCGGCGAGCTTGCCGGGCAGGCGCAGCTTCTTGCCGGCGGTCTTGCGCGCCGTTTCCTTCTCCTGCCGGCGGCGCAGCCGCTCCTCGGCGCGGTCGATCACGAAGTCGAGCAGCCGGTTGGCCATGTTCGGATTGCCCGACAGCCAATGGTCGAACGGATCCTTCATGGCCTGTTCGACGATGCGCTGTGCTTCGGCGGTGGCGAGACGGTCCTTGGTCTGGCCCTGGAATTCGGGCTCGCGCACAAACACGGACAGCATCACGGCCGCGCCCACCATGACGTCTTCCGAGGTGATGGACGAAGCGCGCTTGCCCTGGCCGACGCGCTCGGCGTGATCCTTCAGGCCTCGGAGCAGCGCGCTGCGCAGGCCGGATTCGTGCGTGCCGCCGTCGGGCGTGGGGACGGTGTTGGTGTACGAGGAGAGGAAGCCGTCCGCATCCGCGGTCCAGGCCACCGCCCATTCGCAGGCGCCATGCGCGCCGTTGCGGCCCGACTTGCCGGAGAAGATGTCGGGATGCACCAGCGTGTCGGCGTGGATCGCCGCCGCGAGATAGTCCTTGAGGCCGCCGGGGAAGTGGAACGTGGCTTCCGCCGGCACGTCCTCGACGCCCTTGAGGAGCTCGGGTGCGCAGTTCCAGCGGATCTCGACGCCGCCGAACAGATAGGCCTTCGAACGCGTCATCTTGAACAGGCGCTGCGGCTTGAAGGCCGCCTTAGGCCCGAAGATGTCGGTGTCGGGCTTGAAGCGCACGCGCGTGCCGCGGCGGTTGTTGACCTTCCCGAGATCCTCGAGCTTGCCCTTTGGGTGACCGCGTTCGAAAATCATGCGGTGCAGCTTCTGGCCGCGCGCGACCTCGACCTCGAGCCGCGAGGAGAGGGCGTTCACCACGGAGATGCCGACGCCGTGCAGACCGCCGGAGGTCTCGTAGACCTTGCTGTCGAACTTGCCGCCCGAATGCAGCGTGCACATGATCACTTCGAGCGCCGACTTCTTCGGGAACTTCGGATGCGGATCGATCGGGATGCCGCGGCCATTGTCGGTGACGGTCAGGAACCCATCCGCACTCAGCTCGACTCCGATGAAGGTCGCATGCCCCGCCAGCGCCTCGTCCATCGAATTGTCGATGACCTCGGCGAACAGATGATGCAACGCCTTCTCATCGGTGCCGCCGATATACATGCCAGGCCGGCGACGCACTGGTTCCAGCCCTTCGAGCACCTCGATGTCGGCTGCCGTGTAATCGGCTTCCCCGCCGCTTCCGCGCGGCGCCGCCTTGGCGGCACGAGGTTTCGGCTCGTCGCCGCCGAAAAAGTCGTCTTTTGCTTTAGGCTTCAACTGCTTGGACATATATCTTGATGCGTTTTGAGGGGCCGCATGGGCGGCGAATCGGTTGGGCCGACTATGCCACTTCTGCCTTGGAAAGGTTACCGCGACGGGGTTGGCGGTGTGGGTTGGGAGCCAATCCCGGCGATTTTACGCCGCAGGGCCCACAAGTTCCCGGCAATTTGACGGTTCGCCAAGCGTCATGTCGGGTTTTGTGACTTGATGTCACACAAGTCCTTGGCTTACCAGTCCTTTTCATCGAGCAGCACCTTGAGACGGGGCGGGAAGGCTATTTTTGATGGAGCAATTTGCGCACGCCCTGGCCGATTTCGTGCGCGTTCACCAGGCCTGGGCGGCACCGATCGTGTTTCTGCTCGCCTTCGGGGAATCGCTTGCCTTCATCTCGCTGGTGGTCCCGGCCTGGGGCGCGCTGGTCGCGATCGGTGCGCTGATCGGGGCGAGCGGCATCAGCTTCTACCCGGTCTGGATCGCCGGCGGCCTCGGCGCGGCGCTGGGCGATTGGGTCTCTTACTGGTTCGGCTATCGCTACAAGGAAAAGGTCGCCGAGATGTGGCCGCTCTCGCGCTATCCGGGCCTTCTGCCCAGAGGCGAGGCCTTCGTGCGCAGCTGGGGCATCCCCAGCATCTTCATCGGCCGCTTCTTCGGCCCCTTGCGCGCCTCCGTGCCGCTCGCCGCCGGCATCTTCGAGATGCCCTATTGGAGCTTCCAGGCCGCCAATTTCGTCTCGGCCCTGATCTGGTCCGCCGTGCTCCTGCTGTTCGGCGACGTGCTCGCCAAGCTCATGGAATGGATCTGGCGCGTCATCTGACGCCGGCACCTTGACCGGAACCCGATCTGGCCTTATAGCCGCGCGCCATGATCAACGCCGCGACCATCCTGTTCGCCCGTCGCCGCCGCCGCTCTTTAGCGGTTTGGGCGGTCGATCGCGTTTGAGATCATCGTCTTTGCCGCTGGATCCGATCCGCGGCATTCTCTCTCCTGTCAGCGCGATCTGATCCGGCGGCTCCCTCGAGGAGGCCCAGCAGGAGACCACGATGTACACGCCACCCTTTTTCAAGCAGGACCGCGCCGCAAGCCTGAAATTCGCCGAAGCGCGCGGCTTCGGCACCATGTGTGCCTTCGACGGCAGCAAGCCGATCGCCTCACCGTTGCCCTTCTATCTGACTTACGCCGCCGACGGCACGCCGCAGGCCGCCTTTCATGTCGCTCGTCACAATCCGCTGCTAAAGCTGGCGGGCAGTGATGCGTCCTGGCTGCTCGCGGTCAACGGCCCCGATGCCTATGTATCGCCGGATTGGTACGTCTCGCCGGATCAGGTGCCGACCTGGCTCTACCAGTCGGTGCATCTGAGCGGGCCGGTGCGCCTCCTGACGGATGACGAATTGTCGGTGCAGATCGACACGCTCAGCGACAAGTTCGAGAGCTGGCTGCTGCCGAAGAAGCCGTGGACGTCGGGCAAGATGACGGCGGGCCGCCTGGAGACGATGAAGAAGGCGATCGTGGGTCTGGTGATGAATGTTGAAGAGGTCGAAGGCAGCTTCAAGCTCAACCAGCACAAATCGGACGCCGATTATGCGGCGATCGCCAATGCGCTCAGTGCCGGCGATGCCGACGCCAGGCAGATCTCGGATTTGATGCGGCAGGCAAGGCCGCAGGTTTTTGCAGACGACACGAACATGCTCGAAGGGAGCGCGCCATGAGTCTCGCTGACACTACCAAAGCTCCGACCGCCAGTGCGGCCAACAAGCCCGTCACCGTCTTCGTCGACGGCGGCTCCGGCACGACCGGCCTCGGCATCAACGAGCGGCTGAAGCTTCAGAACGACGTCGTGGTGAAGGCGCTTCCCGACGACAAGCGCAAGGATCCTGCGGCCAAGAAGGCGCTGATGGAGGAGGTGGACCTCGTCATCCTCTGCCTGCCTGATGATGCCGCCAAGGAGACCGTTGCTCTCGTCGACAGCATGGGAGCTCATGCGCCGAAGGTGCTGGACGCCTCCACCGCCTACCGGGTCGCGCCCGACTGGGCCTACGGCTTTCCGGAACTGGCGCCGGACCAGGCCGGCAAGATCAAGGCCGCCAGGAAGGTCTCCAATCCCGGCTGCTATCCGACCGGCGCGATCGCGCTGCTGCGGCCGATCGTCGATGCCGGTCTGCTGCCGCAGGATTATCCGGTCACCGTCAACGCGGTGAGCGGCTATTCAGGCGGCGGCAAGTCGATGATCGCAAGCTTCGAGGACGGCAGCGCGCCGGCCTTCGAGCTCTACGGCCTCGGCTTCGAGCACAAGCATCTGCCCGAGATGCAGCTCTATTCCAACCTGACGCGGCGGCCGATCTTCATTCCCTCGGTCGGCAACTACCGCCAGGGGATGCTGGTCTCGGTGCCGCTCCAGCTCGACACGCTGCCCGGCAAGCCTGGCGGAGCTGACCTGCAAGCCGCGCTCACCAAGCGTTACGCCGGCTCGAAATACGTCAAGGTGATGCCGCTGCAGAACGAGGCGAGCAAGGGCGGCCGGCTCGAGCCGGAGGCGCTCAACGAGACCAACATGCTCGAACTCTATGTCTTCGCCAGCGACAAATATCATCAGGCGGTCTTGGTCGCCCGGCTCGACAATCTCGGCAAGGGCGCATCCGGTGCAGCCGTGCAGAACATGCGGCTGATGCTGGGCCTGCCGGAGGAGTAAGGCTGTCTCGTGCCCCGGACGCAGCGCAGCACTTCTTCAGTGATGCGCTGCAGAGCCGGGGCCCATTGTTGCTGTCTTGATTGCAGCCATCTAGGTCCCGGCTCGCGCTTCGCGCGTCCGGGACACGACATCAAAACACCCTGAAGATCGCCAGCGCCAGCACGGCCTGGGCGAGGAAGCCGACGGTGAAGGCGAGCGTGCGGAACACCGGGATGCCGATCGCATAGACGATCAGATGTGCGACGCGCGACCAGAAATAGACGGCGCAGGCGAGCACGGTCCATTTCGTGGAATAGTCGATCGCGTTCAGGATCAGCACCAGCGGCGCGAAGATCACGAGGTTCTCGACCGCGTTGTCATGCGCGAACATCAGCCGGTTCGCCCAGTCCGCCTGCGGCTTGTCGTTGCGCGACGGGTTGGCCATCGCACCGCTGAGGCCGCGGACCTGACACCGATTGACTATGTAGGGAATCCAGAGGATCCCGGTCAGAATCACCGTCAGTGTCAGCCAGAACAATTCGCGCGTCATGGTCCGGTCCCTCTGTCGTCGCTATGGTGAGCGCCAGTCTATACGAAAGCGCAGGCGATTCCGCTATGCGCGCACCCTGACATAGCTGCCGGGCGCGTCCTCGATCGGCGGGAATGCTTCGCTCCCCGGTATGCGCGCGGGAACCTGCTCGGGATCGAGCTCGCCCAGCCATTGCCGCCAGTCGGGCCACCACGAGCCCTTGTGCTCGACGGCGCCCTTCATCCACTCGGCGACGTTGACGTCCTTGATGTTGTCGTTGGTCCAGTACTGATACTTGTTCGAGGCCGGCGGGTTGACCACGCCTGCGATATGGCCGGAGCCCGACAGCACATATTTCACCGGACCGCCGAAGAATTGCGAGCCGTACAGCACCGATTCCGCCGGCGCGATATGATCCTCGCGGGTGGCGAGATTGTAGACGGGCACCTTGACCTTGGAGAGATCGAGCAGCGTGTTGTCGAGCACCATCGTGCCGGTGGAGAGCCGGTTCTCCAGATAACAATTGCGCAGATAGTAGGAATGGTTCGACGCGGTCATGCGGGTCGCGTCGGAATTCCAGTGCAACAGGTCGAACGCGCTGGGCTGCTGGCCTTTCAGATAGTTGCTGACGACATAGGACCAGATCAGGTCGTTGGAGCGCAGCATGTTGAAGGCCATCGCCATCTTCGAGCCTTCGAGCACGCCGGCCGCCTTCATGTCCTGCTCGAGCGAGGCGATCTGGTCCTCGTCGACGAACACCAGGAGGTCGCCGGCATGGGTGAAGTCGACCTGCGCCGCGAAGAACGTCGCCGACGAGACGCGCTGGCGGCGCTTCTCGGCGAGCCAGGCCAGCGTGGTCGCGAGCATGGTGCCGCCGACGCAATAGCCGGCGGTGTGCACCTTCATCTCGCCGGTGACCTTCTCGATCACGTCCATCGCCCGGAGCGGGCCTTCCTTCATGTAGTCTTCCCAGCTCTTGTTGCCGAGCCGCTTGTCGGGATTGACCCATGAGATCACGAACACGGTGATGCCCTGGTCGACGCACCACTTGATGTAGGATTTGTCCGGCTTGAGATCGAGGATGTAGAACTTGTTGATCCATGGCGGCACGATCAGGAGCGGGGTGCGCAGCACCGTCTCCGTGGTCGGCGAATATTGGATCAGCTGCATCATCTCATTCTGATAGATCACCTTGCCCGGCGTCGTTGCCATGTTGACGCCGACGACGAGGTTGTCCGGATCGGACTGGCGGATCTTCAGCATGCCCTTGCCGGCCGCGATATCCTCGGCCAGCATCTTCAAGCCGCGCGCGAGGTTCTCGCCGCTGCTCGCCACCGTCTCGCGCAGCACCTCCGGATTGGTCAGCACGAAGTTGGACGGCGACAATGCGTTGATGACCTGCTGGACGTAGAACTCCGCCTTGCGGCGGGTCGGCGGATCGAGCCCTTCGGCATCGCGCACCAGCTCTTGTGCCCATTTGGTCGTGAGCAGATAGAGCTGCATGACGAAATCGAAGAACTGGTTCGATTTCCATTCCGGATCGGCAAAGCGCTTGTCGCGCGGCGAGGGCGCGATTGCCGGGGGAGCGTCCTGGCCGGCCATGCGGCGCACCGCCGAGCCCCAGAGGTCGAGATAATCCTTGGCGAGCTTGGTCTGCAGATCGGACGAGCGGGACGAATCCGACAACCAATATTCCGCAACCGAGGTGAAGGTCTTGACGACCTCGGCCAGCTCGGCCGGCGGGCGATCCTGCACCTCGCCGCTCTCGCGCGGCTTGAGGTAGGCCGCAAGCGCCTTGCCGCCGCTCTCCATCGCCCGCGCGACATTCATCGCGAAGGCTTCCGGATCGAACTTGGTCTCGGGTTTGGGCGTATCGGTGGTGGCCATACTCATGGGCAGAACAGTAACGGGTCATTCCGTATTCGTCACCGCGAAGCTCGCATGTTTGACGTTAAACACGCTCCAAGATGTGCTGCACTGCGACAAAGTTTCTTGGTTTTGTCACAATCGCGGTGCAACCCTCCGGTCGTGGGCCTTTGATGTTTTCTCGCTCGTTCCATTTGTGGGCAGCAATGGTTTGAGCTTGGGCAGGTTGTCGGGTTAGTGTGCGGCAGCTTGCATTGGGACGAGTAGGGGATTTCCCAAGTGTTGGCGTTGAGGGTCCTACAGAGGTCGCTGCTGATCGGTGGCGCGCTGCTGAGCGTGGCATTTGCGCTGGGCGGCTGTTCGAGTCAGTTCGCGGATATGGCGCCGACGGACGCGCAGGCGCATCCGAGGGAGCCCGGGAGCTATCTGCCGGTGCACGACCTGCCTCCCGATCGCGATCAAGCAATCATCCCGCCGGAACAGCGCGCCAAGATCGAGGCCGAGCTCGCCGCCGCGCGCGATCGCCAGGCCGTTGCCGGCAAGGATGCGAAGTGAGGCGCTGCAAGGGAATCGGTGGCGCCACCGCCTTGCCGTGCTAAAAGACCCCGGTTCAGCCGACGGTCAGGACGAAGGACTTCAGTCCTCGTCGTCGATGATTGCTCTAAGTATTTGATTTTGAGTAATTTTCGCGACGAGGCCGAACCCCTTTCCGATCGCCGTCCTGTCCTGTCGATTCTGTCCTGACCGGTTGCCCGGAGCCCAGAGAGCCATGGAAGAATTTTACCGCATCCGCCGCCTTCCGCCTTACGTGTTCGAGCAGGTCAACCGGGCCAAGGCTGCCGCGCGGAATGCCGGCGCCGACATCATCGACCTCGGCATGGGCAACCCGGATCTGCCGGCCCCGGCGCATGTGCTGGAGAAGCTGAAGGAGACGCTGGGCAAGCCGCGCACCGACCGCTACTCGGCCTCCCGCGGCATCCCCGGACTGCGCCGCGCCCAGGCCGGCTACTACGCCCGCCGCTTCGGCGTGAAGCTCAACCCTGACACCCAGATCGTGGCGACGCTCGGCTCGAAGGAGGGCTTTGCCAACGTGGCGCAGGCGATCACCGCGCCCGGTGACGTCATCCTCTGTCCGAACCCGAGCTATCCGATTCACGCCTTCGGCTTCTTGATGGCGGGCGGCGTGATCCGCTCGGTGCCCTCCGAGCCGACGCCGCAATTCTTCGAGGCGGCCGAACGGGCGATCGTCCATTCGATCCCGAAGCCGCTCGCGCTCGTGGTCTGCTATCCGTCGAACCCGACCGCCTATGTCGCGAGCCTCGATTTCTACAAGGACCTCGTCGCATTCGCGAAGAAGCACGAGATCCTGATCCTGTCCGATCTCGCCTATGCCGAGGTCTACTTCGACGAGAGCAACCCGCCGCCCTCGGTGCTCCAGGTGCCGGGCGCGATGGACGTCGCCGTCGAGTTCACCTCGATGTCGAAGACCTATTCGATGGCCGGCTGGCGCATGGGCTTTGCGGTCGGCAATGAGCGCGTGATCGCCGCGCTCGCCCGCGTCAAATCCTATCTCGATTACGGTGCGTTCACACCGGTCCAGGTCGCGGCGACCGCGGCGCTGAACGGCCCGGATGATTGCATCAAGGAGATGCGCGACACCTATCGCAAGCGCCGCGATGCGCTGGTGGAATCGTTCGGCCGTGCCGGCTGGGAGATCCCGCCGCCGGAGGCCTCGATGTTCGCCTGGGTGCCGCTGCCGGAGGCTTTCCGCAGCGTCGGCAGCATGCAGTTCGCTACCCTGATGGTGGAGAAATCCGGCGTCGCTGTCTCGCCCGGCGTCGGCTTCGGCGAGCATGGTGAAGGATATGTCCGCATCGCCATGGTGGAAAACGAGCAACGGATCAGGCAGGCCGCGCGCGGCGTGCGACGCTTCCTTGAAAGCGGCATCGAAACGTTGCACAACGTCGTTCCGCTCGCCAATCGGCGTTGAGTTCTCTTCGGCAGGTTTTCTAAGACATCATGGTTGCACCCCTGAAAGTGGGCATAGCGGGGCTCGGCACCGTGGGCGCCGAAGTGGTCCGTTTGATCGAAACGCAGGCGCGCGTGCTCGCGGGCCGCAGCGGCCGCGGCATCCGCGTCGTCGCCGTCACCGCGCGCTCGAAGGCGAAGAAGCGCGGCGTCGATCTGCGTGGCGTCGAATGGGCCAGGGATCCGATGGCGCTGGCCACCCATCCCGGCATCGATTGCTTCGTCGAGCTGATGGGCGGCGCCGGCGATCCCGCGCTGTCGGCGGTGGAGGCCGCACTCAACGCCGGCAAGTCGGTCGTCACCGCCAACAAGGCGCTGCTGGCCAAGCACGGCCTCAAACTGGCCAAATCAGCCGAAAAGCACGGCGGTGCGCTGAATTTCGAGGCAGCCGTCGGCGCCGCGATCCCCGTCATCAAGACGTTGCGCGAGGGGCTTTCCGGAACCGGCATCAACCGCGTCTACGGCATCCTCAACGGCACCTGCAATTACATCCTGACCCGGATGGAGCAGGAGGGGCTGTCCTTCGCCGAATGCCTCAAGGACGCGCAGCGGCTCGGTTATGCCGAGGCCAACCCGTCATTCGACGTGGATGGTCACGATACCGCGCAAAAACTCGCGATTCTCGCCAGCCTCGCTTTCGGCACGAAAGTTGCTCAAAGCGCGGTGTATGTCGAAGGCATCTCATCCATCGCGCCGGAAGATCTGCGCGCGGCGTCCGATCTCGGCTACCGCGTCAAGCTGCTCGGCGTTGCGGTGCGCACCGCCAAGGGCATCGAGCAGCGCGTGCATCCGACCATGGTGCCGAAATCCTCCTCGATCGCGCAGGTGATGGGTGTCACCAATGCGGTCACGATCGACGGCGAGGGCATTCCGCCGATCACGCTGGTCGGCCCGGGCGCCGGCGGCGCCGCGACGGCATCCGCAGTGGTCGCCGACATCGCCGACGTCGCGCGCGGGATCCGCGCCAATCCGTTCGGCCGGCCCATTGCGCAATTGCGCGACACCAAGAAGGCGCCGATGGAGCGCCACGAGGGCGGCTATTACATTCGTCTTCTGGCGCGCGATTTCCCCGGCACCGCGGCTGCGATCGCGACGCGGCTTGCCGAGCAGAAGATTTCGATCGAGTCGATCGTGCAGCGACATCCCAATGGCGGCGCTGCGCCGGCGGACGGCAAGGCGGTCCCCGTGCCCGTCATCCTGATCACCTATGCGACGCACGAGGATGCCGTGCGCCGCGCCCTCGCTGCCGTGCAGAAGGACAAGGTGATCAGCGGACGGCCGCAGGTGATCCGGATCGAGAAGAACTGAGGCGGTTCGTTCGAACGAATCGTGGGCGTTGCGAATTGATGTGGGCAGAGAACTTCTGTCCAGAACCGGTTTGAAGGAGTTAGCCGATGTCGACCCATATTTCAGTCCCGCCGCAAGCCTTGCTCGAGCGCATCCTGACGCTGGAGATCGTGCGGGTGACGGAGCGGGCGGCAGTGTCGTCGGCGCGCCTGCGCGGCCACGGCAACGAGAAGGCGGCCGACCAGGCCGCGGTCGACGCCATGCGGCGCGAGCTCAACAAGCTGCCGATCCAGGGCACCGTCGTGATCGGCGAGGGCGAGCGCGACGAGGCGCCGATGCTCTATATCGGGGAGCAGGTCGGCCTCAAGGCCGGTCCCGAGGTCGACATCGCGGTCGATCCGCTCGAGGGCACCACGCTGTGCGCCAAGAACATGCCGGGCTCGATCGCCACCATGGCGATGGCCGACGGCGGTACGCTGCTGCACGCTCCCGACGTCTACATGCAGAAGCTCGCGATCGGTCCCGGCTACGACAAGGGCGTCGTCGAGCTCGATGCGAGCCCGGCCGACAACGTCCGCCGCCTCGCCAAGGCCAAGGGCGTCAAGCCGGAGGGGATTACCGTTCTCGTGCTCGACCGTCCGCGCCACGCCAGCATCATCGAGAGCGTGCGCTCCACCGGCGCCGCCGTGCGTCTGATTACCGACGGCGACGTCGCCGGCGTGATCCACTGCGCCGATCCTGACAATACCGGCGTCGACATGTATCTCGGCACGGGCGGCGCGCCGGAAGGCGTGCTCGCCGCCGTGGCGCTGCGTTGCATCGGCGGCCAGATGCAGTGCCGCCTGATCCTCGATTCCGACGAGAAGCGCGAGCGTGCCGCCAAGATGGGCGTCAACGATCCCAAGATGATCTACGGCATCGAGGACATGGCGCGCGGCGACTGCCTGTTCGCCGCCACCGGCGTCACCACGGGCTCGCTGCTCTCGGGCGTCAAGTTCCGCAAGGACGGCGTGATCGAGACCGAGACGGTGGTGATGCGCTCCGTCACCGGCACCGTGCGCTACATCAAGGCCGAGCATCGCGAGCTGGCCAAGTTCCATTTGGACTGAGCCAGGCACGCCAACTGCCGTCATTCCGGGGCTCGCGAAGCGAGAGCCCGGAATCCATCGGGCGGCAGACTCCGACGCGAAATGGATTCCGGGCTCGATGCTGCGCATCGCCCCGGAATGACAACAAGAACAACAGGGGAAGCGCCCATGTCCGATCTCTCCGCCGTCAGAGCCCTCGTGTTCGACGTGTTCGGCACGGTTGTGGACTGGCGCACCAGCCTGATCACCGACTTTATGTGGTGGAGCAAGCAGCGCGGCATCAGCGCCGACTGGACTGCCTTGGTCGACGGCTGGCGCGGCATGTACATGGCCTCGATGGACGACGTGCGCCAGCATCCCGAGCGCGGCTACGTCATGCTCGATGATCTGCACCGCCGCTCGCTGGAGAAGCTGGTCGCGCAGTTCGCGATCAAGGGCCTCACCGAGGCCGATCTCGACTACCTCACTAGGGGCTGGCACCGCCTCCATCCCTGGCCGGACAGCGTCGCCGGCCTGACGCGGCTGAAATCAAAATTCGTGATCGCGCCGCTCTCCAACGGTAACGTCGCGCTGCTCACCAACATGGCGAAGTTCGCCGGCCTGCCGTGGGACCTCATCATGTCGGCCGAGCTGTTCGAGCATTACAAGCCCGACCCCGAGGCCTATCTCGGCGCAGCAAAGTTGCTTTGCCTCAGGCCGGACGAGGTCATGATGGTCGCCGCCCACAACGGCGATCTCGCGGCCGCGCAGAAGAACGGATTGAAGACCGCGTTCGTGGCACGGCCGACGGAATACGGTCCGTTGCAGAAGGTCGATTTCGAGGCGACCGGCGATTGGGACATCGTCGCCAGGGACTTTGGCGGAATCGCCGACAGGCTGGGGTGTTAGCCGGCGTCCTCGGATGAATATGCGCGGGCGGCCCATCATGCGGGCGGCTCGCGCCGCCCGGATGTGATTTTGCCGGCTTACAGCGTCATCTTCATCGGTTCGGGATAATAGTGGAATCCCTCGCCGGCCTTGGCGACATGACCGTAGCCCGGCCAGGCGAAGTGATAGGACATCACCGGCGTCTTGTTCGCCGCGAGCATCGTGAGCAACTTCACCCGCGATTCCGCGGCCTGCTTGGGGTCGGTGTCGTAGGAGAACTCCATGCGCGGCCGTTCCAGCAGCAGCACGGAATGGTGCGAGAGGTCGCCGAGGAAGGCAAAGGATTTGCCGGCCGAGCTGACCATGAAGATGGTGTGGCCGACGGTGTGGCCGGGCGCCGCGATCGCCTGCACGCCGGGCAGGAATTCCTCGCCGTCCTTGAAGAACTTGATCCGCTCGCGAACCGGCAGCAGGTTCTTGCGGGCGTGAACGACGAAGTCCTTGGCCGGACTGCCGAGCTTGCCTTCGTCGGTCCAGAAGTCGAAATCGCTCTGGGAGATATAGATCTGCGCGTTCGGGAACAGCGGCTTGTCGTTGGCATCCACGATGCCGCCGATGTGATCGATATGGGCATGCGAGCAGACCACCGCATCGATGTCCTCCGGCTTGATGCCGGCTTCCATCATGCTCTTCTGCTGCCGGCCCGTGCTGGCGCCGAACATTTTCGATGAACCCATGCCGGTGTCGAACAGGATGAGCTTGTCGCCGGTGTTCACGATCGGCGAGTTCTGTTCGAGCACGACATTGTCCGGCGACAGGAAATTGTCCGCCAGCATCTTCTTGACCTCTTCCTTGGGAACGCCGGTGAAGGTCCCGGAAGGATCGCCGAGCGGCAGCGGTCCGTCGGACACGACGGTCACCTCGGCATCGCCGAGAACGAAGCGGTGCCAGTACGGCGTCTGGGTGCCGAGCTTGGGAGCTCGCGCCAACGCGCTGCTGCCGAGCATCGCGCTGGCACCGAGGCCGGCTCCAAGGCCGGCTCCAAGGCTGGCTCCAAGTGCGAGTAGGGATCGACGTGAGACATCGATTGTCATGCGTTTCCTCCGCTTTTGTCTCTCGCTTTGCGCGATTGTTCGCGCGTTGCGACCGACCTCAGCGGCCACGCGGCCGGAGGTCGGCAGAAGCCATGCTGCGCCGCTTACGACAAGCTAGCAAGTAGAATTGGTTCGCGGATGCGTCCGTCCGCGGAATTGCACGTCACGCAATTTTCAGCGTGAGATCGTTGCCTTCCGTCTCGGCAAAGCCCGCCTGCAGCACCTCTTCGCGCTTGTGGCGCAAGTGCGCGCGCAGAATATGCGAGAGGCCGGCCCCGTCGCGCCTCTGCAGCGCGTTCAGGATCGCCTCGTGCTCCTTCACCGCGAGGGCCCAGCGCTGCGGCGTCATCGGCGTGACGTAACGCGCGCGGCGGATGCGTGCTGTCACCGATGTGTAGAGCCCCGCGAGCACGGGGTTTCCGGCTGCGGTGACGATGGCTTCGTGAATGGCGCGGTTGCCGCGGTAGTACTGGATCAGGTCGCCGTCGCGATAATGCTCCACCATGGCTGCATGCGCGGCGGCGATCGCGTCAATCTCGGCGTCCGTGATGCGCTCGCAGGCGAGTTCGCCGGCGAGGGCCTCCAGGCCCTGGCAGACCTCGAACAGGTCGCGCATGTCCTTGTCGGTCAGTTTTGCTGAGCGCGAGCCGCGATGCGGCAAGAGCTGCACGAGTCCCTCGGCGGCGAGCACCTTGAGCGCCTCGCGCAGCGGTGTGCGCGAGATCCCGAGCCGCTCGCACAGCTCGCGCTCGGGAATCCGGGCGCCCGGCGGAATTTCGCCGTCGAGCAGGATCGCGCGGATACGGCTGACGACATCCTCGTGAAGCATGGGATCGGCGCTCCAATTTGAATGCAAAACCGGAGTGTTTGGTCGAAAAATCGCAGTTCCAGCTTGCTAATCGCGAATTTTGCATTCAAAAATGCAAAAAACAAGAGGACATGAGGAAATGGACTTGGCGGCGGCGACGGACGACCTCGTTTTTGAATGCAACGACGGCATCGGGCGGATCACCTTCAACCGCCCGCAGGCTCGCAACGCCTTCACCTTCGCGATGTACGAACGGCTCGCCGCGATCTGCGAGCAGGCCAACCGCGACCAGACCATCAAGGTGCTGGTGCTGCGCGGAGCCGGCGACAAGGCCTTCGCCTCGGGTACCGACATCAACCAGTTCCGCGAATTCAGGACACCGCAGGACGCGATCGACTACGAGAACCGGATCGATCGCGTGCTGACCACGCTGGAGCAGTGCCGCGTGCCGACCATCGCCGCGATCAACGGGTTCTGCACGGGCGGCGGGGCCGGCATTGCCGCAGCCTGCGACCTGCGCATCGGCACGAAGAGCACCAAGATCGGATTTCCGATCGCCCGCACGCTCGGCAATTGCCTGTCGATGTCCAATGTCAGCCGTCTCACGGCGCTCATCGGCGCTGCGCGCGTCAAGGACATCATCTTCACCGCGCGTCTCGTCGACGCCACGGAGGCCGCGAGTGTCGGATTGCTCGGCGAAATCGTCGAGGATCTCCCAACTCTCGACCGCCGCGCCGGCGAGGTCGCCCGGCTCGTCGCCGGCCACGCGCCGCTGACGCTGAATGCGACCAAGCAGGCGGTCGCGCGCCTGCAGCGGCGGCTGACGCGTGACGAAGGCGAGGACCTCATCCTGATGTGCTACACGAGCCAGGATTTTCGCGAAGGGCTCGATGCTTTCCTCAACAAGCGCGCGCCGCAATGGCGTGGCCAATAGGACGCCCCGATGCAAAGCTCGCAATCCACCTCGCGCCGTTCGGGACCGCTCGCCGGCCTCAAGGTCGTCGATCTCACCCATGTCATGGCCGGGCCGACCTGCACGCTGATGCTCGCCGACATGGGCGCCGACGTCATCAAGATCGAAAAATCGCCGAACGGCGACGACACCCGTCATTCGGTGCCGCCGAAGATCGGCGATGAGGCGGCCTCCTTCCTGATGATGAACCGCAACAAGCGCGGCATCGTGCTGGACCTCAAGACCGAGGGCGGCAAGCAGGTGCTGCGGCGGCTGATCGCGGACGCCGACGTGCTGGTGGAGAACTTTGCGCCCGGCGCGATGGAGCGCCTCGGCTTCGGTTACGAGGAGCTGCACAAGCACTATCCCTCGCTGATCTATTGCTCGCTGTCGGGCTTTGGCCGCACCGGTCCCTACAAGCATCGCCGCGGTTTCGATCTCGTCGCGCAGGCCATGAGCGGCATCATGAGCTTTACCGGCGAACGACCCGACGGTCCGCCGGTGAAATGCGGCCCGCCATTGTCCGACATCACCGCCGGCCTGCTCGCGAGCATGGGCATCCTCGCGGCCTACGCGCACCGTCTCAAGACCGGCGAGGGGCAGTGGGTCGAGACCTCGCTCTACGAGGCCGCGCTGGTGCAGACCTATTGGCAGTCGACCATCGCGCTCGCCGCAGGCACCGCGCCGCGCGCGATGGGCTCGGCCCATCCGCTCAACGCGCCGTATCAGGCGTTCGAAGCCTCGGATGGCTGGCTCGTGGTCGGCGGTGCCAACAAGAAGCACTGGCTGTTGATGTTGGAAGCGCTCGGCGCGAGCGAGCTGGCCGCCGACCCCCGCTTCGTCAACGGCGCCGACCGCATGGCGAATCTCAGAGAACTGGAAGCGGTCTTGAGCGAGCGCTTCCGCACCCAATCGCGGGCGCACTGGCTCGCGGCGCTGGACGAGAAGGGCGTGCCGTGCGGACCCGTGCACGACATGCTCGAGGCGCTCAGCGATCCCCAGACTCTGGCGCGCGAAATGGTCGTCGAGGTCGAGCATTCCACGCTCGGACCTGTGAAGACGATCGGGCTTCCGGTCAAGTTCTCGGAGACCCCGGGCAAGGTGCGATCGGGGGCTCCCGTCTATGGCGAGCATACGCGCGAGGTGCTGGCCGAGCACGGGTTCGACCAGATGCAGATCGAAGCGCTCGCAAAGGAAGGCGCAATCGTCCTGGGCTCGGCAAGACGCGAGGAGCGCGTCGCCTGACCGGACGTCGATACGACAAGACCAAAGATAAGAATACGAAGACAAAAATCAGCTGGAGGAAATCATGGGTCGGACGTCAACATTTCTGCTCTCCGCGGCCGCGACCGTGCTCGCCGGCACGATGCCGGCGCTCAGTGCCTGGCAACCGCAAAAGCCGATCGAGTTCGTGGCGACTGCCGGGCCGGGCGGCGGCACCGACAATCTCGCCCGCGCGGTGCAGAACATCATCACCAAGCACAAGTTGACGGAGCAGCCGATCGTCGTCGTCAACAAGGGCGGCGGCAGCGGCGCCGAAGGCTACGTCTACGGCAAGGCGTCGGCCGGCGATCCCTACAAGGTGATCTTCGGCACCTCGAACGCCTGGCAGCAGCCGCTCGTCTCCAAGGTCGCCTTCAACTACACCGATCTCACCCCGATCGCGGCGATGGCGCAGGACGAGTTCCTGCTCTGGGTCAAGCAGGATTCGCCCTACAAGAATGCGGGCGATTATCTGAAGGCGGCGGCATCGGGCGAGTTCAAAATGGGCGGCGCGCAGTCCAAGGACACCGACGAAGTCTTGACGCGCATGATCGAGAAGGTTGGCAAGGTCAAGCTGACCTACATCCCCTTCAAGAGCGGCGCCGAGACCGCCGTGCAGCTTGCCGGCGGACATCTCGACTCCCACGTCAACAATCCCAGCGAGAGCCTCGGGCAATGGCGCGGCGGCACGCAGCGTCCGCTTTGCGTGTTCAGCCCGAAGCGGTTGCCGCAGGGGCCGAAGGTCACCGCGACCGAAGGCTGGAGCGACGTTCCGACCTGCGTCGAGCAGGGCCTCGACATCAAGCAATATGAGCAGCCGCGCACGGTGTGGCTGCCCGGCAAGGTCACGCCGGAGCAGGCCGCGTTCTATGTCGACCTCATGAAGAAGGTGCAGGCAACGCCCGAGTGGAAGGACTACATCGAGAAGACGTCCCAGGTCGACACTTTCCTGACCGGCGCCGAGTTCGACAAGTTCATCAAGGTGGACCTCGAGCACGTCAAGCAGGTCGCCGGCGAGCAGGGCTGGCTCGTCAAGTGAGGCGGGGCGGGCAGGTCGCCTGCGGCCATCCTTCGAGACGCCCGCCTGCGGCGGGCCCTCAGGATGAGGTCGGGCTTTGCGGCGCAATGTCTGACCCTCATGGTGAGGAGCCCGCCAACGCGGGCGTCTCGAACCATGCAGGCCGTGATCGTTCGGCAGGCTTCCCGCTGTCACATGGGACCGTTTGGCCTTCGAAGGTTCTACGTCATGATCTCACGTCGCGCGCTTGAACTCGCCACTGCCGTCCTCACCGGAGGTTTCGGCGTTACCGTCGTCATCTCCAGCCTCGACAACGGCATCGGCTGGTCGAGCGCGGGCGTCGAGGCCGGCACGTTTCCGTTCCTGACCGGCATCATCATCGTGCTCGGGAGCCTCTACAATCTGGTGCGGGGCGTGCTGCCGGTAGCGTCCCTGGCCAATGTCCCGGTCGCGATCACACAGCTCGAGTTGCGCCGGCTTGCCGGCCTGTTCGTGCCGGCCGCGATCTTCGTTGGCGCGATTCCGCTGGCTGGGATGTACGTCGCCTCGGCGCTCTATGTCTTCGCGGTGCTGGCAATCCCGCGGCACCAATCCGTGCCCCGTGCGCTCGCCATGGCGGGGGCAACCTCGCTGGCGCTCTATGTCGTGTTCGAGCGCATGTTCCAGGTCAGCCTGCCGCACGGTGCGCTCGCCGCCGCACTCGGGTTCTGACGGAGAAGCCGATGGACAATCTCGCAGAGCTCCTGCACGGCTTCACCATCGCGATCACCGTGCCGCATCTGGCCCTGATGGTCGTCGGCGTGTTGCTCGGCATTCTGGTCGGCGTGTTGCCAGGGCTCGGCGCGCCGAATGGCGTGTCGCTGCTGTTGCCGCTGACCTTCGGCATGCAGCCGGTGTCGGCGATCATCCTGCTCTCCAGCATGTATTGGGGCGCGCTGTTCGGCGGCTCCGTGACCTCGATCCTGTTCAATATTCCGGGCGAGCCGTCGTCGGTCGCGACCACCTTCGACGGCTATCCCATGGCGCGGGACGGCCGGCCGACCACGGCGCTCGCGACCGCCTTCGGCTCGGCGGCGTTCGGCGCCCTGATCGGTGTCGTCCTGATCACGTTCCTGGCGTCCTGGGTGGCGCAGGTCGCGCTCGCCTTCGGCCCGGCGGAATATTTTGCGGTCTATTTCCTGGCCTTTGCCAGCTTCGTCGGCATGGGCGGCGCAGCGCCGATCAAGACGGTCGTGGCGCTCGCGATCGGCTTTGCCATCGCCGCGATCGGCATCGACACCGTCTCCGGCAGCGTGCGCCTCAACATGGGCATCGACGAGCTCGTCAAGGGCGTCAGCTTCGTCGTCGCGGTGATGGGCCTGTTCGGCATCGGCGAGCTGCTGGTCGCGGTCGAGGAGGAGTTTCATGCCCGCGCGGTGTCCTCGAAGATCGACTGGCGCGAGGTGTTTCGTGCGGTCGGCCGTCTGCCGCGGCATGGCGTGGCGCTGCTGCGCAGCGCTGCGATCGGCTGCTGGATGGGAATTACTCCGGGCGGCCCGACCGCGGCCTCGTTCATGAGCTATGGCATCGCACGCCGGTTCTCGCGCCGCGGCCGATATTTCGGCACGGGCGAGGTCGAAGGCATCATCTCGCCGGAGACCGCCGATCATGCCGCCGGCACCAGCGCGCTGCTGCCGATGCTCTCGCTCGGCATCCCAGGCTCGGCGACCGCGGCGGTCATGATGGGCGGGCTGATGATCTGGGGCCTCAATCCCGGGCCGATGCTGTTCGTCGATCAGAAGGACTTTGTCTGGGGCCTGATCGCCTCGATGTATGTCGGCAACATCGTCGCGGTCGTGCTGGTGCTGCTTACGGTTCCGGTATTCGCCGCCTTGATGCGGATTCCCTTCGCGGTGATCGCGCCGCTGATCGTGATCATCTGCGTCGTCGGCGCCTATTCCGTCTCGAACTCCTATCTCGACGTGGTCATGATGCTCGGCTTCGGCGTCGTCGGCTATCTCTTCAAGAAATTGTTCTATCCGCTGGCGCCCCTCGTGCTCGCCATCGTCATCGGCGACAAGGCCGAGGACGCGTTCCGGCAGTCAATGCTGATGTCCAAGGGATCCCTCGGCATCTTCTTTGCCAACAAGCTGGTGACATGCCTGATCGTGGCCGGCATCGCGCTCCTGCTGCTGCCGCTCGTGCTGCAGCTCGCGCGCCTTTGGCGCAAACCCTCATCCCCCACGGCCGATGCGACAAGCCAGGAGAAGGTGATCATATGACCGCAAAGCCGCTGATTGCGCTGGCCATGGGAGATCCCGCCGGCATCAGCCCCGAGCTGACGGCCAAGCTGGTGGGGCACGATGACATCCGCGCCCGAAGCCGGCTCGTCGTGATCGGTGACCGCCGCATCTTCGACGAGGGCGCGCGCGTTGCCGGCGTCAAGCCGGCGCTGACGACGGTGAAGCAGGGCGCCGACCTTCGCGCGGCAGCGGGCGAGGCGCTGTTCGTCGACCTCGGCCATCTCGATCCCAGGGAGGTCGAGCCGAAGACCGCGACCCTTGTCGGCGGAAAATTCGCGCTGACCAATTACAGGCACGCGCTCGAGCTTGGCCGCGATGGCCGCGTCGATGCGGTCTGCTTCACGCCGTTCAACAAGCAGGCAATGCGGCTTGCGCGCGCCGAGTACGACGACGAAATCGCGTTCTCCGCCGAGGTGGTCGGCCTCAAGACGCCTGCCAGCGAATTCAACGTGCTTGATCAGCTCTGGAACGCGCGGGTGACCTCACACATTCCGCTGAAGGACGTGGCCGCAAAGCTGACCAGCGAGCGCATCCATCGCGCGCTCGAGCTGACCGATGCCTGCATGCGCAAGGCTGGCTTCGCGCGGCCGCGCATTGCGGTCGCCGGTCTCAATCCGCATGCCGGCGACGGCGGCAATTTCGGCCGTGAGGAGATCGACGTGATCGCGCCCGTGGTCGCGGCCGGCCGGCGCGAGGGCATTGCCGCGGAGGGACCGTTCCCGGCCGATACGGTGTTTCTGCGCGCCAAGGCCGGCGCCTTCGATGCGGTGCTGACGATGTATCACGACCAGGGCCAGATCGCGATGAAGCTGATGGGCTTCGATCGCGGCGTGACCTTGCTCGGCGGCTTTCCATTCCCGATCTGCACGCCCGCGCACGGGACCGCCTACGACATCGCAGGGCAGGGCATTGCTTCCATCGGCGCCAGCCGCGCCGCGGTGCTGCTCGCGGCGGAGATGGCAGCGGCCGGCAAGCGTCCTGGATGAACGACGAGCCCGCCGATCATGCGCCTGCCGGGGAATGTTGGACATCGCCGCGACTGTTTTGCCCGACGTGTCAACGCGCTTTGGTGAGGTCGTATGGCGATGGCAAAACAGTAATGAAAACAACCCCCAGGCTACTGTGCATGGGGTTGTTTTCGCGTTTTTGAATCGGCCTGCGAGCTCAGGCCCCGCAGACGATCACGCCGTACCAGCCGAGCCCGCGATAGGTCTCGTAGCCCGGCGTCGCATGGAAGGCGATCAGCGAACCGTTGCGGTCGTGATAGAAGCCGGAGCGCTGGCCGTTCAGCGAGATCGAGATGCGCTCGCTGAGGATGCCCTGGCCGTCGGACGCCGCGATCACGCGCATATTCGAATCGACCAGCAGCACGCGCGCCTTGTCGCTGTCGCCGACGCGCACGCCCTGGACGATGGCACGAGCCTGCGGCTCCCAGTCGAAATGGATGGCGAGCACGCCGATCGGGGCGCCGTTCGCCTGACCGCCGGCGCGGACACTGGCGCAATAGGTCGCCACCTGCGCGTTGCCGAGCAGCGGCTGGTTCTCGACGTCGCCGGCGACGTAATCGTCACCGGAGCGCAAGCTGTGCGCCTCGCGAAACCATTTGGTGTGGGCGACGTTCTGGCCGACGACGCGGAAGCGGTCGGCCCGGCCATTGGCGATGACGTTGCCGTCGAGGTCGCAGAGCCACAGGTCGAGATAGACGGTGTAGGCCCCGAGGATCACGCCCAGGCGCTGCGAGGCATGCGAGACGGCCGCGGCGCTCGGGGAGGCCGCGCAATCGACCACGGCGGAATCGGTCGCCCACCAGCGCACGTCGCAGGTGCGTTCGTAGAGATTGCGGTCGATCAGCTCGATGGCGTTCAGCGACAGGTCCATCATGCGCTCGCCGCGCGATCGCTGGCTCATCCGCTCGATCGAGGAGACGAGGTCGCCGGTGCGCTTCGTCAGCTGTGTCTCGAGCTCGCGTGCGATGGTCTCGACCTGCTGGCCGACGCCGCGCACCTCCTGCGCCACCACGGCAAAGCCCGCGCCTTGCGCGCCGGCGCGCGAGCTCTCGATCAGCGCGTTCAGCGCCAGCATCTTCATCTGGTTTGTGATCTGCTGGATCGACTTGGTCTTGTCGACCGCGATCTGGTTAACCTCCGCGGTGAGGCGGTTGATCAGCGCGGAAATATCGGAATCGTCCTCAGCGGGTTCGGTGGCGATCGGCTTGGCCTTCAGACCCAGCGCAGCAGACATCGGGGGCATCCCTTGGCAATGAGGTCTGATCTGCAACGAACCCGGAACTACAAATTACAGATCGAATACGATTCTTTTTCGAAGATTCCGCCTAACGCCTGCTTAATTTGCTGTTCGGCGGATTGCCCAAATGATAGTCACTCGGCGCAGCAAATCGGCAATCCACCGCTTTGTGCGCCGCGGAGATTGCAAATGCCCGGAGATTCCGGGTCAATCGTTCCGCAAGCCGGACCGGCGCGACCTCGTCGGCTGCGGCTTCCTCAAACCAACTGCGATACATGACGCCGCCTGCCACCGCCTTGCCTGTCGAAGCGCCCCAGGCGTTCCTCGGCGTCGCGCGCTCGCTGACCGACAAGCTCTGGCGCGACCGGCTGGATGCCCGCGGCGCGGCCAAGGCGCTTGCGATCGTGCAGCAGCACCAGCTCCCGGAGCTGCTGGCCCGGGTGCTGGCCGGCCGCGGGGTCGATATCGATGCAGTCCAGGACTTCCTCGATCCGACCATCCGCAAGCTCTTGCCGGACCCGTTCACGGTGACGGAGATGGAGGCCGCCGCCAAGCGGATCGCGGATGCCGCAGCGAAAGGCGAGAAGGTCGCGATCTTCGGCGACTACGACGTCGACGGCGCGACCTCGGCGGCGCTGCTCACCTGGCACCTGCGCCATTGCGGGCTCGATCCGCTGATCCACATTCCCGACCGCATTTTCGAGGGCTACGGCCCTAATACCGAAGCGGTGCGTGCGCTCGCCGCGAAGGGCGCCACGCTGCTCGTCACCGTCGATTGCGGCACCACCAGCATCGAGCCGCTCGCCGAAGCCAAGCGCCTCGGCTTGTCCGTGGTTGTGATCGACCATCACCAGGCCGGCACGGAGCTGCCGGAGGTTGACGCGCTGGTCAATCCGAACCGGCTCGACGATCTCTCGGGCCTTGGCCATCTCGCCGCCGTCGGCCTCGTGCTGGTGACGCTGGTGGCGGTCAATCGCGAGCTGCGCCAGCGTGGCTTCTGGAGCGCGGAGATGCCCGAGCCGGATCTGCTCGGCATGCTGCATCACGTCGCGCTCGGCACGGTTGCGGACGTGGCGCCGCTGATCGGCCTCAACCGCGCCTTCGTCGCCAAGGGCCTGATCGCGATGCGCCGGCGCGATCATGTCGGCCATACCGCGCTGATGGACGTGGCGCGGCTCAACGGGCCGCCGGAGGCCTGGCATCTCGGCTTCATGCTGGGCCCGCGCATCAATGCCGGGGGCCGCATCGGCCGCGCCGATCTCGGCGTGCGGCTGCTGCTGGAGGGCGACAGCGTCGAGGCGGCGCGGATCGCGGCCGAGCTCGACCGCCTCAACAGCGAGCGCCGCGTCATCGAGCAGGCCGCGGAGGCGCAGGCCGAGGCCGAGGCGCTGGCCTCGATCGGGCTGGAGGACAAGCTCGGCGTCATCATCACGGCCTCCGAAGGCTGGCATCCCGGCGTCGTCGGCCTCGTCGCCTCCCGCCTCAAGGAGAAGTTCTCGCGGCCCGCCTTCGCCATCGCCCTGGAGCCCGGCGGCATCGGTACCGGCTCGGGCCGCTCGATCGCCGGCGTCGATCTCGGCAAGGCGGTGCGGCAGGCGGTGGCCGACGGCATTCTGCTCAAGGGCGGCGGGCACGCGATGGCCGCGGGCGTGACGCTGCGGAAAGAGAAGCTCGCCGAATTCCGCGCCTATCTCGAGAACGCATTGGCGCAGGATGTCGCCGAGGCCCGCCACGTCAACGAGCTCTATATCGACGGCGCGGTCTCCGCGCGCGCGGTGACGACGGAGCTCGCGGCGACGCTCAACCGCGCCGGGCCTTTCGGCAGCGGCAATCCGGAGCCCGTGCTGGCGCTGCCGGCGCACCAGCTCATCTTTGCCGACGAGGTCGGCCAAGCTCACCTGAGGCTGCGCCTCAAGTCGGGCGACGGCGCCATCGTCAACGGCATCGCATTCCGCTCGGTCGGCCAGAAGCTCGGCAACGCGCTGCTCGCCAATCGCGGCCAGCAATTGCATGTCGCCGGCTCGCTCTCGGTCGACCGCTATCAGGGCGCCGAGCGGGTGCAATTCCGCGTCGTCGACGTCGCGCTACCGGACCAGGGGCCGTCCGTGATTAGATGACGCATGATCCGGAAAAGTGTGAAGCGGTTTTCCGAAAAGATCATGCGTGAAAGATAACGTCTCAAACAACAAGAAAAGGGAGTGAACATGGCAGGGCAGGTTGAGGGCAAGGTCGCGCTGGTGACAGGCGGGGCCTCCGGTATCGGTGAGGCCATCGTCGAGCTGTTCGCGCGCGAGGGCGCCACCGTCGTCATCACGGACATCGATGAGTTGCGCGGGCCCGAGCTCGCCAAGCGCGTGACAAAGGCTGACGGCAAGGCGATCTTCCTGGCGCAGGACGTCACCAGCGAGGAGCGCTGGATCGAGGTCGTCGCTGAGATCGCCAAGCGCTACGGCCGGCTCGATATCATGGTCTCCAATGCCGGCATCGGCATTGCCGTGCCCTCGATCGTCGACATGACGCTCGCCGACTGGCGCAAGCAGATCGCGATCAATCTCGACGGCGTCTTTCTCTCGGTCAAGCATTGCCTTCCCCTGATGCGCAAGCATGGCGGCGGCTCGATCGTCATGATGTCTTCACTGGCGGGCCTGCGCGGCGCGCCCGGTCTGTCTGCCTATTCAGCGACCAAGGGGGGCGTGCGGCTGTTCGCCAAGTCGATCGCCATGGAATGCGCGGCGGCCGGCGACGGCATCCGCGTCAACTCGGTTCATCCCGGCATCATCGATACGCCGATCTGGGGCAAGATCCCGACCGGGGCGACCGGCGCCGGCCAGAACGCGCCGATCGATCCGGAGGAACGGGCCAAGGTCGCAACCCCGCTCGGCCGCGCCGGCCATGCCGCGGAGATCGCCTCCGGCGTGCTGTATCTGGCCTCCGATGCCTCGCGTTACGTCACCGGCAGCGAGCTCGCGATCGACGGCGGCATGAACGCCGGGGGCGTGCCGCGGCGGGCCTGAGCCGCGCAGGGCAGGGTGGCATGCGCAGGGGCTGACGCGCAGGCGCGGCCGCTGTACAACACGAATAGCTCCCGACCGACAGAGGTGCCCTTCGCCATGGCGCACAGCCTTCATGCTTCCTCACCCGCGCCCGCGCCATTCCGCTCGAACCGGCCGGACCTTGCGACCGATGCGATCCGCACCGCGCGCGAGGATCTGGCCGCCTGCTTCCGCATGGCGGCGCGCAACGGTTTTGAGGAAGGCATCTGCAATCATTTCTCGGCCGTCGTGCCTGGTCACGACGATCTGTTCCTCGTCAATGCCTATGGCTACGCCTTTCGGGAATTGACCGCGTCCAAGCTCCTGATCTGCGATTTCCACGGCAACGTGCTTGACGGCGAGGGCGTGCCCGAGGCGACCGCGTTCTACATCCACGCCGAGATGCACAGGCTGCTGCCGCGCGCCAAGGTCGCGTTCCATACCCACATGCCCTACGCCACGGCGCTTTCGATGACCGAGGGCGAGCCCCTGATCTGGGCCGGCCAGACCGCGCTGAAATTCTATGGCCGGACGGCCGTGGACCGCGACTATAACGGCCTCGCGCTCGACAACCGCGAAGGCGCGCGGATCGCCTCGGCAGTGGGCGATGCCGATATCGTCTTCATGAAGCATCATGGCGTGATGGTGCTGGCCCCGACCATCGCGGAGGCCTGGGACGACCTCTATTACCTCGAACGCGCTGCCGAGGTGCAGGTGCTTGCGATGTCGACGGGACGCAAGGTGCTGCCGGTCGATCCCGCGGTTGCGGCCGAGACCTACCGGCAGATGCGCGAGGGCGATAGCGAATCCGCACGGCTGCATCTCGCCGCGATCCGGCGTCAGCTGGATGCGGAGGAGCCGCAGTACCGGCACTGACCACTTGTGTCATTCCGGGGCGCGCGAAGCGCGAGCCCGGAATCCATCGTGCAGCAAACAACGTAGTGAAATGGATTCCGGGCTCGCGCCAAGTGGCGCGCCCCGGAATGACGGCAGGAGAGGGTCTTGGCCTACGACCCCTGCCGCAGCTTCGCCAGCACCTTCAGCCCGCCATAGCCGTCGGCCGGCGTGATGCCTGCGCGCTGCTGAAAGTCCTTGACCGCCTTCATGGTGTCGTTGCCGACGCGGCCGTCGGTGCCGCCGGTGTCGAAGCCGGCTTTGGTCAGGCGCGTCTGCATCTCCTGCACTTCGGCGAGCGTCAGGGCGCGCTCGGAGCCGGGGAAGGGTTGAATGAACGGCGGCGCGCCGAGGCAGCGGTCGCCGAGATGGCAGATCGCCAGCGCATAGTTCATCGAAGGGTTGTAGCTCTTCACCGCGTAGAAATTCGGTCCCAGCAGGAACGTCGGCCCGCCCGCGACCGGCGTCCACATCTGCGCGGATGCGTTCGGCTGCGGGAAGGGCGCACCGTCGGCGCGGGTGACGCCGGCCGCCTGCCAGGCCGCGTAGCTGCGGCTGCCGCTCATATTGCCGGCCGCACGCACCTCGTAGCCCCAATGCTCGCCGCGATGCCATTTGCCGCGATTGACGAGATATTTTGCGGTCGATCCCAGCGCGTCATCGGGCTTGCCGAACGGCGACACCTTGCCGTCGCGATCATAGTCGATGCCGACATTGAGCCAGACTTCCGGCATCCATTGCGAATGCCCCATCGCGCCGGCCCAGGAGCCCTTCATCTCCTCGGGCGTACTCCAGCCCTTATCGACGATGCGCAGCGCGTTGATCAGCTCGGTCTCCCAATAGGCCTTGCGGCGCGGCTCGTTCCAGGCAAGCGCGGCGAGCGAGGGAAATACCGGCGTCATGTGGTTCTGCTGCACCAGAGGATCGCCATAGGCGGACTCGACGCCCCACAGCGCCAGCAGCGTGCCGCGCTCGACTCCGAAATCGCGCTCGATGCGCCCAAGCAGCGCCTCATTGTTCTTCAGCGCGATCTTGCCGTTGATGATGCGCCAGTCGGAGACGCGGCGATTGATGTATTGCCAGATCTGTTCGTGGAATTCAGGCTGGCTGCGCATCTGCTTGAACACGCTCATGTCGGGTTCGACCCGTCCCATTACGCGTTGCCAGGTCGCGGCGGAAATGCCCTTCGCCAGCGCACGTGCACGAAAGCTCTCGCGCCATTCCTCGAAGCCCGGAGGCGCGGCGTGAACGCTCGCGGGTAACGCGAGCACGGCGGCCGCGCCCAGCGTGGATTTCAGAAGTGCGCGGCGGGTTTGATGGGGCGAGGAATCAGCGTGTTTCATCTGCACATTCTAGCCGGAAACATGGCCCGTGTGAGTCGGTTCCTGGAACAGCCGTTGCATGATTTGGTGTCGCCCCATGGTCCTGTTCCGCCGGAACAAACTGTCGCAGTCCCGCATTCCCTCCGCACGATATGAGGAGAAGAATATGAGGACATATCTGTTTGCCGCCGCAATGATTACCGCCATCGCGACTCCCGTGTGCGCTGACGAAGTCGGCGTTCACGTCGGTCCGGTCGGCGCCGGCGTGACGGTCGGTCAATCCCATGAATATCGCGAGCGGGAGCGCGATCGCGACCGCACCACCGTGATCAGGGAGCGCGAGCCCTCTGATCGCACCACGGTGATCAAGAAGGAAGATGAATTCGGCAATCGCGAAAAGACCGTGATTCATCACGACAACAACTGACGGAATAGGCCCCGGCCTGAGTGCCGGGGCCACTTCCGTTCATCAGGAAGTCGGGCTCGAATGAAGATACGCACGCATGCGGAGAGCCATGTCGTCGAACTCGATGACGGATCGCAATGGCAGATCTTTCCCGGCGATCTCGCGACCACGCTGAGCTGGAAGCCCGAAACCGAGCTGCACCTGGAGCCGAGCCGCGACCAGGTGAGTTCGCATGTGTTGGTCAATGCTGCCGATAGAACCCGCGTGCGGGTGATCGCCGCAGGCGAGGCCTGGCCCGACGGCGAGGTCAAGGATGCGCTGAAGGGCGGGTAGGGTCCTGCGGGTCGCAGAAGGCGGGACGGAGCCGTCCAGACTAATCCTCTTGTAGCTCGGTCGCGATGCCGGTGAGCCAGCGCCGGATTGCAGTCTCCGTCTTCATATCCAGGCCGCGAGCAAGGCGCTTCTCCAATTCGATCACGCGCTCCCGGCAGGCTCTCAGAAGCGTGGCGCCGCGCGGCGTCAGCGTCCATTGCTGGATGCGGCCGTGAACGGGATGGGGCGTCATCGCGATCGCGCCGTCACGTTCGAGATTGCGGATGATGACCCCGACGGTCTGAGGCGTTAGGAAGGTGAGGCGGGCAACGTCGGCGCCTGACAGACCCGGATAGGCCTTCAGCATCGTCAGCACGGCGAATTGCGGCGAGGTAACGCCGAGATCGGCGAGGGCCCGCTCCATCGTCAGCCGGACCGCGGCATGAGCCTGGCGCAGCAGATAGCCGAGATAGCCTTGCTCGCCGCGCTTGCCTTCGCCGGGAGCGGGGACGCGCACCGTGCCGTCGTCGGCAGGTTCCTTGCGGGCAGTTTTCGATCTTGCGGCGACAGCCGTCTTGCGCGACATATCAGAGCTCTTATAAGATATAAGGACACTTACAATAAGACGAGGTGAGCCGCAATGTCCCATGCCCGCAGCGAATACGAGGATTTCAAGACGATCGCGCCCGACGTCTTTGATGCGGTGTTGGCGCTGGGGCAGCTCGCGGGCAAGGCCGGCCTGGACAAGCAGCTGATCGAGCTCGTCAAGCTGCGCGCCTCGCAGATCAACGGCTGCGCCTTCTGCGTACAGCACCACGTCCTGCTGTCGGAGCGGATCGGCGTTCCCGTCGACAAGCTTCATCTGGTCGCGGTCTGGCGCGAGGCGCCGATCTTCTCGCCGCGCGAGCGTGCCGCGCTCGCCTGGGCCGAGGCGTTGACCTTGCTGCCGGACGGCGTCAGCGAGGAAGTCTACGCCGAAGCCGCCCGGGAATTCTCCGAGAGCGAGCTGATGTACCTGACTTCGGCCGTCGCCTCGATCAACGTCTGGAACCGTTTTGGTGCCGCATTTCGTTGGACGCCGGCGTCGCGGCCGGCGGCCGCGAATGTTGCGGCATCCTGATCGGCGCGCGGGGAGGTCACGATGACAGCAATGAACTTTTCCGTCGCGCAACGCCCGGCGCCGTCAGGTTCGACGGTGTTCGCCGTCGTCGCGGGGCTCGCCTGCGCGCTGGCGATCGGCAAAGCGCTTCCTGTGACGATGGACACTGTGTCCGGCGCACTGGCCCCGCTCTGCGCCAGTGCTGCGGATGGCTCGTCGCTCGACAAGGTCGAGCCGATCGGCTCCTACGCGCTGCCCAACGTCCCGGGCAAGCGCGTCACCATCGTGCGCGTCTCCTACGGTCCCGGCGGATTTTCGCGGCCACATCGTCACGCAGGCTCGGTGACGGCCACCGTCACCAAGGGCGAGATCCGCTCCCAGCTCGGCGGCGGCCCGGTCGAGACGTTCGGCGTCGGCCAGTCGTTCTTCGAGCCGCCGGGCTCGACGCACCTGGTCTCCGCCAATGCCAGCATGACCGAGCCGGCGGAGTTGATCGCGGTGTTCGTGGCGGATGAGGGCGCGCAGCTCACGACATTCCTGGATTAGCTCGCGCGCATCGTCCGGATGCGGCTAAGAGGCTCGATCCCGCGATCGCCTCAACCGTTTCCAGACCGGTGCGAGTCCGTATTCGACGGCCGGAATCGCAAGTGCACCGATGATCAGCCCAAGCACGCCCGAGATGGCGGCTTCGACCGACCATTCGACGATACCGGCAACTGATGGGAGGAGATGCGCGGCAGCCTCGGTCGCGGCATGGACCGTTTGGCCGACCGCGGGCGGGCCGTATTTTTCGATGCCGTGCAGGATGATGCCGCCGCCGACCCAGATCATGGCGGCGGTGCCGATGGTGCTCAGCACCGCCAGGAAGGCGGGCATGCCGCGGACGAGCGCGCGCCCGAGCAAGCGGATCGCGCCACCAATGAAGGAGGCGCTGTCGTAACGCGCAAGGGCCAGGCCGGCATCGTCCGCCTTCACGATCAGGGCGACCACGCCGTAGACCCCGACCGTGATGGCGAAACCGACCAGCGCCAGCACCAGCGCCTGTGTCCAGATGCTGCCCACGGGGAGCGCCGCCAGCGTGATCGCCATGATCTCCGCCGACAGGATGAAATCCGTCTTGATGGCGCTCGCGACCTTCTCGTCCTCGACCGAGCTTGCATCCGGCGCGATCGGCTCGAGCTGGGCTTCGTGATGGTGCGCGTGATGCGGCATCACGGCTTCGAGCACCTTCTCGGCACCCTCGTAGCAGAGAAAGACGCCGCCCAGCATGAGCAGCGGCGTGACGGCGGCAGGAAGGAAATAGCCAAGCAGCAGAGCTACCGGCAGCAGGATCAGCAGTTTGTTGCGCAGCGATCCGACCGCGATCTTGCCGACGATCGGCAGTTCGCGTTTCGAGGCGAAACCGATGACGTAATTCGGCGTGACGGCGGCGTCGTCGATGACCACGCCGGCGGCCTTCGCGCCCGCTTTGGCCGCCTGGCCCGCGATATCGTCGAGCGAGGCCGCCGCCACCTTCGCGATCGCTGCGATGTCATCGAGAAGACCGATCAGTCCGACACTCATCAACCCTGTCCTTTGTTCGTTGGAGCCGGCGGTGTGCGCGACAACAGCTCCTGCACTGCCCGGCCACGGAGCGGGCAAGCCGTCAGTTGTCCTCGCCGCTCGATCCTTCGCGCAGATCCGGCTTGAGCACGTCGTCCGGCAAAGCGTGTGCGACCGGCTGCGCCGTGACCGCAATCTCCGGGCCGATCTCGCGGCCGCGGGCGCGGATCAGGCGTTCATAGGCGGAGACCAAGGTGACGTAGGGGCTGACCCAGATCCAGCCGTCCCGTGTGAACACCTGCGCGTCGAAATGCAGGTGCAGCGACGTTCCCGCGGGATGGTCGAGATAGTTCGAGATCACACCGATCTTCTCGCCTTCGGTAACGATGCGGCCGCTGAGCACGCCGTCGGCGTTCATCGCATGCGGGTTCATGTGCATGTAGCGGAAACGGATGTGCTCGGTGCGGCTGTTGACCTGAAGCGTCGCGGCCTGGTCCTTGGCTCCGCGGATCACGATCGCGTCGCGCACGGCGACGACGGCGCGCCGCTTGGGATCGCAGGGCTCGCGGCCTTCACCGGGCGGCGGGCAGTCCGCGGCCCGGATGTCCTCGCCCTGGTGGCCGTAGCCGCCGGCACATTGCCACACCTCGAAACTGCGGGACTCGCAGAAATTGTCGCGCCAGGGATAGGCGGTCGGACCATCGCTCCTGTCGCGCTTGCCGTAGGATTGCGAGCGCACGAAGGCGGGTGCCTTTTCGAGAGGAAAGCGGATCTGGGCATAGACCATCACGTCGGGATGGCCGCCCTGCTTGCGGTAACCGGTGTTCGGGATGATGTCGCCGCTTGGCCGGTAGGTGAAGTCCGGCGAACGCTGCGCCGGACGATCGAGCACGTTCGAGGCAATGTCCGTCAATGGCCGCGTGCGTTGGCCGCCGGCGACACGCAGAGCCTTCAGGAAGCGCTCAGCGACCGGATAGGCTTCCTTGCAGGCGAGCCGCCTCGGCTTGGCGACGCTGTCGAGGCACTGGATCGAGACCACATAGGCGACGCCGAAGCGGGTGAAGGCGTAGCGGATATAGCCTTCGCGGATGAATCGTCGCAGGTCCGGATAGAGCGTCGCGAGCGGCTTGACCGGCTCGCCCTTGCCCCCCGCGGGATCGGCGATGTCGTAGACGAGCGCCGAGCCCGTGATCTGCACTTCGACCGGCCGTGCGAACACGCGGGCCGGCATGCCGTCGCCGGCGCCGGGCTCCAGCGAGAAGGTCGCGCTGTAGCCGGCGGGGCCGGCATCGAACATGTCGACGGGATTGAAGTCCGCCTGGTAGCGTGAAAGTGCGAGCGTCGCCGGCGCGCCGCTGCGTTGCCCATCGAGGTAAGCGGCGGCGTCGAACGGCAGCAGCACGGGCACCGGGCTGCGGGTGATGCCGGTGAAGAAGCGCGAGGAGACCGCGTTGAGCTGCACCAGTGCGGGCGTCGCGCGCGGATCGTAGCGCGGCACGGAGCGGCGAGGCGCGAAGGCGAAATCCTCCGCGACGCGTGGGCGGCTATTGATTTCGGTGCGGAACTGGTCGAGCGCTGCGCGCCAGTCGACGCGCAGAGCCGTGAGCGAGGGGCTGCGGAATTCATCCGCAGCGAGAGCAGAGGCCGTGAAGAGCGAAAGCGACGCCAGAAGTTGCGAGACGAAGCGGAAACCCTTCCCAACCACTGTCTCGCCCCCCGGCGCCACCTGTTGCGACCGCTCTGGTTCCCGTCAGTCCTTGGCGCGCTCGGAATAGGAGCCGTCTTCGGTCATCACCACGATGCGGGTGCCGACCGAGATGTGCGGCGGCACGGTGGTGCGCACGCCATTGGAGAGCACCGCGGGCTTGTAGGACGACGATGCGGTCTGGCCCTTGGTCACCGGCTCGGTCTCGACCACTTCCAGCGTGACGCGCTGCGGCAGCGCGATCGAGACCGGGTTGGTGTCGTGCATGGACAGCTTGACCGTCATGCTCTCCTGGAGATAAGCGGCGGCATCGCCGACGACGTCCTTGGGAACCTGGACCTGATCGTAGGTCTCCGGGTTCATGAAGTGGAAACCGTCGCCGTCTTCATACAGGTAGGTGTAGTTGCGCTCTTCGATGGTGGCCTTTTCGACCTGGTCGGTGGTCTTGTAGCGCTCGGAGATCTTTACCCCGTCCGAGATTCGGCGCATTTCGATCTGGCTGACCGGGGTGCCCTTGCCGGGATGGATGTTCTCGGCGCTGACGACGACATAAAGCTTGCCGTCTTGCTCGATCACGTTGCCCTTGCGAATAGAACTGGCGATGACTCTCAAAGTGATATTTCCTGCTTGCTTGGCCCGGCACCGGCCAGGACGTGGTCAAATCGATGGGGGACTTGGGGCCTCAAATCGGACCTCGGCGCCCGTTTCGGGCCGCAACATACTGATTTTGCCGTTAGAAGCCAGCGTTTTGCTCACGCCAGGGGCGGTCGGTTAATGGCTGGGGACAAGCCGATCTCACCGTTCTGGTCGCCCGACCGCCACCTCGACCGGCGGCCCTTCCTCAGGGCAAGGGAGGCCATTACCGGAGCAATACGGGGCTTTTTCGCCGAGCAGGGCTTTGTCGAGGTCGAAACCTCCATTCTCCAGGTCTCCCCGGGCAATGAGACCCATCTGCACGCCCCCCGGACCGAGCTGATGCGGCCGGACGGCAGCCGCGCCAGCCGTTACTTGCGGACGTCGCCCGAATTCGCCTGCAAGAAGCTGCTGGCGGCGGGCGAGACGCAAATCTTCGAGCTCGCCCGGGTGTTCCGTGACCGCGAGCGCGGCGACCTGCATCTGCCTGAATTCACCATGCTGGAATGGTATCGGGCAGGCGCCTCCTATGACGCCATCATGGCCGACACCGTGGTGGTCATCGCCCGGGCCGCACAGGCGACCGGGATCAGGACCTTCTGCTTCCGCGGCCGGACCGCCGATCCCTTTGCCGAGCCGGAGCTTGTGACGGTCGCGGGCGCCTTCGAGCGGTTCGCTGGCATCGACCTGCTGTCGACAATCTCGGGCGGCGAGGGTAACCGTGCCGCGCTCGCGGCGGCGGCCGACGGAAGGGTTCGGATAGCCGACGACGACACCTGGTCCGACATCTTCAGCAAGGTCCTGGTCGAGCATGTCGAGCCGCATCTGGGGCAGGGGCGTTTGACCATCTTGTTCGAATACCCATCTCCAGAGGCGGCGCTGGCGCGCGTCAAGGCGGACGATCCCAGGGTGGCCGAGCGCTTTGAAGTCTATGCGTGCGGCGTCGAGCTAGCCAACGGATTTGGGGAACTGACCGACGCCGAGGAGCAGCGCAAACGCTTCACGGAATCGATGACGGAGAAGCAGCGCCGCTACGGCGAAGCCTATCCGCTGGATGAGGACTTTCTGGCCGCAGTTGCCGCAATGCCGGAGGCGAGCGGCGTCGCGCTCGGCTTCGACCGGCTGGTGATGCTGGCGAGCGGCGCATCGCGAATTGACCAGGTGGTGTGGACACCGCCAGCAAATGAAACGTCTAGTGAGACATGACGAAGACCAATCTTGCCCGTACCTTGCGTGAGCCGGCGGAACTTGTGGCCGAGCATCTTGCTCCGGCCGCAGCGCTGCCCGCGCTCGAGCGCGTGGCTGCGCGCTATGCGGTCGCGATCACGCCGGCGCTGGTCGAACTGATCGACACGTCCGATCCCGACGATCCCATCGCCCGTCAGTTCGTTCCGACCGCCGCGGAGCTGGAGATGCAGGCGGGCGAGAACGCCGATCCGATCGGCGATCATCCGCACTCGCCAGTATCAGGCATCGTGCATCGCTATCCCGATCGCGTCTTGTTCAAGCTCGTTCACGTCTGCGCGGTCTATTGCCGCTTCTGCTTCCGCCGCGAGATGGTGGGGCCCGGCAAGGAGAGCGCGCTGTCGGACAGTGCCTACCGCGCGGCGATCGATTACATCCGATCGCATCACGAGATCTGGGAGGTGATCCTGACCGGCGGCGATCCCCTGATGCTGTCGCCGCGGCGGATGGGAGAGGTCATGGCCGACCTCGCCGCCATCGATCACGTCAAGATCGTCCGCCTTCACACCCGCGTGCCCGTGGCCGAGCCCGCCCGCATCAGCGACGAGTTGGTTGCGGCGCTCAAGGTCGAGGGCGCGACCACCTGGGTGGCCGTGCATGCCAACCATGCGCGCGAATTGACGGGGCCGGCGCGCGCCGCCTGCGCGCGGCTCGTCGAGGCCGGCATTCCGCTGGTGAGCCAGTCCGTGCTTTTGCGCGGGGTCAATGACAACATCGCCGCTCTATCGGATTTGATGCGAGCTTTCGTCGAATGCAGGATCAAGCCCTATTATCTGCATCACGGCGATCTCGCGCCGGGCACGGCGCATCTGCGCACGACGCTGGCCGAGGGGCAGGACTTGATGCGGCAATTGCGCGGACGGGTGTCAGGGCTGTGTCAGCCGGACTATGTCATCGACATTCCCGGCGGCGCCGGCAAATCGCCCGTGGGGCCTAATTATGTCTTGGCGGAGCAAAATACCGCAGCCGATGCACGTGAAGCGGAATCGAAAAAGAGCTATCGTATCGTCGACTATTGCGGCGACGTTCATCTCTATCCGCCTGAGACCTGAGCGGTGGGAAGCGGCGGCTTGAATGGAGGATCGGATATGAAGAAGATCATGCTCGCAGCATCGCTTGTGGCCTTGCTCGGCGGCGCGGCGATTGCGCAGACCGGCCCCAAGGGATCGACGTCGGGTGGCGCCAGCTCGGGATCTGTGCCACAGGCTCCCGTGGGCCATCGCCAGCCGCGCCTCTCGGACGTGCCGAACGAGAAGACTGTGAGCGATCCGAACGATCCGCTCAGCAAGGAAAACCAGGCACTCGACAAGAAGATCAAGAGCATCTGCCGCGGCTGCTGAGGGGCTCACCTCTCCCCGTCGGGGAGAAGTGAGGAGAGCGACCGCGATTTTGTGACGGGCTATGCCGACCGCTCGTGCAAACCGGCGCGACGGCTGTTGCGGCGGACCTCGACCGCGTCGGCGAGCTGCTCGAGCACGGTGGCTGTGGTCGGCCAGTCGATGCAACCGTCGGTGATGCTCTGGCCGTAGACGAGCGGCTTGCCCGGCACCACGTCCTGGCGGCCGGCGACGAGATTGCTCTCGATCATGACGCCCATGATGCGGTTCTCGCCGCCGGCGATCTGACCGGCGATGTCCGCCGCGACCTGCGGCTGGTTCTCCGGCTTCTTGCTCGAATTGGCGTGGCTTGCATCGACCATCACCAGCGGCGCGACGCCGGATTTGGTCAGCTCGTTGCAGGCCGCCGCAACGCTTGTCGCATCGTAGTTCGGATTGCTGCCGCCGCGCAGGATGATGTGGCAATCCTCGTTGCCGGCAGTCGAGGCGATCGCCGAGCGGCCGAGTTTGGTGACGGCCATGAAATGATGCGGATGCGATGCTGATTTCACCGCATCTGCCGCGATCCGCACATTGCCGTCGGTGCCGTTCTTGAAGCCGACCGGGCACGACAGCCCGGACGCCAGCTCGCGATGGATCTGGCTCTCGGTCGTGCGCGCGCCGATCGCGGCCCATGACACGAGGTCGGCGATGTATTGCGGCGTCGTCATGTCCAAAAACTCTGTGCCGGCGGGCAGGCCGAGATTGTTCACCGCCGACAGCACGTTGCGAGCCAGCCGCAGGCCCTTGTTGATGTCGAAGCTGCCGTCGAGGTCGGGATCGTTGATCAGGCCCTTCCAGCCGACCGTGGTGCGCGGCTTCTCGAAATAGACCCGCATCACGATCTCGAGCTGATCGGCGAGGTCTTCGCGCATCTTGGCGAGGCGCTCGGCGTAATCGAGCGCGGCCCTGGGATCATGCACCGAGCAGGGGCCGACGACGACCAGAAGACGGTCGTCCTGGCTGCTCAGGATGGCATGGATCGCATTGCGCGCGGCCATGACCACACGGGTAGCGGTGAGCGTGCGCGGGACCTCCCGCATCACCTCGTCCGGGGTGCTCAGTTCTTTCAGTTCGCGGATGCGAAGATCGTCGGTCGTGCTCAGCACGGCGGGCTCCTGTTTGTTTCGAACCTGCCGGCCAATAAAAAAGCCGCCAGGTCTGGCGGCTTGTTCGGACGTTTGCTGCAATATTTCAGATTGAGCGCGATCCTCCTGCCGCCAGCGAGCTGTCGTAGCTAAAATACCAAAAATAGCTGGTGGCGACGGTGATCATGGCAGGCCATATAGCGCGCCGTTCGAGGGTTGTCACCCCCCAATCGGCGCAGCAGGCGACGGGGCGCGTCAGGTGTTGCTGTTGCGCGTCGCCAGCGCCATGCCGATCAGGCTGGCGCCGCCGAACAGCAGGTTGATACCGACGAGGATGCCGATGGCCCATTCCGCAGAGCTCGGCAGCCCCGTGATCACCATGAACGAGATCGCGATGTCGACGAGGCCCGAGATCAGCAGCCACGACCAGCGGCTGCTCAACTCGCGGCGGTGCTCCAGCGCGTACATGATGGTGGCAACGCCTTCGGCAAGGAAGTAGGCGCCCAGCACGATGGTCAACGTCAGCACGGCCTGGATCGGCCGGGCCAGCAGCAGGATGCCGGTGAGCACGGCGAGCGCAGCCGAGATCAGCGACCACCAGAAGCCGGGCGTGTTGCGCGCCCAATAGGTCACGATCAGCCCGCCGATGCCGCTGATCAGGAACATCCAGCCGAGGAAGATCGCGATCGCAAGGCTCGCGAGCGGCGGCAGGATCAGCGCGGCGACGCCGAGAATGGCGAGCAGGATGCCTTCGAACAGGAAGGCCTTCCAATGCGCCTTGACCGTCTGGTTCATGGCGGATTGCAGCCGCGAAAATTCCTCGGGCGATGTCATCGGCAGGCTCCAGATCGAAAGGTCAGTATTCAATCTAGTATGCGCGCGGCCCGCTCGCCATGCGGTGGATCAACCGCCGCCGGGCGCCGAGGAAAAACCTTCCGCGCTGGTACGGATGCGGTTGCGGCCGAGAATGTAGATCGCGGTTGTGACAATCAGAAGCGCGAGGCCGAGCAGGATCGAGACGAAGCCGATCGGGATCAGGGCCAGCGTCAGGTTGCGCTCGGGATTGATCAGCCAGTGATGGATCGAGGTCAGCACGAAGGCGAGGCCGAGAAAGCCGACGCCGCCGCCGGCGAGCAACAGCGCCCACATCCGGCGGAGTTGGCTGAGCCGCTCCCGCGCGACATCGGTCCGGGGGGCGTGGTGGCGGGCGACGCGCCGGACCAGGCGGATCGCGAAGGCGATCGAGCCGAAGCCGACCAGCAGGCTGGCCGCGCCCAGCCACATCCGCAGCGTCGGATCGAGATCGGGCATCCGTTGCAAGGTCAGCAGCGGAAAGTCGAATGCCGAATGCAGCGCGAGCGGGCCGGCGAGCATCAGGAGGCGGCTGGAGAGGCGCGCCCAGTCGCGATGGTGGCGGTTCGCGCCCAGCGCCGTGCCGGCGCGCGCGATCGTCAGGTAGGCGCCCGCGATGATGCCGAGCGCGCCGTGGAACGGCACGGTCAGCACGCTGCGCAAGGCGGCCAGCGAGCGCCACATCTCGGCGTGCTGAACCAGATAAGCCAGGTTCTCGTAAGCAGCGAAGCCGAGGCCGACCGCGGCGCCATAGACCACGGTGTCCATCGGATTGGCAAAGGTCCGCCGCTTGGTCGAGGAGATCAGAACGATGGCGATCACCTTGACCGCCTCCTCGGGCAGCGCGACGCCGAAGATCGAATGCATGGCCAGCGCCGCCCAGGGGTCGTCGGGCGCTGCGACCATCTTGGCGAAGGGGGCTCGGGCGAGGCCCAGCAACGAGATGCTGGCCGCACCTAACAGGAACGCGGTCCAGACCTGAGCGGGCGGGCCGGGTCGCTCTTCGGCGGCGATGACGAGCCACAGCATCAGCAGCGCCGGGGCGATGGCAGCAGTTCCGATGACGGTGGGCAACGCTTCGATCAGGTACATCGGCGCCGAAAATAGGTTCCCTTGGTCCGCTAATCTACATTCAGCGATGCGACCATGTGTCATGCGCTCGCTGTCGGCTCACTTAACGCGCGCGACAGCTCCCGTTCATCTGCGGTCGCCTGCCGGCTGGAGAATACAAGCGTAATCAATTGGATCACAGTACCAGTTCGTCAGCCATGGCAACGGCCGCGTATTCCGAGACCGGAGCACGTTAGTAAGCCAGATCAATAATATGCGCAGGTTTCTTTGAGTCGCTGGCCAGCTTGCTCCATCTGTCGCGGTGGAGCGCCGAAGGCAAGGTCGGAGGTGGACAGCCGGCAGGCCCGCTAATTGCGGTTTGAGTTCCTGCAGGGCGGCGAAAGCGATCCGGCGCGTCCGCCCCTGTTCGAGCTCTCGGCCGGCGCTTGCCGCCGTCAGTGGGTGGTGAACGGCGGCGGCGCTTCGGGGGCGACGTCGAAAGCGCCGAGATGGAACTCGCCGCCCGGGGATGTGTCCGGATCACCCGGCTGCGCCAGCAGCGTGAACGCGGCTTGTGGGTAGTGCTTCCAGATCTCCAGATCGCCGGCCGTGATGGTCAGCCAGCCGAACGTGTACATGTAGCGTCCGGGCGCGGTGACCCGGCCGACCCTGTCCCAGGTAATCTTCTCAACTGTGATGTTGTTGACTGCCATCCGGTCCCCCGATCGCGAGTCCGCAAATGACGTCCGGCGTGAGGCACGGACCGTCAAAAGCTGATCCCGCAATGGGGCGACGATAGGGCGGCGATGCGGGGGCTGGACGGCTCAAGCCGATTGCTGCAGCGGCGAGCGCGCAACGAGGCGGACCACGTCGTCTCGCGCCTGCTTCTCGGCGAATTTGACCGCGAAGCCGTTGTCGAACTTGCGGATGACCCGCCCGACGCAGGCGCCGACGGCCAACGCGGTTCCCACCGGCGGGTCGTACTCGCAGGATATGGCGACGCCGGCCGTGGAGACGTCGATGATGAAGCAGGGGTGGGCGCTGCCGTCGGCGAGCGTCAGGAAGGTGTGCGAGACCTGGGGAACGAAGCGCGCATCACGCCGCAGCTCCTGGATGCTGTCGTCCTTTTGCTTTTTCTCCAGCCAGGTCAGCTTTTCCGACATCCAGGCGCGCCGTGCCCGCGTCATGTCCAGCTCCATCAGGAAGCCGGCCTTCAGCGTCGCGCTGATGGTGCACTGGAATTCGCCGAAATCCTGGAAGTACGACGTGAGGCGCTCGCCGACCTTGCCGACGACAGGCACGTCCACGATCATGCGGAAGGGCGAGACGCGCTTGGTGCGGCAAGCGAAGGTGCGCAGCTTGCCCTCGCAATCGTACCAGCGCGGCAGCGAGTAGCTGCCGTTCACGGCGACGTCCACTGCTCGTTGCCTGAGGAACTCTGTGACGGACATGCGCGCCAATCGTGTTTGGGATCGTTCCCGTAATTCCACGGTAGCGCTCAGATTCTAAGTAAATGATACCTGCGCTCAAAAGCGGGGGTAAATTTCCGGTAAATGCGCGCCTCGACGGCGCAGGAAAAAAGCGCGGCATAAGGACCCGCTTTGCTGCAGGCTTTCTCACAACCTCGTCATTGAGGGCGCGGTGGAGCAACCGCGCTGCCTAGGAAGATCCGAACAGCACCAGCAAGGCCAATGCGCCGACGGCCACGGCGAACTGGATCGTCGTCCATGTCAGGCCGTTCGGGCTGATCTCCAATCCCAGTTGCGACAACGCGCGCCGCAATGTGAGCGCCGTGAATGCTTCGACGACGGCGAGCAAGAGGGCGATGCCGGCGAGGAAAGACGAGGAGTCCGCCGGCGGCAGCCACGGCGCGAACCAGGCGGGGACGGAGCCTTTCAAGGCGGCCAGCAACGCGAACCATCCGAACCAGAATGCGGAGCGCTTGACGATGTCTGCGCCGATCGTTTCGGGCTCGAGGCGGATGCCGATCCCTGCCAGCGCGCTTTCGATGCGACCGCCGTCGGTCAGGAGGATGAACGCCCCCAAATAGAGAGGAACGCGCGACTGGAAGAGCAGGGCGACGACACCGAACAGGATGACGTGGCCGACGACATCGCCGAGGAGATCCAGGGCGATCCGGCCTGACGGCACCGGCGCGGCCGGCGCGAGATCGGCCTTCGGACGCGATCCGGCGCGGGCCATGTGCTCCAGCATCTTGGCACGCAGGTCCGACGGATGCGGGCGGGGATGGCCCAGCCATGGCGGAAGGTCCGGCGTCAGTGCGGACGCGCCGGGCAAACCTTCAATCTCGGGGTAGCGCTGCGCCATGGGCCAGGACCGGTTCCAACCGACATTGGTCGGTGGCGAGCGGTGCGGAGGTTCATGCGGAAGCAGCGGAAATTGCCGTTCGGTCGCCGTGGCAGCCGATGCGGCGCGTTCATCGCCTGCGCACTGGCGCTCCCTAGCGGAATCGAACCGCTCTCTCCACCGTGAAAGGGTCTTAAGCATGTGTTTCTAGGCCCCCGCGTGTTTCCAAAATACCCCATATTTCTAGGATAATACGCGCATTAGTGCGTATTTGTCTATTGACGTTTTCCTCCGTTTATTGGACATTGATTGGACACGGAGGATTTGCCCATGGCCAGAACAGTCCGCGACGCCAGCCTCGAGACCCGCACCGCGCGGAGCCGCCTGAAGGCCAGGGGTAAACCCTACTACCGGGTGCTCGAGCCCGGCTTGCATCTCGGGTATCGCAAGCCGCTGAGCGGTACCGGCAAGTGGGTGGCCCGTCACTACGTCGGCGAACAGAAATACGAGGTGGAAACGCTGGCCTCCGCGGATGACTTCTCGGACGCTGACGGCGTGGAGATCCTGAGCTTTCCGCAGGCGCAGGCGTTAGCGCGATCGAGGATGGTCAAGCGGGCGCACACGGCGGCCGGCAAGACAGGCCCGCTTACCGTCGCCGACGCCATCAAGTCCTATGTCGAATTTTTGGAAAACAACCGAAAGTCCGGCCGCGAAGCGCAGTATGCCGCCGACGCGCTTATCCTGCCGACCTTGGGCGCAGTCGAGATCGAGGCTCTGACGACCGATCAAATCCGGAAGTGGCATGCTGGCCTTGTGAAGGCTCAACCGCGTATCCGGACCAAGCCAGGCAAAGAGCAGCAATATCGCGAAATCGACGTCACCGACCCGGAGCAGGTTCGGCGGCGCAAGTCGACGGCCAACCGCGTTCTGACCGTGCTCAAGGCCTCACTCAACCGGATGTGGCGCGATGGCAAGGTCGCGTCGGACAGCGCCTGGCGCCGCGTGGAGCCGTTCGAGGGCGTCGAAGCGGCGAGGGTGCGCTATCTCTCCGTCGACGAAGCCAAACGGCTCCTGAACGCCTGTGAGCCCGACTTCCGCCGTCTGGTCCGCGGCGCTCTTGAGACCGGCGCTCGCTATGGCGAGCTCTGCGCGCTGACGGTCGCGGACTTCAATAAGGATAGCGGGACAGTGCAGATCCAGCGCTCGAAGTCCAACAAGGGCCGGCACATCATTCTGAGCGAGGACGGGGTAGCGTTCTTTAAGTCGATCACGCTCGGCCGGCGGGGCAGTGAGCCCATGTTCGCGAAGGATGGCGGCGGCGAATGGTTGCGCTCTCACCAAGCCGACCCGATGGATGAGGCCAACGAACGCGCCAAGATCGACCCGCCGATTAATTTCCACGGGTTGCGCCACACCTGGGCGAGCCATGCCGTCATGAACGGCGTGCCTATGTTGGTTGTTGCCAAGAACCTCGGCCACTCCGACACCCGCATGGTCGAGAAGCACTATGGCCATCTGGCTCCGTCTTACGTTGCAGACGCCATCAGGGCAGGTGCCCCGCGGTTTGGTGCCATTGAGCCCGGCAACGTTGCGAGCATCACCGGATGAAGGTGCCCCGTAAAGACCGCGGGAAGCGGCTTGCCGACGCCAAGGGGCGAGAGGCTAAGCGTGCCGCGGATGCCGCAGTTTTGGCTTCTAGCCCCGCCGGCCAGACTATCCTGGGTGGCGCCGCTCTGCTTCCTTACGATCCCGCCCGTCGAGGAGAGGAGGCCGATGCTGCCCTGACGCTCTACCGCAATGACAAGATGCTGATACGAGCTTTTCAGGAGTTTGGGCTCGATCCAGCCAATCCTCATCACTGGAAGCTTTTGGCGCAATACATGGCAGAGGCGCTGTTCGCGGACAGCGGACGGCCGGCCAAATGGACTACCGCTGCTTTGAGAGACTTCGTGAACGCCGTCGATCAGGAGATTGCGGCGGGCCCGACCCGGGCGACTGATCGGGCTATTGAAAAGATCCAAAAGACCGCCCGATATAGGTCTGTCACTTTCGAGACCCTTCGCCGCCGGTACTACGATGCGAAGAAACCGCGGTTAGTGCGGAAATAGGCGGCCATTTTTTATCACTGATCCTCGCGTGCCTGGCGCGCGGAAATCACTCAAATCTCTGCACACCCATAACAACACAAGGGTGTGTCTATGTTGTCCTATACAATCGAAGAGTTCTGTCAGCGGCAGCGGTTCTCCCGCAGTCTCTATTACAAGCTTGAGCGGGCCGGGAAGGGGCCGCGCAAGATGCAGCTGCTTGGCGCCGTGCGGATTAGCGAAGAGGCCGAACGCGAGTGGGTGAAGGCACGTGAAGCCGATACCCTGGCGGAGGTCGCCGCCTGATGCAGCTCCAAAAGGAAAGCCCCGCGCTGGCGGCACGGGGCGTTCCGGCAACTGATCTGCTCGACGGTTCGATCACTCCGGAAAATAGCAAACGTCTGCGCTTCGTTCAAGCGAACCATCTCTCTCAGCGCTTCGCGCTCGCGCCTGATATGGCCGAGGCGCTTGCCCCGTTCGTTTACGGAGGTGAGCGATGAAGCTGAAAGTCAAACATGAGAAAAGCGTTGCCGAACTCACCCCGGCGGAGGCGCGCTTCGAATTCAGTTTTTTGTATCGCAACCTCAAGGGGCACGATCCCGACACCACCATCAAGATCCTGCAACTGTGGGCGGGGCGCTTCATTGAAATGCAGCGCCGCGGCTTGTTGTCGGCAGATCTCGACATTCAGGATGCTCTGTTTGCCCACGCCTATAATCTCGGTCTGATCGATCACTTTGGACCGGCCGAGGTCGATGAGATGATCAAAGAGGGGCTAAACGACGCCCAAGAAGGCGCTGGGGAGACTGACGCAGCGGGTATCGAAGACGTCGCTACTTGGGTGGAGTTCAGCGATGACGATGTAAACCCTCTCATTGAAGACCTTGAGAGCGGTTCGATTATAGGCTGCGGCGAGATAGGATTCTTGTACGGGCCAACCGGCACCGGCAAGACGGCAATCGCCAATGCGCTGAATCTCGCGATTTCCAGCGGGACGGGCCTCGGCCGCGCGCACCTGGTAGATGGGCCGATTTATCCAGCCAAAGCGGGACGCGTGTTGGTCGCAGTCTACGAGTCGCAAGCCGACTATCGAAGGCGCATGCGTGCGATTGCGAAGGAGGGCCAAGTCGAGCTCTCCCATCTGGACTGGGGCATTATCAAAGCCGATCTAGATATTACGTCGGAGCGGGATCGCCAGCTGTTTGTCGCTCGAGTCCGAAGGGACACGGTTCGCAACGATGGCAAGCCGCCCCTGCTGATCACCATCGATACACTGCCGGCCGCAGTGGGTGGCAAAAGCCTAAATGACGACGATGTGGCCGGGCACTGCTTCGGCCTGGGCCGCGCTCTCAACGATGAGTTCGGCTGCTCGGTCATCTTCGTTGCCCACCCCGGCAAGGACGAGACGAAGGGCATTTCCGGGAGTTACCGCTGGCGCGGCAACTCGGATTTCATCCTCCGGACGGTCCAAACGAAGTCGGGCTACAGACTGATCAAGGAGAAGGATAAGGGGGGCGCCTGCCAGCGTCCGATTTTTGATTATACGCTCAGCTTCGTCGAGGTTGATCGCACCTCCAGTGACAAGCCGGTAAAGGCTCCCGTTGTCGGTTCGATCACCCCTTGTGCCTCGATAGACGGGCAGCGGGAGGCGCTGGAGCGGCCCAAAGAGAAGTGGCCGAAGGGACTGCGTCTGGTGCGAGACTCAATCACCGAGGCCATGGTTGACGCCGGCCGCGAGCACCGAATTGGCGGCGATGGACCGCCGGTGCGTGCAACGACCGTCCAGGCAGCCCGCGATGTCCACCGTAAGCGCTATGTCAGCACTGGGGAGGGCGATCGAGAAGCCGCGGAGCGGCAGGCATGGAGGCGCAATCTCGAGAAGGCGCGATCAGAAGATCTGATCAGCGGCGAGCTTCACAACGGCGAAGAGGTCGTTTGGATTGCTGCTTAGCTCTCATCAGGCGTGTGACATGCGGGACACCTCTAAAGAGGTGTGTCCCGTCACGTCACAATGTCACGCGGGACAAAGTCACAAGATGTCACGTCACGTCACGGGTGTCACAGCGAAAGCCTCTGCACAAAGCTAAACGTCGAGCGCTGATGTGCCGAAAACAGCGCCTGAGAAGTCCACAAACGCCACGGCCGGGAGAACCCGCATTTTCTGCCCGACCGCGCCTCGCGAGCTGAAGCGCCTGCTGGCTCAACCGATCGTCCGATGGACATGGTGCGCAGCCTGGGTCGGTCGGCGCTTCTTCCTCGTCATCCACCCGCACAAGGTGGAAAGTGAACAGATAAACACGTAGAAAGACAAATAAAAACAGTGCATTGAGCGTCGTCCCGTCTACAATGTCCAACAAACGAACCATAACGCATACAACTGGTGCGATGCGATGACATTTGAAGACGACAACGAGCGCTCGGACCAACTCGGCAAGCCCATCAGCTTCCGGGCGCCTCCCGCCCTCGCGGAAGCCATCGAGCGCTGCGCTGGCAAAGAGCTGCTTAGCACGAGCTCCTACTGCCGGCGCGCCATCTGGCGCGCTGTGCAAGCGGAGATGGCCGCCCAGTGAGCGACAGCATCGGCCTCAGCCCAAAGCGCCGGGCGTTCGCCCGCGAGTACGTCCTTGATCAGAACGGCACGGCGGCAGCCGTCCGCGCGGGCTACAGCGAGCGCTCGGCCAAGTCACAGGCAGCGCAGCTGCTCGCCATGCCTTGCGTGAAGGAAGAAATTGCCCGCCTCTCGGCTGAGGCGGCCGAGGCTCGCAACATCACGCTCGATCGCCTGTACGGCCTGCTCAACGAAGCGTGCCAGCTAGCGCGCCGCAAGGAGTCGGCAACGGGCATGGTCGCAGCAGTGACGGCGATAGCCAAGCTCGCTGGCCTTTGGGTCGACAAGACCGAAGACCTGGCAGCCCGCGACAAGCTGATCGCAGAGGCCCAGAAGACCGAGCTGAAGACCGCTGCAAGCCTCCTGGGAGACGCCGCTGAGAGCGTTGGCCTCCCGCGGGCAGCAACGCCCGCCCAGATCGTCGGGGCGCTTGCTGAGCGTCCTATCGTGACGCCTGAGGCCTACAAGCTGTGGCGCGCGGGAGTGAAGCCGGAGGCAGCCGATGCCTGAGCTTAGCGACTTCGAGATCGCACGCAAGATGGCGTTCATGATCGGCAAGGCGGAGCATGCGTTGGGCATCGGTGGTCCGAACACTGCTCGGCTGCCGCTACACGGCCAGCTCGAGGCCATCCTGCAAGGCGCCATGGAGAACCCCGCCGCCGTCGACGATGCAACCTACAGCCTCGCCTACACGCTCTCGCAGCAGCAAGCCAACGTCGACCACGAGAAGCTGAAGCAGCAGCCCGGCGGCCCACTGCACCAACCCAAGCCGGAGCCGCAGAAATGAACCTACATCAGATCCTCAAGACCGTTCCGAAGGAATGGCACTCGGTGGCTGCGCACTACGTCAAGGTGTTTGACCGTGCCGGCGTGCCTGCGGACAAGATAGACGCGCTCGTGCAATGGGGTGTGGCCTACCAGGGCTCAGGTGACGAGAGCGAGTTGCTGGGTGCGTTCCAGCAGCAAGCCTCGCGCCTGGGCCTGGAAAGCCACGTTGCTGGCCTCGCTGCGGATATGGGCCTGCAGGAGCGGGAGTTGATCAACTCCGGCAAGTGGCAGCCTGAGCCTCAGCAGCTGGACTCCCGCGATGGTTTGCTGGAGGATATCCGCAACTATCGCCGGCAGTGGCCGGACGACTACTCCGCAGACCATGAAATGCAGCGCATCGAGCTCGCATTGCTCGAAGCCAAGCTGAGCGGCAAGCCAGCGGGGGCTGTGCAGGCCTCGCCGACGCAAAACACTGACCTGCGGCTGAAGGAAATCCGGCAGATGGTCCGCGACGATCCGGATGCGCTCACCCGTAACCCGGCTCTCGAGCGCGAGCAGATGGCGTTGATCCAAGCGCAGCTCGCGAGCCGGCCGGCAGAACAGACCACCATCCCACCCGCGCCAGCGGTCTCTGGCGACACAGGAGAAACCAATGGAAGCGTTTAGTGCGGCCAACGACTACGTCGCCGGCCTGGAAGCAGAGGCTGCGGCCGATCCCAAGGCGTTTTACGGAAACCCCGCGGTCCCGGCGACCGGCCACGAACGCATCGCCTCGGCACTGCGTGCCGTGAAGAGTCTGAAGCAGCGTCTGGAAGCGATCGACCGGGGCAAGTGATGCATCTGGAAGATCAGAAGACGCAGAAGCTGCGCCAGCTCGATGGCATGCGCCGTCAGCGAGGTGCAGCGATGCTCGACCAGGGCAAGGTCTCGGCGAAGCTTGAAGACGATATCCGGCAAGCCGAGGTCGATATCGTCGTTCTTGACGAGGCGATTGGTGAGCAAGCGCGACGCGATCGGCAGATGGCCCATGAGGCTGCTACAGCGGAGGCGCGACAGCTCGTTGAGGCGCTGAAGGCTTCCGAAGCCGCAAGGCTGGACGCGACCAAGAAGGCGCAAGAGGCGCAGGATGCGCTTGTTGCTGCAATCAAGGACGTTCTGAAGCACGGCAAGAAAACTTGCTCTCTCTATGCCGAATTGGGCGTCAATCTTCCAGCGCCTCTTGTCGCTCCGGAATTGATCCGGCGCATGTCCGGCTGGCTGGGTTTCGCTCTCGCCCAGATCGATAACACATCTCGTTTTGGACAAATCTCCTGGGGCAAACCCGGTGACATAGCATTCGCAGTTACTGCGAAGCAGTCGCCCCATGACCTGGAAACGCGGCTGAGCGAGCGCATGCTTGCAACGCTGCTCGACAAACTCGATGATCAAAAGGAAGTTGCATGAACGCATTAGCCGCTGCCGAAAAACCCGCTCAGGCACGTCACCTGTGTCCCGAGATCGACCCCGCGAACGTTACGATTGACAACAGGGGCTTCGCACGCAAGTCGGTCACGGTGCGCTTGCCGAAGGACTTCAAAGCCGACGACCTGAAGGAAACCGCACCGTGGAGAAAGGTCCAGAAATCCGGCACCAAGGCGCTGACGCAATGGGACTCGCTGTTCCTTGTCGCATGGGATCAGAGCTGGGCGGCTGACGCGCTGGTCTCCCAGGCGACGGAGGCGGCGATCGTCCTGGCTGGCGTGAGGATCTTCCAGACACCGCAACGCGAAAAACCGCTCTTCCGGGATGACAACTACGCTGTCGAATGGAACGGCACCGGCTACCACGTCGTGCGGCTGCGTGACGGTCATCGCATGACTTCTACCCTCGTGAACGCTCAGTTGGCGGAGCGCGAGCTGGCCGCGCTGTATCCGAGGCGTGCCTGATGACTGAGCTCGAGCGAATGACCGCTGCGGCGGACCACCTGAGGGCAGAACGCGACCGCTTGCGGGCTGAGGCGTACCGCTTGCAGGCTGAGCGTGACCAACTGGCTGCGAAGCTGCTGTCGCCGGAGGAGAACCGAGAGCGCTTGCGTGGTCTGAAGCGGGTGGCTTCCTGATGGCTATCATTGACCGCCGTGGGCTGACGGTGGGCGAAGGACCGGCATCGGCAGCGTCGAGTACGCCGCATGCCGGCCTCGCCATCAAGGCGCCCTGTCGAGCTGCCACGACGGCCGATATCGCGCTCTCGGGGCTGCAAACGATCGACGGCGTGAGCCTTGCGGCCGGCGATCGAGTGCTGGTGAAGGACCAGGGCGACGCGACGACGAACGGCATCTACAACGCATCATCGGGCAACTGGACGCGTGCAGTCGACTCTGACGGCGCAAACGATGTGGTCCGCGGCTGCGTGGTCTATGTCAATGAGGGCTCGGCGAGCGCCGGCAAGGAATACCAGGTCAGCTCCTCCGATCCGATCGTGTTTGGAACATCCTCGATCGCGTTTTCGCTAATTTCCGACCAGCCGCTTGATGCCACGCTGACCGCGCTCGCCGCTTTGAGCTCGTCGGCCGGTCTCGTGGTGCAGACCGGGGCGGATGCATTCACCAAGCGCAGTCTGGCGGCGCCTGCTGCTGGCCTGACGATTTCGAACCCTGCCGGGACTGCCGACGATCCAACCTTCGCCCTTGCGAATGATCTGGCCGCGGTCGAGGGCTTGAGCGGCACTGGGATCGTGCGCCGGACTGGCGTCGATACATGGTCGGCCGGAACGGCTGTTGATCTCGCCAGTGAAGTCAGCGGCGATCTTGGTGTATCTCACCTCAATAGCGGCACCAGTGCTTCCTCCTCGACCTTCTGGCGCGGTGATGGGACTTGGGCGACGCCTCCTGGCTCATCGCCCTCTTACGTTGAATATCAGCTTGGCGCCGGCTCGGCTGTGACGTTCACAAGCGGTGCGGCAAAGACGGTCGTTAGCGGCTCGTTCACGGCCGGCAAGTGGCTGGTACAGGGAAACATCGTCTGGGCTGCTCAGGGATCGACGGCTTACACTGAGCTGCATCAGTGCATCAGTCAGACTGATAACACGCTGGAGGGCTCGCCTGCTGGCGGCTCTGCCTTCGCGGACCATCTGACGTGGGCAACGGGGCAATTCTCGGTCCGTCCGACCGGATTGCGGTACTACGACCTGGGCTCGACAACGACGTTGTACGTGGTCGGGCTCGTCACCAACACAGGCTCTGCGATGCAAGCGTACGGCAATCTCTGGGGCGTGAAGCTGGCATGAGCGAGCTGGCGGACTTGAGGGCTGCCGGCGTGGGTTACTACCGGCTCGGCGGCCAGACCATCGTGGATGACCACATGGCGCGGCTTCAGCTCGAGCATCTGTGGAATCCGGACGGCTGCCCGGCGCTGAGCCGGGAGCAGCGGGTGGAGAGGATCAGGGAGTTGAGCCGGGTGTTGAGGGGCGCATAATGACAGCAGCCTGGGAGCCGTTGGAGCGCATCGAGTCGCCGCCTCCTTCTGAGGCCGACATTGCGCTTTTAATGCAGGCGCATGGTTGCTCCCGTGAAGGCGCGCTTGATTTGCTCTCAGTGGAGAGTGCGGCGGAGCACTGGAAAAATTCGACCTTCTTGGTCTTGAAGTACCGGCTCGGTGATGGCTGGTTCAAGCTCCGCATTGAGCGGCATGATGCCCAGCCGATCAGTCGGGAATGGCGGCTCTTTCAAAACATCAAAAATCAGCTGCTCGGCCCTGAGTGCGAAGCCCTTGAGCTCTACCCGGCGGAGTCGCGCAAGGTCGACGAGGCCAACATGTATCATCTGTACGGGGTGGCAGATCCCGCGGTCACTTTTCGGTTCGGCATGACGCCGGACCTCGGCAGGCGGTCGATCGACGTTTCCCGCGGCCGGTCGAAGCCGGCGAGGTATACCGATGCCAAGTCTGCTAGATGACCCCCGGGCTCGGCCGCTCGTCGCCGATGACCGTTGTTCTCATCTCCTCGATGATGCGGAGAGCCTTCACCGTATGATCGGCGGAAGCGCTCTTCCCCATGGTGATTGCCGTGTGCTCGGCGACATCAGAGGAATTGCGAAAAGCTTTCGCAATCGCACTCTTGATTGCTGGGTCTTTGGCTAATTCACGCAGGACGTGAACTAATACGATATTAAGCGCTAAAGTTTCTGCCGAAAGCGAATGGATTTCTTTTTGAAAGTCCATTTTGGAAAGCTCCCTGGTTTAAGCAGTGATTGCTCATCGGCTCAGAATCTCGTTCTCAAAGCCGGTGACGCTGCTGGTTCGCAAATTGAACATCATTTGATCGATCCTGGCACGTGCGGCGTTTATCCAACGATAGACGGATGGATCAATTTGCTTTCGCACGTCTCTGAGCTGGGGCTCTATGAGCTTGTTCGTTTCCAATTTTGAGGGATCGGAGAGACGCTTGACGGCTTCTATGGCTACATCGAGCGCGCGTACCACCTCGCCTCTTGCGCCTTCTTCCTCCAGCGCAAGAGCGAAGCTCAATTCGCGCCTGTAGCTCGAGTGAGAAGCAAGGATTTGATCGATGCCTGGCCAGACCTTGGACTGAATAGATTCGCGAGAGTCGGTCAGCCTTCGTGCGTATCCGTCAATTCCAACGTTCGGGATCATGCCTTGCCCATTGGCAATGTCCGTTTCTAGTCTAGAGAAAGTGGGTGCGATTATCTCGTCGAGCAATTTCTTGCATTCGGCCAATCCATCTAAGAGCTGCCGAACCTCAGTGGACTGCAATCGGGTTGGCTGAGGCGGGGTTGCTGCTGGGACCGAGGGTGCGGCCGAAACCGCTGTGGCGGTCTGAATTATTTCTGCTGATGTGTTGGCCCGGTTCAGAAACAAATGAGCAGCAATTCCGAAGCATACAAAGCCGAGAACCGCAAAGAGCAACGAAGATGCGGGTGGTTTCATTTCAGCTCCCCAAAGCGGGACGGTCATCAGAAAAATGCCGGCCGCGACGCCCGACCAGGCAATAGGTCGTTGGATTTCGGGCATGGCATACCGGCCGAAGAACGATGTGATCGATAGACCAAAACCAAAATAAACGTGCGCGTCCATCGCACGATCTTACGAGTAAATCGCTGAGATTCGCGAGTGCGAGCCGTGCGGCAACCTGTGGACGCGCCGAAGCGCCCCCGAAAGGGGTGGATTTTTAACCAAATCGGGTGCAGGCTGTCCGGTGGGCTTGATAACCCGGACGAAGCTATAGACCGCATTCCCTGGCAGGAATTGCCCTGACGCCTGGCAGCGTCGGGCGGCGGTTTGAATTAGGTGGCGCATTGGCGTGCGCCCCAACCTGGCCATTATGGCCGGGAGGGCCGCGCCATGTCCAGAGGGGAAACCCTTAAAAGCGCCGCCGCCTGTCGCTTCGCAGGTTATCAACTCCCGGCTGCCGGTCTGTCACCGGCGACGGCCTTGATAAGCCGAAGGAAGCCAACGCATGACCAACCTACGCATCCGCGCCACAGGCGCCGGTCAATTCTCGTCACCTCCATTGATTCTGACAAATTCCGCAGGCGCGGATCAGGGAGTCAAAAACGAGTGCGAACCAACGCCGGCCGGAGGGATTCCCTCGGGCGGGGCGCAGATCAGCAGGAGGTCAGTTATGAATATGATTGTCGGAAGTGCAGCGCTTGCGGGGTCTAGCGCAATCCCCATGGAAGCAAAAGCCGCCCCGATCGGCCCCGAGGACTCGAGCCCAGAATTGCGCGCCGCCGTCCTGCGCCTCTACGATACTCATGATGAAATGAAGCGAGCCAGTGAGGCCCTTGATGCAGTTGCCGCGCGCCGAAAGGAATGGATGAAAAAGCATCCAGCGCCGGCCGGCCGGGCCTATCGAAAGTGGGAGCGCTGGGAGGAGCGTGTCTGCGAAAGGCTGGGAATTGACGAACGTTATCGCGAATACGATGCGGCGCGCGAAGCCTTCAATTTGGCGAGGATTGCGGTCGCTAACATAGAAGCAAGAGATCAGCGCGAGCTCGTCCTGAAGTGCGCCGTTGCGGCAATCTACGAAGACGGCAAGCAGGACTACTTGCGTCGTGCGATGGAGGGCTGCCAGGTAATCTCCGTCTCGGCAACTTGGGACACCGCTAGGCTGCTCGATCCAACCTATCCGCGGCACTGACTTCCCTGGGCCCGCCGGTTCACGCTGGCGGGCCTTTTGTCGGACAAGAGGAAGCCCGTAGTTCTCCGACCCAGAACAGATAGTGTGAAATAGCGCACCCTCTTTGTTCTTTCTGTGTGTATTTATAAGCGGAACACCTGAGCTAAGGCCGCCTCGGTGGCGATAGGAACGACTCTCCAGCCGAGAGAATTGAGATTTCGGTCTGTGGCGCGACACTCCAGGTGTTGCGACATCCACCCGGGACGGCCCATCGTCCGAACGCGCGTTTGGCGGTGGGTCGGTTCTCGTGCCCGTTAGTTTCCTCCGAGATGTGGTCTGTATTGATCAGCACGTCACGGTAGGGCGTGGAACACTATTCCCCCATCAACAGGGGAAAGTCTTATGACCAACCTTCAAGAGCAAATTGAACTGCTGGAACAGCAAGGCAATGACGCAGAACTGCTGCTCGCGTCAGATCCAGGCACGCGAGCGCGCAACCGACTAGTTGCTGACAAGTTTCGCTCGCTTGCAGTCAAGTTGCGGCGCAAGGTGATAGCCGTCGCGGGCTTGAGACAGGTTCAGTTGCCGACCTCTTTCACACCTATGATCGCAACCCGTGGATTGCCGCGTTCGAAGTTGGGCCGCACGTCAGCGCCGCGGCTGCCGCACCCCTGACAGACGAACTGCGGCTCGATATCAGACAGCCGCACCTCATCCGGCCAGCGATCGGCGTCGAGAGCAATGTGACGACCGCAGTGGCAGTAAACCAGCACGCCGCTAACGCCCATGCTCCGCATTTGGCCGAAGGTGATCTTGAGCGGTCGACCGTCTGCGTGCGTAGGGGTGTGGCGTTTCGGGCGAGGCATACCGCCATCGAAACGCGCCGCTCGCGAGAGTCAAATTGTCGATTCCTGGTGGTGCGGAACGAGCGCGAACTACTGCCTATGGTGCTGAGGAGAAGCGTCTATCTGGGAGGGGCTCTTCCGAAGCTGAGCGTTACGCCCAGGACGACCAAGAACAATGCCCAACCAACAACTTCGACAGCTGTCATGTTCGCCCGCCTGTGCCTTGGTGTGTATTGTCCATACGTTGGACACGGACAGGGGCGAGCGAGCTAAGTGATTGATTTTGTTGGCGCTCCCTAGCGGAATCGAACCGCTCTCTCCACCGTGAAAGGGTGGCGTCCTAACCGATAGACGAAGGGAGCAAACGCAGGGCCCTGCCGTTGTTCCCGGCACGGCCGCTGGCCGGCCGAACAGGGCCCGGCGGCTTGCAGCGGGCGAACGTATAGTGGCCTTTCCGCCTCCGGGCAAGCCGGTCGGGCCGGTCTTTTGGCCCCGGTGGACAGCGCCGATCCGGGGACGAACAGGAGGCGATTGCAACGGTTTGTTAGGGGTCCCTGAGTAGCGCTGGGGAGGGAGATCTCTCGCCAATGCCACCGCCGAAAAAGCGAGCAGCCCGCAAGCTGCTGTCGAAGCACGCCTGGATCACGCTCGACGGCGGCTTCGCCGCGCGGCATTGCCTGGTCCAGGACATCTCGGATTCCGGTGCCAAGATCACGCTGGACGAGGACACGAGCCAGCTCCCGGGCGTGATCCGGCTCGCCTTCGCACGCGATTCGCGCACCGGGCGGAGCTGCCAGGTGGTCTGGCGCCGCGGCAAATCGGCCGGCATCAAGTTCATCTGATCGCAGAATATGGCCGCCCCGATGGCATGCTGCGCCGGTCCGGGCTAGAACGCCGCCATGCGCACGAAGCTCCTCGTTCTGATCTCGTTGATCGTCACGTCCGCCGCGGCGGCGGAGGCCCTGCGTCTGCCGCCTGCCGAGCGGCCGCAGGCAGGCGCGACCGCCGCGCCGCTGAAGGGCGCGGCCGGCAAGGCCCGAGGAAGCTCCTGCGCCTCCTATGGCCCGCACTTCGTCATGGTCGAAGGCACCGGAACCTGCGTGAAGATCGATGGCGCGATCAGCGTCGACACCACCGTCAGGCGCTAAAGGCCGATCGATGTCACCGGATCTGCTGCGCCTCGACCTCATCGTTCCCGTCGTGATGTACTGCGCGCTGCTGTGGTGGGTCGGCCGCGGCATGAGCTGGACGGCGCGGCTGGCGACCGCGGCGGTGACCCTGGTGCTGATCGTCTGCGTGTTGCTGGTCGAGCGCGGCTGGCGCTAGGCCCAGACAAACCAGGCCCAAGACAAAAACGCGAAAACAACCCCATGCACAGTAGCCGTCAAGCGCCGAGGTGACGGCGAAGGTTTGCGCCGAAACGCGGATTCATCTCGCTCTCACCGCAACTTAGGCGCGCCAGCGGCTCACGACATCGGCGGTGCGACATGTTGTGCAAATCCGGGCCGCTTGCCGAGCTCGGCGAGCCAGCGCGTCAGGTGCGGCTGCGCCGGCCGGCTGATGCCCTCGACGCCGAGCCAGCGCCGCGCATAACAACCGAGCGCGATGTCGGCGAGCGTGAATGCTTCGCCCTCCATGAACCGGCGCGAGGAGAGCAGGCGGTCGGCGATCGCCCAGACCTCGGCGGCGGCGTCGGCATCGCGCTGCACCTGGATCATGTCGCGCTCGGCGGGCGCCGTGCGCACGATGCCCCAGAACACCGGGCGGTCGACCGGCTGCACCGTCGACAGCGTCCAGTCCAGCCAGCGGTCGACCGAGGCGCGCTGCTTCGGCGCCTCCGGATAGATCGGAGTGCCGCGTGCATGCGCGAGGCAGAGATAGCGCATGATCGAATTGGATTCCCACAACACGAAGTCGCCCTCGACCAGCGTCGGGATCCGCGCATTGGGATTCATCGCCAGATATTCGGCCTCGCGCGTCCTGCCGTGACTCATGCCGGCATCGATGCGCTCATAGGGCAGATCGAGCTCGGTCAGACACCACAGCACCTTCTGCACGTTGACCGAATTGGCGCGGCCCCAGATCGTCAGCTTGCTGTCAGGCATCAGGCCTCTCCCACGGCATCCTTGCTTGTTGCGGGTGATAGCCGAATTTCCCAAAGCGCGCGATGCGATTGCGGCGCGCCTCTCATGCAAAAAGCTCCGCACGCGGCGGAGCTTTCATTGCAAAAATTGAGCCTGTCCCTCAGCGGCCGAAGAACAGCCACAACAAAATGATCACCGGGATCGGCACGCCGATCATCCACAGCAACAGCCCTCTCGCCATCGCATCCTCCTCCAATCGCATCACTGGAGGGTGAACGCCGGGGCTAAGCGCTTGTTCCTGTCCCGCGAGCCTACCAGTGGCCGGTGTTGGGCATCGACGCCCACGGCTCCTGCGGCGGCTTCGGGTCGCCCTTCTGCAACAGCTCGATCGAGTGCAGGTCCGGCGAGCGGACGAAGGCCATGTTGCCGTCGCGCGGCGGCCGGTTGATGGTGACCCCGGCCTTCTGCAGCTTCTCGCAGGTTGCGTAGATGTCGTCGACCTCATAGGCGAGATGGCCGAAGAAGCGATCTTCGCCATAGGTCTCCTCGTCCCAATTGTAGGTGAGCTCGACCAGCGGCGCGCCGCGCGTCGGCGGCTGCTTCTTCAGCGCCTCGAGATCGTCCGCCGAGCACAGGAAGACGAGCGTGAACCGCCCCTTGTCGTTCTCGATCCGCCGCACCTCCTTCAAGCCCAGCGCATCCTGGTAAAACTTCAGCGCGGCATCGAGATTGCGCACGCGCAGCATGGTGTGGAGGTATCGCATGGTTGTTGCTCCCTGGAACGGATGGAGGGTTTTGTCTTGGGTCGGGACGACGAGAGTAGGAAATAGCAGGAAACGGGCAAGAGGGGCAGGGGACCGCGGCAAATGTGCGTGAAGGGCGCCGGTTCGGCTCGGACTGCATCACGTTCGAAGCAGTGCCGCCATCTCTTTCCAATGATAGATTCGCACCTTCTCCGTTTGATGCCGCGCGGCTTTGGCGATGGCGTGCGCGATGTCGTTCCCGGCGAGCCCGCGATAGCGGTCGGCCGGGCCAACGAGTAGCGGATTGAGCGCCCCCCATATCGCGATGATGAGGCGTTCACGCGGGCGGTCCTCATCGCGCTCGCCGAGGATCATCGACGGACGGAAAATGTGCGTGTACTCGAAATCGAGCGAGAGAATGTCCCGCTCCACCTCGCCCTTGGTCCTGAGATAGAACACGCTGGAGCCGGCGTTGGCGCCAACGGCCGTGACCAGAAACACTGACCGCGCGCCGTTCGCCCTGGCGATCTCGGCCGCCAACACCGGATAGTCATGATCGATCTTGTAGTACTCGGCCTCGTCAGGCGTGTGCTTTCGTGTCGTCCCCAGCGCGATGAAGATCTCGTCCGCAACCAATTGCGGCTTGAGTGCGGGCAGGGAAGCGAGATCGCCGATCAGCACCGTGAGCTTCGGATGGCTCACGGCCAGCGGCTTGCGCGCCACCGCGACAACCCGCGAATAGTCGGGACTGTCCAACAGGTCGCGCAGCAAATGCGAGCCAATGAAGCCGGTTGCGCCGAAGACAAGTGCGGTTTTCATTCAAGACACCGTTGTGCGTTGATTGCCTGATCGCTTATTGAAAGTCGGGGGAGTGAGGCCCGAGGGTCGCCGCCGAAGAACGTGCATGAGCTCGCAGGATGAGTAGAGCACTTGCGAGACTCATCATGTTTCGTCACGCAACCAGGCCATCGATGGGTTTCGCTTCGCTCTACCCATCCTACGAGCTGTCACCGTATTACGCGATCTCGTAGTTTCTCTCTGTGAACCGTCACCCGCCTAAGCGGAACAGTCATCCATGCGTTCACGAAGAAAAGGGCCGATGGCTTCCTTGGTCATCATGACCTGCTAGCGCGTCCGCCCCTCACGCCGCCTTCTCGACACCCTTCGCAATGATCTCGACTTCGAAATAGCCCAGGTCGCGGAGCTCGGCGGCCTTCTTCTCGGCCGCTTCCCTGGTGTCCCGCTTCAAGATGATCTGGCCCGCTCCGTCGCGGGCGCAAACGAAATAAGGCATTTTCGATTCCCAATTTCGTTTGCATACACACGGCACGGCGTTCCCGCAATTCCGGGGCCTATTCGTCCAGCCCGGCCTTTTGCCGCATCTTGTCGATCAGCTCCGAGGCTTCAGCCTTGGTCAGCTCCGGCTCGGGCGGACTTTCGTGCGCCTGCTCGGCGAGGGTCTTGAGGTAGGATTCCTGGGCTCCGGTCATCGGGTCGTCTCCGGAAACCCAGTCCTTCGGATCCTTCCGGGTGTTGTCGGCCATCGCACATCTCCCTTTCCGTCTCCGTACAACGTCGGACTCGACTCTTCGTTCCGTTTTTGTTCTCATGAACCAGCTCCAAAATTCGCGAGGCGGAACAATGCCGGACCTGGACCATGTCAGGCGGGAGATCGAACGGATGCGCATCCAGATGGGCAGGCAGAGGAAGGAGATCCTCCAGCTGCAACGGGCCGGTGTCGGCACGGCCTCGGCCGAAGCGCTGCTGTCGCGAATGGAAGCGAAGGTGGAGAGTCTTTGCACGGAGCGCGACGCGCTGAAGGCGGCGCAGCCGCGCGCGGCCAAGGGCAGGGTGCTCGGCGGGAGGACATGGTGAGCAGGCGGTGGTTCGACGACGAGAGAGAGCTGTCGCCATTCCTGACCGCGCTCGAGGACGTTCGCCGACGGGCGACGCGGGAAGGGTGGTGCTATGCCCACGTCCAGGCCATCATCGTGGCGATCGACCAGTACGCGGAAGCCGCGACCGGCAACCGCGAGTATTTCCTCAACAAGCCGGTCTCGATTGGTGACAGCCGGAAGGGCGGGGATCTTCGGTGAGGAGATTGTGAGGGGCGTGACAGCGGCTAAATTTAACTCACCGTCGCCGAACCCCAGTTCCGCCGGCGCGACCAATTCTTATGCTTCAAGCCCTGCTCAGCGCGATCGTGGAGATTCTTCTGTCCGCCGCATGGAGCGCCGTCGTCAGGTTCTTCGGCCTGGAAAATGTCGTCGAGATCGCGACGGCCGTCTTCGGCCTCGGTTGTATCGTGATCAGCTCTGCGGTGTTGCTGCTGGGGCACGGATGAGGGGAGCTTCGTGAAGACGATCACGCTGCTTGCGGTGGCGGCCATGCTGCTGCTGGAGGTCTTCGGCCCGACGTCGAGCGTCGGCGGCTCGATGAGCTTCATGCTGGTCTTTGTCGTCGTGATGCTGGCGGTCGCGATCTACGAGGCGTTATCGAACAAGCGCGGCGTGATGGGATGGATCGTCAATCTCTTCGCATCGATCGTGGGCGGCCTGACGGCGGTGGCCCTGATCGGAATGGCTATGGAGGCCGTGCTCCCTTACCTTCGCCTCGAAGGCTCGTTCGCCTCGTCGCAACATCCCCTGAAGTACGTCGTGGTCGCGGCGATGGCGACCTTCATGGTGCTGGGATCGTGGATCCCGCTCCTGGTCCTGAACCGGCTCCGCTGATAGGACCCTCGGCGGCGCCCAGGGGACGACAGCCGAGGCAGACATTCTCGGCGCCTGCAACTAAAGCGCGATGCGATTGGGACGAATCGTCATCGCTTTAGGTTGTTGTTTAAGCATGATCTTTTCGGAAAAGCGCTGCGCACTTTTCCGGATCATGCTTTAGGCCGCGATCCGTTGTTCGACCGGGGCCGTCAGCAGCTTGAGCGCTTGCGCATGTTGCAGGTCGGGGACCGCGACCGCCGTGTGGCTGTAGACCGCATGGCTCCCTGATCTTGCGATCCTGTCCAGGATCTCGCTGCCCTTGATGACATGGAGGCCCATGCCCTCGTCGGCGGGGAAGATCGCCAGGACTACGTCATAGGCCGCGATGACGGCTTTGAGCGCTTCGGCCTTGTCCTCGGCAAGCTCGACAAAAACACGCACATCGGCCGCGAGTTCACGCAGCTCGTCAAAATCAAGCACTGTGGGGATACTCCAACGCAACGAGACTGAATGGAGCTTGGCCTCGTTGGGTTACTGAAGTGTCAACAATGCGAGCCGAGCCACAAGTTTCACGACGGGGTGACGTCAGGCTCCAAGGCGCGCGGCGCCGAGGATGAATCGCCATCGCGCTTCAGGTTGCCGTTCAAGCATGATCTTTTGGGAAAACCGCCCGCGCACTTTTCCGGATCATGCTTCAGCGCTTTGCTTCCTCCTTGCGCAACCGGGCCTCCGCGGCCTCGTCCACGAGGTTCAAGGCGAGGCCGTCATAGCTCAGCTTGAGCCCGCGGCCGACGATCCAGGTCCATCCCTGCCGGTCCTTGATGGCCTGCGCGTTGAACTGGTCGGAGATCGATTTGACAGCAGCATCCTGAGGCCCCGGATTGTTCAATGTCGCATTGACGCGCCAGATCGGATGCCTGGCGTCGGTCGCGTCGCCGTCAACCGTGACCTTGGCGCCGTTGATATCGCATTCGAGGGTGTACGAGTTGCGGCCCTGACGGCAGAGATAATGGCGTTGACTGACGAGCTTGCTGGTCTCCTCGAATGTCATCCCGGGCGAGAAGCCGAAGATGTCGGACTTCTTCACGACGGCGAGGGATGCAGGCTTCAGGAAGCTCGGCTGGATCGCGACGAGGGCTGCGACGGCAACGACGATCAAACCTGCGATGACGATAGCGATCTTCATGAGCACCCCGCGAGAAACTCTCAGGCCATTATAGCAGCCGGGGACGTTCTGCCAGGCAGGCAAAGCGAAAACCCCGCCTGGGGAAAGCGGGGCTCTCTGGTGGGGTGAAGCTTAGGGACTTCAATGATAAGACGCGCCAGGGGCAAAATGGTTCAAATGGAAAGTGGCAGGTTCTGCGGCAGCTTGCACAGGAAGTCGGGAACCCCGCAGAAGCCCTGCTTGCGTTTTCAGCCTCGATGGGGTCTAAGCCCCGTCACTTCATGACCTCAGGCATGAAATCAGCTAGCGCGCCCCCCGCGCTTCAGGCCGCGTCCACAGCAAAAGCTGCTCGCGCGCACAAGAGGAATTCAGACATGGCGAAGATGACGAAGACCCAATTGATTGATGCAATTGCCGAGGGCACGCAGCTCTCGAAGAACGACGTGAAGTCTGTGATCGAATACATGGCCACCGTCGGCTACAAGGAGCTCAACGAGTCCGGCGAGTTCGTCATTCCCGGCTTCGTGAAGATGTCGGTCGTCAACAAGCCGGCGACCGAAGCCCGCATGGGCGTCAATCCCTTCACCAAGGAGCCGATGCAGTTTGCGGCCAAGCCCGCGAGCAAGTCGGTCAAGGCCTCGCCGCTGAAGGTGGCCAAGGACGCCGTCTAAGGCGCAGGCGACATCGTTGCGGCGCGCTCTTTCCGAACACGACGCAGAGATCAAGGGCTGACGAAAAGGTGGTGCTCGGCGACCGCAATGCCGAACATCACACGACGATCAGGACAAGCCAGAGAGCGCAGGTCGGCCCGTCCGGGCGCGACGACAAAAGAAAAACCCCGCGCTTTCGCACGGGGCTCTTCCGGCTGACGACGTTGGGATTTCAGCGCCTGGCCGTCAGCCGTAGCTCAAACTTAAAGTTGAAAATCCAAAAAGCAACAGCGCCGCGGTGACGGAATATGTTCGTTCACCGCGGCGCTGCCATATGACTGGGCGCTGAAATCCCCAGCTCCCATGGGTCCGCGCTGCGCCAAAAAGGTTCAAAGCCACATGGCAGGGGAAATCGCGCTGGACTTTCTGTTCCCTCTTTGTTCTAATGGCCTCCCTTAGATCGAGCGCAAGGAGGTGACCCATGACCGTCGAAAAGCAGCGCGAAGTGATCAGGCTCTGGAACGAGCTCAGGAGGCTCGAGGGGCCGGCCGCAGAAGAGCTCCGCATTCAGATCCTGGAAAGCTTCTCGGAGAAGAGCAAAGCGAAGCGAGCGGCCTGATCCGCGCCAGCGGGCAGAACGAGCAGGGAGCACGAAGGCGCAGGAACGAACCTGTGCCGTCAGCGTTCGGCCTGCATGACATGCCCGCGATGCGCCCAGCCGATGACGGCGATTTCCGCCAACAGCTTTCGATGTGAGCCATGCCGCGAGATTGTCATCGTGTTTGCGGTCGTCTCGAAATTCTTGCCGCCGGAGATCGTGCCGACGAGTCTCGCGGCGGAAGACGTTGCGTCGCGCGCTTTCATCGATCGTTAGGAAACGCTTCGCACTGATTTTTCCGACTCCGATTCGTTCCTTGAGAACGAAAAGGAGTCGAAGCTGGAACAAAGCCGGCCGGAACGCAGCGCTGTCGTAACTCCGCTTCGCATTCTGGAAAGCAACTCGTGATCGCGAAATTCCTAACGATCGATTGCGCGAAAGCCGATAACCCTATTCGGTTAGGTTAAAAGCCCAATCGCGTTGCGCTTGTCGCCGCTTGGGGTAGGTGTCTGGCAAGGACAAGCAAGAAACGACTTTGCCAAGAAGCAATTTTGTCATGACACCTTTTTCACAGCCTTCCTTTTACCAGGGCGACCGCCACACCTACCGGCGCGTCGCCATCGTCGGCATGCTGTTCTGTCTCGCATTCGTGGTCGTTAGCTTTTCGCTGCGGCCGCAGGTCGAGGACACGCGCGTTGCGGTCAAGGCCGACCGGCTGGTGCGCACGGCGGGCCAGCCGGCGCATGCCAATTGAAGCGGCGCACGTCAATGAGAGTGGCGCACGAGATCAAGGGTGGCGTACCCAATTAGCGCTCGTCGCTGCGATTGTCGGCCGGCGCTTGCGGACATCCGGTGCCGCGCGAGGCGAGCGCCAGGAAGCCGGCATAGCCGGACAGATTGAGCAAGATTTCGAGCGAGGCGGGCATGTCGGCCTCTTCCGCTCTGCGTGAAGAAGGATACAACGTCCGCGCGTAATCCTGGTTCCTTGCTCCCGCCGAAAAAGCAGCTCAGACCGGAGAGGAAGGATCGAGGCGACGGCCGAGGGTCGCAACGGTTTCGCTCGACGGCTGCTCTTTCAGGAACTCGGCGATGGCCCGCGCCAGCTCGCGGTCGCTCATCGGCGTCGGCGGCGGGTGCAGCGCGCCGACACCGAAGCTGCGCACGATCTCGTCGTAATGCCGATCGTCGGATCTGGGAACCAATTTACGGATACGGGCCAGCAAAGCGGATAGTGGCAAATCTTCCTCCTCGATCGTCCGCCCCGCTGGCAGCCATTGGCGTGTGCTGCCATCTGTTCCCGTGAAACTGAAAAACCCCGCCGGCATCGCGGAGACGCCGACGGGGTCTTCGTGCTGTTGCCTCAACCCGGATGGCGGAGGCTCCCGCACTTGAGGAGGTAATGCGCGCCAGGCGATTTCGTTCCAGCGCCATCGGCATTTTTGCAGTCTCGGTTCCGCACCTGCGCGCAACCATGGCAGGCGCCCGTCGTTGTCCCGGCAAGCCGCGAAGGAGGAGAGCATGAAGAAGACATTGGCAGTTCTGGCCACCGTCGCAGCCGTCGGCGTGACCGCGGTTGCAGCCCCTGCGCCTGCCGAGGCACGCGGGCGCGGCATCGGCCCGGGCCTCGCATTCGGCCTCGCCGCCGGCGCGATCACCGCGGGCGCAGTCGCAGCATCCCACCCGTACGGCTATTACGGCCCCCGCTACGGCTATTATGACGGTCCCGCCTATTATTACGGGCCTGGCCCCTACGCCTATTATGGCGGTGGACCGTACTACCGGCACCATCACCACTGGCGCCATTGGTAACAGCTGACAAGGGTAACCCCTGACAAGCGAAAAGCCCGGAGCGATGCTCCGGGCTTTTTTCATGCGCATCGATTAGAGCCGTGTTACGGCCAAAGCGAGGGCCGTTCGACCTTGCGGGCATTCTCCAGCGTCGACACGAAATATTCCTCACGCTCGCGCTTGAATTTTTCCTGCGTGGCACGGAAGGCGGCGACACGGGCGGCGATCTCGTCGCGCTCACGGGCTTTGCGTTCTTCGTCTTCGGTCATGGCCATCCCCTCGGGTTTACTGAACTCAAGCACTGCCGCCGCATCATCTTGAGTCGCATTCACACATCCATTGATGCTCCCGAATGGGGCGTCAATGGGGAAGAGGCATTGCAGGATTGTGATATGCGAAGGTCGGAAGAAATTGCCGAGCGCATCGCGTTGGCGCTTGATAAGAGCGTCAACAATCTTGCCGCTTACGCATGTAGCTGACAGGGCAAAGCGAATCGGGAGGCCGCGAATGATTGCATCGGATCTTCGGAGCGGCGTTGAACGGCTTGGCGACATGATCGCCGAGGCAAAGGTGATCGTGCCGTTCACCGGCGCCGGCATCTCGACCGAATGCGGCATTCCCGACTTCCGCTCGCCGGGCGGAATTTGGACGCGCTATCGTCCGATCGACTTCGGCGAGTTCGTCGCAAGCCAGTCTGCTCGGGACGAATCCTGGCGTCGCCGTTTCGCGATGGAAGAGGTGTTTGCGGCGGCCAAGCCCGGCCGTGGCCATCGCGCGCTGGCCTCGCTCTATCGTGCCGGCAAGGTTCCCGCCGTCATCACCCAGAACATCGACAATTTGCACCAGGCCTCCGGCTTCGCCGGCGAGCACGTAATTGAACTTCACGGCAATACAACTTATGCGCGATGCATCGGATGCGGACAGGCCTATCCGCTCGACTGGGTGAAGCGTCGCTTCGACGCGGCGGGCGCCGCACCCAACTGCACCGGCTGCGATGAGCCGGTGAAGACCGCCACAATCTCCTTTGGCCAGATGATGCCCGACGACGAAATGCAGCGCGCGACCGCGCTGTCGCAAGCCTGCGACCTCTTCATCGCGATCGGTTCCTCGCTCGTGGTCTGGCCGGCGGCGGGCTTTCCGATGATGGCGAAGAACGCCGGTGCTCGTCTGGTGATCATCAATCGCGAGCCGACCGAGCAGGACGACATCGCCGACCTCGTCATCCGTCACGACATCGGCGAAACGCTCGGGCCCTTTGTCGGTAATTGAGGCATCAATTTGATTCGCGGCCGTGCAAGCTGTTCATAGGTTCCGGCGAATCTCTTTTTTGTCTATGCCTCGCAACCGGGAGTGTTATCTTTTGAGTCGAAAGATTCGCGTCGCGTCGAATTGAGAACATTCTCTTAAGACGCGTGATTCGAGCGCCGCCAATGTGGCGGGTTGCAATGGCAGTGTGGGGTCCGGGGTTATGGGGTCGTCGGACGGATTTGAGTCCAAGAAGCTCGGGGTTCCCGGGCAGGGAGTATCGTCCGCGAGGATCACGCCGGGCGAACACGGCGGTGCCGGCCGCGACAGCGGGCTCAATCCCTTCAGCGGGTTGGGTGAGGCCAGCGCCAACCTCGTCGAAGTCCACGGCGTCATCAAATGGTTCGACGCCTCCAAAGGCTACGGCTTCATCGTTCCCGACAATGGCTGGCCTGACGTGCTCCTGCACGTCACCGTGCTGAGGCGCGACGGCTTCCAGACCGCCTATGAGGGCGCCCGCATCGTCGTCGAGTGCATCCAGCGCGCCAAGGGTTACCAGGCGTTCCGCGTGGTCTCGATGGACGAGTCGACCGCGATCCATCCGGCGCAGATGCTGCCGCCGCGCACGCATGTCACGGTCACCCCGACCAGCGGGCTGGAACGGGCACAGGTCAAATGGTTCAACCGGCTGCGCGGCTTCGGCTTCCTGACCTGCGGCGAGGGCACGCCCGACATCTTCGTCCACATGGAGACACTGCGCCGCTTCGGCATGACCGAGCTCAGGCCCGGCCAGTATGTCCTGGTCCGCTTCGGGCCCGGCTCCAAGGGCATGATGGCGGCCGAGATCCATCCCGAGACCGGATCGCCGGGATTGCAGTCGCACTAGAGCGATCAGGCTCGCACTCGAGCTTCCAAGTCCCGCAATCGTGAGCAGCGGTGCGATGGCAGGCCATCGCGCCTCTGGCTTTTCCGGCGACCGCCGCTTAAGGACTGGCTCTAGTCCCACGCCTTGAGTGTCTCCCATGAATTTTGATCGAAAGGCTGTCTGGTCCGCTCTGAAGGGCTGGCTTGCCGCCATCCTCGTCGCCGCCGGCTGCGCTGTCACCAGCGCGCCCGTCGGCGCCGCCAGCTTCCAGCCGCTCGAGATCGTCACCAGGAACGGCGTGCAGGTGTTCTCCGTCGAAATGGCAACGACCGCGGAAGAGAAGGAGACCGGCCTGATGTACCGCAAGGAGCTGGCAGACGGCAAAGGCATGCTGTTCGACTTCAATCCCGAGCAGGAAATCTCGATGTGGATGAAGAACACCTATGTCTCGCTCGACATGATCTTCATCCGCGCCGACGGCCGCATCCTGCGCATCGCCGAGAATACCGAGCCGCTGTCGACCAAGATCATTTCCTCGAAGGGGCCCGCCCGGGCCGTGCTGGAGGTGGTGGCGGGAACGGTGCAGAAATACGGCATCCGGGTCGGCGACCGCGTCGGTCACCCGCTGTTCGGCAGCAAATAGGGCAGGCAGGCGAGGGGCATTGGCAGCCTTGCTGGCACCAGTTTGTGAGCTTGCTGGCGCCTTTGGAAGCGTGTATCGACGGGCTCGCCGGACATTCGGGGTATAGCGCAGCCTGGTAGCGCGGCAGTTTTGGGTACTGCAGGTCGTTGGTTCGAATCCAGCTGCCCCGACCAGTCCCGGGATTGAATCCCTTTCATTTTACTCGCGATTTTGACCCCGCCTGCGTCCCGCTGCGACCAAGCATGCTCCAGGCGCCGGATCCGTCCGCGCAACATGTGCCGGCCGTGCGGCTCTTTCTGTCGGCTCGGGCGATCCTGCCCTGGGGGCGCAGATTCAGAGCCTGCTTTGCCCGCCCGCCGCGTTGCAGGAGAGGGCGCGCAATCGGCGGCGCCCAATATTCCGTTCAGGCGAGGTCTTCATGTCGATCAGTGCGATTGCATCGGCCAGTGCGGCGGTGATGGCGTCCCCATCGACCGCCACAACGCAGGCTGCCACGACATCCCCGACGTCGGCGGCATCCTCGACGTCAGCGACGTCGGAATCGTCGTCCTCGCAATCAGCGGGCGGCAGCGCGGGATCGGGCGGCGGCGGCTCGGCCAAGACCATCGTCAGCGAGGTCTCGATCACCGTCAACGGCCTCACGACCACGACGATCACCTATTCCGACGGCACCACCGAGGTGCAGACCTCGGCGAGCGCACAAGGCAGCCAGGGCGGTCAAGCAGGACAGACCTACACCGCGCAAGGCGGGCTTCAAGCCAATGGCCAGGCGGCATCAGGCGCCGGCGGCTGAGTGAAGGCCGGTCGGAATGACCAAAGCGGCATCGAACCTTCCCGGCGTCGCCATAGACATATCCGTGTTGGGGATTTCAGCGCCCAACGTCTAAACGGACGCCGCCAAGCGATGATATTCCGCTTGCGCGGCGTTGCGCTTTTCAGACCGAATTCTTGTCGGATCCGGCCGGTCAGCCCGAGGCGTACCAGCCGGCGGGAAACGGCACGAACGGCCAGATGATCTGGTTGTCGTTGGCGGCTTTCGGCGGCTCCGGGGCAGGCATCTCCGCGGCCTGCGCCGAGCGCAGCACGACGCGCAAGCATGCATATTGCAAATTCATCGTGGTCGCCCCCGCCCGTCAATGATCTTCAAACGTCCAACCTGTTTCAAAGTTCGACGTCAGCTCAAAAATTCACCTGCGCGTAAGCCCCGCGCTCGCTCTCAAATCACGTGCATTCTAGAAGAGCCGGCTGCGGCATTCAACCGATCGCGCAGCTTCATCCCAAGAAGTAAGGTTGATTGGTGAGGTTAAAGGCGAGCGGTTGTTGCGCCCGTTCGTCTGGCTGATATCAGATCGATCCCGGCTCGCGATGAGCGCCTTCCATCCGTGCGACGCAGATCACGGCCCGTCGCAGCGCGCGCATCAGGTGAGTTCTGCGCCAACGAGTTCTGCCCCAATGAGTTCTGCCCTATGTCCTTCGATCGCAACCTCAAGACCGCCGGTCCGCAGTCGAGCTGGAGCGAGATCTGGCACCTCTGGACCGTGATCGTGCCTCGCCGCTCGATCAATGGGCAGCTCGTGTACGGCAAGGTCTGGCGCCGCCATGACGGCCGCGATTGGATCTACAAGAAATTCACCGAGTTCGACGGCGAGGAAGCGGCCTGAAGCGCGGTGAGCCTGGAATGATCGGTCATCCCGCCCAAGGTTCGTGCTGAGGCCGTTCGGCCCGATTGCCGCTCGCCTCTCAGCCTATCCCCGTGCCTGCACGCGCGGCAGCGGCAGTTTGAAGTGACGTTTCGCATAGGCGATGATTTCGGCGTCCGAGGGATGATCGGCCGCTTCCACCGCGGCAATCCGCTTGGCGATATCGGGAGCGTTGGTGCGAATGTAGCTTGCAAGCTCCGTCTTCGCGCTGGCCGGACCGATGATGAGGATCTCACCGGCATCGGCGAGGGCTTTGCTCACGTCAGTGTAGAACGCCTTGTCAGGGGCGGCATGGCCGCTGCCGACGGCGTTGGCCTTGTGATGAAGCTGACGCGTCGCCAGGTGCGGATGCAGCGTGATCTCGTCGGAGCCGCTCAGGCCGAGGTGGAAGATCCTGGCCTGCGAATGGTCGATCCATACCACGGCGTGAAAATGAGAGGGCATGTGCTTTTGGCCTTGTCCGAGGGGAGGCCGCCGACATCGGAGCGGCGGCGCGTGTCGTGACGACATTATGCCGGCCGGCGCAGCCCCCCGTTGACCCAGGTCAATCGATCGGCCCAAGCCGCCAGGGCGACCGCGCGCTCCGCAAACGGCGCGCCCCGAACGGCAAGGCGTTCCTGGCTCAGGCCGCCTACGCCGCGCTGGCCGCAGGCTTGGGCGGCGGCGGCTTCAGCGGCTTGTCCTGTTTCTTCGACCACGAGATGTAATAGGCCACCGTCGTCATGATCGCGATGCCGGCGACGCTGACGAAGATCTGCGCCAGCAGCGAGCCCGAGCTCATCGACAGCTCGAAATGGCCGACGAAGGACAGGAACACGCCGACGCAGAACACGGCCAGCGATTGCTGGCCGCAGACGATCAGGGGATCGAACACCTTCCATTCGAGCCCCGGCCATTCCTTCGGCACGAAGCGGATCACCAGGATCACGATCACGACGAAGTGGATGAAGCGGTAGGGCGCGAGGTTGGTCTTGTCGTTCGGGTTGAAGGCCGAGAACAGCCATTCCGGGAACATGCCGCCGAATGCGGGGAAGCGGCCCGCCATGGTCATGATCAGGGCGAACAGGAGATAGCCGAGACAGAGATACAGCGTGATCGGCGCGTTGATCAGCGTCATCGAGCGCCGCGCGCCGCCCATCGCACACCAGGCGCCGAACACGAACAGCACCTGCCAGCAATACGGGTTGAAGTACCACTGGCCGGCCGGATAGGCGTTCAGATTCCAGCCGAAGTGGCGCGCCGTCAGCCACAGCACGATCGACAGCACCATCGTCACATCGGGCTTGCGCAGCATGAACCACAGCACCGGCGGAAACAGGCCCATCAGCACGATGTAGAGCGGCAGCACGTCGAGATTGAGCGGCTTGAAGCGGAGGAACAGGCCCTGGCGCAGGGTCTCGGTGGCGTTGTCGACGAGACCGGCGACGTTGAACTCGTTGATCATCTCGGAATCGCCAAAGCGCAGCGCCAGATAGCTGATCGAGGCGATATAGATCACGAACAGGATGATGTGGGCGACGTAGAGTTGCCAGACCCGCTTGGTCAGCCGCGTGGCGCCGACGATGAAGCCGCGGTCCAGCATCATCCGCGCGTAGACGAAGGAGGCGGTGTAGCCGGAGATGAAGACGAACAAATCGGCGGCGTCGGAAAAGCCGTAATTACGCGTCGTGATCCAGTTCACGACGTTGTCGGGAATGTGGTCGAGGAAGATCGCCCAGTTCGCGACGCCGCGAAACAGGTCGAGCCGGAGGTCACGGCCCTTGTCGGGGAGCGTGGCGTTGATGTTCAGGAAGGCCATGCGAGGGGAGCTCTCGAAGGGGGCGGACAGGCTGAGGGCGGGGAGATATTGCCGCCGGGCGGGATCCCGGCGCGGAAGGCGGGTACGCAATTGTCACGGTGCAGCATAATGACTATACCGTCGCAGAGGCCACGGGGGCCGGAATCAGCAAGCAGTTCCCAACCGGTGTCTCTATACTATCCCTGAGGTTTGCACCAACTGCCACCCTGACGCATCGAAATCGAACGAAAGACGAAACGAGGCCGGACCACCCATGACCGCACGCATTTTCAAGCCCGCCAAGAACGCGATGCAATCCGGCCGGTCCAAGACCAAGGAATGGCAGCTCGACTACGAGCCGGAGCAGCCGCGCGCGGTCGAGCCGCTGATGGGCTGGACCTCGTCGGGCGACATGAAGCAGCAGATCACGCTGCGCTTCCACAGCAAGGAGGAGGCGATCGCCTATTGCGAGCGCAAGGGCATCGCCTACCAGGTCATCGAGCCGAAGGAATCGGTACGGCGCCCGGTTGCCTACGCCGACAATTTCTCGTTCCGCCGCGGCGAGCCCTGGACGCACTGAGGGGGCTGCGCAGGCGCCCCTCGCTGACGCATGAAAGGCCCGTAGGGCCGAAATCCCTGCTCGCGATGACGCGGGGAGATCGTCAGCTCCGGTAAGTAGCCTGGTCGCGGGCTGACGGCCGAGCATGCGGCCGGTCTCATTCTCGAGAGAATAGCACCCCGACAGCCGATACCTGGTGCCGACCCGAGGGATCTCTTGCGATTTAAAGACCGATTGGTCTATATATGAGCAATGAGGTCCCGAACCCCAGCGCAATTGCCCCGTGGCCGGCCACGAAGTTTCGACGTGGAAGCCGCTGTGGAACGCGCGATGGGCGTGTTCTGGTCGCGCGGCTATCACGCGACGGCGCTTCCGGATCTTCTTCGTGCGACGAAGCTGTCGCGTGGCAGCCTCTACGCCGCTTTCGGTGACAAGCACTCGCTCTTCCTGCGTGCGCTTGATCGCTACATCGCCGATGCCCTGACACGAATGGATATCGAGTTCGATCCCCACAACGAGCCGGTCGATGGCCTGCGGGCCTACCTTGCCGGCTATGTTGACCGCACGAGCGGTGCCAATGGCCGGCGCGGATGCCTGCTCGTGGCCACGGCCATGGAACTGGCCGGCCAGGATGCTGAAGTTGGTCGTCGCGTCGCGGGCTTTTTCAAAGCCATGGAGGCCAGGGTGGCGGATGCACTTTCCCGTGCGAAGGCGGCGGGCAAGTTGACTGATGGTGTCGAGCCTTCAAGTGCGGCCCGAATCCTCGTCTGTTTCGTCGAGGGGCTGCGCGTGGTCGGCAAGACGGCGCCGGCACGGATCACGTCGCAAGCCACCGTCGAGGCTCTTCTCGATCGCTTCATCAAATGAATGATCCATGGCGTGGCTCCGTTACTGGCATGCCAATATCTGGACTGATCGGTCTTTAAAGGAGAAGTGCCATGTCTGCCATCCAGATCATCTGCGCGGTGGCCGTTCCCTTGCTCTGGGGTTACCAGTTCGTGGCGATCAAGGCGGGCGTCACGGAGTTTCCGCCGCTATTCTTCCTCGCACTGCGCTTCCTGGCCATCGCGCTGTTGCTTGTCCCATTCGTCAAGAGGCCCACACGTGCGCAGGTCGTCCCGGTCGCAGCCATTTCGATCTTCCTTGGCGGCCTGAACTTCGGGCTGTTCTATGTTGGCCTTGGGCTCGGCTCGGGAAGCATGTCGGCCGTCGCATATCAACTCGCCACGCCCTTCACGGTCCTGCTGGCCTGGCCGCTGCTCGCGGAGAGGCCGTCCGTCACCACGTCCGCCGGAGTGGTCCTTGCATGTTTCGGCGTGGTCGTGTTGGCCGCGGAGCCCGGCCCATCGGCAAACATCCTTCCGCTCCTGCTTGTGATTGGGGCGGCCTTCGCATTCGCGGTGTCAAACGTCTTGACGAAGCGCTACGGCCCTTTTGATCCGTTGATGTTGATGGGGTGGTCGTCACTGCTCACGGTGCCGCAGGTCATGTTGATGTCGCTGCTCATTGAACATGGTCAAATGGCAAGCCTTGTCACGGCGGATAGACGCGGTTGGCTGGCACTCGCCTACACGATTTTCATCGGAGGAATTGTCGGGTTCGGCCTTTGGTTCTGGCTGATCGCCCGTTGCTCCATGAACCGTGTCGCCCCCTTCGGTCTGCTGCTTCCGGTGTTCGCCTTGATTTCGAGCGTGTTGTTCCTTGGCGACCGCATGACCCCAAGGTTGATCGTCGGCGGACTGCTCGCAATCTCCGGAGTCGCCATGACACAAGTCAGGCCGAGCGCTCGACCAACTTGAATCCCAGTCCTGTTTCAGCTGTGACATCGGCCGCGCAACATAATTGGCCAGGATTCCTTTTCCGGCCCTTGGCATCGATTCCGCCGCGTGCTTCGCTGGCCGGCATGACGGGAGCGTGCGAGGTGGGGTATGGCCGGGCGTGACCAGCTCGACAGCGTCGATCTGAGGATACTCTCCGAGCTGCAACAGGACGGGCGGGTTCGCAACAACGAGCTGGCGCTGCGCGTCGGGGTGTCCGCGCCGAACTGCCTGCGACGGTTGAAATCGCTGTTCAGCCGCGGAGTGATCAGGGCGGTGCGGGCCGTCCTCGACGAGCGGCGGATCGGCTATGAGGTGGTCTCGTTCGTCTCGATCCAGCTCGGCAGCCAGGCGCAGCCGGTGCTGGAGGCGTTCGAGAGCTCTATCGCCGCGATCCCGCGCATCCAGCAGTGCTGGCGGATTTCCGGCGACACCGACTATCTCCTGAAATGCGTGGCACCGAGCGTCGAGAGCATGCGCCAGCAGCTGCTGCATTTCGCGGCCATGCCCGACGTGAAGAACGTCCGCAGCTTCCCGGTGCTGGGTGTTGCCAAGGACGTGCCGCTGCCGCTGCAGGACGTCGCGGCAGCGTCCTCTTAGCGATACCGTCCTCGAAACTCGCGGGGGCTCGCACCGGTCCAGGTGCGGAAGGCGCGGGAAAAGCTCTTCTCGTTGCGGAAGCCGGCGATCTCCGCGATCCGCTTGATCGGCGTGCGGCCCCGCATCAGCTCCTGCTTTGCCAGTTCGAATTTCGCCTCTTCCTTGAGGTCGCGCAGGGAGGTGGCCTCCTCGCGCAGGCGGCGATGCATGGTGCGGGTGGACAGCGCAAGCTCGCTTGCGACATCCTCGGCGCCGAGACTGCGTCCGCGCGCATTGCGCAGCACGCGGCGGACACGCTCGACCAACAACCGGTCGCGCCGATAGGGGAGCACGGTCAGCCTGAGCGCGCCCTTGAGCATGTTGTCGAGATCGGCGGCGCTGCGCGTGAGCGGCAGCGAGAGATAATGCTTGTCGAAGACGATGCGGGCGCGATCGGCATCGAAGCGGATGTTCCGGCAAAAGATGGTCGGATAGACCGAGACATGGCCGGGCTCGGTGTGCGGGAATTCGGCCGCGCGGAGCGCGATCCTGGAATCGACGGCCCAGCAGGAGAAGCCGAGCACGTAGCGGAGCAGCGTGACCAGGCAGAATTCGCGCAAAGCGCCGAGATCGCGCAGCTCCCGGATCGAGACCTCCGCGGTCTCCTCGCCGACCTCGAGATCGAGCAGCACGTCCTCGGTGAGCAGGCGGTGATGCCGGCACCAGCGCTTGAGCGCGACCTCCAGCGTCGGCGCCGTGATCGAGGCGCGGCACAGCATGCCGTAGGTGCCGAAGGGCAGCCGCCGCGAGAACCAGCCGAGCGCCTCGTCGTCGAGCTCGCGCATGGCATGGCCCGCCAGGGCCTCGAACTGGGCGGCCGTGATCCGCCCGTCCGGAGAATTGACAAGGTCTGGCGCGACCTGACTCCGGCTTAGCGCCTCCGCCGGATCGCGGCCGTATCTGGCATAAGCGGCAACCACGCCACGGACGAAGGCGGCCGGAGTGACGGCGCGGCGCGGAACCGCAGTTGCGGCTTGAAAGGGCATGAGGAAAATCCTCGCCAAGTTTGGCGGAAAATGCAACCTTTTCGACCGCAAGAGGGCCCTGACCCCGCTAGGTTCGGTGCCCAAAACACGGAGGAATCGCCTTGAACATCCCGAGCATCGATTTCGACCTGGGCGAAGACATCAGCCTGCTGCGCGACACGCTGCGCGCCTTCGTGGAGGCGGAGATCACCCCCCGCGCCGCCGAGATCGAGAAGGCCAATCTGTTTCCGGCGGACCTCTGGAAGCGCCTCGGCGACCTCGGCCTGCTCGGCATGACCGCGCCGGAGCAATATGGCGGCTCCAACATGGGCTATCTCGCCCACATCGTGGCGATGGAAGAGATTTCGCGCGGCTCGGCCGCCGTCGGGCTGTCCTATGGCGCCCATTCCAACCTCTGCGTCAACCAGATCCGCCGCAACGGCAACGACGCGCAGCGCCAGCGCTATCTGCCGAAGCTGATCTCCGGCGAATATGTCGGCGCGCTCGCGATGTCCGAGCCGGGCGCCGGCTCCGACGTGGTCTCGATGAAGCTGCGCGCCGACAAGCGCGGCGACCGCTACGTGCTCAACGGCTCGAAAATGTGGATCACCAATGGTGGTGATGCCGACGTTTTGGTGGTCTACGCCAAGACAGATCCCGAGGCCGGCCCGCGCGGCATGACGGCTTTCCTGATCGAGAAGGGCTTCAAAGGCTTCAGCCACGGCCAGCATCTCGACAAGCTCGGCATGCGCGGCTCCAACACCTATCCCTTGTTCTTCGACGAATGCGAGGTGCCGGAGGAGAACGTGATGGGCAAGGTCGGCGAGGGCGTCAAGGTGCTGATGTCCGGCCTCGACTATGAGCGCGCGGTGCTGTCGGGCGGCCCGCTCGGCATCATGGCAGCCTGCATGGACGCTGTCGTGCCCTACATGCACGAGCGCAAGCAGTTCGGTCAGCCGATCGGCGATTTCCAGCTGATGCAGGGCAAGCTCGCCGACATGTATGCGACCTGGCAAGCCACGCGCGCCTATGTCTATGCCGTGGGGCGCGCTTGCGACCGAGGCGATCACGCGCGCAGCTTGCGCAAGGACGCGGCTGCCGCGATCCTCTATTCGGCGGAGAAAGCGACGTGGATGGCCGGCGAGGCGATCCAGGCGCTCGGCGGCGTCGGCTACACCAGCGAGTTCCCCGTGGGGCGTCTCTGGCGTGACGCGAAACTCTACGAGATCGGCGCGGGGACGTCCGAAGTCCGCCGCATGCTGATCGGCCGCGAGCTGATGGCCGAGACGGCCTAAAACCTTCACCCAATTGGAATCAAAATGCCGCTTCATTCCAGCATCGATCCGTCTTCGTCAGATTTTGCACGCAATGCCGAGTCCATGCGCGCCCTCGTTGCCGACTTGCGTGAAAAGCTCAGCCAGGTCGCCGGGGGCGGCGGCGAGGTCTCGCGCAACCGCCACACCGCGCGCGGCAAGATGCTGGCGCGCGAGCGCGTCGACCTGCTGGTCGATCCCGGCACCTCGTTCCTGGAGCTGTCGCCGCTCGCGGCCTACGGTCTCTACGGCGGGGATGTGCATTCGGCGAGCGTCGTCACGGGGGTGGGGCGCATCTCGGGCCGCGAATGCGTGATCGTCGCCAACGATGCCACCATCAAGGGCGGCACCTATTACCCGATGACCGTGAAGAAGCATCTGCGCGCGCAGGACATCGCGCGGCAGAACAATCTTCCCTGCGTCTACATGGTCGATTCCGGCGGCGCGTTCCTGCCGCTCCAGGACGAGATCTTCCCGGACGAGCGGCATTTCGGGCGCATCTTCTACAACCAGGCGCAAATGTCCTCGCAGGGAATCCCGCAGATTGCGATCGTGATGGGGTCCTGCACCGCCGGCGGCGCCTATGTTCCAGCGATGTCGGACGAGAGCATCATCGTGCGCAATCAAGGCACCATCTTCCTCGGCGGCCCGCCGCTGGTGAAGGCTGCGACCGGCGAGGTGGTCAGCGCCGAGGAGCTCGGCGGCGCCGACGTGCATTCGCGCCAGTCGGGCGTCACCGACCACTATGCTCAGAACGATGCCCATGCGATCGGGATCGCGCGCCGCATCGTCGGCACGCTGAAACCGCCGGTGCGGCCGAACCTCAACATGCACAAGCCGCGCGATCCGCTGTTCCCCGCGGAGGAGATTTACGGCGTGGTGCCCGTCGACGGCCGCAAGCCGTTCGACGTGCGCGACATCATCGCGCGTGTGGTTGATGGTTCCGAGTTCGACGAATTCAAGAAGCTCTACGGCACGACGCTGGTGTGCGGCTTCGCCCATATCTGGGGCTATCCGGTCGGCATCATCGCCAACAACGGGATTCTCTTCAGCGAGAGCTCGCTGAAGGGGGCGCATTTCATCGAGCTGTGCTGCCAGCGCGGGATTCCGCTGGTGTTTTTGCAGAACATCACCGGCTTCATGGTGGGCAAGAAATACGAGGCCGGCGGCATCGCGCGCGACGGCGCCAAGCTGGTGACGGCGGTGGCGACCGCCTCGGTGCCGAAATTCACCGTGGTGATCGGCGGTTCGTACGGCGCCGGCAATTACGGCATGTGCGGCCGCGCCTACTCGCCGCGTTTCCTCTGGATGTGGCCGAACGCGCGCATCTCGGTGATGGGCGGGGAGCAGGCCTCGATGGTGCTGAGCCAGGTCCGCCGCGACAACATCGAGGCCAAGGGCGACAGCTGGTCGAAGGAAGAAGAAGACAAATTCCGCGAGCCCATCCGCGCGCAATATGAGAGCCAGGGGCACCCCTATTACGCGACCGCGCGCCTGTGGGACGATGGCGTGATCGACCCGGCCGACACCCGCCTCGTGCTCGGGCTCGGCCTCTCGGCGGCGTCGAATGCGCCGATCGAGCCGACGAAATTCGGCCTGTTCAGGATGTGATGCGATGGACCGCTCAAAGCTCTACCGGCGTTTTCGCACGCTCCTGATTGCGAACCGCGGCGAGATCGCCTGCCGCGTCATCCGCACTGCACGTGCTATGGGCCTGCGCACCGTCGCGGTCTATTCCGAGGCCGACCGCGAGGCGATGCATGTCGCGCTCGCGGATGAAGCCGTGCTGCTCGGGCCCGCGCGCGCCCGCGACAGCTATCTCAATGTCGAGCGGCTGATCGAAGCCGCGCGCAAGACCGGCGCCGAGGCCGTGCACCCCGGCTACGGCTTCCTGTCCGAGAATGCCGAGTTCGCGCAGGCCTGCTTCGACGCAGGGCTGGTCTTCGTCGGCCCGACCGCCGAGATGATGAATGCGATGGGCTCGAAATCAGGCTCGAAAGCGCTGATGGAAAAGGCCGGCGTGCCGCTGGTGCCCGGCTATCACGGCGAAGCCCAGGACGAGGCGACGCTTGCGAAGGCCGCGGACAAGATCGGCTTCCCCATTCTGGTGAAGGCGTCCGCCGGCGGCGGTGGCCGCGGCATGCGGATCGTGCGTTCGGCTGGCGAGCTTGCGCCTGCGATCGTCAGCGCCAAGCGCGAGGCCAAGGCCGCGTTCGGTGACGATCTCATGCTGATCGAAAAATATGTCGACAATCCCCGGCATATCGAAGTGCAGGTGATCGGCGACAGTCACGGCAATCTGTTGTCGTTGTTCGAGCGCGAATGCACGCTGCAGCGCCGGCACCAGAAGGTAATCGAGGAGGCGCCGTCGCCGACCCTCAATGCCGCCCAGCGCGAGACCGTCTGCGCCGCCGCGCGAAAAGCGGCCGGCGCGGTGAACTATGTCGGCGCCGGCACCATCGAATTCGTGTCCGACGGCAAGGACGTGTTCTTTATCGAGATGAACACGCGCCTGCAGGTCGAGCATCCCGTGACCGAGCTGATCACCGGGATCGATCTCGTCGAGTGGCAGCTCCGCGTCGCCTTCGGCGAGGCGCTGCCGCTCAAGCAGGACGAGATCAGGCTCAACGGCCACGCCGTCGAGGCGCGCGTCTATGCGGAGAACCCAACCAGGAATTTCATGCCGTCGGTCGGCAGGATCTCGACCTGGCGGTTGCCAGCGGAAGCCGGAGGCTTGCGAATCGACGCCGGCTATCGCGAAGGTGATGCGGTCTCGCCGTATTACGACGCCATGCTCGCCAAAATGATCGCATGGGCGCCGACGCGGGATGTCGCGGTCGAGCGGCTCAATCGGGGACTGGAAGAGTCCGACGTCCGCGGCATCGTGACGAACATCCCGTTCCTGTCGGCGCTGATGACGCATCCGAAGGTACGGACCAATGCGATCGACACCGGCTTCATCGAGCGCGAGCTGGCGGTTCTGACACAGGCTGCGCCGGCACCCGGCGAGCTCGAGCTTTGCGCCGCGGTGGCTGCGATCCTCAATGACGAGCGACAGGCCGCAGGTGCGCAGGCGAGTTCGCCCTGGCAGACCTTCGGCTGGCAGCCGGTCGGCCGCCGCCAGCGCTGCTTTGCCTTCCGTGTCGGGCACGGGCCGGAGCAGAGGATCACGCTGAATTACGGGAGTGGCCCCTCGACGCTCATGATCGGCGAGTGCGAGCTGGCGTTCACGACCACGGCGAAGGAAGGCGGCTTCGACTTGACGCTCGACGGCGTCAAATCGTCCGTCGCGGCCGTGATCGACGGCCATGAGCTTTACTTGCGCACGCGTAACGGCCGGTTCGACCTCCACTGGGTCGATCCGTTCGGCGGCGAGAGCGAGGAGCAGGCCGGCGAGGACAAGATCGCGGCGCCGCTGCCGGGCACGGTCGTCGCCGTGCTCGCCGAGGAGGGGGCGAAGCTCGAGAAGGGCGCGCCGATCCTCACCCTCGAGGTCATGAAGATGGAGCAGACGCTGCGCGCCCCCTTTGCCGGCGTGCTGAAGGCGATCAGGTGCAAGGTCGGCGACATCGTCCAGGAGGGCGTCGAGCTCGCCGTGGTCGAGCCTTCCGGAGAGTGACATGAGCGATCCCGTCCGCATCATCGAAATGGGGCCGCGCGACGGGCTCCAGAACGAGAAGACGCCCGTCAGCGTCGAGGCCCGCATTGCTTTCATCGAGGCGCTGGTCGCGGCCGGCCTCGATACGGTCGAAGTCGGCGCCTTCGTCTCGCCCAAGGCGATCCCGCAGATGGCAAGCTCGGACGCCGTGCTGCGCGGCGTTGCCCACCTGACCGGCGCTGAATTCCACGTGCTGGTCCCGAACGAGAAGGGCTATGACGCCGCGCGTGCCGCCGGCGCCAAGGTCGTCTCGGTGTTTGCGGCAGCCTCGGAGGGCTTTTCGCGCGCCAACATCAATTGCACGGTCGCGGAGTCCATCGAGCGCTTCAAGCCGGTGCTGGCGCGCGCCAAGGCCGATGGCGTGAAGGTGCGCGGCTATATTTCCTGCGTGCTCGGCTGCCCCTTCGACGGCGAGATCAAGCCGAAGGCGGTCGCCGATCTCGCCAGGACGCTGTTCGAGCTCGGCTGCTACGAGATCTCGCTCGGCGACACCATCGGGGTCGGCACGCCAACCCGGGCCAAGGAGATGCTACGCGCGGTGGCCGCCAATATTCCCGCTGCAAGGCTCGCGATGCATTTCCACGACACCTACGGCCAGGCGCTCGCCAATCTCTATGCCGGGTTGGAGGAGGGCGTGCACGTCATCGACGCCGCCGCCGGCGGTCTCGGCGGCTGCCCCTATGCGCCGGGCGCGACCGGAAACGTCGCGACCGAGGACGTCGTCTACATGCTCGAGGGCATGGGGATCAGGACCGGCGTCGATATGGACAAGCTGCTCGCAGCCACCAACGCGATGAGCGGCGTGCTGGACAAGCCGCCCGTGAGCCGCGTAGCGTCCGCGCTGAACGCGAAGAGGAAGCGGGCAGCTTCGTAGTTCTCCGTCATTGCGAGCGCAGCGAAGCAATCCAGGATCCCTCCGCGGAAATACTCTGGATTGCTTCGTCGCAAGTGCTCCTCGCAATGACGGCTGAGAGAGCTATCGTCGCTCTTGTAGGGTGGGCAAAGGCGCGTAGCGCCGTGCCCACCATCTCTCCATGATCGAGCCAGATGGTGGGCACGCTTTCGCTTTGCCCACCCTACGAGATCTGCGCTCAGGCCGCCTTGAGCCCGACATCCGGCAGGCGCGGCCGGTTCTTGAGCGCCTTGGCCATCATGGCCTCGACCTCGGCCTTCTCATGCGGCAGCAGCGCGAGGCGCGGCGGGCGCGTCAACGCGGTGCCGCGGCCCATGATGTGCTCGCACAACTTGATGCACTGGACGAGGTCCGGCCGGGCGTCGAGATGCAAGAGCGGCATGAACCATTCGTAGAGCGGCATCGCCTCGGCGAAGCGGCCGGCCTTGGCGAGCCGGAACAGCGTCTCGCCTTCGCGCGGGAAGGCGTTCGACATGCCCGAGACCCAGCCCACGGCGCCCATGGCGACGCTCTCGACGATGACGTCGTCGAGGCCCGCGAACAGCACGAAGCGGTCACCGACCATATTGCGGGTGTCGATGAAGCGCCGCGTGTCGCCGGAGGAGTCCTTGAAGCAGACCACGGTCTCGACATCGGCGAGCGAGGCCAGGATGTCCGGGGTGACGTCGTTCTTGTAGATCGGCGGATTGTTGTAGAGCATGACCGGCAGGTCGGTGGCGCTGGCGACGGCGCGGAAATGCGCGGCGGTCTCATGCGGCTTGGAGGAATAGACCAGCGCCGGCATCACCATCACGCCGTCGATGCCGATGCGTGCGGCTTCTTTCGCGGTCTCGACCGCAAAGGCCGTGGTGAATTCGGCGATGCCGCACAGCACCGGCACCCGGCCATTCGCGACCGACTTCGCCGCTTCCATGATCGCGATCTTTTCCTTGCGCTCGAGCGAGGTGTTCTCGCCGACCGAACCGCAGACGATCAGGCCGGAGACGCCGTCGCGGATCAGCCCGTCCATGACCTTGGCGGTCGCGTCGATATTGAGCGAGAGATCGTCGTTGAACTGCGTGGTGACGGCCGGGAAGACGCCTTCCCAGGAGATGCGTGGGCTCATTGCTTGGCTCCGATTGGAATTGTGCCGGCGGATCGTTCGATCCGCCGGGCATTAACGTGAGGACGATGGGTGGGGATCAGAGCGTCGCGCCGACCTTGCGCAGCTCGGCGAGGACGGGGGCTTTCGGCAACCAGATCTTGTCGAACTCGGCGATGACGGCCTCGGTGTCCTTGGCGTCGACCTGGCGGATCGGGATCGGCGCGTTCTTGAAGTTCTGGATCAGCGCGGGCTCGTTGCCGGCGAGCTCGTCGATCTGCGCGTCCAGCGTCGTCTTGATCGTCTTGGTGATCAGCTCGCGATCGGCCGCGGGAAGCGACTGCCAGACCCGCCCGGAGACGACCGCCGCCATCGGCATGAAGACGGCGTTCATCTGCAGGATGACCTTGGACACCTTGTCGAAGCGCTGATTCCACGAGAATTCGAGATCGGCCTCGAGGCCGTCGACCTGGCCGTTGGCCATGGCATCGAACACCTGCGGCGTCGGGATCGGCGTCGGGGCGGCGCCCAGCGAAGAATAGAAATCGCGATAGACCGGCGTCGGGTTGATGCGCAGCTTCATGCCCTTGATGTCGGCGAGCGCGTGCAGGTCCTTGGACGAGAACACGGCACGCATGCCGGTGATGCCCCAGCCGAGCCCGATCGTTCCTGTTTCCTGCGGCAGCACGTCGAACAGCTTCACCGCCGCCGGATGCCGCACGAACTTTGCGACCGAAGGCGTCGAGCGAACAATGTAGGGCGCGTTGATCGCGGCGATGTGCGGCACGCGCGAGCCGAGCTCGGCGGCCTGGATGAACCCCATGTCGAGCGCGCCGGACTGCAATTGCTGCATCATCGCGGTCTCGTTGCCGAGCTGGCCGGAGTGGAACACGGTCAATGTCAGGCGGCCGTTGGTCGCGGACTTGAGATCCTCGCCGAATTTGAGCGCGGCCTTGTTCCAGGAATGGCCGTTGGGCGTGATCAGGCCGAGGCGGAATTCCTTGGCCTGGGCGAGCGCCAGCGATGGGGCAAACACCGAGGCGGCGGCACTGGCGGCGAGAAAGCGGCGGCGTGAAAGCGACATGGTCGGGCTCCTATTGGATGGCCTATTTGACGAGGATCAGCGAGAGCGAGGGATAGAGCGAGAGCAGCACCAGGAGGACGCAGGAGATGACGAAGAAGGGCAGCGTCACCATGAACATCTTGCCGGGCTTGGCGCCGGTGACGGCGGCCGCGACGAAGAAGCAGAGCCCGACCGGCGGCGACAGCAGGCCGAGCACCAGGTTGATCACCACCACGACGCCGAACTGCCGGGGGTCGATGTGATAGATTTCGGTTGCCACGGGCAGCAGGATCGGCACGGTCATGATCAGGCCGGGAATGCCGTCGATCACCGTGCCGATCACCAGCAGGATCACGTTGCAGATCAGCATGAAGCTGACCGGGTCTTTGGCCACAGTCTGGATCCAGGCGGCGGTCTCCTGCGGCACCTTGCCGAAGATCAGGACCCAGGAGAACACGGCGGCGGCCGCCACCAGGAACAGCACGATCGCCGAATAGATGGCGCTGCGCAGCATCATCTGCGGCAGCTGGGAGAACTGGAACTCCCTGGTCCAGAACTTTCCAACCAGTGCCGCGGCAACCGCGCCGACGGCCGCGGATTCTGTCGCGTTGGCGAGGCCGCCGAGAATGGTGCCGACGATGACGATCGGGATCAGCAGCGTCGGCGAGGTCCGCAGGATCGTCATGACGCGCTGGCGCGGCGTCTGGTAGTCCGCGCGGGGATAGTTGTAGACGTACCCCATCAGCGCGATGACGAGGCAGAACATCACGGTGAGAATGACGCCCGGCACGATGCCGGCGATCAGCATGTCGCTGACCGAGACCTGCGCGAGCACGCTGTAGACCACGAACATCACCGACGGCGGGATGATCGGGCCGAGCATGCCGCCATAGGCGGTCAGCCCCGCTGCGAAGGTCTTGTCGTAGCCCTTCTTCTCCATCTCGGGGACCATGATCTGGGCCATGATCGCCACCTGCGCGGTGGCGGAACCCAGGATGGAGGAGATGAACATGTTGGCGAGGATGTTGACGTAGGCGAGCCCACCCTTGAGCGAGCCGACGAAGGCCATCGCCATGTCGACGATGCGCCGCGTGATGCCGCCGCCGTTCATGATCTCGCCGATCAAAATGAAGAGCGGGATGGCGATCAGGCCGTAGCTGTCGACGCCGCCGAACAGCTGCAGCGGATAGGATTGGAACAGCACGGGATTGCCGGATGCCGCGATGTAAACGAGGCCGGCAAGGCACAGGCACAGGCCGATCGGGACGCCAACCAGCATGAACGCCATGAAGGCCGCTGACGTGATCATCAGTTGACCCCGTCCAGCTCGGAGAGCTGGAAGCCCGTCAGCGGCGTGCGCGGGACCAGCTCGAGGTCTTCCAATAAATTGGCGAGACCGTGAATGGTCATCGACACCGCGAAGATCGGCAGCGTCAGATAGAGCACCCAGGTTGGCCAGTTCAGCGTCTGGGTGCGCTCGGTGTAGAGGAAGTTGAAGGTCTCGGCGGCGAGCTTGCGCCCGTCGAAGCCGGCGCGGGCAAGGCCGACCGGGTCCATCCAGAGCACGCAGGTGACGATCAGGGCGACACCGAACACGACCACGAGGCCGGTCGAGATCACCTTGGCGATCTTCTGGTGCCGCGGTGACAGACGCTCCGTCAGCATCGCGACCGCGAAGTCGAGCCGCAGCCGCGTCATCGCGGACGCCCCGATGAAGGTCAGCCAGACCACGCAATAGACCGCAGATTCATCGATCCAGTAGATCGGGAAATGCGAGTAACGGGTGACCACGTTCACCAGGATCAGTCCGGTGAGCAGGTACATCAGGCCCATCAGCGCGAGGCGCTCGACCGCGAGCAGGCCGCCCGACAGCCGGACGATCGTACGCCGGAGGCTGAGCGCGCGCGTGGCCGGCACGGTCTGCTCGATCATGAAAGAGGCCCCAAATCCCGAAGAATTGTCGTGCGATTGCCAAATGTATAATTTATACATTTTGGGAGTCAAACGAAGTTTGCGGTCATTTCTGCGGCAGGGCGCGCTTTTGCTGGGCACCTCCTTTGTGGAGCGCCTGGCTTTTGCCGGGCCCCCCGACATGCAAGACAGGGACCGCGGCGGCCGAACGAGTCGAAAAAGGGACAACAGAAGGTCAGATGAAACAGCCTCTGAAGCATCGCACCCTGTCGGCCGCGATCGTCGATCAGCTCCGGCAGGCGATCCTCGACGGCACCTATCCGGCCGGATCGCAACTGCGCCAGGATGCGCTCGGGGATGCTTACGGCGTCAGCCGCATTCCGGTGCGTGAGGCACTGTTCCAGCTCGAGGCGGAAGGCCTGGTGCGGATCGTGCCGCAGAAGGGCGCCATCGTCTCCGAGCTGTCGCTGGACGAGATCAACGACGTCTTCGACCTGCGCCGCATCCTGGAGCCGCGATTGCTGGCGCAGTCGGCGCCGCGCTTCAGCGCGCAGGATTTCGAGGGGCTCGACGACATCCACAAGAGCTTCGAGAAGGCGATCAAGGCGAAGAATGTCAGCGAATGGGGCCAGCTCAACGCCGACTTCCACATGGCGCTCTACGTGCACGCGCCGCAGCCCCGCACGCGCGCGATCGTGCTGTCACTGCTCCAGACCAGCGACCGCTATACTCGCCTCCAGCTCTCCAACACCAAGGCGATGGGGACAGCGGAAAAGGAGCACGCCCATCTGATCGCGCTCTGCCGCGCGCAGAAGGTGGAGGAGGCCTGCCACTTCCTGGAGCGGCACATCGAGGCCGTGCGCAAGGATCTGTTGCAGGTGGTGGCGAACGCGCCGAAGTCGCGACGGAAGGAGAAATCGTAGGGTGGGCAAAGGCGCATTTGCGCCGTGCCCACCAAACGGTGAACGTCTGCGACAGATGGTGGGCACGCTTCGCTTTGCCCACCCTACGATAGCTTGCCTACCTGCTCCCGTCCGGTCCCATCACGAGGTCCGGCAGCCAGGTCGAGATCCCCGGCACGAGGCACAGCAGCAGCACTGCGAGCATCATCAAGAGCACGAAGGGCAGGGTGCCCCAGATCACCTCGCGGAGCGGGATGTCCGGCGCGACGTTGCGGATGACGAAGATGTTGAGGCCGACCGGCGGATGGATCAGCCCCATCTCCATCACGATGGTCATGACCACGCCGAACCAGATGATGTCGAAGTTGGCGGCGCGGAGCGGCGGCAGGATGATCGGCGCGGTCATCAGGATGATCGAGACCGGCGGCAGGAAGAAGCCGAGCACGACCACCATGACGAGGATCGCGAACAGCAGCTCCCAGCGCGGCAGGTGCATCGCGACGATGGATTCGGCGACCGATTGCGAGATGTGCAGATAGCTCATCACGTAGGAATAGAGCAGCGACATGCCGATGATCATCATCAGCATTGTCGATTCCCGGATCGTCGATTTCATGATCGGTGCGAGATCGCTCGGCCGCCACACGCTGTAGATCGCCGCGATCAGCGCCAGTGCCAGCAGGCCGCCGAGCCCCGCGGTTTCCGACGGCGTGGCGTAGCCGCCATAGAGCGCGATCATGACGCCGGTGAGCAGCAGCACGAAGGGGATCACGCGCGGCAGCACGCTGAAGCGCTCGGCGAGCGTGTACTCGTCACGCTGCAGGATCGGAGCCTCTGGTCCGCCGTTCTTGTAGGCTGCTTCGGCCGCGGCATATTCCTGGCGGAAGCGGATCACGGCGTAGGCGCCGAACAGCGTGACCAGCAGGAGGCCAGGCCCGATGCCGGCCAGGAACAGCCGCCCCAGCGACTTCTCGGCCGCGACCGCGAACAGGATCATGGTGATCGAGGGCGGCAACAGGATGCCGAGCGTGCCGCCGGCGGCGATGATCCCTGCGGCAAAGCCGCCGGAATAGCCGCGCTTGCGCATCTCGGGGATGCCGGCCGAGCCGATCGCCGAGCAGGTCGCTGGGCTCGAGCCCGCCATCGCCGCGAACAGCGCGCAGGCGAACACGTTGGCGACGCCAAGGCCGCCGGGGACCCGGTGCAGCCAGGCGTGCAGCGCCGAATAGAGGTCCTGGCCGGCGCGCGATTTTCCGATCGCCGCGCCCTTCAGGATGAAGAGCGGGATCGACAGCAGCGTGATCGAGGCCATTTCCTCGTAAACGTTCTGCGTCACCGTATCGAGCGAGGCCGAGGGCATGTAGATGCCCATGAACACGACGGCGACCGCGCCGAGCGCGAACGCGATCGGCATCCCCGAGAACATCACCAGCAGCGTCACAATGCCGTAAGCGACGCCGATACCGAAAACGCTCATGGCCGCCTGGCTCCGACGAATGGCAGCGCAAGCTGCACGAGGATCTGGATGCAGAGCAGGCTCATCCCGAGCGCCATCAGCGAATAGGGAATGGCGAGCGGCGGCGACCACATCGAGTTCGAGACCTGGCCGTCGACATAGGCCTCATGGGCGAGTGTCCAGGATTTCCAGGTGAAGAAGGCGCAGAACAGGAACGTGGCGGCGTCGACCAGCCAGAGCCGGATCCGGTTCGCCAGCGGCGAGAGCAGCCCGACGAAGGCCTCGATGCCGATATGGCCGCGGTTCTGCTGCACGTAGGCCGCCGTCATGAAGGTCGCGCCGACCAGCAGGAACACGGCGGCCTCGTCCTGCCAGTAATTGGCGGCCTTGAACAGAGCGCGGCTGAGCACGCTGTAGCTCAGGATGGTGCAGGCCGCGACCAGCGCGATCGACGCGAACACCACGATGATGCTGTTGAGGACGGCGAGACCGCGATCGATCGCTGGCGCAAGGCCGGTCCCTGCGGCAGCGATCGTCTTGTCGTCGCGATCCGGAAGCGGACCGTGACTCATGCCGCGACGTCGGTGGCGAGCTTGAGCAGGTTGGCCGCGGTCGCCGTCTTGGCGCTGTAGTCCTTCCAGGCGGTGTCGCGGGCGATGTCGCGCCACTTGCCGACGGTCGCGGCATCGAGCGCCGAGACCTTGGCGCCCGCCTTCTCGTAGACCTTGGCGACTTCGATGTCGTCGTCCTGCGCGCCCTTGCGGCCGAAGGCTTCGAGCTCGGTGCCGACAGTGAGCAGGATGTCCTGGTGGTTCTTCGGCAGCTTGTCGAAGATGGCCTTCGACATCATCAGCGGCTCGAGCATGAACCAGTAGGAGGTGCCAGCACCCGAGGTCAGGGACTTGGCGACCTCTTCCAGACGGAACGAGATCAGGCTGGTCGAGGAGGTGATGCCGGCGTCGCAGGCGCCGGTCTGCATCGCCGCGTAGATTTCGTTCGAAGGCACCGACAGCACCGAGGCGCCAGCGGTCTGGAGCACCATGTCCATTTCGCGAGAGCCGCCGCGCACCTTCAGGCCCTTGGCGTCTTCCGGCGCGACGATCGGCTTGGAGCGGCTGGCGACGCCGCCGGCCTGCCACACCCAGGTGAGCAGGATGATGCCCTTGTCGGCGAGGAAGTCGGTCAGCGCCTTGCCGACCGGCTCCTTCTTCCAGCGCAGGCCCTGGTCGTAGGTAGTCACGAGGCCCGGCATCAGGCCGATATTGGTCTCCGGCACCTCGCCTCCGGCGTAGGGCATCGGATAGAGGCTGATATCGAGCGCGCCCTTGCGCATCGCCGAGAACTGCGCGTTGGTCTTGATCAGCGAGGAATTCGGGTAGATCTCCGCAGCGATGTCGCCATTGCTGCGCTTGGCCACTTCAGCGGCGAACATGCGGCAGAGCCGGTCGCGGAAATCGCCCTTGTCGATGGTGCCGCCCGGGAACTGGTGCGAGATCTTCAGCGTGGTCGCGGCCTGCGCGGTGCCGGTGCCGAAACGGAGGATGGCGGGAGCGGCGACGGCGGTCGCAATCAGATGGCGGCGCGTGAGCATGGTGTGATCCCCTTGAACGTTTCTTTGAATGATTCTTGGCTGGCGTGATTGGGCGGGTCGTGTGTGACCGGGGCGTAGGCCCATCCTAGCCGGTCTTTCACCCGATATTCTCTCATCTGATAGTTCGAGATGGAATGCCGCGGCAAGTGCCGCCTGTGCTGCGCTGCACACATCCGATCGCTGCGGCAGGCTCGGACTCCCTGGATCGCAGGCGGGCTCGCTGAAATTTATCGGCGGCGGCGTAACAAGGCCGACTGTCCATCCGTCGAGATTGAATAGCGGCGCATGTCGCTGACAAACACCACCTCGAAGGGAAGATGATCCATGACCATTCGCACCCGCATCGCGCTCGGCGTCTCGGCTGCCGCTCTCTCGCTCGGCCTTGCGCTGTCGCCGGCCGCTTTTGCCCAGGACAAGATGGGCAAGGATGACGGCATGATGAAGAAGGACACGATGTCCAAGGACGGCATGATGAAGAAGGACACCATGTCCAAGGACGACGGCATGAAGAAGGATCACATGTCGAAGGACGGCATGAAGAAAGACGACGGGATGATGAAGAAGAACTGATCGTCGCCCGTTCGCGATCGAGGCGTTTGGCACAAGCAAACGCGCGCTCGAACGTTTGGGGCGGTCAGCTGGACCGCCCCAAATCATGTCTTGCTTCAATTTGAATTGAACTTGACCTGCGAAGGTCACGCGTCAGATTACTTGCGCTTGGTTACTTGCGCTTGGCCTTGCGGGCTGCGTAACGCGCGTCGCGCTTGGCCTTCTGCTCGGCTTCCAGGGCCGCGGCCCTTTCGGCAGCTTCCTGGGCCTCGCGCGCGATCCGCGCAGCTTCGGCGGCCTTGGCCTCTTCCTCCAGACGCTTCTTCTCGGCCTTTTCGGCCTCGCGCGCAGCCTTCGCCTCGGCGCGCTTGGCCGCGAGTGCTTCACGCTCGGCACGCTTCGCCGCCACCGCGGGATCATCAGGCCCGGGTTGGGATTTGAATTTGTTCAAAAGGTTTTTGCGGGCTTCCTGCGCCGCCTTTTGCCGGTCTGTGAAGCCGGGTTCCCTGAATCCACTCATCGACGAGCCTTGTCTTCCTCGCTTTCGATCCTACATCACTGCCTGTTGGTACGTCGGCTGGGCATAGCGGGCGCCGCGCGACACAGTAGCGTGTACATCGCTGCGCGTCGCGAAGCCACCCATAATCGCAGCCGGTCAGGACAACGAAAATCGCCACCCCCCGACGATCTCTCGTAGCCCGAAAAAGCTGCCGAATTGTGATGTCCCTCATATGGGATCACGAGGGCGACGCCTAGCGTCCGCCGCGATACGGAGCACGGGCATGCCGATCTTGAGATTAACCCTGAAGACGCTCTCAATTGCGTTCGCGGTGGCAGCCGTGGCCGGTGCCGTGCTGCTGCTCGCGCGTCCGCAGCCCATCGAGAGTGCCGTTCTGGGTACCGACTGGGAGTGCACTCGGACCGCGCTCGTGCTCACGACTTGCGCACCGCGGGCGATCCCGGCGGTCGAAACCTTGCGCAAGGAGGCGGCCAGCGCGACCCGAGGCTGAGCCTCTGATGCTGGAGCGAGCGGCCCAGCAGAGGATGTGACGGGACGTCGCAGAGGTGATAAGCCGGCCTGCCCACGCGACCAGGTAGCCATGTCCACCTCCAAGCCCGAACCGGGCGAGAAGCCGAAATCCAGACCGAAGCCTCCATCCGGCGACAACCGCCGCGGCGCGATCGCCGGTTTGATCATTGCGATCGCGATCCTCGCTATCGGCTGGTGGCTCGCCCGGGACCTCACTGCGGCCAGCAAGATGCAGGACTGCCTGATGTCCGGGCGAAGCAATTGCAACGTGATCGAGCCGGCCCGCTAGAAGCCTCCAGCGTGGCTCTTCGCAGCTCGCTGGGGCCGAAAAATTGCCGTCATCTTAATGATTTGTAACGGGACTTCGCCGATCAAAGCAGGTCAGCTATGCCAGCCGGCATCAAGCCCGGCGCGGTCCGAATCATCTATCGCGCCAGGCACCACGGCAATTGCGAGAGCAATCGAGAGAGCAGGGGTCAAGCACGCATGAGTGCGTCCAGCCGCATGAAGATCATCTTTCCCTTGGTTTCGGCCATGTCGTTGCTCGCGCTGCCGGCGCAGGCCCAGGACGCCAGGCCATCGAGGGACGTCGGCCAGCCTCCGGCCCGCCCCGCCGCCGCGGCGCCGGCTCCGAGCAATTCTGACATGCACAGGAGCCCGCCGCCGCAGCAGGCGGCACGGCCGGCACCGCGGCCCGGTGGTCAGCCCCATGCGAATCCCGGACCGCGCGCGGCCGGCGGCCCGCCGCCGGGACGCCATGTCGATCGCGGGCCGGCTCCGGCGCGTGACTGGGGCGGACATGCTTATCGCGGCCACCGCGCCTGGGAGGGCGGGCGCTGGCGCCATGAGGTTCACAATGGCCGCTCCGGCTGGTGGTGGGACGTTGGCGGTGTCTGGTATTATTATCCGCAACGAATGGCCGGCCCGCCTGCCTACATCTCTGATGAATATTACGACGACGTGCCGGTAGCCTATGCGCCGCCGCCGCCTCCGGTCGCCTACGCCCCGCCACCGCCGCCTCCGCCACCGGCTGATCCCGGCGCGAGCGCGCTTGGCGGCGCCATCGTCGGCGGCTTGCTGGGCGGACTGATCTCGGGCAACGCAACGGGGGCTGCTGCAGGCGCGGTTCTCGGCGGCGCAACCGGCGCCATTACGGGCGCCGCCGCCGCTTCCCAACCTGGCTATTACTGGGCACAGGGCAATTGCTACTACCGTTATCCCAGCGGCCAATATGTTCAGGCCGATCCCCGTGCCTGCTATTGAGTTCTCCAAAGCGGATTGAAGCCTAAAGCGCGATGCGATCAGGATGAATCGTCATCGCGCTTTAGGTTGTCGTTTTTAGGTTGTCGTTTAAGCATGATCTTTTCGGAAAACCGCTGCGCACTTTTCCGGTTCATGCTTGAGGAGACGGGCCCGGCCCGCCTTTTTCGTGCGCTCCGGCTATTACTTCAAATTGGCGCTGGCGCTCGTTGCCGCCTCACGCAAATCTCAAAGAAAATTTTCGGGATGATTCGCGGGGATGTGGGACATGCTGGATGCAATCCAGATCAGCTTGGCGCTTTGGGCGATGATCGTTTGTGGCGGAATCAAGCTTGGGCAGGTGCTGCACTGCCTGTTCTAGCAAGGGACCGGTCGCCTTGCATCAAGCCACGAGCCAGTTGAAGAACGCCATCGCGCCCCAGACCAGGCCGGCGATCCAGGCCAGCATCACGATGCCGATGGTCCCGAGATAGGCGACGCCGATCAGGTCGCCCCTTTTGCGTCGCGTCGGGTCGTTGGCTGAGGCCGCTGCGTCTTGTGTCATGACGGAAAACACCATCGCTGCCTTCACGCTTCTTGAAGCGTCGAGACATTCTTAACTGAGATTGCCGGACCAGGACTGTGATGCCGTTCACAGATCGTCTGAATGAATCCCGACCTCGAGGCTTCGCAATCAGCGCATGCACTGGGGCCGCGGGGACCGGCGTCACCCCGCAATCATACGGACGAAATTGCCATGCGCTGGTCCAGATGGCGAGTTAGGGTCGGCCGCATGTGTACCAAGTACGACCCACAGCGTGAGGCCGAGGCCGCGATGAAGCGGGCCGCGGCATCGGAAGGCGACGACCGGCAACGCCTGATCCAGCTTGCTTTGGCCTGGCACGAACTTGCGCGCGACCGCCGCGACGAGCAGGCGGACTGAAGACATTTCCGGAGAAATTGGTGGGGCAGGGCGAGGTCGGTCAGTCCTCCATCTGCATGAGAAAGCCCCGTGCTCGGGGGACAAGCACGGGGCCCTTCAAAGCCGATCGGGGCTGGCGGATCGGCACCACTTGATTTCATGGCGTCAACGCGCCGGTCACGATCTCGTTCCGCGGGGCCTTCAGATTTATTGGACCGTGGTCGTGCGCGGGGAGGCGTGCGGTGCCCGCGTTCAAGGAGGAACATCCGTTCCTTGCGGACGTTGGCTGGCTATGACCGACCCCGAGTTACGTGCACAGTCTTTCGAGATCGCCTGGAAATATCTCGATCGATCCGGCCTGCTCACAGGTGACCACCGGGAGTCAGCCCGCTTCATCCTGAACAGAATAGATCGCATGATGCTGCGCGGAGAGCGACGCAGATTGCTGCTGTCGAATGCGGCGATCGACGCGTACCGCTTGCGGCCGGGTGCGGGTGACGCTGAATGCGTGAACAAGCTGGTTGGGTGAAACGCGGCATTAAGAAATGCGCCGCGCTGGTTTCTCCGGTTACGATTCGTGCTTCGGGAACGAAGCGGAGTCGGATCGTGAACAAACAAAAAGCCCCCGAAGGGGCTTTAAGTTTCAGAAGGGGCTTTAAGTTTCAGGCGGCTTCCGTCTTCGGGACTGCGTCGGCATTCACCGAAAGCTTGACGACATCGCCCTCGACGGCACCGACATATTTCGTGTCGATGTAGTGGTGATGGTCCTTGTGACCTTCCGGGCTGTCCTTTCGCGTCAGCTTGATCCGGTTGCCCTCGACGCGGTCGACGGTGCCGACATGTGCGCCGTCCTTGCCGATGATCTTCATGTGCTCTCTGATGTCAGCCATGTGGTCCTCCTTGCTGAGGTCTCAACTGCGAACATCGACGTTCGTTGCACGGCGCGCGTTGGACCCAAGGCGGTTTCCGCACGTTGAAATCCGATCGGATTTGCCAAGACGCGCATGGAGACCATTCAGGCCTATCTGGAACGCAAGCACGAGGAACTCGGGCTCTTGAACGACTGCCTGAGACATCGGCTCGATTTGGCCCGTCCGCGATCGATCGACGAGGTCATCAGGTCCAAATTCCAGCTCACGGCGGCGCTGAGGGCGGAGCACGAGCTGCACGAGTGGAACGCGACGGAGACGGCCTGGTCGCATACGGCCGATCCCATCAGCGGGCCTTTCGAATTCAGTTATGATTACCAGCGGGCCGATCTGACGGTGCGCGGTCCTTCCTTCTATGAGCTCGACCGCGGCTGCGCGAGCACGGCGATCTACACTGCGTCCGGCATGGCCGCGATCTCCGCCGTGCTGCTGGCCTCGGCGCAGATCGTCGAGAAGGCTGATGTCCTGGTGCTTCCAGGCTCGTACGGCGAAACGCTGGAGCTGATCCGGGGCTTCGTCCCGCATTTGCGGCTCGTGGCGTTAAGTTTGCCGCTGGGCAATGCGCTTGCTCGGGCGAATTCGCCGCGGATCCTTCTGTTGGATTCCTGCTCCGTCGCCGGTGCGTTCGAGGCGGTGCTACGCTGTGACGGCTCCGGTCTCGATCTCCTGATCTGCGATACGACGTGCTTTGCGGGCAGGTCGGGCCGTATCCGGCGCGTCCGGAGGTGGGCTCGGCGATACCGAGTTCCGCTGGTGCTGGTGCGCAGCCACAACAAACTCGATTCGCTCGGGGCGGAATATGGCCGCCTCGGCTCGGCGGTCTTCGTGAACGACAATCAGCACGAGCCACGGACGGAGCATCCCTGGACGCGTCTGGCGTGCGAAACGCGCAACGCGGTGCGACTTCTCGGCGGCGCGGCGTTGCCGGCGCACTTCCCGCCCTTTGTCGGCAGCGCGGCCTATTGCAACCTCACGCAGCGGCGGGTCGCGGCGATCCTGCGCAACGGCCGCAGCATGGCTCGCCATTTTGCTGCGAAGCTCCCGGAGCTCTCGGCCGAGCTTCATTTCGCCCACGGTCTCTACGTCACCCTTCGGGGCAGGCGGTCACTCGACGAGGCGAGCGCCCGGCAGGCCGCCGCGGACATGAGCCACGACCTTCGCGCAGAAGGCTTCCCGATCCGCCATGCCGGCAGCTTCGGTTTCGATTTCGCGGCGACCGAGTGGTTTCACGACGCGACCACGGGCCGGTACAGCGTTCGCGTCGCAGTCTCGGACTTGCCGACGGAGTTGTGGAGCGATCTCACCGTGGCCATCGCGCGGTGGTGGCGGGCCCATCAGCCGGCGGGCGTCGGCGAAGGATGAATGTTCGGCCGACAAGTCCAGGCGGGCGCCTCGATCAGTCGATCGCCAGGCAATGCTCGAGTTGCCGCTTCTCGTGGCCGCGACGCGACCACTCCTGAACGGCGAAGGCCAGGTGATGATGGCCCATCCCGGCGCCAAAGATAGACGCCTGAGCCACCTTGATGGGCTTTGTCACCACATTGGTGTTCACGAGGCCTGCGTCGATGGCCAAGTACGACACCGCGACAATCGCCACCGCAGATGCGATCGCCATTCTCGTCAATTCGGATTGCTGCATCAAGAAAACCTGTCGGGCGGCGTCTCGCCCGGCGCATAGATAAGAGTGATCGGCCCGGTGCAAAGACCCGGGGGATGGTTACCCACGCGTTCGTGAAGAGCGGGTTGACTTGGCAGTGGACTGGCGATCCCGGCAGGACTCGAACCTGCAACCCGCGGAGTAGAAATCCGCTACTCTATCCAGTTGAGCTACGGGACCGTCTGGAGCCGCCCCGGTTTGGGGGCCGGCTGTTCATCTAGCATGCCAATATGAAAAATATCGTCTTTCGCCAAGCCTGAACCGAACCGTTTTCCTCATTGCCGCGACAAAGCGAGACGGTGGCATGTCAGGGTGCCGGGTTGAGCGGCAGCGCAACGGACGATGGATCACATCGCCGGGAGCGCTGAAGAGCTTCCGGGATGTGGCCGCCGGACGACGGGTCAGGTATTGCTGCGCCACAGGACGGCGTGCGCGGCGGTATCTCGATCGGTCCCCTCTGGGCTTGCCCAATTATGGCGAATGCGACGATTTGCACCTTTGGTTCCATCGCCTTGAGTCCGTCACCTTTCCGCGCACCTCATGCTGCCTGCGGGCGGCTGTCCGCGATTTCCGGGAGTCCATCATGATCGGTCTTGTTCGCGCCGTTACACTCTGCGCCGCGCTTGCGCTCGGCCTTTGCGCGGCGCAAGCCGCGGACAAGGCGTTCAAGCGCGACGAGCTCGCCGATTCCGCGATCAAGCTGGAGGCCCAGATCAAGAGCGAGGCGGGGCCGGTCGCCAAGACCAGCGCGACGCTGAAGACGGACGCCGACGCCGCTTTCCGGCGCAACGATTATCGCACCGGTCTGTCGGTGCTCGGCCAGATCGCGGCCATCACGCCGGAAGACACCGGCAACTGGCTGCGGCTCGCCAAGGTCATCTTCCAGATCTCGCCGAAGAGCTCGAGCGAGCAGACCTTCCTGCTGGAGCGCGCCTCGACCGCGGCCTACATCGCCTACCAACGGGCCGCCAATCCGGGCGAGGAGGCCGATGCGCTCGCCGTGCTCGGCAAGTCGCTGGCCGAACGCAAGCTGTGGCGGCCGGCGCTGGACGCGCTGCGGTTGTCGCTCGACATGCGCGAGGTCGCCGATGTCCGCGGCCAATATGAGAAGATGCGCGACGAGCACGGCTTCCGGCTGCTCGACTATACCGTCGATTCGGACTCGGCGAGCCCGCGCGCCTGCTTCCAGTTCTCCGAGGAGCTGGCAAAACGCACCGATTTCGCGCCGTTCCTGGCGCTGGCGGGGCAGGACAAGCCGGCGCTGTCAGCCGAGAGCAAGCAGCTCTGCGTCGACGGGCTGAAGCACGGCGAGCGCTACAACATCAATTTGCGCGCCGGCCTGCCGTCCACGGTGAAGGAAGGCCTGCCGAAATCGGCCGAGTTCAACATCTATGTGCGCGACCGCAAGCCGTTCGTGCGCTTCACCAGCCGGGCCTATGTGCTGCCCCGGACCGGGCAGCGCGGCATTCCCGTGGTCAGCGTCAACACGCCCGCGGTCAACATCAACGTGTTCCGGATCGGCGACCGCAACCTGATCAACACGGTGATCGACAGCGACTTTCAGAAGACGCTGTCCAGGTATCAGCTCACCGATCTCGGCGACGAGCGCGGCGTCAAGGTCTGGTCCGGCGAGCTCGCGACCGCGACGACGCTGAACCAGGACGTCACCACGGCATTCCCGGTCGATCAGGCGCTCGGCGAGCTTCAGCCCGGCGTCTACGTGATGACGGCCGCGGCCAAGGGCCCGGACGACGATTATCAGCTCGCCACGCAATGGTTCATCGTCTCCGATCTCGGCGTGTCGGCCTATTCCGGCAACGACGGCATCCACGTCTTCGTCAACTCGCTGGCCTCGACCGATCCGGTCGGCAAGGCCGAGGTGCGGCTGGTCGCCCGCAACAACGAGATCCTGGCCACCCGCAAGACCGACGACAGCGGCCACGTGCTGTTCGAGGCCGGCCTTGCGCGCGGCGAGGGCGGCCTGTCGCCGGCGATGCTGACGGTAACCGGCGAGAAGGCCGATTATGCCTTCCTCAGCCTGAAGTCGTCGGCCTTCGACCTGTCCGACCGTGGCGTCTCCGGCCGCGCGGCGCCCGCCGGCGCCGATGCCTTCGTCTATGCCGAGCGCGGCGTCTACCGCTCCACCGAGACCGTCTATCTCACCGCGCTGTTGCGCGACGGGCAGGGCAATGCCGTCACCGGCGGGCCGATGACGCTGGTGATCGAACGCCCCGACGGTGTCGAATACCGCCGCGCCGTGCTGCCCGACCAGGGCGCCGGCGGCCGGATGCTGGCCGTGCCGCTCAACTCGGCCGTGCCGACCGGGACCTGGCGGGTGCGCGCCTTCACCGACCCGAAGGGCTCCTCGGTCGGCGAGACCACCTTCATGGTCGAGGATTACGTCCCCGACCGGATCGAATTCGACTTGTCCGCCAAGGACAAGCTGATCAAGGCTAACGCTCCAGTGGAGCTTAAGGCGAACGGCCATTTCCTCTATGGCGCGCCGGCCTCGGGGCTTGCACTCGAAGGCGACATGCTGGTCGCGCCCGCGGCCGAGCGCCCGGGCTTTGCCGGCTACCAGTTCGGCGTCGCCGACGAGGAGACCAATTCGAACGAGCGCACGCCGCTCGAGAACCTGCCTGAGGCCGACGCCAATGGCGTTGCGACCTTCCCGGTGACGCTGGACAAGCAGCCGGCTTCGACCCGTCCGCAGGAGGCGCAGATCTTCGTCCGCATGGTCGAGACCGGCGGCCGCGCCGTCGAGCGCAAGATCGTGCTGCCGGTCGCGCCCGGCGCGGCGCAGATCGGCGTCAAGCCGCTGTTCGGCGACAAGAACGTCGCCGAGGGCGACAAGGCCGAGTTCGACGTGGTGTTCGTCTCGCCCGAGGGTGAGAGGCTGCGCCGCGACGGCCTGCGCTACGAGCTGCTGAAGATAGAGTCGCGCTACCAATGGTATCGCCAGAACAATTACTGGGAGTACGAGCCGGTCAAGTCGACCTCGCGCGTTGCCGACGGTGACGTGACCGTTGCGGCCGACAAGCCGGCGCGGATTTCGCTCAGCCCCCAAACCGGCCGCTACCGGCTCGACGTCAAGTCGAGCGACGCTGACGGCCCGGTGACCTCGGTCCAGTTCGACGTCGGCTGGTATTCCGACGGCAGCGCCGACACGCCGGACCTCCTGGAGACCTCGATCGACAAGCCGCAATATTCCTCCGGCGACACCATGACGGTGTCGGTCAATGTCCGCAGCGCCGGCAAGCTCACCGTCAACGTGCTCGGCGACCGCCTGCTGACGACGCAGACCATCGACGTCAAGGAAGGCACCGCCCAGGTGAAGCTCCCGGTCGGCAAGGACTGGGGCACCGGTGCCTATGTGGTGGCGACGCTGCGCCGTCCGCTCGATGCCGCCGCCCAGCGCATGCCGGGCCGTGCGATCGGGCTGAAATGGTTCGGCATCGACAAGCAGGCCCGCACCTTGCAGGTGAAGCTGTCGCCGCCGGCGCTGGTCCGGCCGAATTCGACGTTGAAGATTCCGGTCAAGCTCGACGGGCTCAATCCAGGCGAGGACGCCAAGATCGTGATCGCCGCGGTCGACGTCGGCATCCTCAACCTGACCAATTACAAGCCGCCGGCTCCGGACGATTACTATCTCGGCCAGCGCCGCCTGAGCGCCGAGATCCGCGATCTCTACGGGCAATTGATCGACGGCATGTCCGGCACGCGCGGCCAGATCAAGTCCGGCGGCGATGCGGGTGCCGGCGAATTGCAGGGCTCACCGCCCACGCAAAAGCCGCTCGCGCTCTATTCGGGCATCGTGACCGTCGCCGCCGACGGCACCGCGGAAGTGAGCTTCGACATTCCCGAGTTCGCCGGCACCGCGCGCGTGATGGCGGCGGCGTGGACGGCCACCAAGCTCGGCCGCGCCAACACCGACGTCGTGATCCGCGACCCGATCGTGCTGACCACGACCCTGCCGCGCTTCCTGCTCAACGGCGACCGCGGCACGGTCAACCTGGAGATCGACAATGTCGAGGGCCAGGCCGGTGACTACGTCATCAACGTCAAGACCGGCGGTCCGGTGAAGATGACGGGCAATCCGGCGACCACGGTCAAGCTCGCCGCCAAGCAGCGCAATTCGTTCTCGCTCGCGATCGACGCGACCGCGGCAGGGCAGGCGACGCTCGACGTCGACATCAAGGGGCCGAACGGCTTGACGCTGGCGCGGCATTACGCGCTCGACGTCAAGGCGGCGACGCAGGTGCTAGCACGGCGCTCGATCCGCACGCTGGCGAAGGGCGAGAGCCTGACGCTGACCTCGGACATGTTCTCCGACCTCGTGCCGGGCACCGGCAGCGTCTCGGTTTCGGCGAGCCTGTCGACCGCGCTCGACGCCGCGACGATCCTCAAAGCGCTTGACCGTTATCCCCATGGTTGCTCGGAGCAGATCACGAGCCGTGCCATGCCGCTGCTCTATGTCAATGACCTTGCGGCCGGCGCGCATCTGGCCATGGACACCGAGGTCGACCAGCGCATCCGCGACGCGATCGAGCGGCTGTTGGCGCGCCAGGGCTCGAACGGTTCGTTCGGCCTGTGGTTGGCCGGCGGCGACGACGCCTGGCTCGACGCCTATGTCACGGACTTCCTGACCCGCGCCCGCGAGAAGGGTTTTGCGGTGCCGGACGTGCTGTTCAAGAACGCGCTCGACCGCATCCGCAACTCCGTGGTCAACGCGAACGAGCCGGAGAAGGACGGTGGGCGCGATCTCGCCTACGGCCTCTATGTGCTCGCGCGCAACGGGGTCGCGCCGATCGGCGATCTCCGCTATCTCGCCGATACCAAGCTGGCCAATCTCGCAACGCCGATCGCGAAGTCGCAGCTCGCGGCGGCACTCGCTCTGGTCGGCGACCGCAACCGCGCGGAGCGGGTCTATGGTGCCGCGCTCGACAGCCTGGCGCCGAAGCCCGTGCTGGAGTTCGGACGCACCGATTACGGCTCGCAGCTTCGCGATGCCGCGGCTTTGGTGTCGCTTGCCAGCGAAGGCAACGCGCCGAAGGCGACGCTGACACAGGCGGTGTCCCGGGTCGAGAGCGCGCGCGGGCTGACGCCCTATACCTCCACGCAGGAAAATGCGTGGCTGGTGCTGGCGGCGCGGGCGCTGGCCAAGGAGAACCTGTCGATGGAAGTGGACGGCCAGCCGGTCAAGACCGCGCTCTACCGCAGCTACAAGGCGGACACGCTGAGCGGCAAGCCGCTGAAGATCACCAACACCGGCGATGCGCCGGTGCAGGCCGTGGTCTCGGTGTCGGGCTCGCCGGTGACGCCGGAGCCGGCGGCGTCGAACGGCTTCAAGATCGAGCGCAACTACTTCACGCTCGACGGCAAGCCGGCCGACATCAGCAAGGTCAAGCAGAACCAGCGCTTCGCGGTGGTGCTGAAGATCACCGAGGCCAAGCCGGAGTACGGCCACATTATGGTGGCGGACTATCTGCCGGCGGGCCTCGAGATCGACAACCCGAAGCTGGTCTCGTCCGGCGACAGCGGCACGCTGGACTGGATCGAGGACGGCGAGGAGCCTGAAAACACCGAGTTCCGCGATGACCGCTTCACCGCGGCCGTCGACCGGGCCTCGGACTCCAAGTCGGTCTTCACCGTCGCCTATGTCGTGCGCGCGGTCTCGCCGGGCAAATACGTGCTGCCGCAGGCCTATGTCGAGGACATGTACAATCCCTCGCGCTATGGCCGCACCGGCACGGGGGCGGTCGAGGTGCGGGCGGCGAAGTGAGTGAGATGAGCGAGCTGACGCCGCGTACACAATCGTCATGCCCGGGCTTGTCCCGGGCATCCACGAACTTTGGTGCGGCTGGCGAGAACGTGGATGGCCGGGACAGGCCCGGCCATGACGGAGTGCGGAGCTGGGGCCATCGCGTCCTCTCCGCCCTGGCGTTCACGCTCATCCTCGCCATCACCGGCTTCGTTGGTTGGGTCTACTCCCTCGGTCCGCTCCCCCTCGACGAGGCGCGGCAGGTCTCTACCACCATCGTCGACCGCAACGGCAAGCTGCTGCGAGCCTATGCGATGGCGGATGGCCGCTGGAGGCTGCCGGTCGACGCCAGGTCCAACGTCGATGCGACCTACCTGAAACTGCTGCTCGCCTATGAAGACCAGCGCTTCTACGCCCATGACGGCATCGACCCGCTGGCGCTGGGGCGCGCTGCGCTACAGCTCGCAACGCGCGGCCACATCGTCTCGGGCGGCTCGACGATCAGCATGCAGCTGGCCCGGCTGATGGAGCCGCGGCGGCAGCGCTCGCTCTATGCCAAGCTGCGGCAGATGGTGCGCGCGATCGAGATCGAGCGCAGCATGAGCAAGGAGCAGATCCTCGACCTCTATCTGGCGCTGGCGCCTTACGGCGGCAATCTCGAAGGCATCCGCGCCGCCTCGATCGGTTATCTCGGCAAGGAGCCGAAGCGCCTGTCGCTGGCCGAAGCGGCGCTGCTGGTGGCGCTGCCGCAATCGCCGGAGACGCGCCGGCTCGATCGCCATCCCGAGGCCGCGCGCAAGGCGCGCGACCGCGTTCTCGACCGCATGGTCGAGAAGCAAGTGGTCAGCGCAGACGACGCACGCCAGGCCAAGGCCGTGCCCGTGCCAAGACTGCGCAAGCCGATGCCGATCCTGGCGCCGCATGCCTCCGACACCGCGCTGTCGACGGTCAAGGATACGCCAATCGTCAAGCTCACGCTCGATGCGAATTTGCAGAAGGTGCTGGAGCCGCTGGCGCGCGACCGCGCCATTGCGCTCGGGCCGAACATCTCGGTCGGCATCATCGTGGTCGACAATGAGAGCGGGGACGTGCTCGCCCGCGTCGGTTCGGCCGATTATTTCGACGAGAGCCGGGCAGGGCAGATCGACATGACCCGTGCGATCCGCTCGCCGGGCTCGACGCTGAAACCCTTCATCTACGGGCTCGCCTTCGAGGACGGCTTCGTTCATCCGGACAGCCTGATCGACGACCGGCCGGTTCGCTTCGGCTCCTACGCGCCGGAAAATTTCGACATGACCTTCCAGGGCACGGTGCCGGTGCGGAAGGCGCTGCAATTGTCCCTCAACGTGCCTGCGATCGTGCTGCTCGACCGGGTCGGCTCCAGCCGGCTCGCCTCGCGGCTGCGGCAGGCCGGCGGCAATCTGGTTCTGCCCAAGGACGAAGCGCCGGGGCTCGCCATGGGTCTCGGCGGCGTCGGCGTGACGCTGCAGGATCTCGCCCAGCTCTATGCGGGCTTCGCCCGCCTCGGCACCACCAAGCCGCTGCGCGAGGTCATGGCGGAAAGGGACGACCGCGAGCCGCTCCGGCTGCTGGATCAGGTCGCGGCCTGGCAGGTCGGCAACGTGCTCTTGGGAACGCCGCCGCCGGAGAATGCCGCTCACAACCGCATCGCCTTCAAGACCGGGACCTCCTACGGCTATCGGGACGCGTGGTCGGTCGGGTTCGACGGCCGGATGACCATCGGCGTCTGGGTCGGCCGGCCCGACGGCGCGCCGGTTCCGGGCCTGATCGGGCGGGTCGCCGCCGCACCGATCCTGTTCGATGCGTTCGCGCGCAGCGGCAAGACGTTGGCCCCGCTGCCGAAGCCGCCCAAGGGAACGCTGGTTGCCGGCAACGCCAAGCTGCCGTTGCCGTTGAAGCGGTTCCGCCCCGTCGGGGAGCTGGTGCGGACCGGCCGCGAGCAGGCCCTGCACATCCAGTTTCCCCTGAACGGCTCGCGGATCGATGTCGATCGCTCCGGCGGGCAGGAGAGCGCCGCGATGCCGGTCAAGGTCGCCGGCGGCGTTCTGCCGATAACTGTCATGGTTAACGGCACGGCGCTTGGCGAGATCGACGGGCGCCGCCAGCGTCTGATCGATCCACCCGGTCCGGGCTTTGCACGGCTCACCGTGATCGATGCCACGGGCGCCGCGGACACAGTCGTCATTCGAATTCAATGAGCCTGCCTTAAGCGGTTGTGGCGATGGCGGTTTCAGCGTAAGCGGAACCAATGGCCGAGACCTACCCATCACCCCGTTTTGGAGCCCCCCGCGAACCGAAATCGCCCGCTAATCCGGGCAGCGGGCTCGTGCGCATGCTCGATATCGTCACGGCCAGCCATGCCCGCGCCGTCGCCTTTCTGGTGCTGTGCGCGCTGCTGTTGTTCCTGCCGGGCTTCTTCACCATCCCACCGATCGATCGCGACGAGGCGCGGTTCGCCCAGGCCACCAAGCAGATGGTCGAGAGCGGCGACTATGTCGATATCCGCTTCCAGGAGGACGTCCGCTACAAGAAGCCGATCGGCATCTACTGGTTGCAATCGGCGACGGTGGAAGCCGCCTCGATGCTGAAGCTGCCGAAGGCCGAGTTGCGGATCTGGGTCTACCGGCTGCCGTCGCTGTTCGGGGCGATCGGCGCGGTGCTGATGACCTATTGGGCCGCGCTCGGCTTCGTCACGCGGCGCGCCGCGGTGCTGGCGGCGCTGATGATGTGCGCCTCGGTGCTGCTCGGCGTCGAGGCGCGGCTCGCCAAGACCGATGCGATGCTGCTGCTCTGCGTGGTCGCCGCGATGGGGGCGATGGCGCGGGCCTATCTGTCCTGGCAGCGCGCCGAGGACGAGACGCGTCCGCCCTGGAGCTGGCCCGCGATCTTCTGGACCGCGCTCGCGGTGGGCATCCTGATCAAGGGCCCGCTGATCCTGATGTTCGCCGGCCTGACCATCGTTGCGCTCGCGATCCAGGACCGCGATGCCTCCTGGTTGTGGAAGCTGCGCCCGGTCTGGGGCCTGATGTGGATGCTGGTGCTGGTGCTGCCCTGGTTCGTCGCGATCTTCTGGCGCGCGGGCGAGGCCTTCTTTGCGGATTCCGTGGGCGGCGACATGCTGAGCAAGTTGGGCGCCCAGGAATCCCATGGCGCGCCGCCCGGGCTCTACCTGGCGCTGTTCTGGATCACCTTCTGGCCCGGCGCGCCGCTTGCGGCGATGGCGGCGCCCGCGGTGTGGCGGGCGCGGCGCGAGCCCGGCGCGCAGTTTCTGCTGGCCTGGCTGATCCCGTCCTGGATCGTGTTCGAGGCGGTGCTGACCAAGCTGCCGCATTACGTGCTGCCGCTCTATCCGGCGATCGCCATTCTCACCGCCGGTGCGGTGGAGCGGCGCGTGCTGTCGCGCTCCTGGCTGATGCGCGGTTCGGCCTGGTGGTTCGCGATCCCCGCGGCCGCCTCCATCATCGCGGTGGTGGGCGCGGTGATGCTGACGCGGCAGCCGGCCTTCGTGGCCTGGCCCTTCATCGCGGCGTCGCTGATCTTCGGCCTGTTCGCCTGGTGGCTCTACGACAACAATCGCGCCGAGCGCTCGCTGCTCAACGCGCTGGTCGCGGCCCTGATGCTGGCGGTGATCGTGTATGGCATCGTGTTGCCGTCGCTGACGCCGCTGTTTCCGAGCATCGAGATCGCGCGCGCGCTTCGCAACGTCACCTGCGTCGGGCCGAAGGCGGCTGCGGCCGGCTATCACGAGCCGAGCCTTGTGTTCCTGACGGGCACCCAGACCGTGCTCACCGACGGCTCGGGCGCGGCGGATTTCCTGCGGCAAGGAAGTTGCCGTTTTGCGCTGATCGAGCAGCGCTCGGAGCGCAGCTTCGTGCAGCGCGCCGAGGCGATCGGGCTGCGCTACAAGGTCGGGACCCGCATCGACGGCTACAATTTCTCGCAAGGCCGCGCGATCTCGATTTCGATCTTCCGGTCGGAAGGTACCGAGTAGGATGTCGGCCTCGACCAGCCCCGCGCCACGTCCGGGCTATGCCGCGCAATTGCTCGCCGTGTCGAGGCGCGCGCTGGCGCAGCTCGTCCGCACGCCCTCGCATTCACGCCGCGCGGAAGCCGCGCGAAAGCTGGCGCGGCATTCGCTGTGGCTCAGCGCGGCGGGAGCGGCATTCGTCATCGTGCTGATGGTCGCGTTCGACCAGACCGAGATCCAGCTGATGCCCGCGCGTGGCACGCCCGGCCTGTGGCCGATCCGCATCCTCACCGATTTCGGCAAGGACGAGTATCTGCTCTCGGCGTTCGGGGCCGCGCTGGTGGTGTTGGCGTTCGTTGCGGCAGGGCTTCACGGAACGCGCCGCACGCTGCTGCTCGGTCTCGGCACACGGCTGCAGTTTGTGTTTCTGTCGATTGCCGTGTCGGCATTCATTGCCGAGATCCTGAAATATTGCCTCGGCCGCGGACGTCCGTTTGTCGGCGGCAAGGCCAATCCGTTCAACTTCGTTCCGTTCGAGGGGACGGGGGCTTATGCCAGCTTGCCGTCAGGCCATGCCGTGGCCGCGTTCGCCCTGGCGTTCGCGGTATCGGCATTGTGGCCGCGCCTGCGCGTGTTCATGCTCACTTACGCAATCGTGATCTCGTTGACGCGGCTGGTGCTGGTCGCGCATCACCCGAGTGACGTCGTGGCCGGCGCCCTGGTCGGCACGGTCGGTGCCATGGCGGTTCGCTACTGGTTCGCGGCCAGAAGGCTCGGCTTTGCCATCCGCGCCGACGGCACCATCGTGCCTCTTGCGGGGGCGGTCTCGGGCCGCCTCAAAAGGGTTGCCCACGGGGCATCCGCCCCATAAAAGCGGCTGCCTGCCGGGACCGCCGGTTCCCGTGGCAGGCCAATTCCAACCACGAGCCTCACTTGTCGACGTCCCAGCCTTCGGTTTCCCAGCCTTCGGTTTCCATCGTCGTTCCCGTGCGCAACGAAGCCGACAACATCGCGCCGCTGATCGCGGAGATCGGCGCGGCGCTCGACGGCCGCTGGGACTACGAGATCATCTATGTCAACGACGGCTCGACCGATGCGACCGGCGAACGGATCACGACGCTGATGGCGCAGCGGGACAATCTGCGTCAGCTCCGCCATGCCAGATCAGGCGGCCAATCCGCGGCGGTGCGCAGCGGCGTGCGCGCCGCGCGCGGGGTGATCGTGGCGACGCTCGACGGCGACGGCCAGAACAATCCGGCCTTCCTGCCCGACCTGATCGCGGCGGTCGAGAAGGGAGCAGGGCGCGTCGGCCTCGCTGCGGGCCAGCGCGTCGGACGCAAGGATACCGGCTTCAAGAAATTGCAGTCGCGCGTGGCCAACGGCGTTCGCAATGCCATCCTGAAGGACGGCACGCGGGATACCGGCTGCGGGTTGAAGGCATTCCGGCGCGAGGTCTTCCTGATGATGCCTTATTTCGACGGGCTGCATCGCTTCCTGCCGGCGCTGGTCCGCCGCGAAGGCTACGACATCGCCTATGTCGACGTGATCGACCGGCCGCGCCATTCCGGCGTGTCGAATTACGGTTTCTTCGACCGGCTGTGGATCGGCATCTTGGATCTCGCCGGCGTGTGGTGGCTGATCCGCCGCAAGAAGCCGACACCAGATGTGACTGAGGTGAACGCATGATCATCCAATACGGTCAGGCGCTGAGCAACTATCTCTACGACGTCTTCGTCGCCAAGTTCGATTTCTGGCTGGCATTCGGCCTCGTCGCGCAGCTGTTCTTCACCGCGCGCTTCCTGGTGCAGTGGATCGCGAGCGAGCGCGCCGGCAACAGCGTGGTGCCGATGGCGTTCTGGTTCTGCTCGATGGGCGGCGGCCTGATGACGCTGGTCTATGGCGTGGTGAAGCGCGAGCCGGTCATCATCCTCGGACAATCGCTCGCGACGGTGATCTACATCAGGAACATCATGCTGATCTGGAAGAACCGCGCCAGCGCTTCGAAAACGCTGGACCGCTGAGCGGAAGCGCTAACGCGGCAACGCCGATGCTGCGCCGGCCGCGGACAGGGTGGCCGTCTCGGCCTCTGTCCTTCGATAGGGCTCGCCGACCGCGTCCAGCACGGGATAGGCGACCGAGCAGATATGCGAGTGGATGCGCCTGAGGTCGCGCAGCACGTCGAGATGCAGCGACGTCGTTTCGATGGTTTCGGGACGGCCCTCGCGCAGGCGATCGAGATGCCGTTCGACCGCGGCAAGCTCGGTGTTGCGCAGCGCGGTTTTCTCCACCAGCAGCTTGCGGGCCTCATTGGCGTCGCCCGACATGAAGACGCCGAACGCGATCCGCAGCGAGTCCATCGTGCGCTTGTGGAAGGCGGCGAGCTCGTCGGCCCCTTCCGCAGAGAACTGGAAGCGCCGCTTGATCTTCTTGGTCGCGAGCTCGCTCAGACTCTTGTCGATGATGTCGCCGATATGTTCGAGATTGATGGCGAAGGAGATGATCTCCATCGCGCGCCGTCCTTCGCTCTCGTCGAGGCTGCCGCGCATCAGCTTGGTCACGTAGAGCTTGATGGCCTCGTCGAGACCGTCGACCAAGTTGTCCATCTTGGAGACCTGGTCGACCAGCGCACGATCGCCTGTCATCATCGCGGCCATCACCTTGCGCAGCATGACCTCGACGAGATCGCCCATGCGCAACGTCTCGCGGGCGGCGTCGGCGAGTGCCAGCGACGGCGTCTCCAGCGCTGTCTCGTCAAGATAGCGCGGCCGGGCCGGGTCGGCCTCCTGCACGCGATCCGGTAAGAGGCGGGTGAGCAGGCGCGACATGGCGTCGAGCAGGCCGATGAAGACGATGGCCGTGCCGACATTGAAGGCGATGTGGAAGGCCGCCGTCATCTTGGCGAGATCAGGCTGCCAGGCGTGCATATACTCGGCGATCCCGCCGAGGAAGGGCAGGACGAGGGCAATGCCGATCACGCGGTTGACGAGATTGCCGACCGGCAGGCGATAGCTCGCGGGATCGTCACGCTTGCCGCCCTCGAGCACGGGATTGATGGCGCTGCCGAGATTGGCCCCGAGCACCAGCGCCAGCGCCGCGTAGGGCGTGATGAACTGCGAATAGGCCAGCGACATGATCAAGAGCACGCTGGCGACGCTCGAATGCACTGTCCAGGTGACGAGGGCGGCGATGACGATGCACAGGATGGGATCGCCTGTGATGGCCGACATCACGACGCGGACGCCGGGCGCGTTCTCGGCCGGCGCCAGCGTGTCGAGCAGGATGTGCAGCGAGAGCAGCATCAGGCCGAGGCCGATGCAGACGCGGCCGATGTCCTTGATCCGCGAGCGCGGGCCGGAGCGGAAGGCGACGAGGCCGAGCACGAACAGCACCGGCGCAACGGCTGCGATGTTGAACGACAGCACCTGAACGATCAGCGTCGTGCCGACATTGGCGCCCAACATGATGGCAAGCGCGGCGGCGAGGCTGACAAGGCCTTCGGCCGCGAACGAGCTCGTGATCAAGGCGGTCGCCGTGCTGCTCTGGAGCAGGGCGGTGAGCCCGAGGCCGGCGGCAAAGGCGCTGACGCGGTTGCTCAGCGCCTTGCCAAGCAGGCGCCTGAGATCAGGACCGAAGGCGCGCAGAATCCCGCTGTGGACCATGTGCAGGCCCCACAGCAACAGCGCCACGCCGCCCATGAGATCGAGCAGTACCAACGTTCCCATGCTCCGTGTCCGGATGAGAGTCGATTGGTGAGGCTAGCGCCAAACGTCAGTGGATCAAATCCTTTGTTGGCGCGTCGGCGTTAACGTTTACGGCAGTTGCACGTTCCCGCGCCGTGCGTCCGTCGACGCACATTGGCGCGTCGGCAGGCGCATTGCTCAGTGAGCAGGCTCACATTGCCGCCTTGAGGGCAGCAAAGCCGCGATCGAGATCGGCCTTGAGATCGTCGGTGCTTTCGAGCCCGATGTGCAGGCGCAGAGTCGGCCCGCCGGGCGCCCACCTGGTGGCGGTGCGATAGGCGTCGCAATCGAAGGGAATCGCAAGGCTCTCGAATCCGCCCCAGGAAAAACCCATGCCGAACAGCTTGAGCGTGTTGAGCATGGTGTCGACAGCCTTCTGCGGCGCCGGCTTCAGCACGATGCTGAACAGGCCGGATGCGCCGGTGAAGTCGCGCTTCCAGATGGCGTGACCGGGATCGGTCTCCAAGCCCGGATGCAGCACGCGAGCGACCTCGGGTCTGGCAGCGAGCCAGCGCGCCATGTCGAGACCGGAGCGATGATGCTGCGCCAGCCGCACCGACAGCGTGCGCAGGCCGCGCAGCGCGAGGAAGACGTCGTCGGGACCGGCGCAGACACCGAGCAGGCGAATGCCTTCGGCAATTATCGGCCAGGCCTTGGCATTGGCCGAGATCGTGCCGAACATGATGTCGGAATGGCCGCCGATATATTTCGTCGCGGCCTGCATGCTGACGTCGACGCCCTGTTCGAGCGAGCGGTGATAGAGCGGCGTCGCCCAGGTGTTGTCGTCGATGACGAGCGTGCCGCGCGCATGCGCGACCTCGGCGATGGCGCGAATATCCGGCATCTCGAACGATTGCGAGCCCGGCGCCTCCACCAGCACCGCGCGGGTGTTCGGCTTGAACAGCTTGTCGATGCCGGCTCCGATCAGCGGGTCAAAGTACGTGGTCTCGATGCCGTAACGGGCGAGCATGCCGTTGCAGAAATTGCGCGAGGGCCGGTAGACGTTGTCGACGACCAGAATGTGGTCGCCGGCCTTCAGCACCGCGAGCAGGGTGGTGGAGATTGCCGACAGCCCCGACGGGACGATGCCGACGCCGGCGCATTGCGGCCCCTCCAGCGCCATCAGCGTCTCCTGGAACGCCTTGGTGGTGGGGGAACCGTGCCGGCCATAGGTGAACTCGCCGCGATGGGCGTGCAGGTCCTCGGCGGTGGGATAGAGCACGGTCGAGCCGTGGAAAACCGGCGGATTGACGAACCCCTTCTGCGCCTTGGTGTCGCGGCCGGAGGTGACCAGCCGGGTCTCGGCCTGCTGCTCTTGGGGGTGCGAGGAATCCATGCGTCTGCTTTCAAAACCGCGTTTCCGCTCGGGGCCTGGCGCCCGAGGGCCGGCCGAAAGGCCGCTGTCGTTAATAACAGAACACAGAAGAGTCCCGTCAACCCCTTGACCCGGCACGCCAGTCGTTCTGTGATGCGCGGGTGCTATTCAGTCGCCGCATGTTGAGGGGCCTGCCGCGACCTTCGATCCATCGTCTGACCGAACCTTGCGCCACAGCCCATAGCGGCGGGCGCCAGCGGCGGGGATTAAGGTATGGCCTCCCGGGATCGGCGAGTGTTCGGCAAGGTTTTCCAGCATGACTCTTGCAAGGCCGGACTTGATACGCCCGGCCCGGCAGGGATGATCCTGAGACAACGTTCCTTGAGACGACTTTGAAAGGCCCAAAGCCCATGAAACGCGTAACCCTGGCTCTCACTCTTGCTCTCGCCGCCGGTCTCTCCGCCCAAACCGCCGATGCGCAAACCCTCAAGACCGTCAAGGATCGGGGCATGCTGTCCTGCGGCGTCAGCCAGGGCCTGCCGGGCTTCTCCTCGCCCGACGACAAGGGCAACTGGACCGGCCTCGACGTCGATGTCTGCAAGGCGATCGCCGGGGCGATCTTCAACGATGCGAGCAAGGTCAAGTACGTGCCGCTGTCCGCCAAGGACCGCTTCACCGCGCTGCAATCCGGCGAGATCGACGTGCTCTCGCGCAACACCACCTGGACCATCTCGCGCGATACCTCGCTCGGCGCCAATTTTACCGGCGTGACCTATTATGACGGGCAGGGCTTCATGGTGAAGAAGTCGCTCAAGGTGAATTCGGCGCTCGAGCTCAACAGCGCCTCGGTCTGCGTGCAGACCGGCACCACCACCGAGCAGAATCTCGCCGACTACTTCAAGGCCAACAACATGAAGTACGAGGTGATCGCGTTCGGCACCAACGACGAAACGGTGAAGGCCTATGAGGCCGGGCGCTGCGACGTCTTCACCACCGACCAGTCGGGCCTCTACGCCAATCGCCTGAAGCTCGCCAGTCCCAACGACCACATGGTGCTGCCCGAGATCATCTCGAAGGAGCCGCTCGGCCCGATGGTGCGCCACGGCGACGACCAATGGTTCGACATCGTGAAGTGGGCCCTGTTCGCGATGGTCACCGCCGAAGAGCTCGGGGTGACCTCGAAGAACGTCGACGAGAAGACCAAGCTGGAAAATCCCGAGTTGAAGCGCGTGCTCGGCAGCGACGGCAATTTCGGCGAACAGCTCGGCCTCACCAAGGACTGGGTGGTGCGGATCGTGAAGGCGGTCGGCAATTACGGCGAAGTGTTCGATCGCAATGTCGGCGCCGGCTCGCCGCTCGGCATCAATCGCGGTCTCAACAATCTCTGGAACAAGGGCGGTCTTCAGTACGCGCCGCCGATCCGCTGACCGCCCCTGACCCGCTGGCAGCGGCATGAGCACCGAGGCCCGAAAACCGCCGCCCCAGATCGCGCTGAAGATCAGGCGCCTTCTGGGCGGCAAGGCAGGCTGGAACGGCGTCGCCGTCCAGTTTGCCTTCGCGGCGATCCTGGGTTGGATCGGCTATGAGATCGTCTCCAACGCCCGCGCCAACCTGGAAAACCAGCACATCGCCGCCGGCTTCGGCTTCCTGCGGAACAATGCCGGCTTCGACGTCAACCAGACCCTGATCTCGTATACCGGCTCGGACACGTTCCTGCGCGTGTTCGTGGTCGGGCTCCTGAACACGCTCGTCGTCTCCGTGGTGGGCATCGTCTTCGCCACATTGATCGGCTTCATCGTCGCGCTGTGCCGGCTCTCGCCGAACTGGCTGTTGTCGCGCGTCGGCGAGATCTATGTCGAAATCATCCGCAATTTGCCGCTGCTGTTCCAGATCCTGTTCTGGTACCTGGCGGTGCTCGCAGCCCTGCCCAACCCGCGGCAGAGCATCTCCCTGCTTGGCGTCGCCTTTATCAGCAATCGTGGCCTCGTCGTCCCCAGCCCGATCGGTGAGCGGGGCCTCGAGCCGTTCCTGGCGATGCTGGCGCTCGGCATCGTCGCGTCACTGGCCTTGCGCTTCTATGCCCGCCGCGCATTGTTTCAGGAAGGACGGATGATCCGCATCTGGCCCTACGTGCTGGGTCTGCTGTTCGGTCTGCCGCTCGCCACCATGCTGGTGTTCGGCCCGCCGTTCAGCTTCGAGCTGCCGCAGCTGAAGGGCTTCAATTTCGCCGGTGGCTCGCGGATCATTCCCGAGTTCGTGGCGCTGACGCTGGCGCTGTCGACCTATACCGCCGCCTTCATCGCCGAGATCGTGCGCGCCGGCATCCTGTCCGTCCACAAGGGGCAGATGGAGGCGGGATCGTCTCTGGGCCTCAGCCGCGGCACCACGCTGCGGCTGATCGTGGTGCCGCAGGCGATGCGCGTCATCGTGCCGCCGCTGACCAACCAATACCTCAATCTCACCAAGAACTCGTCGCTGGCGGTCGCGATCGGCTATCCTGACCTCGTCTCGGTGTTCGCCGGCACAGCGCTGAGCCAGACCGGGCAGGCGATCGAGATCATCGCCATGACGATGGGCATCTATCTCCTGATCTCGCTGCTCACCAGCGCGATCATGAGCGTCTACGGTTGGCGCGTCAGCCGGAGTCTGGGCGCATGAGCGATATCGCCTCGAGCAGCTTCGTCCGCCAGGACCTGCTCACCGAGCGTCCCGCGCCGGTGAAGACCACGGGCTTCGTCGGGCTGATGCGGACGCGCCTGTTCAACTCGCCGACCAACATCCTGCTCACCATCGTGGGCGCGCTGCTGCTGTGGTTCACCATCGTTCCCTCGGTCAGGTTCCTGCTGGTCGATGCGGTCTGGAGCGGCAAGGACCGCACGGCATGCCTCACCGAGAACGCCGGATTTGCGGTCGGTGCCTGCTGGCCCTACATCCAGGCCAAGCTGCCGCAATTGATCTACGGTTTCTATCCCGAGGCCGAACGCTGGCGGGTGGACCTCACATTCGTTCTTGCGGTGGTCCTGCTGGTTCCGCTGCTCGTGCCCCGCCTGCCGGCGAAGGGGCTCAACGCCAGTCTGTTCTTCGTCGCCTATCCGATTGTCGCGTTCTTCCTGCTGCACGGTGGCGGCATCAAGGGTTTTGGCCTCAGCTGGACGGCGGGCTTGCTGGAATTGTTCGACGAGAGCATCAACGGCGCCGGCCAGGCCCTGCTCAGTCTCAGCAAGACGTCGGCCGCCGGGCCGTTGTTGTGGCTGGTCGGGAGCTTGATCGTGCTGGTCGGCACCGCGATCCAATGGCTGATCCTGCCGCTGATCTGGCTGCGCGACCAGATCCAGGGAGCGGGCCAGTCGCTCTGGGCCGATTTCGCCGTCACCGCCGCGGTCGTCAGTCTGATCGCCTTCGGTCTCGGCGGCGGCTTGCGCACCGGTTGGCGCGCACTGGGCTCGAGCATCGCTGCCTTCGTCGCCATCGCCGCCGTGATCAAGCTGATGGGGCTCGATCGCGGTGGCCTGCCGGTCGTGACGACCAATCTGTGGGGCGGCCTGCTGGTGACGCTGGTGGTCTCCGTCACCGGCATCGTCACCTCGCTGCCGATCGGCATCGCGCTGGCGCTCGGGCGCCGCTCCACCATTCCCCTGATCCGGATCTTCTCGATCGCCTTCATCGAGTTCTGGCGCGGCGTGCCCCTGATCACCGTGCTGTTCTTCGCCACCTACATGCTGCCGCTGTTCCTGCCGGGCAATTTCACGGTCGACGGTCTCGTCCGCGCGCTGATCGGCATTGCGCTGTTCACGGGCGCCTACCAGGCCGAGAACGTCCGCGGCGGGCTCGCCGCGATCCCGCGTGGGCAGGGCGAGGCCGCGGCAGCGCTGGGCCTGTCCTGGTGGAAGACGACCTCGCTGATCGTGCTGCCGCAGGCGCTGCGGCACGTCATCCCGAACCTCGTCAACAGCTTCATCTCGCTGTTCAAGGACACCTCGCTGGTCTCGATCGTCGCGCTGTTCGATCTCTTGGGCTCGCTCAGGGCATCGTTCTCGGATCCGAAATGGTCGACGCCTTCGACCGCGTTCACCGGCTTCGCCTTCGCCGGGATCATCTACTTCATCTTCTGCTTTGGAATGTCGCGCTACTCGCTGTTCGTCGAGCATCGTCTCAACGCCCATCGTCGCAACTGATCGAGGTCCCCCATGTCAGACCCCATCGTCAAGATTTCCGGGCTCAACAAATGGTATGGCGACTTTCACGTGCTGCGCGACGTCGACCTCGATGTCCGCAAGGGCGAGCGCATCGTGATCTGCGGGCCCTCGGGCTCCGGCAAGTCGACGTTGATCCGCTGCATCAACGCGCTCGAGGAATTCCAGGAGGGCGAGATCGTCGTCGACGGCATCGAGCTCGGGCCCAATCTCAAGCATGTCGATGCCGTGCGCCGCGAAGTCGGCATGGTGTTTCAGAGCTTCAATCTGTTCCCGCACCTCACGGTGCTCGACAATTGCACGCTGGCTCCGATCTGGGTCCGCAACATCCCGAAGAAGGACGCCGAGGCGGCCGCGATGAAGTTCCTGGAACGGGTCAAGATCCCGCATCAGGCCAACAAGTTTCCGGGACAGATGTCCGGCGGCCAGCAGCAGCGCGTCGCCATCGCCCGCGCCCTGACGATGAATCCGAAGGTCATGCTGTTCGACGAGCCGACCTCGGCGCTCGACCCTGAAATGGTCAAGGAGGTGCTGGACACGATGGTGGACCTCGCCGAGGAGGGCATGACCATGCTGGTCGTCACCCACGAGATGGGTTTTGCCCGCGAGGTCGCCAACCGCGTCGTGTTCATGGATGCCGGCCAGATCATCGAGGCCAACACCCCGAATGAATTCTTCGCGGCGCCTCAGCACGCCCGCACGAAGCTGTTCCTGAGCCAGATCTTGCGCTGAACCCCCGGGAAATCCCGGGGGCGATGCTGGTCCGGTGACCGGGCGGTCATGGCTCGCGAATCAGTTAGACTCGGCTCCGGGCATCCTCCGGAGAGACACCTTGCAGAAGAGCGGCGGCGGCGCGCGCGCATTCCAGAATGCGCGATTGCAGAAGAAATTGATGAAGCAGGCCGACGCCGTTATTGCCGCTGCGGCGAACGCCTATGGCCAGGGCCGGTATGCCGAGACCGAGGCGCTGTGCCGCGAGATCTTGAAAGCCCTTCCGGATCACGTCGACGCCATGCATCTGCTGGGCATGTGCGCCCATGACGGCCGGCGCCTCGAGGAGGCGAAAGAGCTGCTCGAGCGCGTGATCGCGCTCGATCCGCGCCTGCACGATGCCCATAACAACCTGGCGACCGTGCATTTTGATCTCGGCAATTACGACGAGGCGCGGCGCTGCCAGGAAAGGGCGATCGCGCTGAAGCCGAATTTCGCGGTCGCGCTCACCAATCTCGGCAACACGCTGATGCATATGGGGCAGTACGAGCAGGCGCTCGAGATGCACGAGCGTGCCATCAAGCTGAAGCCGGATTACGCCGATGCGCTCTGCAACCGTGGCATGGTCGAGATCGTGCTTGGGCAGGTCATGCGCGCCAAGGAGAGTTTCGATCGTGCCCTGCTGTTTCAGCCGCGTCACGCCGAGGCCATCGTCGGCAGCGGCATGGTCAGCATGGAGCTCCGGCACCACGACGAGGCGGCCGCCAAGTTTGCCGCGGCGCTGGCGATCAAGCCGGGCGCGCCGAGGATCCTGGCCCAGCGCGGGCGGCTCAGTTACGAACTGCAGCGCCTTGAGCCCGCGCTTGCGGATTTCGAGGCGGCGCTTGCGATCTCGCCCAAGCTCGAGCTGGCGCTCCGGGGCAAGGCGCAGGCCTGCCTCGTCATGGGAAAGACCGCGCAGGCGATGGCGGCCGCGACGACCTTGATCGAGCGAAACCCGCGCTCCGAGATGGGAATGGCGCTGATGGGATTCGCTTATTCGAACCAGGGCGACATGGACACCGCGATCGAATATCTCGACCGCGCGCTGGCGCTCCGACCGGACTATGGGGATGCGATCAGAGGAAAGATCTTCCTGCAGGATTACCGCGCCGAGGCCGATTTCGTGGTGCAGCAGGCGGTGCGAAAATCCTGGTGGGATGCGATCGGCTCGAAGATACCGCAAAGGACGCTGCCGAAGCGGCCGCTCGATCCGGAAAAGCGGATCGTGGTCGGCTATGTCGCTGCCGAATTCCGCCAGCATTCGGCGGGGCTCACCTTGCTGCCGGTGCTGCGCCATCATGATCACACCAAATTTGAGATCATCTGCTACTATTCCTGGCCGGGAGCGGACGAGTACACCGCCAAGTTCAAATCATTGGCTGACGTCTGGGTCGATGCCTGGGGGCTCTCCGACGACGAACTCGCCGATCGCATTCAGGCCGACAATGTCGACATCCTGATCGACGTGTCGGGCCACACCACCGGAAACCGGCTGCAGTGTTTCGCGCGGAAGCCGGCTCCGATCCAGGCGACCGGCTTCGGACACGCGACGGGCACGGGCATGCCGACCATGGACTATGTGCTCGCTGATCCCATCTTCATTCCGCCATCGGTCCGGCACTTGTTTCCCGAGAAGATCCACGATCTGCCGTGTCTGATCACGATGGAGCCCGTCACCAATCTGCAGCCCTCCGAGCTGCCGATGCTCCGCAACGGCTACGTCACTTTCGGCGTGTTCAACCGCATCTACAAGATCTCGGACGATGCGATCCGCGTGTGGGCGCGCATCATGCGGGAGGTGCCGGGATCGAAGATCGTCCTCAAGCATGGTCTGCTCGACGATGCCCTGCTGCGCGACTGCCTGATCGCACGCTTCATCGCCCAGGGCATTGCGGAGGAGAGCATCACGTGCCTCGGCACCACCTCGCGCGACGACCACCTGATGGCCTTCGACAAGATCGACATTTCGCTCGACACGTTCCCGCAAAATGGCGGCATCAGCACCTGGGAATCCCTCTACAAGGGCGTTCCCGTCGTCGCCAAGCTCGGCATCGGCGCCTCCTCGCGCGCCGGCGCCTCCATCGTGGCGGCGGTCGGGCTCGGTGACTGGGTCGCCGAGGACGACGATGGCTACGTCGAGATCGCCTGCAAGTTTGCCTCGCAGCCCGAGCATCTGGCGAAATTGCGTGCGGGCTTGCCGGCTCAGATCGCGGCCTCGCCCGCCGGCAATGTCGAGATCTACACCCGCGAGCTCGAAGCGGGCTACCGCAAGTTCTGGCGCGACTATTGTGCCGCGGCCTCGGAACACGGCGACGCTGCGGTAGACGAGGCGGACACGCCCAGCGGCTCCTGAGCCCACAGGTCCTGCGCACCGGGATATTCCGGAGGGATTTTTCGGTCCCGCCGGGTAGCCGTGCGAATCAGTTAGACTCGCCACGGGCCATTTTCCGGAGAGACACCTTGCAGAGCAGCGCCGGCGCGCGCGCATTCCAGAATGCGCGATTGCAGAAAAAGTTGAAGAAGCAGGCCGACGCCATCATCTCCGCTGCGGCGAGCGCCTATGGCCAGGGCAGATATGCCGAGAGCGAGGCGCTCTGCCGCCAGATCGTGCAAGCCGTTCCGGATCATTTCGACGCCACGCATTTCCTCGGCCTGAGCGTGCAACAGCTCGGGCGTCTCGATGAGGCGCAACAGCTGCTTGAGCGCGCGGTCGCGATCGATCCGCGTTCGCACGAGGCGCATAACAATCTCGCTTCTGTATACTTCGCCCTTCAGAAGCTTGAGGCCGCCCGCGCATGTCTGGAGAAGGCAATCGCGCTGAAGCCGAATTTTCCGCCGGCCCTGGCCGGCCTCGGCAACACCTTGCTCCAATTGAACCTGCCGGAGCAGGCGATCGAGCTGTATGACCGCGCCATCGCCCTGAAGCCCGATTACGCCGATGCGCTCTGCAATCGTGGCCTGGCCGAGCTGGCGCTGGGGCGGTTTGACCGCGCCGGGCAGAGCTTCGCGCGCGCGCTGTTGTTTCAGCCGCGTCATGCCGAAGCGCTCGGCGGCAAGGCTGTGGTCAGCATCGAGCTCAAGCATTACGACGAGGCGGAAGCCGCGCTAGCGGCGGCGCTCGCGATCAGGCCCGGTTCGGCGAAGCTCCTCGCGCACCGCGGACGGCTCAATTTGGCGCTGTCGCGGCCGGAGCCGGCGGCCGCGGATTTCGATGCGGCACTTGCGCTTGCACCGAAGCTCGAAGTGGCCTTGCGGGGGAAGGCGGAAGTCTCGCTGAGCCTTGGCAATACCGCGCAGGCGATCCTGGCCTGCACGGCCTTGCTGGAGGAAAATCCGCGCTCGGCGATCGCGCTGGCGCTGCTGAGTTCGTGTTTTGCAAACCAGGGGGAGATCGCGGCTGCGATCGAACATCTCGACGCCGCGCTCGCCATCGCGCCGGACCAGCCGGACCTGATCGCGCGGAAGATCTACTTTCTGGACTTTCTCTCCGACGCCGATTTCGCGGTCCAGCAGGCGGCGCGCAAATCCTGGGGGGAGGCGATCGGCGCCAGATTGCCCCAGCGCAAGCTCGCGCCCCGGCAACTCGATCCCGACAGGCGGATCGTGGTCGGGTATGTCGCGGCCGAGTTCTGGTACCACTCGGCAGCGTTCGGTCTGCTGCCGGTGCTGCGCCATCACGATCACGCCAAATTCGAGATCGTCTGCTATTCGTGCTCGCCGCTGCGAGACGAGATGACCGCCAAGTTCAAGTCGCTGGCGGACGTCTGGGTCGACGCCTGGCAGCTGTCCGATGACGAACTGGCCGATCGTATCGAGGCCGACAAGGTCGATATCCTGATCGACGTGTCCGGGCATACCACCGGCAACAGGCTCCCGGTGTTCGCCCGCAAGCCGGCTCCGGTCCAGGTCACGGGTTTTGGACACGCCACCGGAACCGGCCTGCGGACCATGGACTACGTGCTTGCGGATCCGATCTTCATTCCGGCATCGGCCCGCCTCCTGCTGGCCGAAAAGGTCTACGATCTGCCGTGCCTGATCACGACCGATCCGATCTTGGACGTACCGGCGTCGGAGCCTCCCATGCTCCGCAACGGCCATGTGACCTTCGGCGTCTTCAATCGCATCTCCAAGATCTCGGATGAGGCCGTTCGCGTGTGGTCGAATGTGATGCGGGAGGTGTCGGGATCGAAGATCATCATCAAGCACACGCTGCTCGACGATCCGTTGGTCCGCGACGGTCTGATCGCGCGCTTCGTGGCGCAGGGGATTGCCGAAGAGAAGATCACCTGTCTCGGCTCGTCCGAGCGCGCCGCGCATCTGCGAGCCTTCGCGGAGGTCGATATTTCGCTCGATCCATTTCCGCAGAACGGCGGCGTCAGCACCTGGGAATCCCTCTATGCGGGCGTGCCGGTCGTTGCCAAGCTTGGCCACGGCGCCTCTTCGCGCGCCGGCGGCGCCATCGTGGCGGCCGTCGGCCTCAATGACTGGGTCGCCGAGGACGACGAGGGTTACGCCGCGATCGCATGCAAATATGCCGCGCAGCCGGCCCATCTGGCGAAGTTGCGTGCGGACTTGCCCGCCCAGATCGCAGCCTCGGCCGCTGGCAATGTCGAGATCTACGCGCGCAGGGTGGAGGAAGGATACCGCCAATTCTGGCGCGATTATTGTGCCGCAGCCTCGGGCGGCGAGATCGCGTAGCCCGGCCGAGCTTGTGGACGCGCGTCCCGACCCGAAGGGGGCGCGCGACGATCACACGAACGGCGGCTTGATGTTGCTGCGCTTCTCTAGCCACTCCGGCACCGGCAGGTTCTTGGCGCGCATGAAATCCGCGTTGAACAGTTTTGATTGATAGCGGCTGCCGGAATCGCACAGCACGGTCACGACCGTCTTGCCGGGCCCGAGCTGCTTTGCGAGCCGCATCGCACCGACGACGTTGATGCCGGTCGAGCCGCCGAGGCACAGGCCTTCGTGCTGGAGCAATTCGTAGATCGCCGTGACGGCTTCTGCGTCGGGAATGAGATAGGCATCATCCACCTTCGCGGTCTCGACAATTGCGGTCGCGCGGTTGAGACCGATGCCTTCGGTGATCGAGCCGCCCGGCGTCGCCTTGGCATCGCCGGTCCTGAAATATTCGTACATGCCGGCGCCGTGCGGATCGGCGCAGGCGATCCGCACGTTCTTGTTCTGCTCCTTCAGATAGCGGCTGACGCCAGCCAGCGTGCCGCCGCTGCCGACCGAGCAGACGAAGCCGTCGACCTTGCCGCCGGTCTGCTCCCAGATCTCGGGTCCGGTCGATTCGTAGTGCGCCTTGGCGTTGTCGAGGTTGTTCCACTGGTCTGCGAACAGCACGCCGTGAGGCTCGGTCTTGCGCAACTCATCCGCAAGCCGCCGGCCGACGTGTTGATAATTGTTGGGGTTGGCATAGGGCAGGGCCGGCACCTCGATCAGCTCGGCGCCGCACAGCTTCAGGAAATCCTTCTTCTCCTGGCTCTGCGTTTCCGGGATCACGATCAGGGTGCGATAGCCGCGCGCGCTGGCGACGACGGCAAGCCCGATGCCGGTATTGCCGGCGGTCGCTTCCACCACGAGACCGCCGGGCTTGAGCTCGCCGCGCTTCTCGGCCTCCAGGATCATCCATTTGCCGGCGCGGTCCTTGACCGACTGGCCGGGATTCATGAATTCGGCCTTGCCGAGAATGGTGCAGCCGGTCAGTTCCGAGGCGCGCTTCAGCTTGATCAGCGGGGTGTTGCCGATGGCTTCGACAACGTCATTTCGAATGCTCATGTCAGGAAAATCGCCACCAAGAGGGTTGATCTGGTTGGCCAGAACCTAGTGCTTGGGGGGCCAAAGGGGAAGGCTTTTGCGCTGCGGCGAAACCGGCTGAAACGCCTGTCCGAACAGTGATATTCTCGCGCGGTAATGTGCGCGGCCGCGAGGGGAGATATCAGGAGGAGGAAATGGCTGAACTCCGTCCGATGACGGAAGATGACCGTCGTCGGCAGCCAATCCGCGAACGCTTCTTTCCAGGGACCGGAGGGGGGCGGGCATCGGGAGCCGTTGACGGCTTTGTGAGATGGCTCCGGCCAGAGAGCGGATTGAAGCGAAGCCGCACGCGGCTTCTTGTGGCCGCATGGAAGGCCGGACGCCGGTGTGGCAGCAATATCACATGAAATCTTGGTAAGCTTGATCACGCCTCCCGGTGTTTGCAGAAGGAGAAAAGTCACTGCGAGACAAGCACCTTTTGAATTTTCATCGTTTCGTTTCAGGCTCGTTGGCAGGACCGTCTCGCGACCGCGGCCCTGTCCCCCAGTTCAACGCCCGGCTAGTATCATTTCGAGGTTCCGAGAAAGCATCATCGTTGTGAACGAGTTGTCCAAAGCCCCCCGATTGTCCCGCCGCGAATCGGTTAATCCGGTTGCGCGGCGGTTTGATCTGCCCGGCGGGGGGTGGATGTGACACAGGGTGTTCCGGGGATCGCCACGCGGCGGTCCGAAGGTTCAGCGGCCCGGACGCTGCGTGCGGCGCGCTGGCTTGCGGTGGTGTGCCTCGCTGCCACCTCAGGCGCTTGCGTTCTGACCCAGGACCTTCCTGATCCCGCCCTCGACGTTCCCATACAGTACAAATACGCCGGCAAGGGCGATGCGCCGCCGTCATTGGATTGGTGGCGCGGCTTCCGCTCCACGGAGCTGACGCAGCTGATGGAAGAGGCGCAGACCGTCAATCTCGACATTGCCGCAGCCGTTTCGCGCATCGTTCAGGCCGACGCCCAGGCGCGGCAGGCCGGCGCGGCGCTGCTGCCGAGCCTATCGACCGCCGGTTCGGAAACCTATTCGCGCACCTCGGGCGCAAGCTCCTCGGGTCTGTCCATCGGCGGCCGCGAAGTCGTCAATTATTCGGCTTCGCTGAGCGCGAGCTATCAGCTCGACTTCTGGGGCCAGAACCGCGATGCGCTGCAGACTGCGGAGGAAACCGCCAACGCCAACCGCTTCGATCGCGACACCGTCGCGCTGACGACGCTCGCTGCCGTCGCCAACGCCTATTTCCAGGTGCTGGCCTCGCAGGACCGCATCCGGACCTCACAGCGCAACATCGCGAGCGCGCAGCGTATCCTCGATGCGGTCCGGGAGCGGCGCAAGGCCGGCACCGGCACGGATCTCGATGTTGCCCAGCAGGAGAGCGTCCTCGCCAACCAGAAGGCCCTGGTGCCGCCGCTGCGCCAGACGCTGGACCAGAACGTCAACGCGCTCGCCGTGCTGGTCTCGCGCCCGCCCGAGAGCGTGCGCGTGCACGGTGGCTCGCTGGACCGGATCGCGATCCCGCGCGTGACGCCCGGCCTGCCGTCGGAGCTCCTGACGCAGCGGCCTGACATCCGCCGGCAGGAGGCGCAGCTTGCATCTGCGACCGCCAACATCGGCAATGCCCGTGCCCAGTTCTTTCCGACCATCCAGCTCACCGGCAATGGCGGCTATCAGAGTGCGGCATTGGTCTCGCTGTTCCAGCCGCATGCGGCGTTCTTCCAGCTCGTCGGCAGTGCCACGCAACCGATCTTCGACGGCGGCAGGATTCTCGGCAATTTCGAACTCGCCAAGGCGCGGCAGGACGAACTGCTCCAGACCTACCGCAAGACCATCGTGCAGGCCTTTGCCGACGTCGACAATGCGCTGTTCTCGATCAAGCAGACCACGATCAAGCTGCAATTGCAGCGCGACGTCGTTACCGCCTCGCGCCGCGCCTTCGATCTGTCCGAGCAGCAGTTGCGCGCCGGCACCGCCGACATCGTGACCGTGCTCAACACTCAACTGACCCTGTTCCAGGCGGAGGACGCGCTGTCGCAGGCGCAACTGGCCCGCTTGCTCGCCATCGTCAGCCTGTATCAGGCGCTCGGCGGCGGCTGGGAGCCGCGAATGGAGAAACCCGTCAATGCTCTTTAAGCCGGACGGCAAGCCAGGCGTGGAGGAGGGGACGGCGAGAAAATCGCGCGGCCGCGGCTTCGTCGTGACGCTGATCACGCTCGCGATCCTCGGAGGGCTCGGTTATCTCGGCTGGATCGCCATGCATCAGCAGCAAGCCAACAACCGCAACAACCAGCGGCCCGATCTGCCGGTGCCCGTGCTGGCGGCGACCCCCCGGGTGCAGGACGTGCCTGTCTATCTCGACGGCGTCGGCGCGATCCGCGCGCTCAACACCGTGACCGTGCGCTCGCAGGTCGACGGCAAGCTGATCGCGGTGAATTTCACCGAAGGCCAGGACGTCAAGAAGGGCGACGTGCTCGGCGAGATCGATCCGGCGATCTACCAGGCGCAGTACGACCAGGCCGTCGCCAAGAAGGCACAGGACCAGGCCCAGCTCGCCAACCAGCGCATTGACCTGACCCGGTACGAGCAGCTCGCCGCCTCCAATGCCGGCTCCAAGCAGCAGGCCGACACCCAGCGCGCGCTGGTGGCGCAGACCGAGGCGCTGGTCAAGGCCGACCAGGCCGCGATCGACAATGCGGCGGCAACGCTCAGCTACACCAAGATCGTGGCCCCGATCTCGGGTCGTGCCGGCCTGCGCCAGGTCGACCAGGGCAACATCATCCACGCCTCCGACACCACGGGTCTGGTGGTGATCGCGCAATTGCAGCCGATCGCGGTGTGGTTCAGCCTGCCGCAGCAGCAGATCATGCGCGTCAATGCGGCCGCGGCGAAAGGTACGCTCGCGGTCGACGTGTTCGGCAATGACGGCATCACCGTGATCGACACCGGCAAGCTGACCGGCATCGACAACCAGGTCGACCAGACCACCGGCACGCTCAAGCTCAAGGCGGAATTTCCCAACGCCAATTACCAGCTCTGGCCGGGCCAGTTCGTCAACGTCCGCCTCAAGGTCGAGACCTTGACGCGGGCGCTGGTGGTGCCGACATCGGCCGTGCAGCGCGGCCCGATCGGGACATTCAGCTATGTCATCGGCGAGGACAACGTGGTCTCGGCCAAGCCCGTGACGGTGACGCAGCAGAACGAGCACGATGCCGTTATCGCGAGCGGCCTGTCGGCGACCGACCGGGTCGTCACCACGGGCTTTGCCAATTTGTCCGACGGCTCCAAGGTGATCGTCGGCCGCGACGACCAGACCCCGTCGGCCGATCTCGCCCCGCGCAAGCGCTCGCGCGGGCCTGACGCCCAGAAGAAGGATGGCGCCAAGGAAAGTCAGAAGGACGGGCAAGGCAAGGACGACGAGTTCCGCGCCAGGCGCAAGAGCGGCGAAGGCGACCAGAAGGGACAGACCGGACCGGCCCCGGGGCCGGGGGCAGCGGGTAGTGGAGCCAAGCAGCCATGATCCCGACAACAGCCGCCTGACGCGGCAGGCAGATCCCATGGGTGTCTCCGAACCGTTCATCCGCCGGCCGATCGCGACCTCGCTGCTCGGCATCGCGCTCTTGATCGGCGGGCTGCTGGGCTATTTCGCGCTGCCGGTCTCGGCGCTGCCGCAGGTCGATTTCCCGACCGTGCAGGTGACGACGCAATTGCCGGGCGCGAGCCCGGACGTGATCGCGTCGCTGATCACGGCACCGCTGGAGCGGCAGCTCGGCCAGATCCCGTCGCTGTCGGCGATGAACTCGACGAGCTCGTTCGGCGTCAGCCAGATCTCGCTCCAGTTCGATCTCAACCGCGACATCGATGGCGCGACCCAGGACGTGCAGGCCGCGATCAACGCCGCGGCTGGCGTGCTGCCGAAGACGCTGCCTTATCCACCGACCTACGCCAAGGTGAACCCGGCGGACGCACCTGTCATGACGCTGGCGTTGCGCTCGGACACGATCTCGCTGCGGGCGATGAGCGACATCGCCGACACGCTTCTGGCGCAACGTTTGAGCCAGATTTCGGGCGTCGGACGGGTCTCGGTGCTCGGCGGACTGAAACCGGCCGTACGCATCCAGGCGGATCTGGCGCGGCTCGCCGCCTACGGCATCGCCATGGAAGACCTGCGCACCGCGATCGCCAATGCCAACGTCTCGGGCCCGAAGGGCTCGCTCGACGGCGCGCAGCAATCCTACATCATCGCGGCCAACGACCAAATCGCCGCGGCCGACGCCTATAAGCCCGTCATCATCGCCTATCGCAACGGCTCGCCGGTCACCATTGCCGACGTCGCGCAGATCGTCGACGGCCTGGAGAACGACCGCACCGGCGGCTGGTACCAGGGCACGCCGGCCGTCATCATCGACATCCAGCGACAGCCCGGCGCCAACGTGATCGACGTCGTCAGCCAGATCCGCGCCGAAATCCCCAAGGTGCAGAGCGCGATTCCGGCGGGGGTGAACCTCACCATCGTTTCCGATCGCACCGTCACGATCCGCGCCTCGGTGCGCGACGTGCAGTTCACGCTGGTCCTTGCCGTCGTGCTGGTGACCCTCGTGGTGCTGCTGTTCCTGCGTTCGCTGCGCGCAACCTTGATCGCGGGCGTCGCGCTGCCGCTGTCGCTGATCACGAGCTTCGGCATCATGTATTTCGCCGGCTTCAGCCTCGACAATCTCTCGCTGATGGCGCTCACGATCGGCACCGGCTTCGTCGTCGACGACGCCATCGTCATGATCGAGAACATCGTGCGCCACATGGAGAACGGCGACGACGCGATGGAGGCGTCGCTGAAGGGCGCCAGCGAGATCGGCTTCACCGTGATCTCGCTGACGGTGTCGCTGATCGCGGTGTTCATCCCGCTGCTGTTCATGTCGGGCCTCGTCGGACGCATGTTCCGCGAATTCGCGCTGACCTTGACGATCGCGGTGGTGACCTCGGCCGTGGTCTCGCTGACGCTGACGCCGATGATGTGCTCGCGCCTGCTCAAGCACGCCCATGAGGAGCTGGCGGTTCCGGGATTGGCCACGATCAGCCGCTTCATCGACCGCACCGTCGAATTCTACCACCGGACGCTGCTTTGGGTACTGGAACGCCAGCGCGCCACGCTGGTCGTGACCTTCGCCACGCTGATCGCGACCCTGGTCCTCTATGTCGTCGCGCCGAAGGGTTTCCTGCCGCTGCAGGACACCGCCTCGATCACGGCGGTGACGGAGGCCGGACCCGACGTGTCGTTCGCGGAGATGCAGAAGCGGCAGGCCGAGGCTTCCGACGCCATCAGGGCGGATCCCGACGTGGTCGGCGTGGTCTCCGTGATCGGGGCGGGCTCGGTCAATCCGACCACCAATGTCGGCCGGCTCGTCATGAGCCTGAGGCCGCGCGGCGAGCGGCGGGACGATGTCGCGGCCGTCATAACCCGGCTGAAGGAGAGGGTCGCGGGTATTCCCGGCATGACCGTGTATTTCCAGCCGGTGCAGGACGTGCAGATATCGACCCAGTCGAGCCGCTCGCAATACCAGTACACGCTGACCGGCACCGACGCGGCGCTGGTGTCGGAATGGGCGCGCAAGCTGGTGACGGAGATGCGGCGCGATCCCTTGTTCCGCGACGTCTCTTCCGAAGCGCAGGAGGGCGGCCTGCGGGCGCAGCTCGACGTCGATCGCACCCGCGCCGGCCAGCTCGGTGTCAGCCTCCAGGCGATCACGGATACGCTCAACGATGCGTTCGCGCAGCGGCAGATCTCGACCATCTACGGCCAGGCCAACCAGTACCGCGTGGTGCTGGAGGCGCTGCCGATGTACCAGCGCGATCCCTCGATCCTGTCGAAGCTCTATCTGCCGGGCGCCGCGAGCGCCACCGCCGGCGCGCCGAACGCGCAGGTGCCGCTGTCGGCCGTGGCGACGCTGAAGCGCACCACCGCGCCGCTGGCGATCTCGCACCAGGCCCAGTTCCCCTCAATTTCGCTCAGCTTCAACCTCGCGCCGGGCGCCGCGCTCGGCGATGCGGTCAACGCCGTCAAGACGATCGAGACGCGGATCGGCATGCCCAACAGCATCGTCGGTGTCTATGCCGGCGATGCCGCCGAATTCGCCAAGGCGCTCGCCGGCCAGCCCTGGCTGCTGCTCGCCGCCGTGATCACGATCTACATCGTGTTGGGGGTGCTTTACGAGAGCTACATCCACCCGATCACGATCCTGTCGACGCTGCCCTCGGCCGGCGTCGGCGCGATCCTGGCGCTGGTGCTGTGCGGGCAGGACTTGTCGGTGATCGGCCTGATCGGCATCATTCTCCTGATGGGCATCGTCAAGAAGAACGCGATCATGATGATCGACTTCGCGCTCGAGGCCGAGCGCGGGCAGGGGATGTCGCCGCACGAGGCCATCGTGCAGGCCTGCCTGTTGCGCTTCCGTCCGATCATGATGACGACGCTGGCGGCGCTGTTCGGCGCGCTGCCGCTGGCGATCGAGAGCGGCACCGGCGCCGAGCTGCGTTTCCCGCTCGGCGTCTCCATCATTGGCGGCCTGCTGCTGAGCCAGCTGCTGACGCTTTACACGACGCCAGTGATCTACCTCGCGCTCGACCGCATCAACCGCCGCCTCGAGCAGGCGCTGCCGCCGGCCGAATCCGGCGGCCCGCCGGTCGCGGGCGCGACCGAGGGGATGCAGTGATGGCATCGATCTCGGAGCCCTTCATCCGCCGCCCGGTCGCGACCACGCTGCTGTCGATCGGGTTGTTCCTGCTGGGTGTCGTCGCTTACGGGTTCCTTCCCGTCGCCTCGGTTCCGAACGTCGACTTCCCCGCCATCTTCGTCTCGGCCAGCCGGCCGGGGGCCGACCCGTCCGTGATGGCGGCGACGGTAGCTTCGCCATTGGAGCGGCGTTTGGGCGAGATCGCCGGCATCAACCAGATCACCTCGACCTCGACGCTCGGCACCACCACCATCCAGCTCCAGTTCGACATCGGCCGCAGCATCGACAAGGCCGCCCGCGACGTGCAGGCGGCGATCAACGCCGCGATGGTGGACCTGCCGAGCGACCTGCCGACGCTGCCGCGCTTCCGCAAGGCCAACACGGCCGGCGCGCCGGTCTTCGTGCTGGCGCTGACCTCGAAGACGCTGTCCCCCAGTGCAATCTACGACGTCGCCGACACGGTCCTGGCGCAGCGCATCTCGCAGGTCCCGGGCGTCGGTGATGTCAGCGTGTCCGGCGCCGACCAGCCAGCCGTGCGGGTCCAGCTCAACCCCGTCGCGCTGTCGAATGCCGGCATCGCCACCGACGACGTGCGCACCGCGATCGTCAATGCCAACCCACTCGGTCCCGTCGGCATCTTCAACGGCGAACGCCAGAGCGAGACGCTGGCGCTCAACCGGCAGATGCGAACCGCCAAGGAATTCCGCGACATCGTCATCAAGAGCGCCAACGGCAACTTCGTGCGGCTCTCCGACGTCGCCGACATCGAGGATTCCGTCCGCAACGCCCGCTCGATCGCCTGGTTCAACAAGCAGCCGGCGGTGCTGATCCAGATCACCAAGCAGGGCGACGCCAACGTGATCGATACCGTGGACCGGGTGAAGGCGCTGGTCCCGCAGCTGAAGCAGTGGATTCCGGCCGGTGTCGAGATTTCGACCCTGGTCGACCGCACCGGCACGATCCGCGCCAGCGTGCTCGACATGCAATGGACATTGCTGGCCACCGCGATCCTGGTGATGGTCGTGGTGTTCGTGTTCCTGCGGCGGCTGACGCCGACGATCGCGGCCGGCGTCTCGGTGCCGCTGGCGCTGGCGGGCACCTGCGCCGGGATGTGGATCGCAGGCTTCTCGATCGACAATCTGTCGCTGATGGCGCTCGCGATCTCCGTCGGCTTCGTGGTCGACGATGCCATCGTCATGATCGAGAACATGTATCGCAATCTCGAGCACGGCATGACCCCGTTCCGGGCGGCGCAGGAGGGCGCCAGGCAGATCGGCTTCACGGTGGTCTCGATCAGCCTGTCGTTGATCGCAGCGTTCACGCCGCTGATCTTCATGGACGGCATCGTCGGGCGCCTCTTGCGCGAATTCTCGCTGACGCTGACCTTCGCCATCCTGGTCTCGACGCTGGTCTCGCTCACGGTGACACCGATGATCTGCGCCCATTACATCCGGCAGACCACATCGGGCACCGCGACCCTGTTCGACCGCGTCATCGAGGGATCGCTGTCGCGCATCGTCGCCTTCTACGCGAGAACCTTGCGCACCGTGCTGGACTACCCGATGGCGACGCTGCTGGTGTTCTTCGCCACCATCGGCCTCACCGTGACGCTCTACATCAAGATCCCCAAGGGCTATTTCCCGACCGACGATTCCGGCTTCGTCATCGGGGCGACGCGCGCCTCGGCCGACATCTCGTTTCAGTCGATGCTCGGTCTCCAGCAGCGGCTCGCCGACATCGTGATGAAGGATCCGGCCGTGGCCGGCGTCGGCTCGACGGTCGGTGCCGGAGGCGGGCCGGGAGGAGCGACCTCGAACCGCGGCGTCATGTACATCAGCCTGAAGCCGCCGGAGGAACGCGACCACGTCTCGACGGAGGTCGTGATCGACCGTCTGAGACGCGCGCTGTACCCCGTGCCCGGCATCCGCCTCTTCATGTTCGCCGCCCAGGACGTCCGTGCCGGCGGGCGGCGGAGCGATTCCGACTACCAGTACACGCTGACCAGCACCGACCTCAGTCTGCTGCAGAAGTGGGCGCCGATCGTGGCCAAGCGCATGGAGAGCGTCGAAGGCATCACCGACATCTCCAGCGACCGCGACCCCGGCGGCCTTCAGCTCACGCTCGCGATCGATCGCCAGAAGGCCTCGGCGCTCGGCGTCAGGGTTCAGGACATCGACAACGCGCTGAACAACGCCTTCTCGCAGCGGCAGATCTCGATCATCTACACCCAGCGCAACCAGTACATGACCGTGCTGGAGATCGATCCGAAATTCCAGGTCGATCCCTCCAACCTCGATCGCATCTATGTCGCCGGCGCGGGCGACGCGCAGGTGCCGCTGTCGGCCGTGGTGCACGCCACGCGCAGCCTCGCCGCGCTCGCGGTCTATCACTCGCAGTCGTTCCCCTCGACCACGGTGTCGTTCAACCTGCTGCCCGACGTGCAGCTCCAGGCGGCGACGCAGAGCATCCAGCGCGCGGTGGAAGAGCTGCACATGCCCGAAGGCATCCGCGGCAGCTTCGACGGCAATGCCGGCGACTTCGCCAGGACCAGCGGCCGCCAGCCGCTTCTGATCCTCGGTGCGTTGGTGGCGATGTATATCGTGCTCGGGGTGCTCTATGAGAGCCTCGCCCATCCGCTCACGATCATCTCGACGCTGCCCTCGGCCGGGCTCGGCGCGCTGCTCGCCTTGCAGCTCACCAACACGCCGCTGACGGTGATCGCCTTCGTCGGCATCATCCTCTTGATCGGCATCGTCAAGAAGAACGGCATCATGATGGTGGATTTCGCGCTCGACGCCGAACGCCAGCGCGGCCTGTCGTCAGCGGAGGCGATCTTCGAGGCCTGCCAGGCCCGCTTCCGCCCGATCCTGATGACGACCATGGCGGCGCTGTTTGCCGGCATTCCGCTCGTGGTGGCGACCGGCCCCGGCACGGAGCTGCGCCGTCCGCTCGGCATCACCATTATCGGCGGCCTGTTCGTTTCACAGATCCTGACGCTGTACACGACGCCCGTGATCTATCTCCTGATCGACCGCCTGCGGCGCCGTTCCGAGCCGCGTCCGCTGGCGGCACCGGCGGAATAGGTTGTTGAAGCGGCGCGCGAAGCGTATAGCGCGCCCATGTCGAACCCAGCAGATACGGCCGCTGCCGATCCCATTCCCGAATGCCCGCACTGCCAGAAGCCGATGCCGCTGTGCATCTGCGACAGCGTCACGCCGATTGAAAACCGGCTGTCGCTCCTGATCCTCCAGCATCCGCAGGAGCAGGACAGGGCGCTCGGCACCGCGCGCCTGCTTGCCAGGCATTTCGCCGACGCCACGGTGCGGGTCGGCCTGTCCTGGCCGAGCCTGTCCAAGGCGCTGGGTCGACCGGTCGAGAACGCCGCGCGCTGGGCCGTGCTCTATCTCGGCTCGGCACGCGCCGACGATCTCGAGGCGGAAGGCGAGATCGTCGCGCTCGACCGCAAGGGGGGTATCGCGGAGAACCAGCGCGCGATCCTCGGCAAGCTCGAAGGAATCGTGTTGCTCGACGGCACCTGGAGTCAGGCCAAGGCGCTGTGGTGGCGCAATCCCTGGATGCTCAAGTGCCAGCGCGTGATCCTCAACCCGGCGCACCCCTCGCGCTATGGGCGTCTGCGCAAGGAGCCGCGCAGCGATGGGCTCTCGACCATCGAGGCCGCGGCGACGATTCTGGCCGGCCTCGAGCGGCGCCCCGACATCGCCGACACGCTGAATGCGAGTTTTGAGCGCCTGTTGACACGCTACCGCGAGGTCCAGGTCGAGATGCCGGAATTGGCTCCCAAGCCCGCGCCGAAGGGGCGGCGCGACTTCCGGCGACGCAAGCGAGGCTGACTTCGATCCACATCGGAAGAGCCCCGTTGCCGCCATGGTCGGACGAAGGCGGTTGCCTAAACGCTTCATCCCCTATATTGCTCCGCCCCTACGGGGCCACGTGGCGGAGTGGTTACGCAACGGTCTGCAAAACCGTGTACACCAGTTCAATTCTGGTCGTGGCCTCCATCACAACCCTCTGATTTCTCGGCGTAATTAGACGGCCGGCGCGGCTAGCCGCCGCCGCGCGCCGTCGTCGGCCCAGGGGGTGGAGTCGGCGTGATCACCGGGTTTGCCCGGGGCCTGCTGGAACCCTCCGAATCAGGCCGCTGGCATAGAGTTCGCATCTGCGAAGGCATGCATCTCGTCACCCGAGCACTGGAACCACGAATGGGCGACATCGTCCGATTTGTCCCGAAATCCGAGCAGGAGCGGGCTCGCCTCATCCGTGAGGCCCGCGCGATCTATGACAGCATCTTTCCGTCGGCCACGCCCGACCGGGCGCCGCAGGATGGCGAGGATCGCGTCAAGACCTGATTGTGCTGGGTCGGGGTCTCCGGCGCCGACCCCATAGCAAAACGCCCGCGGAAGGCGGGCGGTTCGGTTCACGCTGAACGCGGCTATCAGCTGGCCGCGTACCAGTCGTCGGGAAACGGCAGGAGGGGCCAGGCGCCCTCATTGTCATTGGCGGCTTTGGGCGTCGCGTGGAGGCTCCACGAGCGCCGCACGAACTCCTCCTCCGGCGCGGGGGCGAAATTTTCAATGACCATGGCGTCCCGGACGGCATCCAGCAGCAAGTTGAATTCGGCTTCGCTTCTCATGGCACCCTCGCAGAACGCGGATGGCGCAATGTCGCAAAGCCAGCTTGTCATCCGATTGAGCCGATCGTTCGCATTTTAACGATCTGGCGATCGAGGCTCGATTGGTTAGCGATTTTTAGAAGTCCCGGCGGGAACCTACGTTCTGCACCCCCGCCCGCAGTGTGAAAGAGATCACATCCCGCGCGATTTATTTCTCCTACCCCTTCGCACGACACCGGCCAGGACAGGCCGGGAGGCGGCAGCGCAGACAGGAGACTGGTCATGAAGGCGAGGTTCTTGCGGTTTGCGGGTGTGAAGAGCCGGGCGCGCGGCGCCTCCACGGTCGGGCTGTTCCTGACGCTGTTTGCCTCCGCTGCCCATGCGCAAGGGACGGCGGAGCAGCGCCGGGCCTGCACCCCCGATGTCTACCGGCTCTGCGCCGGCGAAATTCCCAATGTCCGCGCCATCACGGCCTGCCTGCGCCGTAACCGCTCCAGCCTCAGCGAGACTTGCCGCAGCGTGTTCGACCAGGCCGGCGGGTGAGCCCGCCTGTGGATTGTTGCGCAGCAAGTAGCTTGCACGCACGCCCGAATTCCCCGCAGCCGCCCTGTGGATATGCTGCGGATAGATTGTTGACCGGTGAATTGCGGCAGCGCCGCTGCACGGAGCAAGACCCATCGTCTCTTGCGAATTTGGAAGCTCGAATCGGGCGCCCTGGCATGCGACCAGTTTTTGTGCAGCGCCATGCCCAAACCGCGGGCCTCCTCGATCCAATTTTTTGTACGCCCGCGGACAAGCTTTTCAAGCGGGATCCCACCTAGCTTCGCCGTCGACCTGGAACATGGCAGGCGCCATGACAACGCGAAGGAGCTGGAGATGGAGAGACGGGTTTTGCCGTTGGCGCGGCGGGAATTGGCGCGCGCATCATTGTCACCGCGCAAGCTCATGCTCGGCGCCGCCGTCGCTTTTGGACTCCTCGTTGCCGCACCGCTGAGCGCGCAGGCCGCAGCGCCCGCCGCCTGCGCCGCGCTCCAGGAAAAGTACCCGGACTGGAAGGGCAAGACGCTGGTCAACGCCATCAATCCGCATACGCCGGGCTATGAGACCATCGATCCCAAGGATCCCAGCAAGTATATCGGCTTCGACATCGATCTCGGCGAAGCCATCGGCGAATGCCTCGGTTTCAAGCTGACCTACAAGGCGGTGACGTTCGCGGCGCTCCTGACCACGCTCGCCGCCGGACAGGCCGATATCGTGATCTCCGACATCTATGCCACCAAGGAGCGCGCCAAGGCCGCCGACTTCATCACCTACTCGAAGGTGTTCGACGGCGTCCTGGTCGCCAAGGGCAATCCGAAGGGCATCAACGGCATCAACATGTCGCTGTGCGGCGCCGCCGCCGCCGAAAACACCGGCTATGTCGAGGTGCCCCTGATCCAGGCGCTGATCCCGGAATGCAAGAAGGCCGGCAAGCCCGAGCCGACCATCCAGCTCTACGACAACAACGCCAACTGCATTCAGGCGATCCTCGCCGGCCGCGCCGACACCTACATCAACGACGTCAACACCGTCGACAGCGCCGTCAAGGCCTATCCGGACAAGCTGGAGAAGGCGATCGCGGTGACGATCCCGTATTCCGTCGGCATCGCCGTGCCCAAGAACAAGCCGAAATTCCGCGACGCCGTGCTCGCCGCGCTGATCGAGGTGCAGAAGGCCGGCACGCACATGGAGCTTCTGAAAAAGCATGGGCTCGATGTGAACAACTTCATGGAGCCGGAAATTCTCACGGCCGACTGATGTCGCTGTTCCTCCACTATCTGAGCATGCCGTATCTGCTCGCGGGCATCGAACTCACCCTCGAGGTGACTGCCCTCGGGCTCGGCGGTGGATTGATCCTCGGATTGATCCTCGCCGGCATGCAGCTCTCCCGCTTCTGGCTCCTGGCGGCGATCGCCAGGGCCTACACCGTGATCTTCCGCGGCACCCCGCTGATCCTCCAGATGGTGTTCGCCTACGACGCGCTGCCGCATATCGGCATCAAGCTGCCGGCGGTGCTGGCAGCCGGCCTCGCGCTCGCCTGCAACGAGGCGCCGTTCATCGCGGAGATGCTGCGCGCCGGCGTGCTCGGCGTCGATCGCGGGCAGCTGACGGCGGGGCAGGCGCTCGGCATGACGCCGTCAGTGCTGATGCGCAGGATCATCGCGCCGCAGGCCATCCGCACCATGATCCCGGCCTTCGGCAACGAAGCGGTGAGTGCGCTGAAGAATTCCTCGCTCGCCTCGGTGATCGCGGTGCAGGAGCTGACCTTGCGCTCGACCCAGCTTGCATCCTCGACCTTCGATTTCTTCTCGATCTTCTTCGCCTCGGGTCTGCTCTATCTCGTGCTGACCGCCAGCATCAGCGCGATCCAGCTCTTCGTCGAATGGCTGCTGGATCTCGACCGCACCACGCGCCGCGAGCGCAAGCTCGCCGATTATATGCCCTGGCGCCGCGTCGATCTGGTCACCAAGCTCGAACTTGCCGATGCGCCCGTCGCCGATCCGGAGCCCGCGCCAGCAGAGCCCGCGGCCACGCCGCCGCTGGCCCTGACGCGCGAGGAGCGCGCCCGCCGCGCCGCGACGATTGCGCGCAACAATATCGCGGTCGAAGTGAAGGACCTCACCAAGAGCTACGGCCCGCAGAAGGTGCTCGCCGGTCTCGACCTCACGGTGCGCATCGGCGAAGTGGTCGCGTTGCTCGGCCCGAGCGGCTCCGGCAAGAGCACGCTGCTTCGCTGCATCAACCACCTCGAAAACTGGGATGCCGGCACCGTGCGCGTCGGCGGCCGGCGCCTCGGCTTCGGCGAGAACGGCAAGCCGTTGTCGCCGCGGGCGATCGCCAATGAGCGCGCCAGTGTCGGCGTCGGCATGGTGTTCCAGCAGTTCAATCTGTTCGCGCATCTTTCGGCCAAGGAGAACATCGCCGGCCCCTTGCGCTGGGTTCACGGCATGACCCGCATCGATGCCGATCGCCGCGCCGCCGAGCTGCTCGATCGTGTCGGGCTTTCGCATCGCGCCCATGCGCTGCCGCGGCATCTCTCCGGCGGCCAGCAGCAGCGCGTTGCCATCGCCCGTGCGCTGGCGCCGAACCCGAGCGTGCTGCTGCTGGACGAGCCGACCTCGGCACTCGATCCGGAGCTGGTCAACGAGGTGCTGGAGGTGATCCGGCGCCTGGCCATCGACGACGGCCTCACCATGATCATCTCGACACACCAGATCCGCTTCGCCGACGAGGTCGCTGATCGCGTCGCCTTCCTGAGCGGCGGCGCGATCATCGAGGAGGGGCCTGCGCACGATGTGCTCTCCAATCCCCGCAATCCGCTGACGGCACGATTCCTCAGCGTGATGGAAGCCGACAAGACCCCGGAGACGGTGCGATGAGCGGCGCATCCGCAAGGTTCAAGAGTCCCGAAGAGGCCATTTCATGAAGCATGTCACGCTGCCGGTTTCGCCGAAAACCGTCCACTGGGGCTATTTCTCCAAGACAGTAGCGCCGGCCCTGACGCTGCGCTCCGGAGATCGCGCCACGATCGAGACGCTGACCCACCACGCCAATGACGATTACGAGCGAATGATCCAGGGCGATCCAGGCGCCGAAAGCGTGTTCCAGTGGACGCGCGAGCACAAGGCTGTCGCGCGCCGCGGCTCAGGTCCGACGGAAGGCCCGTTCATCCGCGGCGCAGGCGAGGGGATCGGCGTGCATTTGCTCACCGGACCGGTCGCAATCGAAGGCGCCGAGCCCGGCGACATTCTGGAGGTGCGCATCCTCGACGTCCGGCCACGGCCGAGCTGCAGCGCCTGCCATGCCGGCCGCTGCTTCGGCTCCAACGTCGCAGCCAATTGGGGCTTTCACTATCACGACCTGATCGAGGAGCCGAAGCCGCGCGAGGTCGTCACCATCTTCGAGCTGGACACGTCCGGCGAGCCCTACGCGAAGGCGGTCTACAATTACGTCTGGACGCCGCAGACAGATCCTGACGGCATCGTGCATGCGACCATCGACTATCCCGGCGTCCGCGTCGATCACGCCACCATCAGGAAGCGCCAGAACATTCTCTCCAGCGTGAAGGTGCCGGCGCGGCTGCATTTCGGCACGATGGGCCTCGCACCGTCGGAAGCCGACTTCGTCAGCTCGATCCCGCCGAGCTACACCGGCGGCAACATCGACGACTGGCGCATCGGCAAGGGCGCGCGGATGTTCTATCCGGTTGCCGTCCCCGGCGCCTATTTCTCGGTCGGTGATCCGCACGCCGCGCAGGGCGACAGCGAGCTTGGCGGCACCGCGATCGAGACCTCGCTGACCGGCGACTTCGAATTCATCCTGCACAAGAAGGCCGACCTTGCCGGTACCAGCCTCGAAGGCCTCGACCACCCGATGCTGGAGACCGACCACGCCTGGTCGTTCTACGGTTTCACCTATCCGAACTATCTCGCCACGCTCGGCGCCGATGCGCAAACCGAGATTGCTAATCACTCGAGTCTCGACCGTGCGATGCGCGATGCGTTCAGAAAGCTCCGCCGCTTCCTGATGACGGTGCATCGTCTCAGCGAGGACGAGGCGATCTCGCTGATGTCGGTCGGGGCCGATTTCGGCGTCACCCAGGTCGTCGACGCCAATTGGGGCGTCCACGGCACGATCCGCAAGAACATCTTCCGGTGCGACTGAATCTCTGCACGTCGTCATGCTCTAACGCTTTGAAGAGCAGCCCGTTTTTCAGGATGGGATGGTGACCGACGAACCTCGTCTTCGGCCCGTCGCGGCGACGGATGACCGCGTGCGTCTGGCACGGAGGTTGCTTCGATCGACTGCAATCTGGGTCGATCCGATGAGCTTCCGCCCGTTCACGAGCGAGTCCTACGCGCAAGACGACCGCCCAGAAGCCTGGCGGGACGTGCTGGCCGCGGTCGGCCTGCAGCCGGCGGGTGGCCACAGCGTATTGGACGGACACGCGACCGCATCGCACCGGCACGCCGCCGGTGTCGCGCTGACGCGCATGGCTGCGGGCGCGCAGAGCGTCGTTCCGCTCTCACGAGCAAGCGAAGACCTTCCCATCGCGCTGATACCGGTCGAGGACGGCATGGTGCTGAAGAGCGCCGGCAGTCATCGTATCGTTCCCGTCGGTCATCTCGTGCTGCTGCCCCGCAGCGGCGATTGGAGCATCGTGTTCCAGCGCGACATGCGCGCCATCGTGCTGTCGGTGACATCGGAGGCGCTGCACGGTCGCCTTTCGGGCAAGCCGCGGCTCGGCGGGCCGCGCGTCGTTCCGCCGAGCGGCTTTGCCGACGTCTTCTCCCGTCTGCTCGATGCCACTGCACGGACGCTCGACACTCTGAGCGATCCCGAATGGAATTCGGTCGCGCAATCCTTCGTCGATTTGCTGCTGACGCTGGTGCATCAGCTGGCGTCCTCGGCCTCCGATGCTGGATCGAGCGCGACGCAGGCCGCGCTGCTGCACCGGATCTGCCAGACCATCGAGCGTCGCCTCGACGATCCCGATCTGGTGCCGGCGCGCGTCGCGCAGGCCGAGGGGATTTCCGAACGCTACCTGCAAAAGCTGTTCGAGACGGTCGGGGACAATTTCACCCACTACGTTCGCGAGCGCCGCCTCCAGCGCGCCTGGGCCGACCTATCCAACCCAACCGAGGCACATCGCTCGATCTCGGAGATCGCCTACGCCTACGGTTTTGGCGACTCCGCGCATTTCAGCCGCGCCTTCCGACATCGCTTCGGCCTGCCGCCGCGAGAGTTTCGCCAGCAGGAGGCGGAGCGCGCGACTGCACAGCACGGCGTCGCCGGCCAGCGCGGCTGGCCGCAGGAGGCACTGGCGCAGCTTCGCGTCCATCAGAGCTTGGAGACGCGCAGCAGTGTCGCCTGCGCCGGCGCCGAGGCGCGCACGACCGCCGAACGCCGTCATCACCATCTGCCGGTCGAGGCCAGCCGCGTCCATTGGGGTTATTTCAGCCGCTCGCTGCCGCCGCAGATCGAGATCGCCTCCGGCGACACCATCACCATCGAGACGCTGACGCAGCACGCCTCCGACGATCCCGAGCTGATGATCGCCGGCGATGCCGCTGCCGAAAGCGTGTTCGGCTGGACACGGGACAGGAAGAACGTCGACCGCCGCGGCGCAGGGCCCATGGATGCCAGCGTGTTCGGCCGCGGTGCCGGCGAGGGGTTCGGCGTGCACATCTGCACCGGACCCGTCGCTGTGAAGGACGCCCAGCCAGGTGATGTGCTGGAGGTGCGCATCCTCGACATCGTGCCGCGGGCGAGCCGCAATCCGAACCATGCGGGCCGTGTGTTCGGCTCCTCGGTCGCAGCTTGGTGGGGCTATCACTACAACGAGTTTCTCGGCGGTCCCAAGCCGCGCGAAGCGGTCACCATCTACGAGATCTTCGACGACGCCGAGGTGCCGCACGCCCGTGCGCTCTATTCCTACCGCTGGGAGCCGCAGACCGATCCGTTTGGCGTCGTGCACACCACCTACGATTACCCAGGCGTTCCCGTCGCATCCGCCACGATCAAGCGCCGCCATGCCGTACTCGACGGCATCAAGATCCCCCTGCGTCCGCATTTCGGCGTGATCGCTGTGGCGCCGCGCGAGGTCGATTTCGTCGATTCCGTGCCGCCATCCTATTTCGGCGGCAATCTCGACAATTGGCGGCTGGGGAAGGGGGCAGCCGTGTATCTTCCGGTCTCTGTTCCCGGGGCACTGCTATCGGTAGGCGATCCCCATGCCGCGCAGGGCGACGGCGAGCTCAGCGGCACCGCGATCGAATGCTCGATGACCGGCACCTTCGAGGTGATCCTGCATAAGAAGGCCGATTTCGCCGGCCGGCCTTTCGCCGATCTCTCTTATCCCCTGATCGAGACCGAGACCGATTGGGTGCTGACCGGCTTCAGTCATCCGAACTATCTCGCGGAGTTCGGCGCCCAAGGACAAAGCGAGGTCTACGCCAAATCTTCGCTCGATCTCGCCATGAAGGACGCGTTCCGCAAGATGCGGCGCTTTCTGATGAACGTCAAAGGCCTCAGCGAGGACGAGGCGATCGCGCTGATGTCGGCCGCCGTCGATTTCGGCGTGACGCAGGTGGTCGACGGCAATTGGGGCGTGCACGCCATCCTCAGCAAGCGCCTGTTTCAGGACGCATCTTAACAAGGACACTCAAGTGAAATTCCACATGATCAGCGGCGGACCGAAGCCGGTCGCGCCCTTCAGCCACGCGGTGGAAACCGATGGTTTCGTCTTCGTCACGGGCCAGATGCCGGACACGCCGCAGACGCCGGGCGTGCTGCCCGAGGGCATCGTCGCGCAGACCCGCGCCGTGATGGAGAACCTGAAAGTGGTGCTCGCCGGCCTCGATCTCGGCCTCGAGCATGTCGTGATGACGCGAGTTTATCTCACGCGCTTCAGGGAGGACTACACGGCCATGAACGCGACCTACCGCACATTCTTTCCGCCGGACCGGCTCCCCGCGCGCACCTGTGTCGGGGTCACCGGGCTCGCCTATGACGCGTTGATCGAGATCGATCTGGTGTGCCGTCGGCCGTGACGGTCGGCAGGGTGGGCCGAGAGCGTGCTCATTTGTCTCAAATCGCAATCTGTGCGAGCAGAAAATCTTGATCGGTTGTGAGAAGAGGTATTGGGGTGGGCTTGAACGTGGTCGGCGACCGGCGCGACTAACCGGCAGAGTGCCGAGGGATCAGAGGAATGTGAACAACCCGCCTCTTCCTAAAGTACTAAAACGGTGCTTTAGTGCTTTTCATGAGCCAGTCCTCTCGAAACGCTCCATCCGCGCTGCGATACAGGCTTGCCCCTGACCCGGCCGCCAAGGCCGCACTGGAGGCGACGTTCCAGGCCTATGACCGCATGATGGAAATCCTGGATGAGGTCGCGCGAAGCCACAACGTCGGTTCCAACGTCGTGCTGCTGCATGCCCACGCCTATGACCCGATCCGCAAAGCAACCGCGCTGCCGTCGCGTCTGGTGACGCTGGGCCTGCGCGACCGCAGCGAATATCGCGCGGCGCAGGGCCGCCGTCTGCCGCTCGACGACAAGCTCGCCAAGATCAAGGGCCCGGCCACCATCTCGATTGCGACCGTGCAAGGGCGCTTCAGCGTGCCCTTCGACTATGCCGGCTATGCCGAGGGCTGGGGGCAAAGCGTGCCCGCGTGCCTGGTTCGCACCGAGGACGGTTTCGAAGTCCACTACGGCGTCACGCCGAACATTCTGCCAGAGGAGGAGAACGCTATGGAGAACATCGCTGCCGCTCCCGACAATTTCCTGTCCCGGGTCGGGCGCCTGATTGCCGGGATCGCTTACGACGCGATCGAGCAGGCGGAAGGCAAGAACAAGCTTGGGGTGGTCGGACAGGCCATCCGCGAGATCGAGCGCGCCGAGAGCGAAGCGCGCGACGCGCTCGCCGCCGCGCGCGCCGAGGAATACCGCCTCAACGCGCGCCGGACCGAAATCGAGCGCGAGATGGCCAACCTCACCCCCAAGATCGAAGCGGCGATCGCCGATGGCCGCGACGACCTCGCTCGCGCCGGCATCGCGCGGCAGATGGATCTGGAGGCGCAGTTCGACGTGCTCTCCCGCGCCATCGACGAGAACAACGAGAAGATCGAGCAATCTGTGACTTCGCTGCGTGCGGTGCTGTCGGCGCTCCAGGACGCCGAGCAGCGCCGCGCCGAGCTCGAAAAGAGCGAGGCGGCCGCAACCCAGCAGGGCTCGACGGCGTCCCGTAAGCAGGGTGGCACTTCCGCAGCAGCCAAGGCCTTGCGTGCGGGCAGGGCGGTGGCCCGCGCCACCGGCGTGCCCCAGGCCATCCCGTATTCGAGCGATATCGACGAGCTCAGCACGCTCCATCGCGACAAGGAAATTGCGGCGAGGCTGGCGCGTCTCAAGTCACGCACCTGAGTGCCGTGTCATGAGCGCTCTGCTCGAACACGTCATGTCGCCGGAGGTGAGGCCGTTCGCGATTGCGGCGGCCATGATCGTCATCGTCGGCTCGATCGAGGCGGTCTCGATGCTGGTCGGGGCCTCCTTGAGCGAGATGCTCGGCGCCCACTTCGATTTCGGTCATCCCAGCGACAATGGCGTGATCAACGCCATCTCCTGGATCAATGTCGGCGGCGTGCCGCTGTTGATCTTCCTGCTGCTGCTGCTCGGCGCCTTCTCCATCACCGGCTTCCTGATCCAGGACGTCGCGCAGATGGTGGCCGGTCCCTTGCCGGCGACGGTCGCCTCGGTCGGGGCGGTCGTGGTCTCGGTTCCACTGGTCCGCGCCGCCAGCCGCGCCATCGCGCGGGTCATTCCCAAGGATGAAAGCTACGCCGTCGGCCTCGGCGACCTCGTCGGCCGCATCGGTGAGGTCGTCATCGGCCCGCTCGACCAGGGGCCACCCGGCCGGGTCAGCGTCGCCGATGTCCATGGCAACCGCCATTTCGTCTCGGCGGTCGCGGCGCCGTCATCGGCACCTTTGCCGCAGGGAACCGCCGTCCTGCTCGTCGATCGGGCCGGCACGCGCTTTGTGGCGGTCAAGGCCGACGATGAACTCAAACCTTCCAAGCCCAGTCTAAGCAGCAGCTAGGTCATTATCGGAGAAAGTCATGTTCGACATCGCAGTTCCGGCCATGATCGGCGTCGCGCTGATCGTCGTCCTGGGGATCGTCTTTACCATCCTCTACAAGCGTGCCACCCGCGACGAAGCCTTCGTGCGCACCGGCCTTGGCGGCAAGAGGGTCGTGCTCGACGGCGGCGCCATGATCCTGCCGATCTTCCACTCCTATGCCAGCGTCAATCTGAAGACGCTGCGGCTCACCGTGGAACGCAAGGAGCGGGAATCCCTGATCACCAAGGATCGCCTGCGCGTCGACATCGTCGCGGAGTTCTACGTCCGCGTTCGTCCTGACGACGAGAGCATCGCGCTGGCCAGCCAGACGCTGGGCGCGTTGACCAACGACGCCGAGGCCTTGCGCGACCAGGTCGAGGCCAAGTTCGTCGACGGCCTACGCTCGGTGGCTGCGACCATGACCATCCTGGAGCTGCAGGAAAAGCGCAGCGATTTCGTCAAGCACGTGCAGGCGACCGTGGAGTCCGACGTCAAGTCCAACGGTCTCGAGCTGGAATCGGTGTCGCTGACCAAGCTCGACCAGACCGACGTGAAGTTCTTCAACCCCGAAAACTTCTTCGACGCCGAGGGCCTGACCCAGCTCAAGACCATCACCGAGACCCGCCGCCGCGACCGCAACGCCATCGTGCGCGACAACGAGGTCGCGATCGCGCAAAAGGACCTCGAGGCGCGGCAGCAGACACTGACAATCGAGCGGACCAAGAAGGAAGCCGAGCTTTCGCAGGAGCGCGACATCGCCAACAAGACCGCGAGCACCCGCGCCGAGGTCGCAACCGCAACCCAGACCGCGCGCCTGACCGAGGAGAACGCCCGGATCGATACCGACAGGGCAGTTGCCGAAAAGGAGGCCGGTGCCAAGCAGGTCAAGGAAACCGCAGTGATCGAATCGGATCTGGCGATCAACAAGCGCAAGACCGATGCCCAGCGCGAGATCCAGATCGCCACGCAGGAGAACGAGATCCAGATCGCCGCCAAGAGCAAGCAGACCTCGGAAGCCGTCGCCGAAGCCAAGACCGCCGAAGCGCTTGCCGTCTCCGCGGAGGAAAAGGTCGTGACTGCGCGTGCGGTCGAGGTGGCCGATCGCGCCCGTCTCACCCAGGTGCTTGCTGCGCGGACCGAGGCCGAACGCAAATCGACCGAGCTGATCGTCGCGGCCGAGGCGGAGAAGAAGGCTTCGCTCGATCGCGCCGAAGCCGTGAAGACGCTGGCCACGGCCGAAGCGGAGTCCAACAAAATCAAGGCCGTCGGCGTCCGCGACATCGGTGAGGCCGAGGCCGCCGTCATCACCATGAAGAACGAGGCGCAGAACAAGCTCGGCAGCAACATCATCGACTTCGAGATCGCCAAGAGACGGATCGAGACGATGCCGTCGGCGCTGGCCGAAATGGTCAGGCCGATCGCCAACCTCAAGGACGTCCGTATCCTGCACACCGGCGGCGCGTTCGGCGGCAACGGCGCCGGCGGTGGCAATGTCGGCTTCGGCGAAGGACTCGCCGGCGAGCTGCTCAAGGTGCACGCGCTGCGTCCGATGATCGACGAGATCCTGCGCCAGGGCGGCTTTGCGCCCGGCGACGATCCCGTGCAGGCGCTGGTCGGTGCCGTGACCGGAAAGAGCAACGGCGCCGCTGTGCCGGCGCCAGCGCCGGAAAAGGCAAACGCCGCCGATCTATGAATGCCGGTTCATTGCTGCGGAGAATTCGAAACGATAGAAACAGGTCCTGCGCGTCTCGCGTCGCGCAACGTTCCGGAGTGCAGATCGACGGCGTGTTGAACCTTCGATCGTGCTCCGAACCTGTCTTGAGGCAACGCTTTTGTTGCCGCGGCGCCTGCGCCGATCGACGCCAGGCGCCGAGGCCTGTTTCGATCGGAGGATTTTCACATGAAGTATTTTCTGACTGGATTGATCGCGATCGGTCTTTCGATCGCCGCCATGCCGTCGGTCGCGGCTGACGCCCGCAACGTCACCATCGTCAACGAGACCGGCTATGCCATCAAATTCCTGGGCTTCAACGCACCGAATGACGGCCTGGACGAGTGGGACAACGAACTGGAGAAGGTGTTGCAGAACCAGGCCAGCACCTATGTCGAGTTCGACGAGGACGACGAGGGCTGTGTCTGGAACATCCGCGTCGACTGGCAGAGCTACGACGAGGCCGTGCTGTGGAAGAACGTCAACCTCTGCAAGATGACCGCGCTTCGGCTGCGCTACGATTCCGGCACCAAGACCACCTCGTTTCTTGCGGAATAGCGGCTGCCGACAATGTCCGGAGGAAGGGCCGTTCAGACCCTTCCTCAAGGACGTTTCGGATGACGACGAATTCGTCCTTTGCAAGCGCAAGCGGCTTTGTTATACGCAGCCGCGCGCGAACGACTGGTTCGCCTTTTCCTCGGTAGCTCAGCGGTAGAGCATCCGACTGTTAATCGGATGGTCGCTGGTTCGAATCCAGCCCGGGGAGCCAAATTTTTCCGTAAATTCAACAAGTTGTGGCCGCATCCTCGTGCGACGCGCGATCTCGTTGCATCTTTCTCTGAGCCGCGAATCCACGATTCCTGCCTCGAATTCGCGTTCAAACAGATGTGTGGATGGGCGTCGTCGCGCCATGCGGACGGCGCCAAATCGACCCAATTGAAATCGAGCTTCGACAGCTGCCGGATCTTTACGGAGCTGATTCGCATGCCACACATCCAGGTCGACCGTTCCCAAATGGCCCCCTCGATTCTGCCGGCTGAGATCCCGGAGCTCAGCGACGACGAATGCCTCGCCTGTCTGGCGCGTGCGGTCGAGACGCCCGATTCGGCGCGGCTGGATGAGGTCGCAGCTCTGATCGGCCGGCTCGCGGTGGCGATCGAATAATCCGTTCCGACGCCGGGTGCGGTCAGATGCGGAAGCCTTAGTCCCGCAGGCGAACGGCCGTGTTGCGTTTTGGCCGTGCATGCTCCAAAGATGCCGCGATTTCGTCCGCGGCATCGTCCGCATTGCAGGGTCCGCAAATGTCCGGTTTTTCGACCGCGCGCCTCAAAATGGTCGATGGCCAGGTGCGCACCAATGACGTCACCGACCGTCGTGTTCTCGATGCCATGCTTACGGTTCCGCGCGAGGCCTTCGTGCCGGCCGCCCGGCAGGCACTGGCCTATCTCGATCTCGACCTCGACGTGAGCGAGGGCACAGCCAAGCGATTCCTCATCAAGCCGCAGCTGACCGGCAAGCTGCTTCAGGCCGCCGAAATCGGCGAGGGCGACAGCGTGCTGGTGGTCGGCTGCGCCACGGGATACCTCGCGGCGCTGGCTGCCAAGCTGGCCCGCCAGGTCACCGCAACGGAATGCGATTCGGCGCTCGCCGCGAAGGCCAAGGATGCCTTGACGTCGCTGGGGCTTGCCAATGTCACCTGCAAGGCCGCTTCCTGCACCGAAGGCGACCCGTCCGCCGCCCCCTTTGACGTGATCATCCTCAATGGCGCTGCCGAGGTCATGCCGGAGGCGCTGCTCGGGCAGCTCAAGGAGGGCGGGCGCCTGGTAGGGGTGTTCGCCGAATCCAGGCAGCCGCGGGCCATGATCATGACCCGGACTCACGGTGAATTCGGCCATCGAACCCTGTTCGACGCCACCGCGCCGGTCCTTCCCGGGCTCGAACGGGCCGCCGCTTTCGTCTTCTGACGACCCAAAGCCCGTTAAAATCCCGTTCTGAATCAGAAGTGTGGCCGGGATGCTGCACGTGAAGAGTTTCCACCGAGAACTACCTTGAGGTGGTTCCGTCATGCCCATCCGCGTCCTATGTTGCGGCGGGGCAACGACTCCACTCGGTAGACGGTAACCCAGCTCGCGGGCACGAGCCGGGCGTTAGAATGAACGGAATTTCAGGGATGCATGGGGTGAAGCTCTTCACCGGAGCTGCGGTTTCGGTCCTGTTGCTGGCGCTCGCCGGGCCGGCGCCTGCCTTGGCCGACACGATCGAGGCGGCACTGGTGCGCGCCTATCAGAACAATCCGCAGCTCAACGCACAGCGTGCCCAAGTGCGATCAACTGACGAGGGCGTTCCGCAGGCATTGTCCGGCTACCGGCCCAAGGTCAATCTGACGGCGAGCGGTGGCTATCAGTACCAGGATTTGCAGAGTGGCGTGGGGGCTGACTCAGTCTCCGGAACCAGGACGCCCCGCAGCGTTGGCGTTACCGCGACGCAGACGCTCTACAACGGCAACATTACCGCCAACAGGACGCGGGCGGCGGAGAGCCAGGTTTCCGGCACCCGTGAAGCGTTGCGCGGTATGGATCAGAGCGTGCTGCTGAGCGCCGCAACGACCTACATGGACTATCTGCGGGACGCCGCCACGCTCGAGGTCCAGCGCAGCAACGTCCGCGTCCTCGAGCAAACGCTGAAGCAGACCCGTGATCGCTTCAATGTCGGCGAGGTGACACGCACCGACGTCGCGCAATCGGAAGCGCAGCTGGCTGCCGGCAGGACCCAGGCCCTTACCGCGGAATCGAATCTCAACACGACTCGCGCCGCCTTCCGTCGGGTCATCGGCAACGACCCGACGAACCTTGCGCCGGGCTCACCGGTCGATCGGTTTCTTCCCGCAACGCTTGCCTCGGCGATCGAGCTCGGTCTGGTCGAGCACCCCGACGTGACGGCCGCCATGTACGGCATCGACGTCAACTATCTGCAGGTCAAAATCGCCGAGGGTGCGCTGCTGCCGACACTTACGGCTCAGGTAACGGCCCAGCGGGCCGACGAACAGTCCTTGATTCAGATGCGCTCGTACACCGCATCGGCGATCGCGCAGCTCCAGGTGCCGATTTATAATGGCGGTGGCGAATATTCGCTGATCCGCCAATCCAAGGAAAATCTGGCGCAGCAGCGCCTCAATCTCGAAAAGACTCGCGATCAGGTTCGCGCGACCATCGTGCAATGGTGGGGTTCGTTGCAGGCCGGCAAGGCGCAGGTGCAGTCGGCGCAGGCGCAGGTGACGGCGTCCGAGATCGCGCTCAATGGCGTCCGCGAGGAAGCCAAGGCCGGTCAGCGCACGACCCTCGACGTGCTCAACGCGCAGCAGGCGCTGGTCAATGCGCGCGTCGCGCTCGTGACCGCGCAGCACGACCGGGTCGTCGCATCCTACAACGTCCTCGCCGCCGTCGGCCGTCTGGCGCCGCAGGTGCTTGGCCTTGCGACCAATGTCTACGATCCCAGCGTTCACTACCATCAGGTCCGCGACAGCTGGGCCGGCGTGCGCACGCCTGACGGGCGCTGATCCCCGTAATCGTCCGGTCGGCCTCGCGAACAGCCGAAGCCGACCGGCGCTTTGCTTGCAATCATCAAAATCCCTGACATAGCCTTGCCAGGACAATGCGGGTCGATTCGCCTCGTATTGATGCCGTATGCGTAAAGCTTGAGTGCCGGGGGCAGGGGCGCACCGCCGCACGTTGAGCCGTGATCTGGGGACAAGTCGGGCTGCCGCGACGAAAATGGCAGGCCGCCCGCCCGGAACCGGGCCAATCCTGTCTTGCTTGGTGTAAAACAACGCATGCGAGGGCGTTGATGATGTGGAGTCGGAGATGACGCAGCCTGCAAAGGTCACAGAACCCTCGATGGAGGAGATTCTGGCCTCGATCCGGCGCATCATTGCCGACGACGAGGCCAAGCCGCCGCCGGCTGAGACCGCCAAGCCTGAGAAAGCCGCGGCCCCCGCAGCGCCGCCAAAGCCGCAGGCGATGAACGACATTCCGCCCTCCAAGGTCGCACCGGCCAAACCGGCCGCCGAGAAGCCCGCTCCTCCTCCGGCCGCAAAGCCGGCCCCAGCTCCCGCACCTGCGGCGGATGCATCGCCAAACAGTCAGGACGATATCGACGCGCTGCTGGCGGGACTCGACGCAGCCACACCCGCGCCCGAGGTCCGCGCGCCTGAGCCTGAGCCGGAGCCCGAGCCTGAACCCGACGTGCTCGAATTGACCGACGAGATGGCGATGGATCCGACGCCGGCTCCGCCGCCACCGAGCTTTCGCAAGGTCGAGCCGCGGGACGATCTCGAATTCGCCGAATCGCCGCCACCGCGTCCGACCCCGCCACCGTCCTACGCGCCGGTGGACTTCGACGCCCCGCCGCTGCCGCCGCAGCAGCCGATCCTGGCGCAGTCGACGGTCTCGGCGGTGGAATCCGCCTTCAACTCCCTGGCCCATACGGTGCTGAGCAGCAATGCACGCACGCTGGAGGATCTGGTCAAGGAGATGCTGCGTCCGATGCTGAAATCCTGGCTCGACGACAATTTGCCGGGCCTTGTCGAACGCATCGTGAAGGCCGAAATCGAGCGGGTCTCGCGCGGCGGCCGCTGACGCGGGCGCTGCGGCCCCGATAAAGCCCTGCTCCTGCGGCATATTCGGCCCGCGGACCGGGCTGGAAAGCCTTTTTGCCGCTGAGCTTTCCGTTGACTTGCCCCGCGCACGCGGCTTTCTAGCAGCCCCATGATCGAGAAAAATTACCAGCCCGCCGATATCGAAGCCCGCATGTCCGTGGTGTGGGAGGACAGCCTTGCCTTCAAGGCCGGCCGTCCCGACCGCCGCGACGCCGTGCCGTTTACCATCGTGATCCCGCCGCCGAACGTGACGGGCTCGCTGCACATGGGCCACGCCCTCAACAACACGCTCCAGGACATCCTGTGCCGGTTCGAGCGCATGCGCGGCCGCGACGTGCTGTGGCAGCCCGGCACCGACCACGCCGGCATCGCCACCCAGATGGTGGTCGAGCGGCAGCTGATGGAACGCCAGCAGCCCGGCCGCCGCGAGATGGGCCGCGCGAAATTTCTCGGGCGGGTCTGGCAGTGGAAGGCCGAGAGCGGCGACACCATCATCAACCAGCTCAAGCGCCTCGGCGCGTCCTGCGACTGGTCGCGCGAGCGCTTCACCATGGACGAGGGCCTGTCGAAGGCCGTCGTCAAGGTGTTCGTCGAGCTGCACCGCGAGGGTTTGATCTACAAGGACAAGCGGCTGGTGAACTGGGACACCAAGCTGCTCACCGCAATCTCGGATCTTGAGGTGCAGCAGACCGAGGTCAAGGGTCACCTCTGGTATCTGCGCTATCCGATCGAGGGCAAGACTTTCAGCCCCGAGGATCCCTCGAGCTTCGTCGTCGTCGCCACCACGCGGCCCGAGACCATGCTCGGCGATACCGGCGTCGCCGTGCATCCGGAGGATGAGCGCTATCAGAAGCTGGTCGGCCACAACGTGATCCTGCCGCTGGTCGGCCGCAAGATCAAAATCGTTGCCGACGATTATTCCGATCCGGAAAAGGGCTCGGGTGCGGTCAAGATCACGCCGGCACACGACTTCAACGACTTCGAGGTCGGCAATCGCCACGGCCTGCGCCGCATCAGCGTGATCGACAGGGAAGGTTGCCTCGATCTCGTCGACAACGAGGACTATCTGCGCGACCTGCCCGAAGGCGCCGGGGAGTTCGCCGAGGAATTCCACAAGGTCGACCGCTTCGCCGCGCGCAAGCGCATCGTCGAGCGGCTGGAGAGCTTCGGCTTCGTCGAGCGGATCGAGCCGCACACCCACATGGTGCCGCATGGCGATCGGTCCGGCACTGTGATCGAGCCGTACCTGACCGACCAGTGGTATGTCGACGCCAAGACGCTGGCCAAGCCGGCGATCGCGGCGGTGCGTTCGGGCGAGACGACGTTCGTGCCGAAAAACTGGGAGAAGACCTATTTCGACTGGATGGAGAACATCCAGCCCTGGTGCATCTCGCGCCAGCTGTGGTGGGGCCACCAGATCCCGGCCTGGTACGGGCCTGACGGCAAGGTGTTTGTCGCCGAGACCGAGGAGGAGGCGATCAGCCACGCCCTCGGCTATTACGTCGAGCAGGAGGTGATCACGGCCGAGCAGGGCCGCGAGATGGCGCTCGACCGCAACAAGCGCGAAGGCTTCATCACGCGCGACGAGGACGTGCTCGACACCTGGTTCTCCTCGGCGCTGTGGCCGTTCTCGACGCTCGGCTGGCCCGAAGACGCGCCCGAGGTGCGGCGCTACTACCCGACCAATGCGCTGGTGACCGGCTTCGACATCATCTTCTTCTGGGTCGCCCGCATGATGATGATGGGCCTGCACTTCATGAAGGAAGTGCCGTTCTCGACGGTCTACATCCACGCCCTCGTCCGCGACGAGAAGGGCGCCAAGATGTCGAAGTCGAAGGGCAACGTCGTCGATCCGCTCAACCTGATCGACGAATACGGCGCCGACGCGCTGCGCTTCACGCTGGCCGCGATGGCGGCGCAGGGGCGCGACATCAAGCTCGCCACCAGCCGCGTCGAGGGCTACCGCAATTTCGCGACCAAGCTCTGGAACGCTTGCCGCTTCGCCGAAATGAACCAGTGCGCGGTACCTGATGGCTTCGAGCCGGCGAAGGCGAAGGAGACGCTGAACCGCTGGATCGCGCATGAGAGCGCGCACACCACGCGCGAGGTGACCGAGGCGATCGAAGCCTATCGCTTCAACGATGCGGCCGGCAGCATCTATCGTTTCGTCTGGAACGTCTATTGCGACTGGTATGTCGAGCTCGCCAAGCCCGTGCTGCTGGGCCCCGACAGTCCCGCCAAGGACGAGACCCGCGCCATGGTCGCCTGGGCGCGCGACGAGATCCTGAAGCTGCTGCACCCCTTCATGCCCTTCATCACCGAGGAGCTGTGGGAGGTGACGGCCAAGCGCGACGGCCTGCTCGCGCTGGCGCCATGGCCGCTGCAGCGGACCGAGCCGACGTCCGAGCAGCTTGCGATGCTCGCCGCGACGACGGGGACGACCGATCCGCTGGTCTCGCCGGCCTGGGTGCTGCCGATCTTCGACCATGCCGACTTCACCGACCCTGCGGCCGAGGCCGAGATCGGCTGGGTGATCGACCTCATCACCCAGATCCGTTCGGTGCGCGCCGAGATGAACATTCCGCCGGCGACGTTGACGGCGCTGGTGCTGGCGGGCGCTTCGGCCGAGACCAGGGAGCGCGCGCCGCGCTGGACCGACGTCATCAAGCGCATGGCGCGGCTGTCGGACATCTCTTTCGCCGACCGCGCGCCCGACGGTGCGGTCCAGCTGCTCGTGCGCGGCGAGGTGGCCGCGCTGCCGCTCAAGGGCGTGATCGACGTCGCTGCCGAGCGCACGCGTCTCGACAAGGAAATGGCCAAGGCCGACGCCGACATCAAGCGCGCCGAGTCGAAGCTGGCGAACGAGAAATTCGTCGCCAACGCGGCCGAGGAGGTCGTCGAGGAGGAGCGCGAAAAGCGCGAGGCCGCGCTGGCGCGGAAGGCCAAGCTGCTCGAGGCGCTGGAGCGGCTGAAGCAGGCGTCGTGAGTTCGCTGTCATTCCGGGGCGGCTCAACGAGCCGAACCCGGAATCTCGAGCTTCCGGGTTCGATGCTACGCATCGCCCCGGAACGACGATGGTCACTTCGGAAACGGCTTGCTCAAGAACTTCGATCCCCTGATGCCGTAGCGCCAGGGCAGCTCGACCGCCTTGGTGATGCCGATCCGGATGCCGGTTGCGACCTCGACGTCCTCCGTCCGCGCATGCAGCGCGATCGGCGGCCGGTCCAGCGGCAGCGTGTTGTGCGCGATGGTGATCCCGAGCGCCTCGGTCAGCTTGCCCGGGCCCGAGCACAGCGCGTGCAGATCCTGGAGATGACGGCGGCGGCGCATGGTGGCGATGCCGTGCGTCGGCTCGATCGCGCGGATCAGCACGGCGCTGGCCGAGCCTTCCTCCTCGCAGACGAAATTGACGCACCAATGGATGCCGTAGGAGCGATAGACGTAGGCATAACCGGGCGGGCCGAACATCACCTGGTTCCGCGGCGTCGGCCCGTTGTAGGAGTGCGCCGCCGGGTCGGTATGATGATAGGCCTCGACCTCGACGATGATGCCACCGATTCCGTCGACCAGCATCGTCGCGCCGATCAGGTCGGGCGCGACCTCGTGGACGCTGCGGCCGAAAAAGCCACGCTTCAACCGTTTGCCGAGCCGCGGGGGTGAGGCGTTCGATCTTGGAGCCATTCGAGATGAGAATCGCCAGAGGACAGAGCAGGATATTGCCCATATCTGCCATGTTCCCCGAAGCGGGGCGAGGCGGGTTGCGATGCCCCGCCAGACCGACTAGGTAGGACCTGAACAGACCGGACACCCCATGGTCGTAATCGTCGATACCATCTCGAACCCGCTGCGCCCGCGCCACCCCGAAAAGGTGAACCGGCCCGATTCCGCTTCCCCGCCGAAGCCGGACTGGATCCGCGTGCGCGCGCCCAACACCCGCGGCTATGCCGACACCCGCAACATCGTGCGGTCCAACGGCCTGCACACGGTGTGCGAGGAAGCGGGCTGTCCGAACATCGGCGAGTGCTGGGACAAAAAGCACGCCACCTTCATGATCATGGGTGACACCTGCACCCGCGCCTGTGCCTTCTGCAACGTCAAGACCGGCCTGCCGAATGCGTTGGACGCGGCCGAGCCGCAGAACGTCGCCGAGGCGACTGCCAAGCTGGGGCTTGCCCACGTCGTCATCACCTCGGTCGACCGCGATGACCTCGCCGACGGCGGCGCCGAGCATTTTGCCCAGACCATCCGCGCAATCCGCGCCGCGTGTCCCTCGACCACGATCGAGATCCTGACACCGGACTTCCTGCGCAAGGAGGGGGCGCTCGAAATCGTCGTCGCCGCCAAGCCCGACGTCTTCAACCACAATCTCGAGACCGTGCCGTCGCGCTATCTCACGGTGCGGCCGGGCGCGCGCTACTTCCATTCGATCCGGCTGCTGCAGCGGGTCAAGGAGCTCGATCCCACCATCTTCACCAAGTCCGGCATCATGGTCGGTCTCGGCGAGGAGCGCCACGAGGTGCAGCAGGTGATGGACGATTTGCGCTCCGCCGACGTCGATTTCCTGACCATCGGCCAGTACCTGCAGCCGACCCGCAAGCACCATGCGGTGATGCGCTACGTGCCGCCGGACGAGTTCGCCTCTTACGAGAAGGTCGCCTACACCAAGGGCTTCCTGATGGTATCCGCGAGCCCGCTCACCCGCTCGTCGCATCATGCCGGCGAGGATTTTGCGAGACTGAAGGCCGCGCGGGCAGCTCACGCCCGCTGAACCACCATGCCCAAATTTTCGAGCAAGCGCCGTGTCAATCACAGCGCATCCGAGATGTTCGACCTGGTCGCCGACGTCGAGCGCTACCCGGAATTCGTGCCGCTCTGCAGCGCGCTGAAGGTGCGCCAGCGGATGGTGAAGCCCGACGGCACCGAGGTGCTGGTCGCCGACATGACGGTGTCGTTCAAGCTGGTCAGGGAATCCTTCACCAGCCGCGTGACGCTCGACCGCGCCAATCTGAAGATTCTCGTCGAATATCTGCAAGGTCCCTTCAGCAATCTGGAGAACCGCTGGACGTTCGAGCCCAAAGGTGAGGGCGTCTGCGATGTCGGTTTCTTCCTGTCCTACGAATTCAGGAGCCGCATGCTGGCGTTGCTGATGGGCTCGATGTTCGATGCCGCCTTCGCGCGCTTCTCCACCGCGTTCGAGAAGCGGGCGGATGCGATCTACGGCCGGCCGAAGCTGGCGTCGACATAGCTGTTGCGGCTTCTCGTGTCCCGGACGCGCCGTAACGCGTAGCGTTGCTGCGCAGAGCCGGGACCCATGACGCCACGGCACTCGCTGCGACATGGGCCCCGGCTCTGCAGCGCATCGTCGGAGGGACGCTGCGCTGCGTCCGGGGCACGAGAGCGGGGTGTTGCGTACGAAGGCGGAAGCAAGCCAGAAGCTTTCCGTAGAGACAGTATCAATCCCATCATCCTGAGGTGCGAGGCATGCGATGCGAATGCATCGCATGCGGAGCCTCGAAGGATGCGCGGCCGAACTGGCGCAGCGGGGGCCGTCGCCCTTCGAGGCTTGCTCTGCGACGCTATCGCGCTGCAGCGCGCGCACCTCAGGGTGACGGTGACGCATAGGGTTTGCAACGTACTCGCCTTCATGCGGACACAGCATCGCATGCTCGCGGCGCACTTCGCCCGAGTTTTGCCTGGTCGCCTCACCCTCATCAATTGAAAGAGGGCGCAGGGAAGGCCGGGAGCCGGTTGGCTCCCATGGACCGCCATGCCAAGAGCAGACTGCGTGTGCTTCATGCATAGCGGAGAACAGGGCAACCGGAGACATCCCGGCCTTCCCTGCGCAGTGGTTTGACGGCTTATGCCGAGCTCTCCCCGGGGAGCGTTGCACTATTGCCCCCGTCGCCTTGCAGATCGCTGATGCGCGCACCCGGTCGGGCCGCCACATCACCGCAAGACTTGACGCACAGACCCCGGGCGTCAGGACCACACGGTTTTGCCGTACGCATGTCACACCGGTCGTGTGCGCGCCGGCCGTCGCTCACGGTTGCCCGCCCTGCGATGCCTCTCGCGCCGATGTGACTTGCGTCCACCGCAGCTCACCCCACGTTTCGTGACGATCGCGATACGCCCCTCTGACCGGGATGAGGTGGCGGGACGATGCGATAAATCCGAATTTCTGTAAAGGCGAATATTTTCGCGCTGATGTCTTGCCCTACGACTGGCGTGTTTTGCCCGTCGGGCAACGCAAAGGCTTGTAGCCCGATCGGACCACCGCGCCTCTCCCGGCACCGTGCTCGATCACGCCAGCGCATTGCTCGCGGCGGCGTGGGGTGGTTCAGCCCCGCGGCGATCGCGGCGGCCTGCGCTTCACGGCGTGACGGCGCGGCGAGCGGGTCACGCGCGGGCGCAGGCGGGTTGCGGCGGCGCGCGGCTTGGTCTGGGCCTGCGGGCCGCGGGCGAGATCCATGAGCATGCGCAGCGCCTCGACGACGGAGCGTTGACGCACGGCGGTGCGGCCTATCGCGCCGAAGCGATGCTCACGGTGGATGATCCGGCCGTCGCGTGCCGCGGCGGCGAAGTGGACGAGACCGACTGGCTTGCCGGGCGTCGCGCCGCCGGGGCCGGCAATGCCGGTGATGGCGACGGCGAGATCGACGCCGGCGCGCTCCAGCGCGCCGACCGCCATCGCGGTCGCGGTTTCCTTGCTGACGGCGCCGAAATTGGCGAGCGTGCCGGCTTCGACGCCGAGCATCGCGCGCTTGGCGTCGTTGGAATAGGTGACAAAGCCGCGATCGATCACGTCGGACGAGCCGGGGATGTCGGTCAGCGCGCCGGCGACGAGGCCGCCGGTGCAGGATTCAGCGGTCGCGATCGTCAGCTTGCGCATCCGGCACAGATCGAGCAGCGAACGGGAGAGGGCGCGTGCGTCGCTGCCGCCCATGATCTTACACGCTCCAGGGCAGACGGATGGTGGCGCTCGCGGTGGCCGCGATGCCTTCCTCGCGGCCGGTGAAGCCGAGCCGCTCGCTGGTCGTCGCCTTCACCGCGACGCGCGAGATGTCGACGCCGGAGATCTCGGCGATGCTCGCGCGCATGGTGTCGCGCAAGGGGCCGATCTTCGGCCGCTCGCAGATCATCGTCACCTCGAGATTGGCGACGCGGCCGCCCCGCGCCGTGACGCGCTCGATGGCGTATTTCAGGAACTGGTCGGAGGAGGCACCCTTCCACTTCGGATCGCTCGGCGGGAAGTGCGAACCGATGTCGCCGTCGGCGAGCGCGCCGAGGATGGCGTCGACCAGCGCATGGAGGCCGACATCGCCGTCGGAATGGGCGAGGAAACCCTTGGTGTGCGGCACGCGCACGCCGCACAGCATGACGTGGTCGCCTTCGCCGAAGGCGTGCACGTCGTAGCCAGTGCCGGTCCTGATATCGCCGAGCTGGGCCGCCAGACGCGCTTCCTCGCGCACGAAATCCTCGGGTGTGGTGAGCTTCATGTTGGCAACATCGCCTTCAAAGGTTGCAACCGTCAATCCTGCCCATTCGGCAATCGCGGCATCGTCGGTGAAATCGCTGCGGCCGTCCTGCGCCGCGCGACGATGCGCTTCGAGGATGACGTCGAAACGAAAGGATTGCGGCGTCTGCGCGATCCGCAAGGAGGCGCGGTCCGGCGTGCCCTCGACATTGCCGCTCGCGCCGGTGAGCTTGATGGTATCGGTGACGGGGACGACGGGGATCGCGGCGCCGGTTCGGTTCGCCGCCTCGATCGCGCGCGAGATCAATCCGTCCGAGACGAAGGGGCGCGCGGCGTCGTGAATCAGGACGATATCGGGCTCGTGTTGTGCGAGCGCCTCGAGGCCGGCAAGCACCGAGGCCTGCCGCGTCGCGCCGCCATTGGTCGGCGGCTCGTGCTCGAGCCCCGCGACCGCGGCCGTGAATATGGCGCTGTCATCGGGGTTCACCACCGGCTGCACCGCAAACACGTCGGCGTGGCGGCTGAAGGCTTCCATGGCGCGATAAATCACCGGCACGCCGCCGATCTCGCGATATTGCTTCGGCCCACCGGCGCCCGCACGCAGTCCACGCCCGGCTGCGACGAGGACGACCGCGGTGCGCTGTGATTTCGCCATAGGACTCAAATACTCAGTTGGTGATGGGAGAGTCGGGGAGTGGGGTGATTGCCGCATGCCTCTAGCACGGCAGGCCCGCAAAAAAAGGGGGTTTCCCCCGATTGTTCGCAACGGCATTTTGCTGCACTGCACTTGAAAGACTTGCAGAATTGTCTAAACTGTAGGCATGACGCTTGACTGCACAAGAATTGTGCGCAAGATAGATCATGGCAGGCGCGATGAGGCCCCTGCCCAGTCGACGAGACCCCTGTGACCGGTTCGGCAATATCCGGCTCTAAGCCGTTGAAAATAGGCGATATTGATGTCGCCATTCCGGTCTTCCTGGCGCCGATGTCGGGGGTGACTGACTCGCCCGTCCGGCGGCTGGCCGCGGAGCTCGGGGCCGGTCTCGTCGTGTCCGAAATGACTGCCAGCGATGAGCTCGCCAACGGCCATTGGATGTCCCGGTTGCGTTGCGAAGCCGCCGGGATTGGTCCGCACGTGGTCCAGCTCGCCGGCTGCGAGTCCCATTGGATGGCCGAGGGTGCCCGGATCGCCGAGGCCGAAGGCGCCGATATCATCGACATCAACATGGGCTGTCCGGCCCGCCACGTCACCGGCGGCCAGTCCGGCTCGGCCTTGATGCGCGACCTCGACCACGCCGTCAGCCTGATCGACGCCACCATCGCGGCGGTGAAGGTGCCGGTGACGCTGAAGATGCGGCTCGGCTGGGACGATCGCAGCCGCAACGCGCCGGAGCTGGCGCGGCGCGCGGAGGCCGCCGGCGTCAAGCTCGTGACGGTGCATGGCCGCACCCGCAGCCAGTTCTACAAGGGCGAGGCCGATTGGGACGCGATCCGCGCCGTGCGCGAGGCGATCGCCATTCCGCTCGTCGTCAACGGCGACATCACCTCCTACGAGCGCGCGCTCGCGGCGCTCAACGCCTCCGGCGCCGATGCCGTGATGATCGGCCGCGGCGCGCAGGGCCAGCCCTGGCTGCCTGGCCAGATCGGCCGCCGCCTGAAGGGCGGGGCCGAGGAAGCTGTGCCCTCGCTCGAAACCCAGCTGCATTATATCCGCACGCTCTATGAGGGCGTCTGCGCGCTCTATGGTCTTCGCGTCGGACTGAGACATGCCCGCAAGCATCTCGGCTGGGCGCTCGACGTCGCGGCCGCGGCGAGCGGCGCGTCTGTCGAGAAGCTGAAGTCGTGGCGCCAGAAGATCCTCACCTCGGAGGATCCGCGCCTCGTCCACGAGTCGCTGCAGGATGCCTTCGATGACTTCGCATGGAGCGCTGCTGCATGAGCTCAGCCGCTGAACATCGCGGTCCATCCGACAGCGACGCAATGCTCGATGCCTTGCCCAATCCCGTGCTGATGATCGGGCCGGACGGCAAGATCGTCGCCGCCAACATTGCCACCGAAGCCTTCTTCGAGATCTCGACGCAGTTCCTGAAGCGGCAATCGTTGAAAGAGCTGGTGCCGTTCGGCAGCCCGTTGCTGGCGCTGATCGACCAGGTGCGCTCGTCGAACTCGCCGGTCAACGAATACAAGGTCGATCTCGGCACGCCGCGCATGGGCGGCGACCGTCAGGTCGACCTGCACGTGGCTCCGCTGACCGAGCGCCCCGGCCATATCGTGGTGATGCTGCAGGAGCGCACCATCGCCGACAAGATGGACCGCCAGCTCACCCATCGCAGCGCGGCGCGCTCGGTGATCGCGCTGGCCGCGATGCTGGCGCACGAGATCAAGAACCCGCTGTCCGGCATCCGCGGCGCGGCGCAGCTGCTGGAGCAGCAGGCCTCGTCCGAGGACCGCATGCTGACGCGCCTGATCTGCGACGAGGCCGACCGCATCGTGACGCTGGTCGACCGCATGGAGGTGTTCGGCGACGAGCGTCCCGTGGTGCGCGGTCCCGTCAACATCCATTCGGTGCTGGACCACGTGAAGCGGCTGGCGCAGTCGGGTTTCGCCCGCAACATCCGCTTCATCGAGGATTACGACCCCTCGCTGCCGCCGGTGCTGGCGAACCAGGACCAGTTGATCCAGGTGTTCCTCAACCTCGTGAAGAACGCCGCCGAGGCCCTGATCGACGTGCCCGACGCCGAGATCCAGCTCACCACCGCGTTCCGCCCCGGCGTGCGCCTGTCAGTCCCCGGTCAAAAATCCCGGGTATCTCTGCCGCTCGAGTTCTGTGTGAAAGACAACGGACCGGGCGTGCCGGACGATCTTCTGCCCAACCTGTTCGACCCCTTCGTGACCACCAAGCAGACCGGCTCGGGCCTGGGTCTTGCATTGGTCGCCAAGATCGTCGGCGATCACGGGGGCATCATCGAATGCGAATCTCAGCCGCGCAGGACCACCTTCCGCGTGCTGATGCCGATGTATTCCACATCGGCGAAACATGCCGATCAAAGCAGTCGCGCCGACTCTGCCGGGAAGTCGTCGCCTGTGTCACAGGGGGCAAAATGAGGATTAACGATGCCCGCAGGTAGCATTCTCGTAGCCGATGACGATACCGCCATCCGCACCGTTCTCAATCAGGCACTGTCCCGGGCCGGCTATGAGGTCAGGCTCACCGGCAATGCCGCAACGCTGTGGCGCTGGGTCAGCCAGGGGGAGGGCGATCTCGTCATCACCGACGTGGTGATGCCGGATGAAAACGCCTTCGACCTGCTGCCGCGGATCAAGAAGATGCGGCCGAATCTGCCGGTCATCGTCATGAGCGCGCAGAACACGTTCATGACGGCGATCCGCGCCTCCGAGCGCGGGGCCTACGAATATCTGCCGAAACCCTTCGACCTCAAGGAGCTGATCGCCATCGTCGGCCGCGCGCTCGCCGAGCCGAAGGAGCGCGTCTCGACGCCGGACGAGGATGCCGAGATGGAGGCGATCCCGCTGGTCGGCCGTTCGCCGGCGATGCAGGAAATCTACCGCGTGCTCGCACGCCTGATGCAGACCGACCTCACCGTGATGATCACGGGCGAGTCCGGCACCGGCAAGGAGCTGGTGGCGCGCGCGCTGCACGATTACGGCAAGCGCCGCAACGGCCCGTTCGTCGCGGTCAACATGGCCGCGATCCCGCGCGACCTCATCGAATCCGAGCTGTTCGGCCATGAGCGCGGCGCCTTCACCGGCGCCAACACCCGCGCCTCCGGCCGGTTCGAGCAGGCGGAAGGCGGCACGCTGTTCCTCGACGAGATCGGCGACATGCCGATGGAGGCGCAGACGCGATTGCTCCGCGTGCTGCAGCAGGGCGAATACACCACCGTCGGCGGCCGCACGCCGATCAAGACCGACGTGCGCATCGTCGCGGCCTCCAACAAGGATCTGCGCGTCCTGATCCAGCAGGGCCTGTTCCGGGAGGATCTGTTCTTCCGCCTCAACGTCGTGCCGCTGCGGCTGCCGCCGCTGCGCGAGCGCATCGAGGATCTGCCGGATCTGGTGCGGCACTTCTTCGCGCTCGCCGAGAAGGACGGCCTGCCGCCGAAGAAGCTCGACACGCTGGCGCTGGAGCGGCTGAAGCAGCACCGCTGGCCCGGCAACGTGCGCGAGCTGGAGAATCTCGCCCGGCGTCTCGCCGCGCTCTATCCGCAGGACGTCATCACGGCGTCCGTCATCGATGGCGAGCTCGCGCCGCCCTCGGTCAGCCCGGGCGCCGCGGTCCAGCAGGGCGTCGACAATCTCGGCGGCGCCGTGGAGGCGTATCTGTCATCGCACTTCCAGGGCTTTCCGAACGGCGTGCCGCCGCCCGGCCTCTATCACCGCATCCTCAAGGAGATCGAAGTGCCGCTGCTCACGGCCGCGCTGGCGGCCACCCGCGGCAACCAGATCCGCGCCGCCGACCTGCTCGGCCTCAACCGCAACACGCTGCGCAAGAAGATCCGGGATCTCGACATCCAGGTCTATCGCAGCGGGGGCTAGTTGCTCGACCGGGACGGTGGCTCAGCTCCCCCTACCAAGGCAGAGCTGAGCCTGTCCGGATCGCGCTGGCCGTTATGGCAGACGCGGTGAGCAGAAGTCCGCATCAGAGCAAAATGTTCCGTCCGCGCCGTAAAATCGGTCATCCGGCCGCACCGCGCGGAACCGCACCTATCTGACGAGCCGGCCCGAGGCCGGCATGACGCTGGCGACATTCACCAGCGGCTGCTGGAGACCCAGGCCGTTGACCAGGAGGTCGGCGGCCACGATCAGCAGCAGAACGGCCGACACCATCGTCGCGAGAAAATATCTATCCATGCCGGGTCAAGCCGGGATGACGGGAATCCGTTCCCGTCCAGGCGGCATGTGGTTGTGGATGATGGGCGTCGGTCGCGAAGGAAGCGCCGCGGAATTGTCGCAATTCGGCAACAATGTGGTACGAATACATCAGTATCCGCGCGCCCGCGGACCCCTTTTCAGCATCGCCATTGCCGGAATGACCAGCGCAGAGACCTCGGCCGCACACTTCGACACGGCCCCAGCGGATGAGCCCCGGCGTTGGTCGGCTCGGCGCTGGCTGGCGCCGTTTGCCGTGGGGCTGGCGCTGCTGTCGGCGTTCCTGACCTTCCTGGTCCTGACCGGCCTCACCCGGATCGAGCCGACGCCCGAGGTGGTCCGCTCGTTCTACCTGATCAACGCGGCGACGATCCTGCTGCTGGTCGGCATCATCGTCCGCGAGCTCTGGCAGCTGATCCTGGCGCGGCGGCGGGGCAGGGCGGCGGCTCGCCTCCATGTCCAGATCGTCAGCCTGTTCTCGATCGTGGCGGTGCTTCCGGCGGTGCTGGTCGCCGTCGTCGCCAACGTCACCATCGAGCGTGGCCTCGACCGGCTGTTCTCCGGGCCGACCAAGCAGGTGATCCAGAATTCGCTGACGATCGCGCGGGCCTATATGCAGGACCATGCCCAGCTGATCCGTGGCGACATTCTCGGCATGGCCAACGACATCGCGCATGCCCGGCCGCTCTACGACCAGGATCGCCGCTCGTTCCGCGAGATGCTGACCGCCAGCGCTGGCTCGCGCAATCTGCCGGGCGCGATGATCATCGACAAGAACACCAACATCCTGGAATCCGCCGACACCGGCATGCGGCTCGCCTATTCGCCGCCCGCGCCCGACTTCCTCAGCAACGTCAACGAGAACGAGCCCGAGATCGCGGTGCTCCCCGATGCGAGCTTTGTCGCCGCGGTGATCCGGTTGCGCGCGTTCAGCGACACCTTCCTTTATGTCGCCCGCCCCCTTGATCCCAACGTCGTCAATCAGCTCAAGCAGACCGAGGTCAGCGTCGCCGAATATGCCCAGATCGAGTCGCGCCGGCTCGGTATCCAGGTCGCCTTCGCGCTGATGTTTGCCGTGATCGCGCTGACCATCCTGATGGCCTCGGTGCTGATCGGCCTCAACTTCGCCAACTCGCTGGTCTCGCCGATCCGGCGGCTGATGAACGCGGCCCACACGGTCTCGACCGGCGATCTCCATGTCCAGGTGCCGGTGCACCAGTCGGAAGGCGATCTGGCCCAGCTCGGCGAGACCTTCAACAAGATGACGCAGGAATTGCGCAGCCAGCGCGACGAGCTCGTCAACGCCAGCGACCTCATCGACAGTCGCCGCCGTTTCATCGAGGCTGTGCTGTCCTCGGCGAGCGCCGGCATCATCGGCGTCGATGCCTCCGGCAGCGTCGGCATCTTGAACCGCTCGGCCGAGAAGCTGATCGGGCACGCCGAATCCGAGACTCTCGGCCACCCGCTCTCCGAGGTGCTGCCCGAGCTCGACGAGATGATGAAGGCGGCGCGGGAAGGGACCCAGCGCCTGGTGCAGGGGCAGATCACGATCACCCGCGACGGGCAGGAACGCAATCTGTCAGTCCGGGTCAGCGCCGAGAAGAATCAGCCGCACGACAGCTACATCATCACGCTCGACGACATCACCGAGCTGGTCTCGGCGCAGCGCACCTCGGCCTGGGGCGACGTAGCGCGCCGCATCGCCCACGAGATCAAGAACCCCCTGACGCCGATCCAGCTCTCGGCCGAACGCATCCGCCGCAAGTTCGGCAAGGACATCACCGAGGTCAAGGACAAGCAGATCTTCGAGCAGTGCACCGACACCATCGTGCGCCAGGTCGACGACATCCGCCGCATGGTCGACGAGTTCTCGCGCTTTGCCCGCATGCCGAAGCCGGTGATGGAGGGCGAGGACGTCGCCGACACCGTGCGGCAGGCCGTGTTCCTGATGAAGGTCGCTCATCCCGAGATCGATATCGAGGCCGAGTTCAAGCAGGATCCGCTCCGGGCCCAGTTCGACCGCCGGCTGATCTCTCAGGCGGTCACCAATATCGTCAAGAACGCCACCGAGGCGATCGAGCAGGTCCCGCCGGAAGAGCTCGGCAAAGGCCGTATCGACGTCGTCGTCTCCCGCGAGGGCGATGACGTGCTGATCGACGTGATCGACAACGGCATCGGACTGCCCAAGGTCGCGCGCTCGCGGCTGCTCGAACCGTACGTCACGACGCGGGCCAAGGGCACCGGCCTCGGCCTTGCGATCGTCGGCCGCGTGCTGGAAGACCATGGCGGACGCATCGAGCTGAAGGATGCCTCCGACTTCCGTGAGGGCCAGCGCGGTGCCTGGATGCGGATGCGCTTTGCGATCTCCGGGCAACCCGCCAAAGCCGAAGGAGCCGGGCAGGCGCCGGTGGCCAGGGAAATCACCAAGGACGCAGTGACGGGGCTGGCGAAAGAGGCGGCGCCGGAAACAAAAGGGCCGGCGGCCGAAACCAAAGAGCCCGCTGAAAAGACCAATGATTCAACGAAAATCGAAGCCTCAACAGGCAGCTGACATGACAGGCGCGATCCATGGCAAGTGAAATTCTGATTGTCGATGATGAGGCCGATATTCGCGATCTCGTTGCGGGCATTCTCGAGGACGAGGGCTTCGTGACCCGAACCGCACGCGACAGCGATACGGCACTCGCCGAGATCGCCAACCGCAGGCCGCACCTGGTGTTCCTCGACATCTGGCTGCAAGGCTCCAAGCTCGACGGCTTGCAGCTGCTGGAGCAGGTCAAGAAAGACAACGCCGATCTGCCGGTCGTGATGATCTCCGGCCACGGCAACATCGAGACCGCGGTCGCGGCGATCAAGCGTGGCGCCTACGACTTCATCGAGAAGCCGTTCAAGGCCGACCGCTTGATCCTGGTCGCAACCCGGGCGCTGGAGAACTCGCGGCTGAAGCGCGAGGTGAAGGAGCTGAAGCAGCTCGCGCCGAGCGCCAGCCAGCTCGTCGGCCGCTCGCCCAGCATGAACCAGCTGCGCCAGACCATCGAGCGCGCCGCCAAGGCCAACAGCCGCATCCTGATCGTCGGCCCCGCCGGCGCCGGCAAGGAATTGGCCGCACGCACCCTGCACGTGGCCTCGGGCCGTGCCGACGGTCCCTTCGTCGTCATCAACGCCGCCGCGATCACGCCCGAGCGGATGGAGCACGAGCTGTTCGGCGTCGAACAGTCCAACGGCGAGCAGCCGCGCAAGGCCGGCGCGCTCGAGGAGGCCCATGGCGGCACGCTGTTCATCGACGAGATCGCGGACATGCCGCGCGAGACCCAGAACAAGATCCTGCGTGTGCTGGTGGAGCAGTCGTTCCAGCGCGTCGGCGGCACCGCCAAGGTGCAGGTCGATGTGCGCATCATCTCCTCGACCGCGCGCAATCTCGAAGAAGAGATCGCGGCCGGCCACTTCCGCGAGGACCTCTATCACCGGCTCTCGGTGGTGCCGATCCGCGTGCCCGCGCTCTCGGAACGGCGCGAGGACATCCCGGAATTGATCGACTATTTCATGGAGCAGATCTCGGCCGGCAGCGGTCTGCCCAAGCGGCAGATCGGGCAGGACGCCATGGCGGTGCTGCAATCGCATGTCTGGCCGGGCAATGTGCGCCAGCTCCGCAACAACGTCGAGAGGGTCATGATTCTCGCGGCAGGCGGGCCGGAGGTCATCATCACGGCGGACATGTTGCCACAGGACGTCGGCTCCATGGTGCCGGCGATGCCGACCAGCAACAATGGCGAGCACATCATGGGCCTGCCGCTGCGTGAGGCGCGCGAAGTGTTCGAGCGCGACTATTTGATTGCACAGATCAGCCGTTTTTCAGGAAATATTTCTCGCACAGCCGAGTTCGTTGGCATGGAACGGTCGGCGCTGCATCGAAAGCTGAAGGCGCTCGGTGTCGGCTAGCGCATTTTCGCGCGAAGCGGCCACCGGCGGGCATGAGGAAAAGGACGTCAAAACAAGAATCCAGCGCCGCGACATTGCGGCGGCATCTTAGGGATAAAGCAGGAAAATCATCGATTTCCGTATTTTTTCGGAGCAATCAGGCGGGGGCTGCCGCGTGAAGCGGCTTGCCTAATAGGCCCACCTGTCCTCTAATCGCACAGCTGTTCCGTCCGAGGGGGATCTCATGACGGAACGGCAACCGGGAGAGGCCCCGAACCTCACAAAGAGGGCCGCAACCGGCGCAATAAAAAGAAACTCAAAGCGAGAAAAAAACAATGGCGGCAGACCGCGCACAAAACCTACAGGACACCTTCCTCAATCACGTTCGCAAAACCAAGACGCCACTGACGATCTTTCTGGTCAACGGAGTAAAGCTCCAGGGCATCGTGACCTGGTTCGACAATTTCTGTTTGCTGCTTCGGCGCGACGGTCATTCGCAGCTGGTCTACAAGCATGCGATCTCGACCATCATGCCTGGTGCTCCGATCCAGCTGTTCGAAGGTGGCGAGGATCAGCCGGCTTGAGAGTGATCTGATTGGAACCCCGGAATTTCGACGGGGATGCCGACCGTCCGCGGTCGGCAGGGGCAAAGCAGACGGGGCGGGTGCTTGTCATCGGCCCCTACTTGCGTGTGCGCGCGGGCAGTGCCGACGCGCAATCGGAAACACATGTCTTGCGTGACGCCGAGGCCCGGCTCGACGAAGCCGCCGGCCTCGCGCGCGCGATCGATCTCGTCGTCGCCGACGCCATCATCGCGCCGATCAGCCAGATCCGTCCCGCCACCTATATCGGCAAGGGCAAGGTCGAGGAGATCGCTGGCCTGATCAAGACCCTCGAGGTCGAGCTCGTGGTGATGGATTGCGCGCTGGCGCCGATCCAGCAGCGCAATCTCGAGAAGGAGCTGCACGCCAAGGTGCTGGACCGCACCGGGCTGATCCTGGAAATCTTCGGCCGCCGTGCCAAGACGCGGGAAGGCTCGCTCCAGGTCGAGCTCGCGCATCTCAACTACCAGCGCTCGCGCCTGGTGCGCTCATGGACCCATCTGGAGCGCCAGCGCGGCGGCTTCGGCTTCATGGGCGGCCCCGGCGAGACGCAGATCGAAGCGGACCGCCGCCTGATCCAGGAACGCATCTCCAAGCTCGAGGGCGAGCTGAAGAAGGTGCAGGCGACGCGGCGGCTGCATCGTGCGGGACGGCAGCGCGTGCCGTATCGCGTCGTCGCGCTGGTCGGCTACACCAACGCCGGCAAATCGACGCTGTTCAACCGCCTGACCCGCGCCGACGTGCAGGCCGCCGACATGCTGTTTGCGACGCTCGATCCGACCTTGCGCGCGCTCAACCTGCCGCATGGCGGCAAGGCCATGCTGTCGGACACGGTCGGCTTCATCTCCAACCTGCCGACCCAGCTCGTCGCCGCCTTCCGCGCCACGCTGGAGGAGGTGCTCGAGGCCGACGTCATTCTCCATGTGCGCGACATCTCGCATGAGGATGCCGAGGCGCAGCAGAGCGACGTCGACGCGGTGCTGCGTCAGCTCGGCATCAACCCCGATGATTCAGGCCGCATCATCGAGGTCTGGAACAAGATCGACCGTTACGATGCCGAGCAGCGCGAAGAGCTTTTGAACATCGCTGCGCGCCGGCCCGCCGACCACCCGGCCATGCTGGTCTCCGCCGTCACGGGCGAGGGCGTCGATGCATTGCTCGCCGCGATCGAGGAACGCCTTGCCGCAAAGCGCACCACGCTCGATCTCTCCATCGACGCCGCCGACGGCGCCGGCATCAGCTGGCTGCATCGCAATGCCGAGGTGCTGGCCAAGGAGCTGCACGACGGCCGCTTCGACATGACCGTGCGGGTGGACGAGACCAAGCGGGACATCGTGGTGTCGAGGTTCGACGCGGTGCCGCATCACGCCACATAAATGCTGTCGTCCCGGACAACGCGGCGCTCGTAGGGTGGGCAAAGGCGCAAAGCGCCGTGCCCACGATCATTCCGCGATATGAGACAGGTGGTGGGGACGCTTCCGCCTTCGCTCTTCGAGCTAGTCGCTTTGCCCACACTACGAATTGGCTTTCGCCAGGACGAGCATGAAGGTCAGCGGCTGCGGGGCGCTTAACTTCGAGTCTTCGCCAAACCACATCCCGGGGTAATGGTCCGTGCGTGCGCAGGGACGACGGCGGAGTTAGCGGCGCGCTTCCTTGCGCTCCTCTGACTCCGGCTTCGTCTCAGCCTTCGCCTCGTTCCACAGCGCATCCATCTCGGCCAGCGACGCCTGCTCCAGCGTGCGGCCCTGCGCCTCCAGCGCGCGTTCGATATAGGCAAAGCGCCGCTCGAATTTCGCATTGGTCGCGCGCAGGGCGGCTTCCGGGTCGGCATCGACGTGGCGGGCGAGGTTGACGAGGGCGAACATGAGGTCGCCGGTCTCTTCCGCCAACTCCTGCTTGTCGCCACGGTCGAGCGCGGCCTCGATCTCGTCGGCCTCCTCGCGGATCTTTGCCAGAACGGCGCGCGGGTCGTTCCAGTCGAAGCCGACGGTGGAGGCCTTGCGCTGCAGCTCCATGGCGCGGGTCAGCGCGGGCTGGCCGGCCTTCACGCCTGACAGCAGCGATGTGTGCGCCGGCGTCTCTTCGGGCGGCCGGCGCGCGGCGCGCTCGGCTTTCTCCTCGGCCTTGATGCGGTCCCAGACCTCCTTGACGTGGGACGAGGCGAGGTTGCCGTCCTTGTCTGCGAAGACATGGGGATGGCGTCGGATCATCTTGCGGGTGATGGCTTCGACGACGTCGCCGAACGCGAAAGCGTTCTGCTCCGACGCCATCTGGGCGTGGAACACCACCTGGAGCAGGAGGTCGCCGAGCTCTTCGCGGAGATCATCGAGGTCGCCGCGCGTGATGGCATCCACCACCTCATAGGCCTCCTCGATCGTGTAGGGTGCGATGGTCGCAAAATTCTGCTCGAGGTCCCAGGGGCAGCCGGTCACCGGCGTACGCAACGCCGCCATGATCTCGATCAGGCGGGAAATATCGCGGGAAGGGGTCATTGCGGGGCTATTCTCCTGGCTCCCAGCTTTATGCCAAAAGCCGGCCGCCGTTCCCAGCGCGGGCGTGCGGAACGGGCCGATTTCCACCGATTGGCTGAGACGTCCCACAATGCTAAAGCGCGGGCCATGAGCGACACATTTTCATCGGAAACCGCGCTGGTGCTGTTTTCCGGCGGGCAGGATTCCACCACCTGCCTCGCCTGGGCGCTCAGCCGCTTTTCCCGCGTGGAGACGCTGGGATTCGATTACGGCCAGCGCCACGCCATCGAGCTCGCCTGCCGCGAGCGGCTGTTCGACGGCGTCAAGGCGTTGCGCGCGGATTGGGCCGCAAAGCTCGGCGACAGCCATACCCTGTCGATCCCGACGCTGGCGGCGGTGTCAGAGACCGCGCTGACGCGCGACGTCGCAATCGCGATGGGCGCCGACGGCCTGCCGAACACCTTCGTGCCCGGCCGCAACCTGGTGTTCCTGACCTTCGCCGCGGCGCTGGCCTACCGGCGCGGCATCACGCATATCGTCGGCGGCATGTGCGAGACCGATTATTCCGGCTATCCCGATTGCCGCGACGAGTCCATCCGCGCCATGCAGACGGCGCTCTCGCTCGGCATGGCCAGGACGTTCGAGCTGCATACGCCCTTGATGTGGATCGACAAGGCCGCGACCTGGCAGCTGGCGCAGGATCTCGGCGGCGAGGGGCTGGTCGATCTGATCCGCGAGCACTCCCACACCTGCTATCTCGGCGAACGCGGCGCGCAGCACGATTGGGGCTATGGCTGCGGCGAGTGTCCGGCGTGCAGCCTGCGGGCGAAGGGGTGGCGGGAGTTCGTGGCGGGGCGGTGAGGGCTGTCACACCCACCGCCGTCATCCTGAGGTGCGCGCCCTTGCTCGCCTCGAAGGATGGGCTGCAAGCGCGCCCGGAGCCCATCCTTCGAGGCTTCACCTTGCGATGCAAGGCATCGCAAGGTTCGCGCCTCAGGATGACGGCGGAGAGTGGGGCGGCCGCCGTACAGCAATGGCAAAGGACTATCGAAAATCCTCCGGCCGCAGCTCGATCGGCTTGCCATGCGGCGTGCGGTCGGCGGCGCGGTCCCAGGCATCGCGATAGCGGTGCAGCGTGTCCGTCGAGGCGACGCCTTTGCTTGCCACCAGGCCTTCCAGCGTGGCGAGCCAGTGCAGGTAATAGGTCTCGCCGGTGTCAGGATCGCCCGCGGCCTGCGCTCGTTTGATCTGATGTGCGAGTGCTGCAGCCCATTCCGGCCAGGTGAACACCCCGCGCTCGTGCAGCGTCAGGGCCATCGCAAATGCATGCGCCTCCCAGGGCGCGCGGAACACCGGACCGTCGTCATCGCGCGGAATGCTGGGAATGGCCGCCGTCGCGGCAGCGGCAAGCGCGCTGCTCATCACGCCGGATCCAGATAGGGCTCGAAGGCATCGATCGACACCTTCAGGGTCGGATCGCCGTCCTCGCCCCAGAGGTCGCGGCCCTCGAACACGACCGTGTAAAGCCATTGCGGATGTTCGCCGCGCTCCATCGCCGCCGTATCAGGAAACACGTGGCAGCCGTGGTTGAGCTCGACAACGCCGACATGGCCGCGGACATAGCGCGGCAGCCTTGTATGCGTGGTCGGATGGATGTTCTTGGCGCGGACGCGATCGCCGATCTTGAACTTGGCGGGCGCCGGGGCGGGCCGGGCGAACTTGCCGCGCACCATCACCCGCTCGACATTGGCGAGATCGAACTTGCCGTGCTTGAGCGCCTTTGCGGGCTGCATCGCATGGCCGGCCTCGACCTCCTCCCTGGTGAGGTAGCCCTTCTCGATCAGCATCTCCTCGAGCCCGAGGAACCACTTCTTGTAATAGGAGCTCGAGAGGTACACGTGTGGCGGCAGCGTCTCGCGATAGTAACGCGAGGTGTCGATGTTGAAGGCGCCGGCCGCGCCCATCGCGCGCACCATCGCGAGCACACGTGACTCCCATTCCTCGTGGAACATCGGCTCGTTCGGCTCGGGCTCGACCTTGCCGAACCCGTCCATGCCACCCATGTCGTGCACGCCGTTCATGACGGCGCTCCCGGCGTCCTGGGAAAGCCTGTGCCGATCATGGAATCGCGGGTGACGAGCTCGGCGAGCTGCTCCTCGCTCCATCCCTCCGTGCCCTCTGGGCGCATCGGCAGCACCAGGAAGCGGGTCTCGGCCGTGGAATCCCATACCCGGATTTCCATGTCCTTGGGCAGGGTGACGCCGAAATCGGCGAGCACGCCGCGCGGATCCTTTACCGCACGCGAGCGGTAGGGCGCGGCCTTGTACCAGACCGGCGGCAGCCCCAGCATCTCCCAGGGGTAGCAGGAGCATAATGTGCATACGACCATGTTGTGGCGCTCGGGCGTGTTCTCGACCACGACGAGATGGTCGCCGACGCGGCTGACATGGCCGAGCGTGCCGATCGCCTTGGAGCCGTCCTCCAGCAGTGCCTTCTTGAAGGCCGGATCGGTCCAGGCCTTGGCGACGACGCGGGCGCCGTTGTGCGGGCCGATCTTGGTCTCGTAGGCCTGGATGATGGCATCGAGCGCGGCGGGCTCGACATAGCCCTTTTCCGTCAGGATGGTCTCGAGCGCGCGCACGCGCAGCTCGGTCTCCGACAGCTCGGAATGGTCGTGATCGTGGTCGTGGTGGTGCTCGCTCATGGCGCGAACATAGTCCCAGAATCCGGGCCTTGTCGAGGCGAAGACTCTGCTAACATCTCGCCATGGGCTGGCCTGGCGCTGTCCGCTGGCGGCCGAACGAGATATTTTCGGTCGACGAGATCTACGGCCGCAACATTATCGGCGAGAACGCTAGTGAGCCGGAGCACCGGCGCACCGGACGTCTGTGATCAAGAGCAACAAGAACAGGGGAGACTTCCGTTGACCAATTACGTGACGATCGAGAAGGGTCACGGGCCGGAGGGGCGGATCGCGATCGTGCGGTTCGACCGCAATGACGGCATCAATGCGCTGTCGCCCGAGGCGCTGCGCCAGCTCACCGCGGCCGCGCGCAGCTTCGAAGATGATGCGACAACCTCCGTCGTGGTTCTGACCGGCAGCGCCAGCGCGTTCAGTGCCGGCTTCGACTTGAAAGACGACGAGGGCCGCTCGCGCAAGGAGATGGATCTCGGCACGCTGCGCCGGCACCTCAAGCTCGGGCCGCGCCTCACCCACGCCTGGCAGGAGATGGAGCAGATCACGATCGCGGCGATCGAGGGTTTTTGCGTCGGCGGCGGCGTCGCGCTGGCCGTGGCGCTCGACTTCCGCGTGATGGGGCACGACGCGCATCTGCGCGTGCCCGAGATCGGGCTCGGCATGAACATGAGCTGGCAGAGCATTCCGCGCATGCTGCATCTGATCGGACCCGCCCGCACCAAGCAGGCGGTGATCCTGGCCGACCAACGCATCTCGGCGGATGAAGCCTATGAGTGGGGTCTGGTGGAACAGGTGACCGATCCCGGCCATGCCTTCGAGGCCGCCATGGAGCTCGCCCGCAAGGTCGCCGCGCAGCCGCCGCTCTCGGTTGCGATGACGAAGCTCACGGTCAACCGGCTCGCGCATGCGCTGGACGATCTCGCCAGCCATATGGACGTCGATCAGTTCGCACTCGCCAGCTTCAGCGAGGATCACAAGGAGGGCGTTGAGGCATTCCTGGGCCGCCGCAAGCCACGCTTCAAGGGTCGGTAGCCAAGGCGCTCTCGGATATCCGGCGGATGAATTTTCTTGGGCTGGGGGCGATCGGGGAAATTTCGTCCATCTCCCTGCAAATATCTGCAATTGCAAGAAGGATCGTAAGAGGCGATGCTGTGTGCTGCGGATGCAGCGCGCGACTCCTTCGCGGCGGTTTGCTGCTGCTCCCCTTCCTCGTCGCCGATGCGACCGGCGCTTGTTTGCCTTCCGGGCGGACGAGAGAACTTTTGTGCATGAAGGCCGCTTCCATGAATGCCCATCAATCGCTTGCGATCGGACAGCCGATCGATAGGTTCGAAGCGATTTCACCTGCTGCCGACGAACCGGAGGCGATGGTTCGTTTCGCCGGCATCTCGAAGACCTATCCCGCTTACCGCGGCAAGCCCGGCGTCAACGCGCTGCAAAATATCGACTTCGCCATTCCACGCGGATCCATCACGGGCGTGATCGGCCGCTCCGGCGCCGGCAAGTCGAGCCTGGTGCGGCTCATCAACGGACTGGAGAAGCCGACCACGGGCCGCGTGATCGTGGATGGCCGCGATATCTCGGCGCTGGCGGGCCGCGAGTTGCGGCTGGCGCAGCGCTCGATCGGCATGATCTTCCAGCATTTCAACCTGCTGTCCTCGCGGACTGCGACCGACAACATTGCGCTGCCGCTGGAGATCGCCGGCTGGTCCAAGGCCGACATCAAGGCGCGCGTGACCGAGCTGCTCGCGCTCGTCGGCATCGCCGACAAGCATGACCGCTATCCGTCGGAGCTCTCCGGCGGCCAGAAGCAGCGCATCGGCATCGCCCGGGCGCTGGCGACGCGGCCGAGCGTGCTGTTGTCGGACGAGGCGACCTCCGCGCTCGATCCGCAGACCACGCGCGCGATCCTCGATCTGCTCGCCAACATCAACCGCGAGCTCGGGGTGACCATCGTGCTGATCACCCACGAAATGTCCGTGGTGCGCCAGCTCGCCAGGGACGTCGTCGTGCTCGACGCCGGTCATGTGGTCGAAAGCGGCCATGTCGCCGATATCTTCACGCACCCGAAGCATCCGATCACGCAGTCCTTCCTGGCCGAGGTGATCGGCGACAGCCTGCCGGTCTCGCTGGCGAGCCGGATCGTGGCGGCGCCGTCTGCCGGCGGGCAGGCTGTGATCCGGCTCCAGGTGCGCGGAGCAGGGGCCGGCGACACCCTGGTCGCCCGGCTCGCCCGCGAGCTCGGCCTCGACGTGTCGTTGCTGTCGGCGCGCATCGACGAGATCGGCGGCCAGCAAGTCGGCTCGCTCGTTCTCGGCATTCCTCTCGGTATTCCCGGCGAGGACGCGGTGACGCGGACGCTGGCCTTTCTGTCTCAACATCAATTCCCGGCGGAGCATCTCGGCTATGTCGCCTGAGCTCATCAACCTGATCGTCCAGGCGACCTTCGAGAGCCTTTACATGGTCGGCATCGCGGCGCTGCTCGGCACCGCCTTCGGCCTGCCGCTCGGCGTCTTCCTCGCGACCAGCCGGAAGGGGGAGCTGTTCGCGGCTCCGATCGTCAATCGCGTGCTCGGCATCGTCGTCAATGCGACGCGGTCGACGCCCTTCATCATCCTGGTCGTCGCCATCATCCCGTTCACGCGCCTCGTTGCCGGCACCTCGATCGGATCGACCGCGGCGATCGTGCCGCTGACGATCGCGTCGGCGCCGTTCATCGCGCGCCTGGTCGAAGCTGCGATCCGCGAGGTCGACGGCGGTCTGATCGAGACCGCGTCCTCGTTCGGCGCCTCGCCGCTTCAGATCGTGTTCAAGGTGTTGATCCCGGAGGCGCTGCCGGGACTTCTGCGGGCGCTGACGCTCGCGGTGGTCAGCCTGCTCGGCTATTCCGCCATGGTCGGCGCGGTCGGCGGCGGTGGCCTTGGTGATCTCGGCATCCGCTACGGCTATCAGCGCTTCATGCCGGAGATGATGCTGGCGGTCGTCGTTGTGCTGATTGCGCTGGTGCAGCTGGTTCAGAGCGCCGGCGACTATCTGGCACGCCGGGTCAATCGCCGGCTGCGGCATCGCTGAGAGACCGCTCCGTGCGGAACGGAGCGCAGATCGACAGTCTGGAAATATTCCAATTCTAAAGAGCGCGTCTCGCAGAATGCGCCTTGAGCTGCACAGCTTGCGTGAGCGCATTGGTCGCACGTGCCGCGCACACGTCTGGAGAAGTTCTAGCCTCGTTCCTATCGCACTCCGAAACCGCCTGAGCTAGGGCGGGACATCAAGAACGATACCGGCAAAGCCGGCAGTGCGTGGGGCTTCGAAAGACGTGACCGACTTCCAATTTTCTTCGCGTGGCAACACGCGTTCTCGCCGGATCCAGATTCTCTGCCTTGGAGCGGTCAGCACGCTCTGCCTCGTCATTCCCTTCGGTTCCGCACAGGCCCAGACGCAGATTCCGGCTGTTACCGTCGATGCACCGGCTCAGCGCGCCCGTCCTGCGGCGATCGCTTCGTCGCGAAGATCGGCGACGCGGACCTCGCGCGCCAATCGCCGGTCTCCCGCGCAGCAGGCCGCGCCAACCCAGTCGGCATCATCGAACGGTGCTACGGGCGAGCACGCCAACGGCCCGGTGCGCGGTTTCGTTGCCACGCGGAGCGGCACCGCCACCAAGACGGATACGCCGCTGATCGAAACTCCGCAGTCGGTGTCCGTGATCACCACCGACCAGGTCAGGAACCAGGGTGCGGTCTCGATCGGCGAGGCACTGCGCTACACCGCCGGCGTCAGCGGCGACGTCAATGGCGGCTCCGACACCCGCTTCGGCGCGCTCCAGATTCGCGGCTTCGACACGACCATGTCCGGCCTCTACGTCGACGGCCTGCGGATTCCCTCGAGCAACTATGTGCACTTCAACGGCCTCGATCCCTACGGCGCCGAGCGCCTGGAAGTGCTGAAGGGGCCGTCCTCGGCGATGTATGGCGGCAGCGGCACCGGCGGCATCCTCAACTACGTGACCAAGCTGCCGACCGCACAGCAGTTCGGCGAGGTCTCGATCTCCGGCGGCAGCTTCAACCGCTACCAGGGCCAGTTCGACATGGGCGGCCCCGCCAACAAGGAAGGCACCGTGCTGTGGCGCCTGACCGGCGTTGTCCGCGACGGCGAAACTCAGGTCGACTTCACCAAGGACAATCGCGTCTTCATCGCGCCCGCGGTCACGTTCAAGCCGAACGAGGACACGACGATAACACTGCTCGCCAACTATCAGCGCGACCGGGCAGGGTGGGGCCTTCAGTTCCTGCCGGCCTCGGGCACGGTCTGGCCGAACAACGGCCGCACCATCCCGGTCTCGTTCTTCGCGGGCGTGCCGAGCTTCGACGCCTTCAACACCGAGATCGCGACCGCCGGCTATCAGCTGTCGCACAATTTCACCGACAACATCACGTTCCGGCAGAACCTGCGCTACGCCTACCAGCACAACGAGGAGAAGGTCTTCTACGGCGCCGGATACACCGACGAAGCGGCGGGACAGCTCGGGCGGTTCGGCAGCTACAGCAACTCGTATATCAACTCCTTCGCGGTGGACAACCAGCTCCAGGGCAAGTTCGTAACCGGCATTCTCAGCCATAACACCCTGGTCGGGCTCGACTATCGCAACACCACGTTCCGCGACACCGCCTTTGCCGTCACAACGTCGTCGCCGGAGCTCAACGTCTTCAATCCGGTCTACAGCTACGACTGGACCATGGGCGGGATGTACGACAACAAGGGCGTCAAGCAGTCGCAGCTTGGCCTCTACGCGCAGGATCAGATCAAGCTCGGCCGGCTCTCGTTCCTGCTCGCAGGTCGGCAGGACTTCGTGACGACGCAGGTCGATACCAATCTGGCCCCGGCCGATACGTCGGTCACGAAGGATGCCTCGGCCTTCACCGGCCGCGCCGCCGTCATGTACAATTTCGACAACGGCATCGCGCCCTATTTCAGCTATTCGGAATCGTTCCTGCCAGTGCTGGCGACCAATGCCGCGGGACAGATGCTCAATCCCGAGACCGGCGTGCAGTACGAGGTCGGCGTCAAGTACCAGCCGCTCGGCTGGAACGCGCTGTTCACCTTCGCGGCCTTCGACCTGACGCGCGACAACGTCGGCGTCTACGTGCCTACAACCACCTACTACGAACAGATCGGGCAGGTGAAATCGCGCGGCATCGAGCTCGAAGGCTCGATGTCGCTCGCCGACGGCTGGAACTTGCGTGCCGCCTATGCCTATGTCGATGCCGTCGTCACGCAGGATCCGGTCAATGTCGGCAAGGCGCCGATCCCCGTGCCGCTCAACCGCGCTTCGTTGTGGAGCGACTACACGCTCCAGAACGGGCTGCTGGCGGGCTTGCAGTTCGGCGGCGGCATCCGCTATGTCGGCGCGACCTGGGGCGATGAGGCCAACACGTTCAAGGTGGGATCGGCCACGGTGCTGGACGCGCTGCTTGCCTACACCAGGGACAATTGGCGTCTGTCGGTGAACGTCACCAATTTGGCGGATACGCGTTATGTCGCCGCCTGCTACGGCCTGTCGGGCTGCATGTACGCCGAAGGACGGAAAGCCATCGGCAAGCTGACCTACCGCTGGTGAGGTCAGATGCGGATGGTCCGGCGTACGAGCCGGACCATCCGGTGATACACATCGGGCAGAGGGGGCTGGCGGCCCGTGTTGCCACAGAGGCGGCCTGTCCGGCACGGGCGCGAGCCGGGCGATCGCGGCCGACGCTGAATTCTGCCGACTGGCCGTGAGCGATCCAGAAGCGGGCGGCCGATCGCGCCGAACGCCTCGTCGCACGGCTCGTTTTCCAGTCTCGATAGATTCTAATGTTGCCGCTCTCGTACTGAAGCGATCCGTACGTTAGGCGATGGACGCAAGGGCCATCAGCAGGCAGACCGGCTGCCGATGGTTCGAGTGAAGACGGTTCCGGGAATTGGGGGCCCGGTTCCCGGTGGAATGAGATCTGAGCGATGAGAGCGATATTGGGCAGGCTGCATCGGTGGGCGGGACTGCTCACGGCCGGATTCCTGTTCTTCTCCGGCATCACCGGCGCGATCATCTCCTGGGATCACGAGCTCGACGACGTCCTGAACGGCCATTTGTTCGACGTCACCAGCAAGGGCCCGGCGATACCCTCGATCGAGCTCGCCAAGATGATCGAGCAGCGCGATCCCCGCGCGCGCGTCGTCTACCTCTTCATGACGCCGGAGGAGGGCCACTCGCTGTGGTTCTTCGTCATGCCGCGGATCGATCCCTCGACCGGCAAGCGCTACGCGCTCGACTACAATCAGGTCTTTCTCGATCCCAACACCGGCGCGGAGCTTGGCCGGCGCTATTGGGGCGCGGTGTGGCCGGTGACGCGGGAGAATTTCGTCTCCTTCCTCTACAAGCTGCACTATACGATGCACATCCCGGAGTTCTGGGGCAGCGATCGCTGGGGCATGCGCGTGCTCGGCGTGATCGCCATCGTCTGGACCATCGATTGCTTCGTCGGCTTCTACCTGACGCTGCCCTCGCGCAGGCGAGCCAGGGCGGCGCGGGCGCCTAGCGTCGCGCGCCAGCTCGAGCGCGGCTTCTGGGCGCGCTGGGCACCGGCCTGGACCATCAAGACCTCGGGCAGCGCCTACCGGATCAATTTCGACATCCATCGCGCCTTCAGCCTGTGGACCTGGGGCGTGCTCTTCGTCATCGCCTTCACCGCGTTTTCGCTGAACCTCTATTTCGAGGTGTTCTCGCCGCTGATGAAGATGGTGTCGAACTATACGCCGACGCCTTATGAGCAGCGGCCCTATCGCGATCTCGACGATCCGATCGAGCCCAAGGTCAGCTTCGCCGAGATCGCCGCGCGCGCGGCGGCCGACGGCAAGGCGCGAGGCTGGACCATCCCGGTCGGCTCGATCAATTACGGCCCGGCCCACGGCGTCTATGCCGCCGCCTTCTTCCACCCCGGCGACGATCACGGCGCCGGCGGGGTCGGCCCGGCGCAGCTTTATTACGACAGCGAGGACGGCCGCCCGATCGGCGAACGGCTGCCCTGGGTCGGCACCGCCGCCGATATCTTCGTCCAGGCGCAATTCCCGCTGCATTCGGGCCGCATCGTCGGCCTGTTCGGCCGCGTCCTGATCTCGATCATGGGGCTGGTGGTGGCGGCGCTCTCGGTCACCGGCGTCGTGATCTGGTGGCGCAAGCGCCGCGCCCGGGTTCGTGTCCGCGAGACCGCGGCGGTGCGCTTGACCCGGCAGCTGACGCCGGCGGAGTAGGGTGCAACGGCGCGGTCGTTGCGGATGAACCTTCGCGCCTCGCAGCGGCACAAAGATGGAGATCGCCCCCAAGTCCGCGGACATTGAATGAGATTGCCTGCCTTGCTCTGCCTGCTCGTCCTGGCCACGCCCGCTGATGCGGCGACGCCCGAGCAGCACTATCTCGGCCTGCGCGATCGCTACATCGCAAAATTCTCGAAGGCCAAGGAGAGCGACGAGATCTACAAGCAGCACGATGCCGCTCTGAAAGAGCTCGCAGGCGTGCTGCGCGGCCTGGTGGGACCGGTCACGATCAAGGGACTTGCCGCGGACGGCAAGTCGAACGTCGACACGCTGTTCCGGAGCGACGTCGGCTTCGGTCATCTCGACGGGCTCAGTTTCGCGACCGAAGACTACAAAACGCAGGCCGTGGTGACGACCACCACGCTGCTGACCCATTGGCTGCGCGAGCACCGCGACGACGGCATGCCGCAGGAAACGGGCGCGGCGTTCAGGTCGGATCGCTTTTATTACCACGCCATCCAGGACGCGGCATTCGCCAAATATGCCGAGCTGCCGATTGCCAAGCCCGCATCCGCGAGTGCTGCGTTCGCCGTGCTCGGCCTGCGCGGCAATGGCGGCCTGAAGGGTCCGCCGGATGAAATCGACGTCGTCGCGATAAGAGGCGACAGGGTGTACTTCATCGCCACAAGGGACGCCGTGAAGACGGCGGAGATCCCGGCCTGCGAGCGCGTGTGGAAGCAGATGATGGCGAAGCCCGTCAACAAGAAGGATCCGCGCGGCGACATGGCCAGGGAAGACCAGGCGATGGACGCCTACACCAGATGCTTCGCCAAGGAAGCGCCGAGCCAGAACTGGTACGCGGCGGCGGTCAAGAAGGCACAGAGCCAACTGGATCTGCTGCCGTTGCGCTAAAGCATGATCCGGAAAAGTGCGCAGCGGTTTTCCGAAATGATCATGCGCAAACAACAACCGCACCTTACGCCGACAATTCGACCGCCTTGCCGGCGTCATCGATCAGGTGCACGCGGTCGATATCGGCGCGCGGCAGCAACGATTGAATCTCGTTTGCCGGCATCAGGCTGAACGCCGTCGAAAATGCATCCGCGGCGGTCGCGCTGCGGGAAACCGTCGTCACGCTGCGATAGCGGCGCGCACAGCCACCCGATTTGGGATCGAACAAATGGTTGAAGCGCGCGCCGACATCGAACTGGCAGCCGTAGCCGCCCGAGGTGGAGACGGCGCGATCGACGATCGGCAGCACGGTTTTCGTCTGGCCGACAACGTCCGGATCGGCGATGCCGACCTCCCAGGGGCGTCCGTCCGGACGTGAGCCGATCGCCCGGGCTTCACCCATGTCGACCAGGCTGTGAGAGACGCCGTGCGTCCGGAGTAGGTCCACCACCTTGTCCGTGACGTAGCCTTGCGCGATCCCGTTCAGGGTCACGGCCATGCCCCTGGGCATCACGATCCGGTCGCGGCTGACCGACAGCCGATGGCTGCCGACCCGCGCCAGCGCGGCCGCGATCGCGGCCGGCGGAGGACCAGCGGGATCGGCGTCGTCTCGCGCGAAATGGCCGGCATAGAGCTCCCACAGCGGCTGCACCGTGACGTCGAACAGGCCGCCCGTCAGCGTGGCGTAGCGCTGCGAGGTAGATAGCAGATCGACCATCTCGGCGGCGGGATCGATCAGGATACCGGTCCGGTTCAGCGCGACCAGGGCGGAATCCTCAAGGTAAAGGCTGAACAGCCGCTCGAGCCGCCGCGCCTCGGCGCAGGCCAGCACGATCAGTCGTTCCGCCCGGCTGCGATCTTCGTCGTGGATCTCCATCGTCGCGACCGCGCCCAGCATCGTGCCGCGCCAGGTCACCGGCGCGACCTCTGCACGAACGAGATGTCCCGGGGCCAGCGCGCCGAGGCCCGCTGTCGCCGCGCTGATCCGGATGAAGCGTCGGCGCGTCAGGGTGCGCGTCATGGCGTCCTCCTCGGTCGTTCGCCTGGCGAGCCCTCGGCCGCTTCGTCGGCCGCGGCGGCGCCGGTGGCATTCGCCGACGCCAGGACGTAGTCCCGCGGCACCTCGTCGAAGCCGACGATCCTGCCGCCGTTTTCACCGGCGAACTTTTCCGCCGCCGCCCGGTCCGAAAACGGAACGGCCTCGTCGCCGCCCATGCCGCTCCTGACCCGGCTTTCGATCACGAACAGCGCCTTGCGCGCCTCGATCCAATTGTCGGCGCCGGGCTTGTCCCAGCCCGACGCCTTGCCCATGTCGGACACGTAGATCGCCAAAATGTCCTTCGGCTCGTCCGGCAACATGGTGAAGGCGATGGTGTCGCGCACCGACGAGAACCACACGGGCGCGATCAGGCTCGCGGCGAAGATGTGGCCCTTCGGGCCCGGATGCTCGAGCACGTTCATGCCGCAGTAATGGCCGATGTCTTCCGCCGTCATCCGATGCGGCGGCGGGACCTTCGCCACCTGCTTGTCGTTGCAGCCGGCGAGCGCCAGCGGCACGAGCAGGGCGAGAAGCAACGTTCGGCGCTTCATAGCTCCCTCCGCGAGAAGGCGAGCGCGGCCAGCCCCAGCGGCAGCAGCGTCCAGCCGAGCAGGGCGGTCAGCAGGACCGGTATCGTCAGGGACGTGGTTTGGGCAAGACCGGCCATGCCGGCGAAGGTGCTGACATTGGCGAAGCCGGTGAGGTTGATCAGCCGGTAGGCGTCGGTCGGGTTCGCCAGCAGCATGGCGTTGAGCGCGGCCGCCGAGATGCTGCGTCCCTGATCGAGCGCAAGCACGCCCAGCAGCGCCATGTCGTAGATCAGCACCAGCAGCAGCCACAATCCGATGCAGATTCCGGCCGCCGTTCCGCGGTCGCGCACGAGCGCGCTGACCAGATATCCGATGGCGACGAAAGCTGCGCCGAGCAGCACCGAGGAACCCACCATGGCCGCGAAGGCCAGGAAACTATCGCTATCGATCTGGCTGCCAGTCGCCGCCAGCGCCCCGACCGCCGCGCCGTAACCGAGGCAGGTCGCAAAGGCGAGCACGGCGAGGTGGCCCAGGAACTTGCCGAGCAGCACCTGCCATCGCGCCACCGGATAGCTCAGCAGCAACAGCATCGTCCCCCGTTCCATCTCGCCGACGATGGCATCGTGGGAGATCAGAAGCGCGATCGGAACGAGAAAGATGGTCAGGCTCGACAGGCTGACGACGACCACGTCCAGCGTGCGGACGCCCACGTTCCCGGTTGGCGCGCTGCCGAGAAAAGTCAGCGACAGCGCAAGCCCGGCGAGCAGGAGCGTTGCGGCAAGCACCCAGCGATTGCGGATGGCCTGGTGGATTTCCTTGGCGGCGATGATCAGGACGTTCATGGCGCCCGCTCCGATTGCCGAAGAAAGTGAGCGTAGAGCTCGTCGAGGGTCGGCGGGACCACGTCGACATCCTCCACGGCATTGCCTGCGGCCGTGGCGCGGTGCAGCAGCTCGATCTTCCGCTCCGGGGCGGCGTCGATCTCGACGACGTGGCCGTTCAAGCGGCGGCAGGTCGCATCCTGCGGCGCCCAGCCCGGGATCTCGCTCGGGGCCAGGCCTGCGACCTTGAGACGGATCCTGGTGGGCAGCCGGGCGAGACGACGCAGCTCGTCGATCGATCCGTCCGCGACCTTGATGCCGCGGTTCATGATGATGACCCGGCCGGCGCGCTCTTCGAGCTCGGTGAGCGCATGCGACGACAGCAGCACCGTTGTGCCGCCGGCGGCGAGCCGTGCGATGATGTCATAGAACGTCTGCCGCAACTCCGGATCAAGGCCGGTGGTCGGCTCGTCCAGCAGCAGCACGCGCGGCGCCCCAAGCAGCGCCTGCGCGAGGCCCAGCCGTTGGCGCATGCCCTTCGAATAGGTGCTCACCCGGCGGCGGCTGGCGGCGCCGAGCCCGACGGTGTCGAGCAGACCGAGCGCCTTGGCCACGGGCTCCCGCTTCAGCCGGGCGTAGAAGGCCTGCGTCTCGCGGCCGGTGAGGGCAGGGTCGAAGGAGACGTTTTCGGGCAGATAGCCGAGCTGGCGCCGGCCGGCGAATTCGCCGGCGGCCGGATTGTCTCCGAGCACCGCGATGGCGCCGCTGGTTGGCCGGATCAACCCCAGCATGAGCTTCAACAGCGTGGTCTTGCCGGCGCCGTTGTGACCGATCAAGGCGACCAGCTCGCCTTCTCCAAGCGAGAACGAGGCATCGCGCACGGCCTCGACCCGGCCATACCTCTTGGTGACGTCGCTGACGCGTACCGTGCTGGTCATCGCGTCTCCTTCGGCGTGCTCTGCGGCGGCGATACCAGCGGATGGCTGTCGACCACGCCGCCGGGCAGCAACGCCGGAAACTGCGCCTGCGCCCAGCGGATCACCTGAACGGCGGGGCTGTTGATCAGGACCTTCGCAGCCGGCGCCGTCCACAGCACGCGGTCGATGAGGTCGTTCGGCCGATATGCCGTGTCGGCTATGCCGTCCCCGTTGAGGTCGAATGCCGGATTATCGCTCCAGTAATTGCCGCGCCCGCCGGTCGACCAGTCGAGGTGCCGGGTGCCGACATATTTCACCTGGTTGGCGTTGCTGACGAAGGCATTGCCGGTGATCTCGTTGCCTTCGGAGCCGGCCGTGAAGTGCACGCCGATGGCGCAACGCTCGAACCAGTTGTTGCGGAATTTGTTGTGATTGGTGTTGTAGATGAACACGCATTTCTCCGGGCCGCTCTTCAGGGTGCTTTCCCGTGTCGGCTGCGGAAGCATGCCTCGCTCGTCGTTGGGACCGTCGTCCGCCCTGTCCACCATCGTGTCCAACGGGCCACCAATCACCCGATTGCCGTCGATTTCCGCATAGTTTGCATAGTTGAACAGAAGCCCGTGATCGCGGTCGTGATCGGAGATGTTGCCGCGGATCACCAGCCGGTTCGAATACATGATGGCGTAACCGACATGGTTGCCGATCGAAACGTTGCCGCTCACTTCGCTGTCGTTGGTGTACATGTAATGGATCGCGAAGCGGACCTGCTCGAAGCGGTTTCCGACGAAGCGGTCCTTTCGGCTTGAAATGGTGAAGATGCCGTCGCGGCCGTAGCGGAACTTGTTGTTGGCGATGGTGACGTCGGGCGCATTCCACAGCGAGACGCCGTTCCCGGCCTCGCTGAGCCGCCCGCCACGCAGTCCATCGATCTCGTTGCCGGCGACGCGCGAGCCCTGGGCGCCATGCACATAGACGCCGAACAGGTTGCCCACCAGCCGATTGTCCTCGATGGTCGCGCGTTCGGCCGTCTTCTGCAGAAATATCCCGGAATTCATCGTCTGCAGGTCGCGCCCGGACGCCCGGATGGTCAGACCGCGGACGGTGACATCGGGGGCGCTGACCGTGATGACGTTGCCCGAGCCGTCGCCGTCGAGCACCGCCTCGCGACTCCCGACCAGCTGCAGGGGACGCTCGATCCGGATCGAACCGTGGTATTCGCCAGGCGCAAGCTCGATGACGTCGCCGGCGCGCGCGCCATCCAGCACTGCTTGCAGCGACTGGCCGGGCGCAGCCGTCAACGTCTCCGCACTGGCGAAGCCGGACAATCCGGCGGCGACCAGCGCCGCCGGAAACATGCGCAACAATGGACCCACGAGGTCGCTCCGATCAGATCGACTTCAGACCGACTTCAAACCGACTTGGGCTCGACGAACATCCGGCCCTTCATCTCCATGTGCATGGCGTGGCAGAACCAGGAGCAATAGTACCAATAGACGCCTGGCTTGTCGGCGGTGAAGGTCACCGACGAGGTGGCCATCGGCCCGATCTCCATGTTGATGCCGTAGTTGACGATGCAGAAGCCGTGCGTGAGGTCTTCGACCGCGTCGATATTGGTGATGAAGACGGTGACCTCCTCGCCCTGCTTGACCTGGAACTGCTCGAGGCCGAAGGCGGGGGCGGTGGACGTCATGTAGACGCGCACCTTGTTGCCGTCGCGAATGAGCTTCGAATCCGCCTCGAGGTTGATGCCGTCGGCCTTGGCCTGCTTGACCGCATCGGCAAATATCGGATCCGCGCGGTCATAGATCGAGATCGGGTTGATCTTGGAGCGGTGGACGATGGTGGCGTCATGCGGCTCGGCGAAGCTCGGGCCGTCATGCACCAGCTTCATCTGATCGCCTGAGATATCGATCAGCTGATCGTTCTCCGGCTTGAGCGGCCCGACGTTCAGGAAGCGATCCTTCGAGAACTTGTTCAGCGAGATGAGCCACTTTCCATCGGCCTCCTTGGTCTGCCCCATCGAGGTATGGTTGTGACCGGGCTGATAGTGCACGTCGAGCTTCTGGAGGATGGGATTGACCTTCTCACCCTTGAAGGCCCGCTTGGCGAGGTCGATGCTCCACTTGCAGACCTGGCTGTCGAGGAACAGCGTGGTGTAGGCGTTGCCCTTGCCGTCATAGGCGGTGTGCAACGGGCCGAGGCCAAGTTCGGGCTCGGCGACGACGACGTCGCGGGGCTTGATCTTGTCGTCGAACAGATCGTCGAATTTGCGCACGTCCATCACGGTCACGGTCGGCGAGAGCTTTCCGGCCGCCACGATGTGGATGCCGTCGGGAGCCGTGTTCATGCCGTGCGGATTGTTCGAGACCGGAATGTAGCGGGTGTAGGCCGAGCCTTTGCGGCCGTCGATGACGGGCACGCCGTTCATTTCCTTGAAGTCGCCCTTCTTCAGGGCTTCCTCGATCCGCTTGATGTTGAAGATGACCACCCAGTCCTGTTCGCTGGCGGTCATTTCCGCGAGGGTGACGCCTTCCTCGCCGTTGTAGCAGGTCGCGAAGCAGTACTTGCCCTGGTAGTCGGCATCGACGTTGTCGAGGTTGCCGCTGACGATCACCTGCCAGGCCACCTTCATCGTGTCGCCGTCGATCGCGGTGAAAATGGAGCGATATTGCTTGGGATCGTCGAGGATCTTGCCGTCGTTGGGCAGCGGCACGCCATCCTCGCCGTTGGCGAAGACATAGCCCGTGCGCGGATATTTCTGCAGGCGCAGGCCGTGGACGGTGTGCTGGTTCGGCAGCTCGATGATCTTGTCGCATTTCATGATGTCGAGCCGGACGCGCGCGACGCGGCTGTTGGCCTTGTCGTTCATGAAGGCATAGCGACCGTCATAGGTGCCGTCCGTGAACGAAACGTGGGGGTGGTGGAGATCGCCGTTCAGGAACGTGCCGCCGCGGTTCTTGAGGAACTCGCGGGTCGCCGGCTGCATCCCTTCGGTCAGAACCTTGAGGCTCTCGTTGGTCTGGCCCCAGCCGGTGGCGCTGCAACGGTTGAACACCGGCACGCGCATCAATTCGCGCATCGAGGGAAGGCCGATGATGCGCATCTCGCCGGACTGGCCGCTGGAGAAGAACACGTAATATTCGTCGAGCTCTCCCGGCGCGACCTCGGTCTTCTGCACGGCTGGCCGGGCCGCGGGCGCTTTCGGCGCAGTATTCTTGGTCTGCGCGTCCGCGGACGAGACGAAGCCGCCGTCCTTCATCGCAACTCCGCCGGCAAGGCCCACGCCCGCTGCGGCCGCCGTCGTTCCCAGCACTGTTCGTCGGCTGACGCCCTTTGCCTGCTCGTTCTCGCTCATGATAGCCTCCTCGGCTTTCGGTTCAGTTTGGTGGTGGAGAGATGACTGCCGACGCACCGACAGGTTTGCCGCCGGCGGTGATGACGGTCGCGGGACCCTTGCCGCTCGAACGCATCGAGGGCGAGGACATGGCCGCGAACTTCTCGCGCTTGAGCCGCACCTGGATCATGTGCGGGCAGCGGTGGTCGTCGTAATAGAGTTCCTGGCAGTGCATGCAGTAGATGCACTCATTGACGTTGATGTGCCCCTCGGGATGGATCGACTGCACCGGGCATTCCTTGGCGCAGCGTTGGCAGGGAGATCCGCATTCTTCCCAGCGCCGCAGCCATTCGAACGTCCTCATGCGGCCGGGAATGGCAAGCGCCGCGCCGAGCGGGCACAGATAGCGACAGAAGAAGCGCTCGATGAAGAGGCCGATGACGAGCAGGGCGACGGCGTAGGCGACGAACGGCCAGCTGCGCGAAAACTTCAGGATGATCGCCGTCTTGAACGGTTCGACCTCGGCAAATCGCTCGGCCATCTCGACGGAGTAGAGCGACAGCCCAAACAGCCCGAGGAAGATGATGTATTTGATCGGCCACAGCCGCTCGTGCAGTCCCCACGGCACGGTGATCTGCGGCACCTTCAGCCATTTCGCGGCCGTATTGGTGAGCTCCTGGAGCGCGCCGAAGGGACACAGCCAGCCGCAGAACGGGCCGCGGCCCCAGAACAGAAGCCCGCCGGCGGTGGCGGCCCACAGAATGAAGATCAGGGGAGCGGCGAGGAAGAACTCCCAGCGGAAGCCCGTCACCAGCGCATTGATGAAGGTGACGACGTTGACGACGGAGAGCTGCGCGTTGGCGTACCAGCCAAGCCAGACCAGAACGACGGCGAGATAGCCTCGTCGCACCCATGTGTACAACACCGGGCGGGCCACCAGCAGGTTCTGGAAGAAGAAGATGCCGGTGAGGGCGGCCAGCATGAATGCGGTGAAGCCGATCGAGACCGTGCTCGATCGCCAGATCCGCATCCAGAGCGGCTCGTCTGCCTCCGTGGCCGGTGCGGCCGCAGCACCTGCTTGCGAGGCCGGAGGCGCCGCACTCTCCGGCACCGTCACCGCGCGCTGCTCGCGGCGTATGTAGCTGTCGGGCAGGGCGTAGCCGAGGTCGAAAGTCAGGAATGCCTTGTCGCGGCCGCCGAGGCTCCGCTGCACCAGCAGCTGAACCTGCCACGGCTGCGTCGGATCAAGGGTGAACTCGGGAGGGGTGACGAACAGGCCGATTTCCCTGAACTCGGGCGCGCCGGCCGCGTCCAGTGCACCGAGGCGTGTATGGTTGCGGTCGCGGAACCGGGTGCTGTTGCCTTCCTGCAGGATCTCGATGCGGTCGAAGATGCCGCCGCGGACATAGGCCGAACCCTTGAAAGAGTAGGGACCGTTGCCGGCGACGATGATCGCCTGCTGCCCGGGCTTCAGGCCATCCTTCAATCGTCGATAGCCGTCTTCGCCGAGCAGGCTGCGGCCGATCGTGGGCGCACTCACGAGCGCGACGTAGAGGTCGATGAAGGTGTCGCTGGCCTCGCCCGGCTCGGGGTACTGGATCGCCGCCGCGCTGCCGGACTTTGCGAAGGCATCGTTGATGTCGCCGATGCTGAGATGAAGCCGGCGTATCGATCCATCGCCGACGAGGCTCTCCCAGTCGCGGACTTCACTTTGTTCGAGATCGAGCGTCTTGATGACGGGGGGCAGGGCTGTCGCAGCCGCAGCGCCGTCGCCGCCGCCGACGCGACCGCTCCGGATGAGCTTAGTCGCCGCGCGGACGACACTGTCGCCCATCACCAGCACGGTGACGGTTGCACCGCTCACGATATCGACCTGCGGCGGCCTCTCGGCCCCACTTGCGACAGGCTTCATGTCCTTGCCGATCAGGCCATTCACGGCCGCGACGATGCGCGCTTCCGGAATGCCGATCAGCACGATCGGCTCCTTGTGATCGACCAGCTTGATGCCGGTGATGACACCCGTCGGGTCGATCCCGGCCAGCAGGTGAATCGGCTTGCCGGAATAACCGACAGAGTTCGCGAAATCGGAGTTGAGGAAGACAAACCCCTGCAGCTGGTCGCCGCGGTACACCGGCGCGATCGGCGGATCGCCTTGCGGGGGGCCGAAGCGATCCGCTCCCGGGAAAAAATCCGCAGGCGCAAGCTTCGGCAGGTATGTCGGCAAATCACCGGCGGCGCAGGCAGGCGAAATATAAGTCAGACACATCAGCAGCAAGCCGGCGAGCGCTAACGCTGCAAGATTCGCGAAGGCGATCTCGTTACCCGGTCGCTTCGACATGTCGATTCAAATGCCATCTGCGCGACCACCCGGATCGCGCATGCCTTGTGATTCTTCTTCGATGATTTGTCGCCGCTGACGTGCCACACTCATCGCGCACGTCGACCTCTGTCAAGCCGAACCAAGATATTTGTATTTTTGTCCATGCGGAACCAATCATCCGTTTGCAGCGGGAACCCTCGCCATGCCGCTTTTGCGCACTTCATTGCTCAGCGCTGAGCCCTCCGGTGTATTGGAGTCTCTCGACGAGCTCTTTGCGCTAGCGCATGCAATGGAGCAGGAGGCCGCCGACAAGTACGATTCTCTTGCCAAAGAGATGCGCGTGCAGGGCAAGGATGATCTGGCAGAGGTGTTCACACATCTCGCCGCCGCCGAGCGCGAGCACGTGGACAGTGTGACGCAGTGGTCGCAATCGCGCCGCGGCAAACGCCCGGATCCCGCTATGGTGCGCTGGGAGGCGCCGGAAGCGCTCGCCCCGGAAGCTGCCGCCGAGGTGAAGACGTCACGGTTGATGACGCCGTACCGCGCGCTCGCCATCGCAGTGCGCAACGAGGAGCGCGCCTTCGCCTTCTGGTCCTATCTGGCGGCCTACTCGCATGACCCCGAGGTCAAGAAGGCGTCCGAAGCAATGGCCAAGGAGGAACTCGGCCATGTCGCCACGCTGCGGAAGGAGCGGCGGCGCGCCTATCATCACGAGCACGAACGGAGCAATCCCGAGACGGCGTTGCCTCAAATCGACGCGCCGCGGCTCGAACGTCGCCTGGTTGCGCAACTCGGCGATATGGAACAACGCCTGAGCGGGCCGGCGGCGGTCCGGATCCGGGACCTTCGCCAACAGACGGTCGAGATGGCCGACGCCGCCGCGGGGGTCGGGAGCTTTCCGGCGTCGATGGAACGCAAAGGCCCATTGGAGATCGCCGAAGCGCTCGTCGACGGCTACCTCGATGGCGCCGAGCGGTCGAACGACGCGGTCCATCTCGAAAGCCTGCAGCAGCTTGCCGAGCGCGCGATCTCAAGACTGGCCTGGCTGCGATCCCTTGCGATGGATTAGAGGCAGCCCGCCGCTCACGGCGGGTTTAGCTGCGCCGTTTAGGCGGCGGCGTTCTGGCCCAAATTCCACCCGCGTCCACCTTCGCCGAAAATCTGGTAGCCGCTATCCGTCACGGCAACCGTATCCTCGAGCTTGATGAAGCCGCGCTTTGGATGCTTCATCGTGGTCTCGATTGAGATCACCATGCCGGCTTCGAGAGGGCGGCGGGCGTCGCTGTCGTCATAGGGAACCGAACCCGTTGCGGTCAGGCGAGGGGCCTCGTGGCTGACGAGGCCCATGCCGTGGGCGAGGAAATCCGTGCAGTCGCGTTGGGTGATCTGCGCAAGCTGGCGCTCCGCCGCAACATAGATGTCGCCGCCCATCGCGCCCGGCCTGACCGCAGCAAAGGCGGCTTGCTGGACCGCCTCGATCTCGGCCAGATAGTCCTTCAACTCGGCATCCGGCTCGCCCAGAACCGCCATGCGCGCGACGTCGCCGATATAGCCGCGATAATTGCCACCGGAATCCAGCGACAACACCTCGCCATGCTCCCAGCGCTGCGATGACGGGGCCCGATTATGGCTGCTGCCGCAGGCCAGCAGGCAATACTCGAAGGTTAGGCCGCGGTTGGCTTCCGCAAGGCGCAACGCATCCGACAATTGCTGTTTGGTCGTACCCCGACCGTGACCACGGATCACTGCCAACATGGATGCAATGACGAGCTCGGACGCCGTCTTCAACTTCGCCAATTCCTCCGCCGATTTGACTGCTCGCAGCCGCTCCAGCACCAACACCGCGTCCTTGAGCGCGGCGCCGGGCAGGGCGTCGGCCAGCACCTTTCCTGCATCCATCGGCATGAACGGCATCTCGACCCCGACCCGCTTCGAGGGCACGCCCGCCTGACGGATCAGCTCTGCGGCGCGCTGGACGGCGTCCATTGAGCCATTCGATTCGGTCCGGACCAGCGGCACCCAGAGCGGCGCGACGGCGCGCTGGTGGGTTTCCAGCCGGTGCCCGACATAGATCGACTTCTCCGGAGCGCCCTTGGCATAGACCAGCACCGGCAGATAGCGGCTGACGCCCAAGGCATCCATGTAGTCGAAGAAGATCGCCCGTTCGGCTCCCAGCAAGTATTGCACGTTGTGCTTGGAAGTCGCGATCATAACGTCGAGGCCAGCCGCCTCCATGAGACGGTCGAGCTTGGCGGTGTCGAACGGAATGGCGCGCGAGCCGGCACGAGCAACAGTTTCCTGCATGACGGACCCTCCGGGTCGCCGCTGATCTGATCTTTCTTGGACTCCTGTCCGCGACCTCCGAGTTAACCGCCAGATGGTCGGTTGGCTCCAGATGTGGGCTGAAGGAGGGTTCCTAATGGCTCAAGCAGCCGGCCGGCCGATCCACCTCACGCCCAATCCGTAATTCGCATAAGGTATATTATGGAATATATTTATCTACAATCAGATCAGTTATTTAGACGCTATTCCTGCCATTACGCCTTCACTGCCGCCGGCTTTCGGTCCGGGTCTCGAAGCCTGGTCCCGGTCTTCGGCGGCTACTGTGCATGGGGTTGTTTTTCAGATTTTGAATCGGCTCGATCTCTGCGAAGCCGATATTGCCGTGACCTTGGCCGGCTGCAATAAGCAGGACCTCGCGAGATCGCAGATGACCTTCTGGCCTTCCGTCCGTATAGGTTTGCGTCTCAGAACAACAACAAACCTTCCGAGGAAGCAGACTCATGAGTTTTTCCCGACGCACGCTTCTCAAGGCCTCCGCCGCGACCGCGGTCCTCGGCGGCCTCAGTGCGCCCCATGTGGCCCGCGCCCAGAGCGCCGAGTTCACCTACAAATACGCCAATAACCTGCCCGACACCCATCCGCTGAACGTCCGCGCCAAGGAGATGGCCGCGGCGATCAAGAGCGAGACCAACGGCAAGTTCGACCTCCAGATCTTCCCGAACAACCAGCTCGGCTCGGATACCGACATGCTGAGCCAGATCCGCTCCGGCGGCGTCGAGTTCTTCACGCTGTCGGGCCTGATTCTGTCGACCCTGGTGCCGGCCGCGTCCATCAACGGCATCGGCTTCGCGTTCCCGGACTACGATACGGTCTGGAAGGCCATGGACGGCGACCTCGGCGGCTTCGTCCGCGGCGAGATCAAGAAGGCCGGCCTCGAGGTCATGGACAAGATCTGGGACAACGGCTTCCGCCAGACCACGTCGTCGACCAAGCCGATCACCGGTCCTGACGACCTCAAGGGCTTCAAGATCCGCGTGCCGGTGTCGCCGCTGTGGACCTCGATGTTCAAGGCGTTCGACGCTGCGCCCGCCTCGATCAATTTCAGCGAGGTCTATTCGGCGCTGCAGACCAAGATCGTCGAAGGCCAGGAGAACCCGCTGGCGATCATCTCGACCGCCAAGCTCTACGAGGTGCAGAAGTACTGCTCGCTGACCAACCACATGTGGGACGGCTTCTGGTTCCTGGCCAACCGCAGAGCCTGGGAAAAGCTGCCGCAGGACGTGCGCACAATCGTCGCCAAGAACATCAACGCCGCCGCGGTCAACGAGCGCGCCGATACCGCCAAGCTCAATGCCAACCTGCAGCAGGAACTCGCGACCAAGGGCCTGACCTTCAATCAGCCGGCGGTGGCGCCTTTCCGCGACAAGCTGCGGTCCGCCGGCTTCTATGCCGAGTGGAAGGGCAAGTATGGCGATCAGGCCTGGGATCTCCTGGAAAAGGCCGTCGGCAAGCTGTCGTAACGCGTTGGGGCCATCATGGCTCGTGTCGAGGTCGAGATGACCGCAGTGGCGGGCGAGGCGGCGTTTCAGCCCCCTCGCCGACCATCGTTGCTGGCTTCGCTCGAGCGGCTGCTCGGTCTCGTCGTCGAAGTCCCGGCCGCGATCCTGGTCGTCGCCGAGATCGTGATCCTGTTTGCCGGCGTAGTCGCGCGCTACGGCCTGCACCGGCCGCTGATCTGGTCGGACGAGCTCGCCTCGATCCTGTTCCTGTGGCTCGCCATGCTCGGTGCGGCGGTTGCGTTCCGCCGCTCCGAGCACATGCGCATGACCGCGGTCGTCGCCAGCGCGCGGCCGGCCATGCGGGCCTATCTCGATCTGGTCGCGACCTCAGCGGCCCTGGCGTTCCTGCTCCTGATCGTCTGGCCCGCCTGCGACTACGCCTATGAGGAAAGCTACATCACGACGCCGGCGCTCCAGATCTCCAATATGTGGCGCGCCGCGGCGCTGCCGGCCGGCATTGGCCTGATGGCGGCCTTTGCCATGCTGCGGCTGCTGCGCGCGGCCGATTGGCGGATGGTCGCGGCGGCCGTCGCCACCGTTGCCGCCATAATCGGCCTGTTCTGGCTGGCGGAGCCGCTCCTGCGACAGCTCGGCAATCTCAACCTCGTCATCTTCTTCGTCGGAGTTGCCGGCTTTTGCGTCTTTGCCGGTGTTCCCATTGCGTTCGGCTTTGGCCTGGCGATCTTTGGCTATCTCGCGCTCGCCACGCGCACGCCGGTCATGGTGCTGGTCGGGCGGATGGACGAGGGCATGAGCCACCTCATCCTGCTCTCGGTGCCGCTGTTCGTCTTCCTGGGGCTGCTGATCGAGATGACCGGCATGGCGCGGGCCATGGTGGCGTTCCTGGCGAGCCTGCTCGGCCATATCAGGGGCGGCCTGCACTATGTGCTGGTCGGCGCCATGTACCTGGTCTCGGGCATATCAGGCGCCAAGGCCGCCGACATGGCCGCCGTTGCGCCCGTGCTGTTTCCCGAGATGAAAGAGCGCGGCGCCAAGCCCGGCGATCTCGTCGCGCTGCTGGCGGCGACCGGCGCCCAGACCGAGACCATTCCGCCGAGCCTCGTGCTGATCACGATCGGCTCGGTCACCGGCGTGTCGATCGCCGCCCTCTTCACCGGCGGCCTCCTGCCCGGCGTCGTGCTCGCCATCACGCTCTGCATGCTGGTGTGGTGGCGCTACCGCCACGAGGACATGAGCCACGTCCGCCGCGCCACGGGTGGCGAGATCGGCAGAACCTTCGTCGTCGCCCTGCCCGCGCTCGCACTGCCCTTCGTGATCCGCTATGCCGTGGTCGAGGGCATCGCCACGGCCACCGAAGTCTCCACCATCGGCATCGTCTATGGCGCCCTCGTCGGGCTGCTCGTCTACCGCCGGTTCGACTGGCGGCGGCTGCTTCCGATGCTGATCGAGACGGCGTCGCTGTCAGGTGCGATCCTGCTGATCATCGGCACGGCGACCGGCATGGCCTGGGGCCTCACCCAATCCGGGTTCTCGCGCTCGCTGGCCGCGGCCATGACCGGATTGCCCGGGGGAGCTGCGACCTTCATCGCCGTCTCGATCCTGGCCTTCACCATCCTCGGCAGCGTGCTGGAGGGCATCCCGGCGATCGTGCTGTTCGGACCGCTGCTGTTTCCGATCGCCCGGGCCGTCGGCGTGCACGAGGTGCACTACGCCATGGTGATCATCCTCGCCATGGGCATCGGACTATTCGCGCCGCCGTTCGGCGTCGGCTATTATGCCGCCTGCGCCATCGGACGCGTCGACCCGGCCGAGGGTATCCGGCCGATCTGGGGCTATCTGGCGGCGCTGCTGGCGGGATTGATCATCGTCGCGATCTTCCCCTGGATCTCGATCGGTTTCCTTTGAGGCGCGGCGGTTTAAGGAGGGTGTCGATGAGCGAGCGGCAGAACCAGTACGATATCGGCCTCGACAAGACACCCGCCAATTACGTGCCGCTGAGCCCGCTGAGCTTCCTCGCGCGCAGCGCCGCTGTCTATCCCGATCATGTCAGCACGGTCTATGAGGGCCGCAGCTTCACCTGGGCCGAGACCTATGAGCGCTGCCGGCGCTTTGCGTCCTGGCTCGCGCGCAAGGGCATCGGCGTCGGCGACACCGTCGCTGCGATGCTGCCGAACATCCCGGCGATGAACGAGGCGCATTTCGCCGTGCCCATGACCGGCGCGGTGCTCAACGCGCTGAACATCCGTCTCGATGCCCCTTCGATCGCGTTTCAGCTCGACCATGGCGGCGCGAAGATCATCCTGGTCGACCCCGAGTTCTCGCGTGTCATCACCGACGCGCTGGCGCAGATGACGGGCCCCAAGCCGCTCGTGGTCGACGTCGACGACGCATCGTTCAAAGGCGGCAGCCGCATCGGCGAGATCGAGTATGAAGCGGCCGTCGCCGAAGGCGATCCGAACTTCGCGGCGATCACGCCAAACGACGAATGGGACGCGATCGCGCTGAGCTACACCTCGGGCACTACAGGCAATCCCAAGGGCGTCGTCACCCATCATCGCGGCGCCTATCTGAACGCCGTCAGCAACATCCTCGCCGGTGGTCTCGGCCAGCATCCGGTCTATCTCTGGACGCTGCCGATGTTCCATTGCAACGGCTGGTGCTTCCCGTGGACCATCGCGGCCGCCGCCGGCATCAATGTCTGCCTGCGCAAGGTCGAGCCAACGAAGATTTTCGAGCTGATCAAGCAGCACGGCGTCACCCACATGTGCGGCGCGCCGATCGTCTACAACACGCTGATCAACGCACCCGATGCGCCCAAAGGCAGCGCGGCCCGCCGCGTCGTCGGCCTGATCGCCGGCGCCGCGCCGCCGGTCGCCGTGCTGGAAGGCGCCGAAAGCATCGGCATCAAGCTCACGCATGTCTACGGCCTGACCGAAGTCTACGGCCCCGCCTCCGTCTGCGCCGAGCAGCCCGGCTGGGACGAGCTCCCCGCGGCCGAGCGCGCGCGCATGAAGCGCCGGCAGGGCGTGCCCTACCCGCTCGAGGAAAGCGTCACCGTCATCAATCCGCAGACCATGAGGCAAGTGTCGCGCGACGGCGAGACCATCGGCGAGGTCATGTTCCGCGGCAACATCGTGATGAAGGGCTATCTCAAGAACGAGAAGGCGACCAGGGAAGCGTTCGAGGGCGGCTGGTTTCACACCGGCGATCTCGGTGTGCTCGACGAGCACGGCTACGTCATCATCAAGGATCGGTCCAAGGACATCATCATCTCCGGCGGCGAGAACATCTCCTCCGTCGAGGTCGAGGACATTCTCTACAAGCACCCGGCCGTGCTGTTCGCCGCCGTGGTCGCAAAGCCCGATCCGAAATGGGGCGAAGTGCCCTGCGCCTTCGTCGAGCTGAAGGACGGCGCCAGCGCCAGCGAAGCCGACATCATCGCCTTCTGCCGCTCGCACATGAGCGGCTTCAAGACGCCCAAGGCCGTCGTGTTCGGACCGATCCCGAAGACCTCGACCGGCAAAATCCAGAAATTCCTACTCCGCAACGAGGTCGGATCGGCGAAGGCGATCTCGGCCTGAGCTGATTGCTCCCTACGCATTGGAGAGCTTTTACCCGTCCAAATTGCTTGATAAAGCCGGTCAAGCAGGGCACTTTCCGGTCGGAATCGCCGATATCAACCCGGCGGACCATCCCGCTCAGCCTTCCCGCGTGAAGGCAAGCTTCTCACCGGGACACTATGGCTGCGACGCCCGCCGACAAGCTCAAGCTTTTTCGCATCCGCCGCGCGCCCAAAGGCGGGCGCAAGGCGGCGCCCGGCCCCGACATCGAAGGAAAAATCCTCGACGCGGCGGAATTCGTCTTTGGGCATTTTGGCTTCCGGGGAGCCACGACGGCACTGATTGCCAAGAAGGCCTCGATCGCAAAGCCGCACATCTACTACTATTTCGAAGATAAGGAAGATCTGTATCGCGCGGTGCTCGAACGCGCAATGAACATGTGGGCACGAGACATCGACAGTCTCGACATGACTTCCGACGTCGAGACCATCCTAGTTCGCTACATTCACAGAAAAATCGATTTCTCGCGAGACCACCCTCATTTGTCGCGCATCTATGCCAACGAGATCATCAGCGGCGCGCAATTCATCGGCAGCTTTATCGAGAAGGTCTCGACCCCGTTACTGCTCGACAAAGTTAAGACGCTGGACCATTGGGCCGCGACTGGGGCCATCCGCCCGATCAGCGCCGTTGATCTTTTCTTCTGCATCTGGGCGATGACCCAGGCCTATGCTGACTTTTCGAGCCAGATGATCATCATGAAGCGCAAGAGACAGCTCGAGGAAGCTGACTACGACGCGGCGAAGGCGACAATCGTCCAGCTCGTCCTCAGCGGACTCGGCCTTCAGGGTTACGACAGGTCGGCGGACCGGGCGCCCCCCGCAAAGCGGTCGAACATCAAGCGCGGCACCTAACTTCTTGTTTGGACGCCCATTTTTGGGCGCGAAACGGCTTCAACGGTCCCGGGCCTGCTTCATATCTGGCACGGGCGATCGGCTTATTCCTTGTTCAGCCCTTGGTTGTGGCACAAAAGTCTCACCAGTAACATCATCCCTCGTCAAATCGCAAATTCGTGTTTGTAAAAGAATTTTATCGATCGTAAAATTATTTTATCGATCGTTATAACGATGGCATGTCGCTTGCTTCGATCCGATCGTCCCGCGTGGTGCGGGACATCAACGGCGGGGCCGCGGTTTCCAACGCACGCGTTGTTCCTGCGCGCCAACAACATTCGAGGTAGAGGACATGTCATCCAAGAGCGGCGACGTTCCCACGCTGATCATCACCGGTGCCCATCCGAAGCTCTATAACCATGACCTTGCGCCGACAGCACCGGAGGGACGGACCTGGGGTATATTTAGCCTGTTTGCGATGTGGATGTCGGACGTCCACTCAGTCGGCGGCTACACATTCGCAGCAAGCCTGTTTTTTCTCGGCTTGACCGGATGGCAAGTTCTCATCTCGATGACGGTGGGCATCACGGCAGTCTATTTCCTGATGAACCTCATCGGTCGCCCATCCCAGCGCTACGGCATCCCCTTCCCGGTCATGGCGCGCGTGTCGTTCGGGGTGATGGGAGCCAATCTTGCCGCCACGGTGCGCGGCGTGGTCGGCATCGTCTGGTACGGTGTCCAGACCTACTTCGCCTCTAAGGCGGTTCAGGTCCTGATCGTCACCTTGGTGCCCTCCGCCGCCGATCTGACACACAACAGCATAATTGGCCTGTCCACGCTCGCCTGGTTCAGCTTTCTCTTCATGTGGCTGTTCCAGCTCGTCATCTTCCTGAGTGGCATGGAGCGCATCCGCCGCTTTATCGACTTCTGCGGGCCGGTGGTTTACGTCGTTATGTTCGCCCTCGCGATTTGGATGCTGTGGCAGACCGGCTTTTCGAGCCTGTCGCTTCAGCTCAGCTCGCCGCCGGCTTCCAACGCGGCAACGATCGGAGTGATGGCCAATGCCGCGATGCTGATCGTCGCCTACTTCTCGGCGCTCCTGCTCAACTTCGGCGACTTCGCCCGGTTCGCCAAGGACGAGGACGCCATGAGGATGGGGAATCTGCTCGGCCTACCCGTCAATTTCCTGGTGTTTTCGATTATCACGGTGATCGTGACGGCCGGCACGCTGAAGGTGTTCGGGGAGGCGATCATGGATCCCGTCCTGATCGTCGAGAAGATCGGCAGCCCGATTATCGTCATCGTCGGCTCGATCACGTTCATCGTGGCAACCATGGGCATCAACATCGTCGCCAATTTCGTCTCGCCGGCCTACGACATCTCAAACCTAAATCCCGAGCGTATAGATTTCAGGATGGGCGGCCTTATCACGTCGATCCTGTCGGTGCTGGTCTGCCCCTGGCTATTCGTCGCGAGCCCCTCGGCCATCACGCTGTTCGTCAGCATCTTCGGCTCGACGCTCGGACCGATGTTCGGCATCATGATCGCCGACTACTATCTCGTCAAAAAGCAGATCGTGACGGTCGAGGACCTCTACACGATGTCATCAACCGGCGCGTTCAACTACGAAGGGGGCTGGAATCACAGAGCGCTGATCGCTCTGGGACTATCGGGCACGCTATCCATCGGATTGTCCCTGCTCGGCGCCTATGGACTTATCTTCAATGTCGGTGACTGGGGATGGCTCATCGGCGCCAGCGTCGGCGGATTGATCTACTGGGCCCTCTCAAAGGAGAAAAGGCCAGTCTCCGTCATTGTCGGAGCCGGCGAATGACATCCGGAGTTGCGGGTCGACCGCCATATTGGCAGCACGCCCGCAACATTCTGGGCATGCGCGTTCGGTCGAATGCGCATGCAAGCTCGATGCGACGTCACAGTGATCGTTGGAGATGTCGCTACCGGTTACCAGCCCCCTCTCCACTCTTGCCTGAGTGTAGGTCTACGATCGCTTCCTCCAGAATGGTGGCAACCTCCAGCAGCGAGATCACCAGGCGCGGCATCCGCCTGAGCCTCTCGTCGACCGCGACGGCGAACAAATCATTCCGCTTCCGGCTGCCGAGCAATCGCCACCGGCCAAAGGTGATCTTGTGGACGTTACCGGAGACAAATCCGACGGACGCCCACAATTGCTTCGATTCCAGCAAGAGCTCGCCAGCCATGCGATCCATCACGGCGGCGATCGCGATCAGATCCTCGATCGCGCCAGCAAGACCGCGTGCAGAGCTTCCCGGGCCGTCTTCATGGGAACGCTGCTCGCTCGACGCCCTGGGCGAGGGGGCCGCTCGCAATTCGGTGAGTTTTTCCACAAGCGCAGCGAAGCGAGAGCGGGCGGCGCGGACGAGATCTTCCAGTAAAGCAAGATTGGCCTGCGCCGACTCCGACATGACCTGCGGTTTGATCGTCGTGAAATACATCAAATGCTCCGTGAAAGTTGAAGTATTGCCAAAATCTAGGGTCACCCGAGCGGTGGCGCTTGAACATTCTCAGCCACGATTGATCAAAACGAGCCTGCAAGGAAATCACGCGGGGCATCAAAACCGAACGCAGACCGGGCCGATCGCTTTCGGCCGATCATGGGGAGCAAATCATGGCCGGTGACGGCCTTTTCGGCGATCGGCTTGCGAGGCTATTTCCAATGATCCAGGAGGCGAGCTCCGGCGTCGTCAAGTCGCTACAGAAAGGAACGTTCGCCGCAGTGCGAATGGCGTATTCCGGACCGGTCGGAGATCCAACGTTGCCGTCACCTCCGGACGAGGCCTTCGCGCTTTGCCTTCGGCTGCGGAATCAGAGAGCCGAGACGTGGCTGGACGGTCGTCACGTGCCAAAGGGCGCCTTGAAGGACGAGACGAGCATCTACGATCTGCGATGTGAAACGATCGTTCACTTCTATGAGCCGTTCGATTTTCTCTATCTGTACCTGCCGCACAACACCCTAAGCGAGCTGGCAAACGAACTTGGTGTTGGTCGCGTTGAATATGACGTCGTCGGGGGTACGAACTCCCTCGATCCCATCCTGGCTCATTTGGGCGGTTGCCTTCTGCCGATGCTCGAAAGACCACATGAGGCCAATGAGCTGTTCGTGGGCCACGTCGCGATGGCGCTAAACATTCATTTCCTCAGGAAATACGCAGTCAGCCAACCTCGCAATCGCTCTTACCGCAGTGGGTTGGCGCCATGGCAGCTTCGGACGGCAAAGGCATTGATGCGTCAGAATCTCAATGGGGAAATTGCATTGGCACGGATCGCCAGCGAATGTGGCGTGTCAGCCGCCCACTTCGCTCGCGCTTTCAGAGTAAGCACGGGTACGCCGCCCCATCGGTGGCTGATGAGTCAACGTATCGAGCAAAGCAAGGCTCTGCTGATAAACTCAACATCGTCGCTGACGGAAATTGCGATCAAATGCGGCTTCTCCGATCAAAGTCACTTCACCAGAGTATTCTCGGCGGCTGTTGGCACCACACCGGGTCGCTGGCGATTGATCCGGAAGGACTAGCTAGGGTCCATACTCATCAACTCAGCATATACCTTCATTGAGCGCACGCGATCTCTTATGGTGTGTCAGGCGATCGAGCAACGCGGTCGTCTTCTTCACTGGCATCGTTGGGCAAGCGGCGCGGGCTACGCCCGTTGATGGGTCGAGTGTTCGGCGAGCCTCAGCTCGGTCTCACGAGTGTTTCACACGTTTTGCGGATGCGGTCACACCTGTCCGGACTGCCGGTCGTGCCGTCGATTAAAATGACAGCGATCAGCCGGCCGCCTGCGGTCGCCACGTGTGTTGCGGCATCCGCCAAAAAACGGCTCCATCCGCTTGGCATAGAGCGACATCGGTGGTTACCAAGCGTCAGATCTCCGTTGCTTCATAGGCGCGAAGCTCTGGCACGACATCATCCGGGATTTCCCGTAGAAAGCTCTGACCATCTTGTAGCCGGGAATGGCTGGGAAGAACCCGTTGCCGACCTTGAGACTTCGACTGATCGATCTACTCAGTAGGCCCCTCGCCTCCGGCGGAAAGGTACAAGCCAATCATCCGGACAAGTTCGTTTTTGACGTCCGGGTCTTCGAGCATGCCGCGGCGCGCCGCGTTATGGATCACTCCGTCGATGGCGTCCGAGATGATTAGCGAAACCGTATAATCGTTCGCATTTGTCTCTTGCGACCGATATGTAGCGACAGCCGCCTGGTAGCAGGCGAGATATTCTGCCTCGAATGAACTGTGTGGATCCCTAAGGCCGTCAAAGCTCAGGGCTTCGTCGAGCAGTACTTCATGAAGTCCCGGGTGGATGCTGTGCGCTGCAATCATGTCGCCAACAAGAGCCTCCACGAACTGCATCACCGGCCGCCCCTCCTTCTGAGATCTCCGCATCACGGCAAGGCAGTCATCAAGGTGGCGACGACGAATGCCCTCGATTAGCGACAGCTTGTCGGGAAAATACTGATAAAGCGAGCCGATGCTTACCCCGGCTGCTTCTGCGACCTTGTTGGTTGTAAAACCGGCCCATCCTTCGTCGCCCAGAATACGAGCACCAGCTTCGATCATCGCCTCAACGGTCGCTCGGGACCGGGCCTGACGCGGCTCTTTCCGCATCACGCGCTGCGATTTTGCAATGCGAGTAGACATTATCCCTCCGCGCAGAATACAAGCAAATTACTCACATTCCATGGATTGGGAAAGGGATACCGACTATGAGCACGTTGCTTCGTACCGTGTATCGCTATCATGCATGGGCCAACAACGATCTATTCGGCAAGCTAGAGATGCTCGCCGGGGAGTCGCAAAAGGACGAAAGACACACCGCAATACGGCTGATCAATCACTACTATGTGGTGGCCCAGATATTTGCCGCTCATCTCAGTGGCACGAATCATCATTACGAGTCGGATAACACGGTCGAGACACCGACGTTGAGCGAGTTGCGCGCCGCTGTCGCAGCATCGGATCAATGGTACCTGGACTACGTTCAGAATGTCTCCGCCGCGAAGCTTTCCGAATCTGTCCCGTTCACCTTCACCGACGGCGACAAGGGATACATGACGAGAGAAGAGATGCTGACTCACGTCGCACTCCATGGAGGATATCATCGCGGCGAGGTTGGCCGCATACTCTCCATCTTCTCCATAACGCCACCGTGGGATACATTCGCCGTGTTCCTCCATCAGAGTGAGCCATCGCGCAGGCAACAGGGCGACAAGCAGCCCATGCCAGCCATCCGGGCTGAGCGTGTTTGTGGACTTCATTTCCTCAAACCTTTTCGTGACCCGATAGAGAGTGACAAAGAGGTCGGAAATTCCGATCGGCACCTTCTACGGCCGTCTAGGTGACCATGAGATTGATGCGGGTGGGCTGAGCGTAAGCGCCCCGGCCTCCGGCGTGTTGTGCCGATTTCGAGGAAGCCGCCCCTCGTTTCCGAGATGATTGCGCCCCTGATTCCGAGATGATGTCGCTCCCCGGATACGGGACCGTGCTGGCTATCGTCGTTGTTGTTTCGTTCGTGGCTGTCGTCAAGCCTCTGGACGGCATTTGGCGCGGCGCATGCTGTATCTTCCGCCCGCACACCGGAAGGCGGCGGGCGGAAGGCCTCATCCTCACATCTTCTTGTAGGCGTCGACGATCGCCTGACCGTCGGCGCCGGCCTTCTTGAGCCAGTCGGCCGTGAGCTGCTCGCCGATCTTCTGGAAGCCGGCCTTCAACGCCGGGCTCGGCGGCTCGACATTCATGCCTTTTGCCTTGAGCTGGTCGAGGTACCAGGTGCTCTTGTCCTGCCAGGCCTTCCAGCCGCGGGTTTCCGCCGTTGCCGCCGCCTTGAGGATGGCCTCCTGGGTCGGCTTGTCGAGCGCGTCGAACGCGGCCTTGTTGACGAAGGTGTAGTCCTTGGGAATCCAGGCTTGAACGTCGTAGAAATATTTGAGCGACTCCCAGGCCTTCGAGTCGTAGCCGGTGCCGCCCGACGACATGAAGGAATTGACCACGCCGGTCGCCAGCGCCTGTGGCAGTTCGGCAGCCTGGATCGTGACAGACTGCGCGCCGACCAGCTCGCCGATGCGCGCGGTCCCGACGTTATAGGCGCGCCATTTCAGGCCCTTCATGTCCTCGATCGTCGCGAGCGGCTTGTTGACATAGACGCCTTGCGGCGCCCACGGCACGACAAACAGCAGCTTGAGGCCCTGCGCATCGAGCTTCTTGACGATCGCAGGCTTGGAGGCTTGATACAGCTTCATCGCGTCCGGGAAGCTGGTCGCGAGGAACGGCACGACGTCGATGCCGAACATCGGATCCTCGTTCTCGTGGATCGAGAGCAGCACTTCGCCCATCTGCGCCTGACCGGTCACTACCGCGCGCTTGATGTCGGGTGCCTTGAACAGCGAGGCGCCCGGATGAACCGTGATCTGGAGCTTGCCGGAGGTGGCGGCCTCGACGTCCTTGGCGAACGCGACGAGATTCTCGGAATGGGGATTGTCGGCGGGATAGGCCGCCGGCAGATTCCATTTGGTCTGAGCCATAGCGGGTGTCGCGGCGAGCACGGCGCCGACGATCAAGGATGCGCGGATTATACGGGACATTATCGGGCTTCTCCTCACAGTCAATTTGAACACTTCGCACGCTCAGTCTGGGAAGGCGAGCTTGGGCAAGAACATCACGATCTGCGGATACTCCGTGATGATGAACACGGAAGCGAGCAATAGGACGAAAAACGGAAACGCTGCCCGCGCAACGGTGAACGTATCACGGCCGCTCATGTTCTGTAGCACGAAGAGATTGAATCCAACCGGCGGCGTGATCTGCGCCATTTCCACGTGAATGATGAGATAGACGCCGAACCAGACCAGGTCCAGGCCGGCCTGCTTGACCATGGGCAGCACGATGACCGCGGTCAGGACGATCATCGAGATGCCGTCGATCAGGCATCCCAGGATGATGTACATGATGCTCAGATACAGCGCGAGCATGCCCGGCGTGAGCTGCTGGCCCTGGACCCAGGTGGCGAGCGCGGCCGGAATGCCCGTATAGGCCATCGCAGCCGTGGTGTAGGCCGCACCTGCCAGGATCAGCATGATCATGCAGGTCAGGCGCGTCGCGCTCATGATGCTCTCGAGGAAGTTTTTCCGCGTGAGCGTGCCGCTCCACCAGGCCAGCAGCAATGCGCCGGTGACACCCCAGGCTGCGCATTCGGTTGCGGTCGCAAAACCAAGCACGAGCGAAAGGAAGACGGCGAAGATCAGCAGCAGGCAGGGTGCGAGCTTCGCCGATTCTTGAAGCTTCTGCCGGAATGGCATCGGCGGATCGCGCGGCGGGACCTTCTTGGGATTGAGCAGCGACCAGATGATGATGTAGCCCGAATAGAGCACCATCACGAGCACGCCCGGCAGGAATCCGCCGAGGAACACCTGAAGCACGGAGACGTTCGCCGTGACCGCGTAGACCACCATCGGGATCGAGGGCGGAATCAGGAGGCCGAGCGTGCCCGCGCCTGCGAGCGATCCGAGACTGAGGTTCTTGTCGTAGCCGCGCTTGTCCAGCTCAGGCAGCGCGATTTTTCCGATCGTCGCGCAGGTCGCCGCCGAAGAGCCCGACACCGCCGCAAAGATGCCGCAGCCGATCACGTTGACATGGGTCAGGCGTCCCGGCAGCCACTGAACCCAGGGCGACAGCCCCCGGAACATCTCTTCCGACAATTTGGTGCGGAAGAGAATCTCCCCCATCCAGATGAACAGCGGCAGCGCGGCCAGGGTCCACGACGAGCTGGCGCTCCAGGTGGTGGTCGCAAGCACCGCGCCGAGCGGCAGGCTCGTGGTCAACGCCATCGCTACGAAGCCGACAAGTCCAAGCGAGACCGCGATCCACACGCCGCTTCCCAGCAGCAGGATCATGACGCCGAGCAGAACGAACGACAGCTCGATCATGCCGAGATTGGCCATGGTCAACCTCCGCCGCCCTGCGAGATGCGCTCGATGAATTCGTCCGGCGTCTCGTCCGGCGAGCCCTTCTCGTAGCTTGGGCGGCCGCCGCCGACGACATTGACCATTTCGTCGATGAGCGCGATCGATAGGATCGCAAGCCCGCCGGCGAAGCCGAGCTGGGGAATCCAGAGCGGAAGCGCGACGACGCCCTGCGCCACATCGTTGAAGCGCCAGGAATCGTAGGTCATCTGCACGGCAAAGCGGGTGAAATAGAGAATGAAGGCGGTGGCGATACCGAGCGCCACGATCTCAGCGACCTGCTTGGTCCGCCCGTGCAACCGTTCCAGCAGCAGGCCGACGCGGATCATCTCTCCGCGCTTGAAGGTATGCGCAAGGCCGAGGAAAGCCATCGCGGCCATGCACCACGACGCGAAATCATCGCCGGCGGGAATGTTGATCGCGAACTGGCGCCCGACCGACATGACCATCATGATGGCAAAGATCGCAACCAGGAAGACGCCGGCGGCGTAGCCTGCCCCGAGATAAAGAAGATCCAGCGCGCGCCGCACCAGTCCTCCAGCCGTTACGTCGTCCCCTGCCACGCAATCCCATCCTCACACGGAGGCGTTTCGGCGGGCCCGGCGATCGCATCTCGCGCATCGCCGATCCTGCCTCAATATCGCCCTTGGCCAATGCCCTGTCTTTCAGACGTTAGATCAACATGATGGAGCCGACGCAAGCAAGGACTATGCCTGCCGGCGGCGGAATTTCTACCGCAGGTTCAATGCGTCTCCAGCCGCAGCCCGTCGAAGGCGGGCACGACGCCCGCGGGCAGCGATTGCCGGATGACCTCGTAATCGACGTCGGCGGTCATGTTGGTGATGACGGCGCGCTTTGGCTTGAACCGCTCGATCCAGGACAGCGCGTCGTTGATGCTGAAATGGCTGACATGGTTGGTGTAGCGCAGGCCGTCGACGATCCAGAGGTCCAGATTCTTCAGTGCATCCCAGCTCTCGCGCGGGATGTCGTTGAGGTCGGGTGTGTAGGCGGCATCCCCGATGCGATAGCCGAGCGCGGGAATGTTGCCATGCTGGACCAGAAAGGCCGTCATCGTCACGGCGCCCCCCTTCCCCAGGATGGTCTGGCTCTCGCCGGCCTCGATCGAATGCCGCGTCAGGATCGGCGGATAGTCGCTGCCCTCCGGCGAGATGAAGCAATAGGAGAAGCGCGACAGGATGTCCTTGGCGGTCGACTGGTTGAAATAGGTCGGGATGCGGCGGCGCATGTGCATCACGACCGATCGCAGATCGTCCATGCCGTGGGTCTGGTCGGCGTGCTCATGCGTCAGGAACACCGCGTCGATGTGATCGACATTGGTCGAGAGCAATTGCTCGCGCAGGTCCGGCGAAGTGTCGATCAGGATGCGCGTGGTGCCGTGCTCGGATATCCGTTCGACCAGCAGCGAGCAGCGGCGGCGGCGGTTCTTGGGATTGTCGGGATCGCAGGCGCCCCAGCCGAGCGCCGGGCGCGGCACGCCGGCGGAGGAGCCGCAGCCCAGGATCGTCAATGTCAGCGTCATGCGGCTTCCAGTCTCAAGCCTTCACCTTCGAGAACAAGCGGAAGAAGTTTTCGCTGGTCTGGCGCGCGATCTCGTCGATCGACACCCCGCGCGTCTCGGCCAGCACTCTTGCGACCTCCACCACATAGGCCGGTTCGTTGCGTTTGCCGCGGAACTTGCCTGGCGCAAGATAGGGCGAGTCGGTTTCGACCAGGATACGATCGGACGGCAGTTCGGCCGCGAGCGCGCGTAGGGCTTCCGACTTTTTGAAAGTCAGGATGCCCGTGAAACCGATATAGAGCCCGAGCGATACCGCCTTCAATGCCAGCTCGCGCCCGCCCGTGTAGCAATGCAGCACGGCGCGAAACGATCCGTTGGCCGCCTCGTCTTCCAGGATGCGGGCGCAGTCCTCGTCGGCTTCGCGGGTGTGGATCACCAGCGGCAGGCCGGTGGCGCGGGCCGCGGCGATGTGGGCGCGAAAGCCCCTCGCCTGGGCCTCCGGCGAGCCGTTGTCGTAGAAATAGTCGAGCCCGGCCTCGCCGAGCGCGACGACTTTGGGATGCTCCGTCAACGCAACCAGCTCGTCCGGCGCGATGCCGTCCTCCTCATCCGCGTGGTGCGGATGGGTGCCGACCGAGCAATAGACGTCGTCGTAGCGTTCGGCGATAGCGAGAAGCTGATGCAGCTTCCGAACCCGGGTCGAAATCGTGACCATGCGCCCGACCCCGGCCGCCCGTGCCCGCGACACGATCCCGTCGAGATCTTCCGCAAAGTCGGGAAAATCCAGATGGCAGTGGCTGTCGACCAGCATCGGCGAATGCCTCTAGGCCGCCGGCTCGATGTAGCGCGGAAACGCCGGCATCGGAGCCGGCAGCGTCGAGCCCGGCGCGATCCGCTTGGCACCGCCGAGCATGGCGAAGCTGCGCTCTCCCTCGGGGATACCGAGGCTGTCGAGCAGCTTGCTGGAAGCGGCCGGCATCGCCGGCTGAGCCAGGATCGCGATCTGGCGCACGACCTCGGCGGTGACATAGAGCACCGTCTTCTGCCGGGCCGGATCGGTCTTGGCGAGCGCCCACGGCGCCTCGCCGGCGAAATAGCGGTTGGCCTCCGCGACCACGGCCCAGACGGCGTTGAGCCATTGGTGGATCTGCTGCGTCGCCATGGCTTCGCGGGACGCGGCCACCATGCCGTCGGCCATCGCCAGGATCGCCTTGTCGTTGTCGCTGAACTCGGCGGGCTCGGGCAGCACGCCGCCGAGCTGCTTGGCGATCATCGACAGCGAGCGCTGCGCCAAATTGCCGAGATCGTTGGCAAGGTCGGCGTTGATGCGCGCGACGATGGCCTCGTGATTGTAGTTGCCGTCCTGTCCGAACGGCACCTCGCGCAGGAAGAAATAGCGCATCTGGTCGACGCCGTACTGGTCGGCGAGGTTGAAGGGATCGACGACGTTGCCGACCGACTTCGACATCTTCTCGCCCCTGTTGAACAGGAAGCCGTGGGCATAGACCCGCTTCGGCAGCGGGATTCCGGCCGACAACAGAAACGCCGGCCAGTACACCGCGTGGAAACGGATGATGTCCTTGCCGATGATGTGCACGTCGGCCGGCCAGTAGCGCCAGTTCTTGTCGCTCTCGTCGGGGAAGCCGACGCCGGTGATGTAGTTGGTCAGCGCATCGACCCAGACATACATCACGTGCTCTTCGTCGCCGGGCACCTTCACGCCCCAGTCGAACGTCGTGCGTGAGATCGAGAGGTCGCGCAGGCCGCCCTTGACGAAGCTGACCACCTCGTTCTTGCGGGAATCCGGCCCGATGAAATCGGGATGATCAGCATACAGCTTGAGCAGCTTGTCCTGGTACGCCGACAGGCGGAAGAAGTAGCTCTTCTCCTCGACCCATTCGACCGGCGAGCCCTGCGGTCCGAGCCGCACGCCGTCGTCGTTCAGGCGCGTCTCGTCCTCGGCGTAATAGGCCTCGTCGCGCACCGAGTACCAGCCGGCATAGGTGTCGGCATAGATGTCGCCGTTCGCCTCCATGCGCCGCCAGATCTCCTGGCTGGAGCGATGATGCTGCTCCTCGGTGGTGCGGATGAAGCGGTCGAACGATACGTTCAGGCGCTCGTCCATCTCCTTGAAGCGGCCGGCATTTCGGGCGGCGAGCGCGGAGACGGACATGTTCTCGCCGGCCGCCGTCTGGACCATTTTCTGGCCGTGCTCGTCAGTCCCGGTCAGAAAGAACACGTCCTTGCCGTCGAGCCGCGCAAAACGCGCCAGCACGTCGGTCGCGATCGCCTCATAGGCGTGACCGATATGGGGGCTGCCATTGGGATAGGCGATGGCGGTCGTGATGTAGAAGACGTTATCGCGCGCGGGGGCGGCAACGGGCGCGGCAGCCTTTGGTGCAGCAGCTGCGGGCGCTGCGGGTTGCGAAGTTGCGGCGGGCTTCGGCGCGCGCGGCGCCTTCGGCTTGGCAGCTTTCGGCGGCGCCACGACGGGAGCTGGCGCCGCGATCGCCGCAGGCGGAATTGCCCTGGGCTTCTCGGATACCTTCTTCGCCGGAGCCTTGGTTGGTTTCTTGGCTGGCGTCGTGGCTGCCGTCTTCGCCGCCTTCTTGGCGGCGACCTGCTTCTTCGCAGCCTTTTTGCCAGCCTTCTTCGACGTCTTCGCTGCGTTCTTCTTCACGCCCTTCTTGGCGGCAGCCTTCTTCGACTTCGCGGCCTTCTTGACGTTTTTGGAAGCTTTGCGCGCGCGGGCCTTCGTCGCTTTCTTCGCGGCAGTCTTGACGGCCTTCTTCGCAGCCTTCTTGCCGCTCTTGCGCTTGACGGTCTTCTTAGCTCGCGTTGCCACCACGAATTCCTTTACCGGCTTCTCGAAAATTTGGAAACGAACCTGCGCCTAGCGCGTTGCGTCCGCCAGCCAGCCGAACACCGAGAAAACCAAGGGCTTGCGCTCCAGATTGTAGGTTTCGGTGTCGCGCGCGGCGCGGACGATCTTTTCCCATACCTCGCTTAAGCGCGCAAGGCGCGGCAGGTTCTGGTTGGCATTGGCCTCGTCCGCATGCAGGCGTTCGGCGATCCAGCGATCGATGCCGTCGATGAAGGCGGCGAGCGCGACGCGGTCGCTGGTGCCGAGCGAATCGCCGAGCGTGTGCAATTCGCGCGGGTCGACCTGCGGCAGGCGCGCCAGCAGCGCGGCCGTGCGCTGCTGGAGCTTCAGCGCATCGCCGCCGAGCAGAGTCAGGGCCCGTGCAACGCTGCCCTCGGAGGCCTCCGCCGCCTCGCGCAGCGCAGGATCACTCGGAGCGAGCTCGGCGGCCGCAGCCGCAGCCTCGATCACATCGTCCGTTGCGAGCGGCCGCAGTCGCAGCTTGCGGCAGCGCGACTGGATCGTGGCGAGCACGCGCGCCGGCGCGTGGCTCACCAGAAGGAACAGCGATTGCTGCGGCGGCTCTTCGAGAATCTTCAGAAGCGCGTTGGCTGCGTTTGGATTGAGCTCGTCGACGGTGTCGACGATGCAGACCCGCCAGCCTTCGGCCGCCGCCGTCGAGCCGAAGAAGCCGATCGTCTCGCGGGTCTCGTCCACGGTGATCACGGTGCGCATCACGCCGCGATCGTTGGCGGTCCGCTCCAGCGACAGCAGCCCGCCATGCGAGCCGACCGCCACCTGCCGCGCCACGGCGTCATCCGGATCGACCGCAAGGTCTTGGGCGTGCTGCACGGCGGGCGCCAGCGGCTGGCCGTGGGCGAGCACGAAGCGCGCCATGCGATAGGCCAGCGTCGCCTTGCCGATCCCTTGCGGCCCGCCGATCAGCCAGGCATGCGGAATCCGCCCGCTGCGATAGGCGGTCAGCAGCGCCGTCTCGGCCTCGCGATGACCGAACAGGCGGCTGGTCTCGCGCGGATGCGGAATGGCGCTTTCGCGCTCGGCCTGGCGCGGGCTCATGCTGAAATCACCGAAGCCGGTGTGGGAAGGAGACGATCGCGCAACGCAGCCCAGACCCGGGCCGCGACCGTGTCAGGGTCGGAATCGGCGTCGATCAGCACGCAGCGCGCCGGATCATCCGCAGCTATCTTGCGATAGGCTTCGCGCAGGCCCTGGTGAAAGCTGAGCTTCTCGCTTTCGAACCTATCGGGCGTGCCGTTGCCGCGGCGCGCGGCGGCGCGTTGGAGGCCGATCTCGACCGGCAGGTCGAGGATGATGGTGAGATCCGGCTTGAGATCGCCGATCGTGACCCGCTGCATCGCATTGATCAGGCCTTCAGGCACGCGGCCGAGGCTGCCCTGATAGGCCCGCGTCGAATCGGCGAAGCGATCGCACAGCACCCAGACACCCTGGTTGAGCGCAGGCAGGATCACGGTGCGGACATGATCATCGCGCGCGGCGGCAAACAGCAGCGTCTCCGCCTCCGGGCCGAGCAGCCTGCCCATCCCCGACAGCACCAGGTGACGCATGATCTCGGCGCCCGGCGAGCCGCCCGGCTCACGCGTGACGCGGATGCGGAGCTTGGCCGCCTTGAGGCGGTCGGCGAGCTTCTTGATCTGGGTCGACTTGCCGGTGCCCTCGCCGCCTTCAAAGGTGATGAAGCGTCCGCGTCCGGACGGTCGCTGTCCCGCGCTCTCACTCATGATCAGAGCTTCTCGGCGCCTGCGCGGAACATGCCGATCACGAGCTCGCTGGCGCCGTCGATCGCGCGCCGCACGGTCGAGCCGGTGCCGATCGCTTCGCCCGCATAGACCGGCGTCTCCACCGCGATGTTGCCGCTGCGCCAGACCCTGACCACGCCGACCTTCTGGCCGGCTTCGACCGGCGCCCGCACCGGGCCGCTATAGACGACGCGCGCGATCAGCTTGTCGCTGCCGTTCTTGTGCACCATCACCTTCACCGGAGTCTTGGCGACGAGCTTGACCGATCGGCTCTCGCCGCCGAACACCTTGGCGTAGCCGACGGGCTGGTCGGCCGGGATCAGCGTGCGGGTCTCGAAATTGCGAAAACCCCATTCCAGCATCTTCTTGGCTTCGGTGGCGCGATCGTCGGGGTCGTCCAGTCCGTTGACGACGACGATCAGCCGCGTGCCGTTCTGAACGGCCGAGCCGACCATGCCGTAGCCGCCTTCCTTCGTGTAGCCCGTCTTAAGACCGTCGGCGCCTTCCATCGAATTGAGCAGCGGATTGCGGTTGGGCTGGCGGATCTTGTTCCAGGTGAATTCCTTCTCGCCGAACAGTTTGTAGAATTCGGGGAAGTCCAGGATGATGTGCCGGGCGAGCATGCCGAGCTCACGCACCGTCATCTTGTTGGCGGGGTCGGGCAGCCCGCTGGAATTGCCGAAGGTCGACCTGGTCAGGCCGAGCTCGCGGGCGCGCTTGGTCATGAAGTCGGCCGCGAAGATCTTCTCGTTGCCGGCCATGGCTTCGGCGAGCGCGATGCAGGCGTCATTGCCGCTCTGGATGATCGCGCCGTGCAGGAGATCGTCGACCGAGACCTTGCTGTTGATGGCGGCAAACATGGTCGAGCCGCCCGAGGGCGCACCGCCCCGCCGCCAGGCGTTCTCGCTGATCCGGTACTCGTCGGTCAGCTTGATGTCGCCCTTCTTGACGGCATTGAAGACGACTTCCGCCGTCATCAGCTTCATCATGCTGGAGGGCGCGCGCAGCTCGTCGGCGTTCTTCTCGAACAGCACGCTGCCGCTCGTGGCTTCGATCAGGATCGCGGTCGGAGCATCGCCGTCGAAGCCCGCATCGTCGGCCTTCTTGACGCCCTGGACGCTCTGGTTGGCGGCCAGAAGCGCCCCGCTCCAGCCGACGCTTGCCACCAGGATCGTCGCCATCAGGCCACGCGCCAGCGCTCCGGCGGTGAACCGGGGGCGACGTAGCGAAAGAAGACGACATGCCATGGCCAAGCCCTGAGAGCAGCGTTCTAACAGCTGGAATCGGCGCGAACAACGCGACGTTGGACGCCTGCCCAGAGATTGCACGATTCTCGCCCTACCCCTATCGTGGCACCTCACCTTTCCCGACCAAATCCCTGAAACAAGGCGGAAAAGCGATGTCCTCCACCCGCACGATCAAGGCCAACGGCATCGATCTCTTCATCCGCGAAGCCGGCCAGGGTCCGCTGGTGGTGCTATGCCATGGCTGGCCGGAGCTGTCCTATTCCTGGCGCCACCAGATCCCTGCGCTCGCCGCCGCCGGGTTTCACGTCGTCGCCCCCGACATGCGCGGCTACGGCCAGAGCGCGGCGCCGCCCGACGTTGCGGCCTACTCGATCTTCGACACGGTCGGCGACGTGGTCGGCCTGGTGCAGGCGCTCGGCGAGACCAGGGCGATGGTGGTCGGCCACGATTGGGGCGCGCCGGTCGCCTGGCATGCGGCGCTGTTCCGGCCCGACATCTTCACGGCGGTCGCGGGCCTGAGCGTGCCGCCGCCGTTCCGCGGCCGCGGCAAGCCGCTCGACCTGCTCCGCCAGGGCGGCGTCACCAATTTCTACTGGCAATATTTCCAGGCGCCGGGTGTCGCCGAGGCCGAGCTGGAGCGCGACGTCGCCCGCACCATGCGCATCGTGCTTGGGGGACGTGGCCTGGCCGACCCAACCGCCGCGATGTTCGTGCAGGAGGGCAAGGGCTTTCTCAGCCACGCGACCGCCGAGGAACCGCTGCCGGGCTGGCTCAGCGAGGCGGATCTGGCCTATTTCACCGAGAGCTTCCGCAAGTCCGGCTTTCGCGGCGGGCTGAACTGGTACCGCAACATCGATCGCAATTGGGAGCTGACCGCGCCCTGGCAGGACGCGCAGATCCGCCAGCCTTCGCTGTTCATCGCCGGCTCCAAGGACGCCGTCATCACCGGCCTGATCGGCGCCAAGCGCGTCAACGAGCTCGACCGCGTGCTGCCGAATCTGAAGCAAAAGCTGATCATCGAGGGCGCCGGCCATTGGGTGCAGCAGGAACGGCCCGACGAGGTGAATGCGGCGCTGGTGACGTTCTTGAAGGAGAGCGCGGGCTAGTAGAGCCCGCGGCCGCTCAGGATGTTGCGCGCCTCGGCGGCACCGTCGGACGCGGTCTCCGTCGCGAAGCGGCCGTCCCCGTCATAGGACACGGCGCGGGTGTTCTGGAGCGCCCGGCCCCGGCTGCGGCTCGAGGCCGACATCTCCGATGTCGCATTGAGCGAGGCCATGTCGGCCGAGGTGCTGCCGAGATTATAGGGCCGCCCCTCCGGCATCGGCACGTCGCCACGAATGGCACCGCGGCTCGCCCCCGGCAATTCCGGCACGAAAGGCTTGGCCGAGGCGACCCGGACCATCGAGGGCGACGGCGCCGGAACGCCGGTGCGCAGGGTCGCCAGAAGCTGGCGGTCGTCGGAGCCTTCGAGCGGCGCCCGGCCGACATATTCGACGCGGACCTTGGCAACACCACTTCCTTTGAATTCAAGGAGTTCGGCGGCCTTGTTCGAGACGTCGATGAGACGGTTGCCGTGATAGGGTCCGCGGTCATTGACGCGGACGATCAGCGACTTGCCGTTCGAGACGTTGGTCACCCGGGCGTAGGACGGCATCGGCAGGGTCGGATGCGCCGCGGTCAGCGAGGTCATATCGAACACTTCGCCATTGGCGGTCAGGCGGCCGTGGAAATCGTCGCCGTACCAGGACGCCATGCCCTCGGCGCGATAGTTGACGTCCTCCTCCGGCACGTAGGTCCGGCCGGCCACGACATAGGGCTTGCCGACGCGGTAGGTGCCGCCGCCCTTCGGTACGGGGTCCCCGAAGGCCACGACCCGGGGGCTCGACGACACGCCGTATTTCGGATCGACGCGGCTGGCGAATTTGTTGGAGGAGGCGCAATTGGCCAGCGCAACGCAGGCTGCGACCGCCGCAACACCACGCGCGGCCCGCAAAACCGAATCTGACCGTCGGATCCCCATTCGCCCCAAATACCACTTTGCCGGAGGCGTACCCAACCCGCTTTGGCTACGGGGAGCGCTGTCCGGTCATCTGATCCGAAGCGGCCCACCACCGTCTCGGAAGCGGTAACGATAACGCAACCCGAACACGGCGGAAATGGGGAGCCCACGACGATCCCGCCGGGATGGTAAACGGGACGTTCGCATTTTTCCGTTGTTCTACGGAACGAGCCCGCCCGCGCTGTGCCACGGCTGGACACTCTGTTGCGCCAAATCCTCACTCCACCCCCATTGTCGCGCCGCTCACTGGAATTCTTTTGACTGTGCAAGGCCGCCCGCGTTCTCTCGGATGCAAGGGCGGGATTTGGAATTTAACGATGATCGAGACGGTTTCGGCACTGATGGGTCTGGTAAGCGCGGGGATCTTCCTGGCCCATGCGTTTGAAGGCTACCGCACGAGGGCCTGACGGCACTCGCGCGGGACGGCAAGCATCACCTCTTTCAAGGCGGCGCGTTCGGACAATTTTAGTCGATCCGATCGAGCATCGAAAACGAGAGTGGCAGGTGTCCCATGCGCAATCATGACCTGGTATCTGACGGCTTCCTGGCGTTGACCGCCGGCGGCTTGGTCTTGCTCTGCTCGAGCCTCGTGGCCCTGGCCTTCGCCTGAGCGCCACCCTCTCCTTCCCGCGCACTCAGCGCAGGCCCAGCAGGGAGCGGCGATAGAGGCCGCCGCGGGCCTCGCTCTGGCAGACGAAGCTGCCGTCGAAGCCCTCGCCGTACCGCTTCTGACCCTTGCGGTAGTAGACGCCCTTCCTGAAGTCGAGCCAGACCACCTTGTCTTGCGGACAATGACGCTGCGCCTGCGCCTCGTAGCGAAACGGCGTCAGCGGTGTCGCGAAGACCTCCGCGGAGCCGCCAACCACGATCGCGCCGGCGAGCGCCATCCGACCGGTCCATCTGCCGAAGCCGCTTCGCGTCACTCGCCCGCCTTCCCGATCCGCGTCGCCATGCGACGGCCCACGACAACGGTAGCACGAAATGGCACGCGGAAGGTGCGAGTTGCGCAGCGCTTCCGCCGGCGTCTTGTCGGGTTGGAGGAACGCGGCATCGTTGCGCCGGCGTACGCACGCCGCGTGAGAGGCAGCGGATCGCCGTCTATTGCTTGTCTGCTTCGAGCTGCGCGAGCGCCTGATGCAGGCACTCCTGGAGCTTCTGCGCGACCTGCTCACGCGCGACGCCCCTGGCGGCAAGATCGGCCGATACCTTGTCCACCACTTCGTTCATCGTCTGGTTCTGCAAATAGTCCGTCACCAGCGTCGTTGCGTAATTGTCAGCGGCATCGCCGTTCAGGCCGAGCCGGCCTGCGGCCCAGAGACCGAGCAGCTTGTTGGACCGGGCCGTGGCCCTGAACATGAGTTCTTCGTCGTGGACGAATTTGGCCTCGAAGCCCTGCTCGCGCTTGTCGAACGTGGTCATGGTCAGCTCCATTGCACTTTCGCTGATGGGAATCGGACTGGCTGGTGGCGAACGTCTCCGCGGTTCATGTCGTTCAGATTCACCTGAAGCTTCCTCCCGGACGGCGAAGGCCGTCAAGCCACCCGTCGCACGGCACAACGCGAAAGCGCCCACCGGCGGGAAAGGCCGGTGGGCGCGTCTGGGATCAATTCAACGGTCTGGCTGGATGAGCGCGTTCGCTCAGCCCTTGGCCGCGGCGGCCTCGCGCGCAAGGCGCTCGGCTCTGAGCCGCTCCTTGTTGGCGTAAAACGCCTTCTGCGCCGCTTCATGGTCGCGCATGGCCTTTTCCGCCTCGATCCGGCGTGCCGCATCGCGCGCCTGGCGCTGCTCGGGGGTCAGGGGTTTGCGTCGGAAGGAAACGTCTTCAGTCATGGCGACATAACGCGGCTGTGAGGAAAGAGTTCCTCGCCCCCCGTTCCCGCCTTCAGACAAAATCTCGGAAAACAACCCCATGCACAGTAGCTATACCGTTGAAGGACAAAGCTTTTCTATAGGCTCGGGAAGGCCCTTGAGCTCGATCTCGGCGATGACGGGCAGATGGTCCGAGATGGCTCGCGCCGCCTCGTCGGTCCACACTTTCCGGATCGGGCTGTCGGAGGTCGCATAGATCCGGTCAAGCCGCATCAGGGGGAGACGCGACGGGAAAGTTCGCAGTCGCGTACGGTTCGGGCAGACCTGCGCGAGCACCCGCCGCACCGACTTGACCCAGAACCAGTCGTTGAAATCGCCGAGGACGACGGTCCTCGCTGGCTTGACCAGGTTCACCAGGGCCTGAGCCTGCGCATAGCGCTCGTGGATGCTTAAGCCCAGATGCGTGGCGACCACGCGCACGTCCCCGGCCGGCGTGAGCAGGCTGGTCGCAATGGCTCTGCGCGGCTCGCGCTCCCGATACGACACGTCGACGATCTCCGGGACAGCGGAGAACGGAAAGCGGCTCAGGAGCATCTGACCGTACTCGCCATCCTCGGTGACGATCGACTTGGCGTGAACGCCGTGATCTCCGACGACACTCGCCAGTTTCGCGAACGGATCGTCCGACCTCGACCGCGAATCCACCTCCTGAAGCGCGACGACATCAGGAGACCATTTGCGAAGGATGGAGCAGACACCATCCAGATCGAATTTCGGATTGAGGTTGAACGTGCCATGCACGTTCCAGGTCATGAAGCGCATCAGCGCCTCCCGGCCAGCCAGGTGGCCAGGAATTGCGCGCCGGCGCAGATGCCGAGCCAACCCAGGAACGCCAGCACGAGCAGCAACATGCTGCTCCAGGACGCATTGCGGGCTACATCCGCGATCTGAGCTCCCAGAACCGCCATCGCAAGGTTGCCTGGCGTCATGCCCAGCGCGGTTCCGATCATGAAGTCACGCAGAGGCAGCGTGCTCGCGCCGGCCACGACATTCACGATCGAGAACGGTGCGATGGGAATCATCCGGATCACGACGACAGCCAGGATGCCCTTGCCGACGACGCGGTCCTGGATCCGCGCCGCCCGCCGTCCGAGCAATTGCTGGAGCCGCTGTCGTCCGAGTGCCCGTCCGATCACGAAAAGGATGAAAGCACTGAGCAGGACACCGGCGCTCGCCGTGACGAAACCCACCCAAGGCCCGAGCGCGGCCGCCGTTGCTGCAATGAGCACGAGCACCGGAAACACGACTAGCCCGCCGACGACAAAAGCCGCGATCGCGAATGGCGGCCCCCAGCCGGACTGCGAATAGGCAGACAGCAAATTCGAGACGCGCCCGGTGTCGGCGAAACCGCTCAAGGACGTGTACGACCAGGCCATTGCCAAGCCAAAAAGCGCCAAGGCGATCGATACGATCCCGATGATGGTCTTGGTAGTCCACATGCGCGATGCCGCCCGCTCGAGGTGAAGAGGCCGCTCAGGGTCCGCCACCGGCTGAACCATCGTGGCCAGAGTGCTGGTCAGGACCGAGAACTCCACGTCCCGCAGCGCCTTCGTCCGATCAGCTCTCGACACCTCGTCCAGGAGAGCAAAAAGGCGATCGTCGTCTTGCCTGACGCTGCGTTCGTCGAGGCCGCAAAAGTGGCCGATCAGGCGTCGGCGAACCGAAGCGATGAACTCCCGGTGCTCATCGGATTCGGCTTCAAAGATCAGGTCACATTCGCTATCGGCGCCCATCGACCGATTGTTCAAATTGGCCGATCCGATTCGCAAGATCCGATCGTCGACGATCATGAGCTTGCTGTGCACCATCACGGCAGCCTCCCCCTCCCCGTCGCGTGAGACCGGGTAGACGAAGCGGATTCGATCGGCCACACCCGCCTCGCTGAAGCAATCGATGAAGGCGCCGCGGCCGTTTTGCATGGCTTGGGATTCCAGCCACGAGGAGTGCAGTTTCGGAGCGACGACCAGAACCCGCAGCGACGGCACGCGCTTCATCTGCTCCACCAGCTCACGCGCGATCTTGATGGCGCTGGTGAACTGGTTCTCGATATAGACGAAGCCCGTCGCGGACCGGATCGCTGCAATCAGCGAGCGTTCGACCTCCCTGATGGTCGAACCCACGGGGCAAACGACGTCGGTCCTGGCGATGCCCACCGGCATCTGCTCGGCCTCGACCGGCACATGCAACGGCCAGCGCATGCTCTTCGGCGCGCGGCGATCACGCGTCTGTTGGCCTGCCGCACGCCAGCGCTCCTCCGCCAGCTCGAACAGCGAGGCGGCAGCTTCCCCGTCTACCAGGCATTGAACATCGTGAAACGGCTTGTATGGCTTTCCCTGAGGGTCGCAGCGCAACGGCTGATCGGCGCAATGCTCGCTCGTGTCCCAGCGCCTGATCGTCAGATCGAGCCCGCCGACGAAGGCCAGCGCACCGTCGATGCAGACGATCTTCTGGTGCTGAGCCGAACCGAACGGAAGCGTGGAATCCATCTCGAACTGGACGCGGCCGTCTGTGTCGGCGGTGAATTTGGCCGCGGAATTCCATTCCCTTTCCGAGGCGTAGAACGAGACGAAGTCCCAGACCAGAATGTTGATCCGCAGGCCCGGCCGGCGCTGCACGAGTGCGCGCAGGAATGGGCCGAGTTGTTCGGGCAGACCGTCATCCGCCCGTCCGGAAGCTCCGACCAACCTGGTCTCGCTATGGATATCCCACCCGACGATGTAGACGAGGTCTTGAGCCTCGAGCAGCGCCTCGCGCAGGGCCGCGAAATAAGCGGCCGCATCGTTCAGGACCGCCACGCGCCGCGCCTTGCACCGTCGCCAGACGGTGTCGCCGGGAACCAGGGTCGATGAACTCTGAAGCAGGTGGACCTCGCAAATCACGTTCGCGTCTAAACGCTCTGAACGCTCAAGGGGTTCCACGCTACAGGGATACGGTTCTGTGTGCGAGGGCCGGAGATAAGACCTTCGATCAGACCGCCGCGCTGCTGGCTCCCCTCCGGCACGGGGCGCGGCTTTGCACGGCGCGGCTCCGCAATCGCAATGTCGTGAGACCGCAACATGATTGAGACAGGTCAATACGGGCTGGATCAAGCTCTGGGAACCTGGCGTCGGCAAGCAGATGGAGACGGCCATGTCACAGCAGAGCAGCGTGCACTATTATCTCAATTGGGCCAAGGAGCGGATCGACGAGATGGATGCCGCATTGGCCTCGTTCGAGGTCAAAGCCGGCCAGGCCAAGGCAGAATCCAAGGTGAAGACGGATCAACTGCTGTCCGACCTGACGAAGCGCCGTGACGAATTTCAGGCGATGCTCAAGAGCCAGGCGGAAGCAGGTGAAGCCGCCTGGACGGACGCCAAGGCCGACCTGGAAAAGCAATGGGCCGGATTCGAAGCCCAGATGAAGACCTACTTCGAGGGTGCAGGCAAACAGTTCGAGCAGCAGCAGGCCACGTTCAAGGACGTTGCGGCGGCACAGGCCAAGGCCTGGCGCGAAGCCGCGGACAAATTCCGCGAAGCCGCCGGCAAAGTCGCAACAGCCCGCACCGTCGACGTCGATGCCGCGCTCAAGCAGATGAAATCGGATGCATCCGAAGCTGAAGCGCGTCTGCAGAAGCTGAAGCAAGCCGGCAGCGAATCCTGGTCGGTCCTGAGCGCCGCCCTCGCCGAATCCCGCAAGGCGTTCGATCAGGCGAACCAGGCTGCCTGGAACGCGCTGAAGGGCGCCGGTCCGAAGAGCTGAGCCGGTTCGCAAACGCGCCAGCAAAAGCGAGGCGGACAGAGGATCACGCGGGGCCCAGCCTAGCTGCGAGCCAGGCTTGGCTCACGCGCTCGCTACGGCTGGTCTGTTGCCATTGCGCGCATAACGTCGCTCTTGATGCGGATGGGTGGCCGGACCACATGAGGCCGTCCGATCTGGAGCCATGCTTCGTCTGCCAGGGCTGCGGATGTCGCGGCGCCGACGTGCGACCCGACTTCGAGCGTGGCAATCCAAAGCTTGCGATCATAGGCGCGAAAGACGCCGCCCACTGAGGCGGACCGTTTACCGACGACCTTCGTCTCTCGTGAGTGCTGCTAGTCTGTCCAACTGGGTGGCCAAGCCGGCGAAGCTCTTTGCGATGTTCTTCAAAAGGGAGGCCCGCGAGGCTGAAATACCTGGACCTCTGGAAAGTGCTTTGTAGCGCTCTGCTGTTTCTTGGCAGGCTGCGGCGGTAATCATTTCGGGCTCCGTTGCCAAAAAATCATAGGTGAGAACCGCTGTCATACTACCCTAGGTGGCTACACGCCAAAATCACAGTTGCGACAACGTTTGGCGCGGCCCAGGCACTCGTCTAGGAACGTGACCCCGTCGCGACGGTTAGCCTCTCACATCTGACGAAGAACAGGTGAGACCCTCCTTTGGTACCTCCCAGCCGTCCAGACAGCGGCTGGGGCATTTTTTCGTTGGTGCGGCTTTCCCGCGTTAACCGGCGGGCTCAAGCGTGCCCTCCCGAGCCCTATCGCCGCGCCCTCTCGCGAGCAGCATTAAGATCCGCTTTGGTCGCAGGGATTGCTGCTGCATCGGCGGATGGTCGGCTCGGGGGCGGTTCACCAAGGTCTCGTGCCCATCGTGCGCCGGATCGAACCGTCGCGCCGGAGTTGGCGTGATCGGAGCTCGCGCAAGCAGAGACAAGTAGGCCAGCAAGGCCGACCAATACCGCCCGCGTCGTCGCCTGGATGCACATCCTCGTCTAACCGAGATGCTGCCGAATCGATCCCCCGGATCATAAACGGAGATTTGGAAAGTCGGAAAATGTGACCCGCCAGCAAAATGTGGTTGCGTGTGAACGTGCTTAAAACCATTGGGGAAGCAGCTCCCCCTCGGCTTGTTTCTATGGTACCATGGTTTATGGCTAAGACACGTGTGGTACCAAAGAAAAAACGAGGCCCGCCGCCGACTGGTAAGGGGATCCAGGTTGGCGAGCGCTGGCATCCTTCCGAGCTTGCGGCGATAGATGCATGGATCGCATCATCACGCGACAAGACCCTCACCCGAGCGCATGCTATTCGCCGGCTCGTTGCGATTGGCCTGAGGATCAAGATCGAAAGTCAGGGCAAAAGCGAAGACATGAAGGGGCGCCAAGATGCCAAGCAACGCGCTCGCGAACTAGCAGCCGATGCGATCAACGAGATCGCCGATACGGCAGCCAGCCCAGAGGCCCAAGTCAGCCGTAAGCGGCGCCTCGTCAAAGGGCCGGAGGAATTTCAGAGCATTCGACGCGACCGGCCAAACCGGAAGTGATCGGTGGACGCATGGTGGACGTTACGGGAATGATTTCTCCAATGCTCGACCAGGCGATGCAGCATCTTCGGAGCAATCCACCAAAGAGCAGTAGCTGAACCCTAGTTCGCCCCTCGGCAGCCACCCCGTATCTGTGACAAGCCGTGCAGCTGGCGTCGAGCCCTTCCGTCCAACCAGCTGATTTCGCTGTGAAGTTCCGGGGTGGTCCCAAAGAAAGGGGGAGCGCTGTGCTGGCGGAAGGGGTGGGATTCGAACCCACGGTACCCTTGCGGGCACGCCGGTTTTCAAGACCGGTGCCTTAAACCACTCGGCCACCCTTCCAAGCGCGGAATGGCTGTCGCTTAACGCAGTCGACGGCGCAAGGCAACGCGAAGTTGGGCGCCCTTGCCTCTGGGCCCCTTTCAGGAGGGCAATCGGACATGGGAGTGATCCCGCCTGTGGCCATCCTTCGAGACGCCCGCCGGCGGCGGGCCCTCAGGATGAGGACCGTGGGCGCGGCCCGCAGTTGCAATGAGCACCCATGCCGCTCAGCCTCATCCAGAGGCTTGACGGCGACCGGCCTCCCGCATTTGGCAAAAAGCAAACGGCGCCCCGTGAGGAGCGCCGTTCGAAACCGTTCGCAGCTGTGTCCGGCTCAGTACCCGCAGGATGCGCAGTTCATCTGCACCGGGGCGTAATAGGAGTAGCCGGGCGAGACCATCTCGACGCGCTGGCGCGTGGCGTATTGCGGCGGGATCTGCTGGTACTGGACGCTGGGCGGCGCGACCATCACGGTCTGCGGCACCATCACGGTGCGGTATTGCGCGGGTGTGCGATGTGCGACGACGGCGCCGGGCGACACCATCACGGTCTCGTCGACGGCGCGGTACTGGGGCGGCGCGTATTGCTGCTGATAGCAGGTCTGGCACGGCGGCGGCGTGTAGCAATTGTAGCAGCCGGCGGAGGCTGCGCCCGTCATCGATATCGCGGCGACGGCGGTCGAGAAAACAACAGCAAGAGTACGCGACATCATGTGGTGCCCCAGTTGCCCGAAATGGATTTGCGAAGGTGGCGCATTATACGCCGCAAAATCCAGGGCCGCTGAAGTTCATCAGGGCATCCTTAATGCGAACGGCCGATCACGGCCGACCGGTAAGAACTCGTTGACCACGCCCATCAACGCGCGACGTGGCGTCTCCCGTTCATTCGCCTCCGATGGCCGAGCTCAATGCCTCGCAGCTCTTTCCAAGAACTCCAGCAGCGAGGGATCGGTCTCCTCGAGTTCGACAAATCGGCGACGAAGCTCGTCGGCGACATCTGCGGTGGCATCTCGCGACCATCCCTCCGCGGTATTGAAGGCCACGATACGGACCGGATGGAGATATTGGCCTTCGGCGAGATGTCTGAGCAGGGTCGCGCGATTGGCGTCCTCCTCGGCCGTCTCACACCAGGCGCGGCCCAGCCGCCGGCCGAAGTCATCGAGCACGAGATAGACGTCGCGGTCGGTCGTGACTTGCGGCACGAGTGATGGAGCATGACTCATGGCTAACTCCGCTACTGACAATCCGGACCGTTGCGGACGGATTTCGAATGTGCCACGGCCTCGGGCCGAATTCGGAAAAATTGATTTCGGCCATTATCCAGAGGATGGCACGATTAAATCGTAAATAAAATAAAAATTAATGAAATTTAAATAGCGGGATGTGGACAAATGCATTAGGTTGATGATGCCTGGCGGGCGAGCCCGCTTGTCGGGTGCCCACTTCGCAAACGGCTCTCGCCTCCACCCCCCAATAGCCCACACCCCGGACGGCGGGGGCCGTTTCTTTGCAGACCTCCGGCCCCACTGTCCTGCAACAGCGCATCATCTGCGCTGGCGTGGAGTCGCCATCCGCTCCGGAGCAATCGATCCAGCCTTGCGATCCAGCCTTGCGGCGCCGCCGATCAGGCGCCTACCTCAGGCGCCGCTTGACCTCGCGCACGGCGCCGCGCGCGGCGCTGGTGGTGAGTGCGGCGTAGGCCTGCAGTGCAGTCGAGACGTTACGCTTGCGACCCACTGCTTGCCAGGCGGCATCGCCCTTCGCCTCCTCGGCGGCGCGGCGATTGGCGAGCTCCTCATCGGAGACCTCCAGCGTGATGCTGCGGTTCGGGATGTCGATGGCGATGATGTCGCCGGTGCGGACCAAGCCGATATTGCCGCCCTCTGCCGCTTCCGGCGACAGATGGCCGATCGACAGCCCCGAGGAGCCGCCGGAGAAGCGGCCGTCGGTGACGAGCGCGCAGGCTTTGCCGAGGCCCATCGATTTCAGATAGCTGGTCGGATACAGCATCTCCTGCATGCCGGGACCGCCGCGCGGGCCTTCGTAGATGATGACCACGACCTCGCCGGCGACGACCTTGCCGCCCAGAATGCCGTCCACCGCCGCGTCCTGGCTTTCGAACACGCGCGCCGGGCCGGAGAATTTGAGGATCGAGGCGTCGACGCCGGCGGTCTTCACGATGCAGCCGTCCTGCGCGAGATTGCCGTAGAGCACGGCGAGGCCGCCGTCCTTGCTGAAGGCGTGGTCGAGATCGCGCACCACGCCCTTCTCGCGGTCGGCGTCGAGCTCGTCGTAGCGGCGCTCCTGGCTGAAGGCGACCTGGGTCGGAATGCCGCCGGGCGAGGCGCGGAAGAAGGTGCGCACCGCTTCGCTCTTGGTGCGCTTGATGTCCCAGCGCTCCAGCGCCTCGTTCATGGTCGGCGCGTGCACGGTCGAGACCGAGGTGTCGATCAGGCCGGCGCGATCGAGCTCGCCCAGAATGCCCATGATGCCGCCGGCGCGATGGACGTCCTCGACATGCACGTCGGCGACCGACGGCGCGACCTTGCACAGCACCGGCACGCGGCGCGAGAGACGGTCGATGTCCTTCATGGTGAAGGCGACCTGCCCTTCATGGGCGGCGGCGAGCAGATGCAGCACGGTGTTGGTCGAGCCGCCCATCGCGATGTCGAGCGTCATGGCGTTCTCGAACGCCTTGAAGTTGGCGATGTTGCGCGGAAGCACCGAAGCGTCGTCCTGCTCGTAATAGCGGCGAACCAGATCGACGATGGTGTGGCCGGCCTCGACGAACAGGCGCTTGCGGTCGGCATGGGTTGCGACCACCGAGCCGTTGCCGGGCAGCGCGAGGCCCAGGGCCTCGGTCAGGCAGTTCATGGAATTGGCGGTGAACATGCCCGAACAGGAGCCGCAGGTCGGGCACGCCGAGCGCTCGATCACCTTGACGTCGTCGTCGCTGACCTTGGAGTCGGCCGCGGCGACCATGGCGTCGATGAGGTCGACGGCCTTGGTCTTGCCGGCCAGCTTGACCTTGCCAGCCTCCATCGGGCCGCCCGAGACGAACACGGCGGGGATGTTGAGCCTGAGCGCTGCCATCAGCATGCCGGGGGTGATCTTGTCGCAATTGGAGATGCAGACGAGGCCGTCGGCGCAGTGCGCGTTGGCCATGTACTCGACGCTGTCGGCGATCAGCTCGCGCGACGGCAGGCTGTAGAGCATGCCGTCATGGCCCATGGCGATGCCGTCGTCGACCGCGATGGTGTTGAACTCTTTCGCCACGCCGCCGGCCTGCTCGATCTCGCGGGCGACGAGCTGGCCGAGGTCCTTGAGATGGACATGGCCAGGCACGAACTGGGTGAAGGAATTGACCACCGCGATGATCGGCTTGCCGAAATCGCCGTCCTTCATGCCAGTCGCGCGCCAGAGGCCGCGGGCGCCCGCCATGTTGCGGCCGTGGGTGGTGGTACGGGAGCGATAGGCTGGCATGGCGGTTTCCGTCCTCGGGTTGGGCTAAGGCGGGAAAATCTGGTGCCGCCTCAGGCCTTTGTGGCCGGATAGCGCACGGGGTGGCGGGGCGCAACGGGAACTTGGGCATGACAGGGCTCCCCTGCTCCCGGCGCGGGGTTTTCGTCGTTAAGTCCCGTCATTCCGGGGCGATGCGCAGCATCGAACCCGGAATCCATCGGGCGGCAGCACCCGCGGGACAATGGATTCCGGGTTCGCGCCTTGCGGCGCGCCCCGGAATGACGGCGGGGGCGTCGGAGCCCCTATTGCAGCGTCGGATCGAGCCGGTCGCGCAGCCAGTCGCCGATCACGGAGACGGCCAGCGTGGTGATCACGATGGTGGTTGCCGGGGCCAGCATGATCCAGGGCGCCCGGGTCAGATATTCCCGGCCGTAGCCGACCATGTTGCCGAGGCTGGTCATCGGCGGCTGCACGCCGAGGCCGAGGAAGGACAGACCCGATTCCATCAGGATCACCTCGGGGAAGACCAGCGTGGTCGAGACGATCAAGGTCGAGGCGATGTTGGGCAGGATGTGCCTGAAGTAGATCCGCGGCGGCGTCGCCCCTAGCTGGCGGACCGCGGCGGCATAGCCTTGCGCGTTGGCGGAGATGGCAAGGCCGCGCGCGATGCGGGCGTAGCGCTCCCAGCCGAACAGGCCCATCAAGCCGATCAGGAGCGGCAACGAATTGCCGAAGAAGGCGAGCACGGCGAGGGCCATGATCAGGAACGGCATGCTGGCCTGGAAGTCGGTCAGCATCAGCACGAGCTGCTCGACGGCGCCGCGGAAATGCGCGGCGAGGAAGCCGAGCATGGTGCCGACGATCGCCGAAATCGCGGTCGCGCCGAAGGCGATCAGCAGCGAGATGCGGATCGAGACGAGAAGCCGCGACAGCACGTCCCGGCCGAGCTCGTCGGTGCCGAGCCAGTGCGCGGCATGGCCGGGCGCCGCCAGCCGGTTGCGCAGGTCGAGCTGGGTGAAGCCGTAGGGCGCGATCTTCTCGGCAAAGGCGGCGATCACGAGCATCGCGACGATCCAGGTCACCGCGAGGGCGACCGAGACCGGGATCGCCGGCAGGCTGATGCGGCGGCTGGCCGTGTCCTTCAACGCGGCGTCGGTCATGCATGCGCTCCCTTGGCGCGCAGGCGCGGATCGAGGAAGCCGTAGAGGAAGTCGACGATCAGATTTGACGTGACCATGGTCATGGCGACCAGCAGCAGGATGCATTGCACGACGGCAAGGTCGCGGTTGGCGACGGCGACGACGAGCAGGCGCCCTACTCCCGGCCAGGCGAACACGCTCTCAACCACCACCGCGCCCGCGATCAGCGTGCCGACCATGAAGCCGAGAATCGTGACGGTCGGGATCGCCGCATTCGGTAGCGCATGTGACGTCACCACCTTGCGCCACGGCAGGCCCTTGGCCGAGGCGGTGCGGATATAGGGCTGGCCCAGCACTTCCAGCATCGCGCTGCGGGTGAAGCGCGCCAGCACGGCAGCGCCCCCTAAGCTCAGCGTCGTGATCGGCAAAATGGCATGGCGCCAGCTGTCCTGCCCGCCCGAGGGCAGCCAGCCGAGCTGCACGGCGAAGACCAGAACCAGGATCAGCGCGAGCACGAAGCTCGGCACGGTGAAGCCCGCGACTGCCGTCGTCATCACGGCGCGATCGATGGCGGAGCCCCGGTGCAGCGCGGCGTAGATGCCGGCGGGAACGCCGATCGCGACCTTGAAGAAGAAGGCCGGCAGGGTCAGCGCCAGCGTCGCCGGGATGCGCTCCAGCACCAGCTCGATCGCGGGCCGTCCGTCGCGCATGGAGCGGCCGAGCTCGCCCTTGGCGATGGCGCCGAAATAATCGAGATACTGAAACCAGATGGGATCATCGAGACCCCAGGCCTTGCGGAACGCGGCAAGCACTTCGGGCGGCGCCTCTGGTCCCAGGATCATCAGCGCGGGATCGCCCGACAGCCGCAACACGATGAAGGCGAAGGTGACGACGAGGACGATCGTGAGCGCGGCGCGGCCGATGCGGACGGCGAAATAGCGTCCCATCACGCCGCATCCCGCGTTTGCACGCCCGTGACGAGGTGGCAGGCCACCTGACGGTCGTCGCCGATAGCGGACAACGCCGGCACCTCGCTTGCACAGCGCGCAATCGCGCGCGGACAGCGCGGATGGAAGGCGCAGCCTTGCGGGCGCGCCGCCGGGTTCGGCGGATCGCCCGCCAGCACGATGCGGCCCGTACTGCGGCGGCCAGGTGCCGGCGACGCCGAGACCAGTGCCTGCGTGTAAGGATGCTCCGGCCGCGCGAACAGATCGTCGGCACTGCCGATCTCGACGATGCGGCCGAGATACATCACCGCGACGATGTTGCTGATCTGCCGGACGACGCGCAGATCGTGGCTGATGAACAGCAGCGTCAGCGACAGCTCCGCCTGGAGATCGCAGAGCAGGTTCACCACCTGCGCCTGGATCGAGACGTCGAGCGCGCTGACCGGCTCGTCGCAGACGAGGAAATCGGGCTTGGTGGCGAGCGCCCGCGCCAGCACGATGCGCTGGCGCTGGCCGCCGGAGAGCGCACCCGGATAGCGCGCGCCATGCGCCGGCGTCAGCTCGACCGCGCGCAGCAATTCGCGGACGCGCTCCTCGCGATCCGCGGGCGTGCCGATGCCGTGAATGTCGAGCGGCTCGCGGATTTGGGTTGCGACCGGCAAGCGCCGGTCCAGCGCGCCGAGCGGGTCCTGGAAGATCATCTGCATGCGCGCACGCTGCGCGCGCCATGCGGCCGTTGCGGGCATCGCCATCGGCTTGCCGTCGAACCGCACCTCGCCGCGATCGGGCGGCTCGAGACCGAGCACGATACGCCCCGTTGTCGATTTGCCCGAGCCGGACTCACCGACGAGACCCAACGTCTGCCCCTTGGCAATCGCGAGCGACACGCCGTCGACGGCGTGCACGGCCGTAGCTCGGCCGAACATGCCCGAGCGCATCGCATAGCTGCGCGAGATCGCGGACACCTCGACGAGCGGCGGGCTCATTCGGCGGCGATCCCAAGCAGCGCGCGGCGGGAGGCCTCGGCGCGAATGCAGGCAACGCGGCGGTCATCCGCGATCGGCGCCAGGCTCGGCGCGGCGAGCCCGCACGGCTCATACGCCAGCGCGCAACGCGGCGCGAAGGCGCATCCACCAGGCATTTTTGCGGGATCGGGCACCGTTCCGGGAATGGCGGTGAGGCGCCGGCGGGGCCCGTCGAGCGGCGGCAGTGCACCGATCAGGCCCTGCGCATAGGGGTGCGCGGGATCGGCGAAGAGCTGGTTGCTGGGAGCTTCCTCGACGATGCGGCCGGCATACATCACCGCGACGCGGTCGCAGTTCTCGGCGACGACGCCGAGATCGTGGCTAATCAGGACCAGCGCCATCCCGAGCTCGCGGCGAACCGTCGAGAGCAGCTCCAGGATCTGCGCCTGGATGGTGGCATCGAGCGCCGTGGTCGGCTCGTCCGCGATCAGGAGGTCCGGATTTCCCGCGAGCGCCATCGCGATCATGATGCGCTGGACCTGGCCGCCGGAAAATTCGTGCGGATAGGCGTCCAACCGCCGGCCTGCGTCGGGAATGCCGACGAGATCGAGCAGCAGCCGCGCTTCCGCCTTCAAGGCATTACCTTGGAGATTCCGATGCAGCGCCAGCGCTTCGCAGAGCTGCCTGCGGATCGTCAGCACCGGGTTGAGCGAGCTCGCCGGATCCTGGAAGATCATGGCGATACGCCCGCCCCTGACGCGGTCGAGCTCGGTGGCCGGCGCGCCGAGGATCTCGCGCCCCTCGAGGGTCACCTTGCCGGAGACCCGCGCATGCCGCGGCAGGAGGCCGAGTGCGGCGAGCCAGGTCACGGACTTGCCGGAGCCGGACTCGCCGACGAGACCGAGGGCTTCGCCCTTGTGCAGGGTGAGATCGACGCCGCGCAGGACCGGCACGCCGCTGAAGGCGACGCTGAGACCTGCAATGTTGACCAGCGGCGCCACGGCTACGCCTCGAAATTGCCGGCGCGGAAATCCATCGCGAAGGCCGGCGCTGCCTTCCACTTGATCGATTTCGGCTTGGCGGTGAAGGTCGCGTTCTGGTGCAGCACCGTGTAGGCGGGATCCTCGCGCTCGGCGATCTCCAGCATGCGGCGGAACGCCTTCTTGCGCGCGGCACGGTCGGTCGAGGTCTCCAGGAATTCCGAGAGCTTGTTCAGCTCGACATTGGTCCATTCGCCGATCTGCTGCTGCTGGCCGTTCGGTCCGTGCTGGGCGACCAGCGAGGACACGGGATCGTTGAACGCCGCCGAGTTCGACCAGTCGCGCACGGCGCGGGTCGGCGCGCGCTCCATGATCTGCGACCAGTTCTCCTTGGTCTCGATCTGCACGTTGAGGCCGACCGATTTCCACATCTCGACCAGCACCTGCGCGGTCGCGACCTGGTTGGTGTAGTAATTGTTGAGCAGGCGATATGGAATCGGATCGCCCTTGTAATTGGCCTGCTTGAGCAGATCCTGCGCCAGCTTCGGATCATAGGCCGGCACGTTCCAATCGGCGTTGAACATGTCGCCGTAGAACTCCCATTGCAGGCCCTTCGGCACGCGGGTGCGGCCGGCCCACAGGCTGTCGACGATGGCCTGGCGGTCGATCGCGTGAGTGAAGGCGCGCCGCACCAGCGGATTGGCGAGCACGGCGTGATTCTTGTCGAACACGGTCAGGCGGTGGTTTTGAATCGTGCCGCCCTGCACTTCGAACGCCGAATTCTTCTCGATGCCGGCGATCTGGTCCGGCGGGATGTCGCAGGCGAACTGGTACTCGCCCGACAGCAGGCCGTTGATGCGGCTGGCGACTTCAGGCACTTCGAGGAAGCGGATGCGCTTCAGCGGCGGACGGCCGCCCCAATATTCGTCATGGGCTTCCAGGGTCAGCGACACATCGGGCTTGAGCTCGACGACCTTGTAGGGGCCGGTCGTGACGGGCTTGCGCGCCCAGTCGAGATAGCTCGCAGACTCCTCCCAGGCGCGGCGGTTCATGATGTCGGAGCCGTAGCGCGACAGCCGGCCCTCGATGGTGACGTCGGGCGTCGCGTTGTAGAAGCGCACGGTGTACTTGTCGACAGCATCGACGCGCACGAGATCGGGCCAGATGCGGCGGGCGACGGCCGGCACATCAGGCGGCAGCTCCTTTCCGGGCCGCGGCGTCGGGATCTTCTCGAACGCTTTGATCGTGGAGCGGTTCTTGGCCTCGCTCTCGCCGAACATGCGCTCGCGGCTGAACGTGAAGACGACGTCGTCGGCCGTAAGCTCGTCGCCATTGTGGAACTTGACGCCCTGGCGCAGCTTCACCTCGACGGTCTGGTCGTCGATGCGGCGCCATTCGGTGCCAAGGCCCGGCACGGCTTCCAAATTGCCGCGCCAGTTCTTCGAGATCAGACCTTCCCAGATCGAGGAGAAGAACACGCGCTCGCCGACATTGGACTGCTCGCGCAGCACGTCGAGCACGTTCGCGTTGGTGACCTTCTGCACGGCGATCGTCACCGACGGACGGTTGTCGCCTTGCGCGATGGCAAAGCGCGGCAGCAGCAATGTGCTCGCGGCCGCGCCGCCGGATTTCAGGATGGTACGACGGGTAAATTTGCTCATGGCGGTAACCCCTGCCCTGGATGATGCGGCTATTCGGCGAGACCGAGCGCGGCGAGATGGGCTGCGCCGGCGCGGACATCGTCGTGATTGCGAAGTTCGAGGATCAGGCGCGGGTTGGACGTCAGCCGTCCCAACGCGCGGAACACGGCGACCCAGGGGATGTTGCCCTCGCCCGGGGCCCAGTGCCGGTCGGCAAAGCCGTCGGTGTCCTGCAGATGCACATGCGTCAGCATGTCGCCGGCGGTCTCGACGTAGTAGTCGACCGGCGGCGCGCCGGTGGAGATGTGGGCGTAGTTGGCGTGACCGGTATCGAGCGAGACGCGAACCTTGGCGCTTTCGAGTGCCTTGGCGAGACGAACGCGGTCGCGCGGATCCTTGTCCTCGATGTTCTCGATGACGATCTCGCAGCCGACGGTTTCGGCGCGCGCGACCACTTCGGCGAGCGTCGCCTTGACGCGCTCGACGAGATTGTTGCGATTGTCCGGATAGAGATCGAGATTGTTGTGATCCCAGGTCGTGAACGGCGAATGGATCACCATCTGCGTCGCGCCGAGGAACTCGGCGGCATCCAGCCCCTGAAGCAGGCGCTTGGTCACCGCCTGACGGATCATGGGATCGTGGCTGTCGATCTTGAATCCCCAGAACGGACCGTGGATGCCGAGCCGGCCGGTATGGCCTGACAGCATCTGCTTGATCTCGCCAGCGGTGCTGCGCCAATCGCTGTCGAGAAGATCGGCGCGGAAGAAATCCTGGATTTCGAGATCGCGCTGCCGCTCCAGAAGCCAGTCGCGATGCGCGGGAATCGATTTGATGGACAATGCGGCGCCCAGCACCGGCTTCGACATGGCTTGCTCCTTGACCGTCAGCGATGACGGGAGCAGCGCTAGACCAGTTCGATGACAGGCCGGTGAAATGCAGGTTTCGCAGCGCCGGGAGATGTGGACATCTTGGCCGCGCGCTCCGGATTCAGACGACAGCGATCGCGGCGCCGATGCCGAATGAACACATCGCAACCGTTATCGTGTCCGTAGTGATCCGGAATGGAATCCTAACCAAGCTTCGCGTACATCGCCGGACATCGATCGGCGGCCACTTCCACGGGCATCACCCTCTGATCGCGCGCCACGGGGTTGGGGGACCACATGGGGC